>JBEPVT010000120.1:0-11816 GCA_041690895.1 Gammaproteobacteria bacterium
GTGAAACACGATCGTGCGTTTCGGGGCTGTCAGACTTCGACCTTCGGCGTGCGGCGTGTTTCTGATCGACGCGTTTCCCATTCCGCGCATAGCGCGAAAAGCAGACGCGACGTCCTCGGCCGCACCATAGGGTAGCCCCGAATGGGAACCCACCGCCGCGTACAGTTCGGGATACGTGCGCCCCAGGACATTCGCCATCGCGGCACCTGCCGAAAGGCCCGCGACGAAAATTCGCCGCTCGTCGATCTCATGCTTGCCGGCGATGAACCTGGTGACGGCCGCGAGTTTAGCCGGCTCGCCCTTGCCCCTGACTTGATCGTGCCGTCGAAACCAGCTCCAGCAGCGATTGGGGTTGGCCGTCACGGACTGGGCTGGATACAGAACCAAAAATCCATGCTTCTCGGCCAGCGCATTCATTTGCGTTCCCGCGGCAAAGTCATCCGGCGATTGGGTACATCCGTGCAGCATGACGATCAGCGGTCGCGACGCCTCGGAGTTCGACGACAGGGTCGGGATATAGAGTTTGTACTCGAGGCTTCCCCAATCGGTTTCGAGAGAATCTTCAAGAAAGACTCCGGGCGAGGCACCATCGACCCATTGCGGCGACGATTCGCGACGCGCTCTGCCGACGCCTTGCAAGCCGGCGCGATGCAAGCTGTCGCTGATGATGCGGTGGATGTCGGTGGTCTCGCGCGAGGAAGCGCTGGGCGGTTTTCCGCCGAGGCGAAAGGTTTGAAGTTTCTCGCGCAATCTCTGAGAAGCCTGCCTCGCGCGCTGTGCGGAGCTGTCTAAGTAGGTCATGCAGCGAGAGCCTCTATCGGATTCGGCTGGAAAGTGCGGACTTGACGCGGGCGGTCGCCTGCAGCGCGCCCAACACGCGTATCGATGCAATCGTGGCCAGCGCGAGCTCGGGGTCGACGTCTTCGGCGATCCTCACGAGGCCAAGCGTCTCGATCTGAAGGGTTTCGCCGCGATCTCTCATTGCCTCAAGCTCCGCGCGCGTGATGTGCATGAGACCGAGGCCGAGTTTTCGCTTGGCGATACTGCGCTTGAGCTCATCACGGTGGAGAGCCGCCTGGTTACGGATCGCACTGCGAATGAAGTCGGTGCGATTTGAATAGAAACCGTCCTCGACTAGCAGGTCGATATGCCCAAGGTCGATCACGCCCAGATTGATCGTCAGCTTCGTACTGGCGCCCTCTTGATCGTGGCCCTTCGATACGATCATTTTTTTGTTCACGTGCACCATCCAGTTACCATCCACATGGATGGTATTTGCGCACACTCAGCATCGGATTGCAAGCCGAAATCGCATCGCGGCGATGGCCTGCGCGACAAATCCCCCGGACATGAGGCCAAGGCGCTCCAACGGAGTGTTTCGAAAGCTTGCGCAGCGTTCTCCCTCTCCGTGGCCCCGGATTCCTGCGTTTTTCCATCGAGGGCAAGTACGCGTTCTGGAGGTCGATCCTCCGTTCCCGGCAATCGCAGCAGCTAACCGCGGCAATACTCGAAGCGGGTTTTGAAGTGGCCGAGATATACGCGGGCCGATAGACTCCTCGCCTTGAGGGGTGACCCCCGCCACGCTGCAAAGACGCAGCTTGACTTCCGCCGGCATGGATATGGCAACGGGGCTGCGATGTGTCGTGCAAAAATAGCCGCGTCGATACGGCGCTTTTGCTGGAATGTTGGCTTTCTCTGTGCGGAGTCGGTTATGAACAAAACCTCGAGAAACAAAGCGCGCGTCGTCGTGTCCGAAAACGGTCCGTATCTTGTCACCGGCGGAATTCAGATGGCCAAACAGACCATTGGCACGGATGCGCAGGGTGGCTCCGAGACTTGGGAGGAGGGGAAGGCGTACCCGGTGAAGCAAGCCTATTCGCTTTGCCGCTGCGGCGAATCAAAGACGAAGCCGTTTTGCGATGGCTCGCACTCGAAGATTGGCTTCGACGGAAGAGAAACGGCGAGTCGAGAGCCGTTCGCAAGGCAGGCGAGCGTCCAAAAAGGTCCGGACATGCTATTGCTCGATGCGGAGGCACTATGCGCGTTCGCGCGATTCTGTGATCCCAATGGGCAGGTCTGGAATCAGGTCAATCAAACGCAAAACCCGGCGGTTCGGGCGAATTTCATTCGCCAGGTTGGCAATTGTGCGAGTGGCCGTTTGGTGGCGCGAGATCGAATGTCCCAGGAAGACCTTGAGCCCGATCTGCCGGTCTCGATCGGGCTCGTGGAGGATCCGGCGCAAGGTTGCAGTGGCCCCCTCTGGCTGCGTGGGCGCATACCCGTCGTTGCCGCTGACGGATTCGAGTACGAAGTGCGCAACCGTGTGACTCTTTGCCGCTGCGGTCAGTCGAACAACAAACCCTTTTGCGACGGAACACACGCCTCAATCAAGTTTCGAGACGAATGAGCGGCGCGAGTTCGTCGTGGCAGCGCGTCCACGAGATCGTCGAATGCTGGCGGCATCACGTGAATCCAGAGCATCGTTTCTGGCCACCTGCGCACAGGTCGTCTGCGTTGCCCATCTTCTAAGAACCGGCGGGAATTTCGATCGATTGCCCGATGTCCATTGTCTGCACCGCGACGTTCATTCTTTTCGCAGCGGTCTCCAGCGCTGCGACGGCATCGCGCACCTCGACGTAGGAAGGCGGGTCCGGGTTGCCGAAGTGAATGGGAACGATAACCTTGGAGCGGAGCAGTTTTGCTGCCGCGGCAGCCTGCTCGGGGGTGAGTACCGCAGGAATGCCTAGATCGGAGAAACGGCCGTCCTGTTGTCGAGCCCCGTTGATCGGCAGAAACGCGGCATCGAACGGGCCATAAGCTCTGCCGAAATCCGCAAAATGGCCATGCCACTGGGTATCGCCGCCGTGAAATATGCGGATCCCGCCAGCATCGATCACCCAGGATGACTGCGGCACGCCCCATCCATCTACGGCCGGCACGGCGAATGCCACAAGGTCATCGCCGTAGCGTGGAAAGAAGACCGGCTGCCAGAGATCCACCGGCTGCACGCGCAGTCCCCTTTGATCGATCCAGTCGGCTACCGCGCGCTGGCAAACGAGCAGGCCGTTCTTCCCAAGGATGCCAGCGACCGTGTCATGACTGAAATGATCTCCGTGGTTGTGAGAGACAATCGCGTGTGCTTCCCTGGTCGTCGCGAGGACATCTGCCGGTTGACCTTTTTTTGAATCGGGTGCGATCGCGTCGATGAAGAGAGCGACGTTTTCCGACTCGATCAAGATGCCAGCCCACGGAAGTCTGCGAATTCGTATCTTCTTGGCACTGCGGGAAATCTCTCGCGCGCCTGTCGCGGCAGCGGGCATTGCCGCCGCCGCGACCATCAATTTGAGAATATCCCGGCGGCAGACGTCTGCACTCATCAAAGTGAACTCCTATATGGAATGGAAAGCGAGGGGCGCACAAACGTGAAGCTCGTGTGCGCGTTTTCAGGATCGATCGCGCGAAGCAGCGAACCTGCAGTTTGCAGATCGAGTGTCCGGCGCCCTCCAGGATTGAAACGCATTGAGGGGGAATCAATGCTTGAGCGAGGCATCGCGCAACGGTGCCGTCGCCTTCGCCTGGTCCGCCACGATGCCGCTTGAAATGACGAATACCCTTCCCGAATGAAAGCCGCTGACTGCGCTCCATCCCGAGGTGATCAGAAGATCCATAGTTCCATCTCCGTCGACATCGCCGAGCCCGACCGCGTCGAATCCGAAAGTCTCCCCGGGTATGCGTGACGTGTACGTCTTCAGCAAGCTTCCATCTTTGCCGGAGAACAAATACGCGCGTCCTCCGGAGACGGCCGCCTCGGAGTACTGCCAGGAACCCACGACGAAATCCGCGTAACCATCGTGGTTCACGTCGCCCGCGACGGCCTGGGTAGTTCCAAAGCCTTCGCCCACCGTCTCTCCGGTTTTCGCGTATAGCCGCTTGCCTGTCCTTCCCGAGTAGACATAGATTCGACCGGTTGAAGGGCCTCTCGCGGAATTGCTCCAGTCGGAGGCGTAGATGTCCGGCACGCCATCGCGATCCACGTCGCCGAGCACAGAGACGAACATATAGCCGAGCATCGATCCCGATGCATCGGCGTCGAACGTGAACTTCGGCTTCTGCGAGAGAGCGTCGTAGACGTAAACGCGTCCTTTCTTCGTCTGCCCCGCGGCCGGCGCGCCGACGACGATGAAACTGTTTTTGCCGGCTGAGTATCCAGACACGGCGCTGCCAAACCCGTCGCCCGCGCGCTGGCCGGTCAGCGTCAATAGAACATGGCCGTCCTTGCCTGAATAAACGTACGCGCGACCCGCGCCCTTTCCAGCAGCGTTATTGCCGGGCGCGCCTACAATAAAGTCGGCATGGCCGTCGTGGTCGATGTCGCCGACCGACGAAACATGGTTGCCAAACTGGTCGCCCTTCGCTTCGCCGTGCACCGTGAGAAGCTTTTGGCCGCCCCTGCCGGAGTAGACGTAGGCGGTGTCGCTTCCGACAGCGCTGGCAACGATGTCCTGAAAGCCGTCCCCGTCCACGTCGCCCGCGGACTCGAGGCCACTCCCCAGCTGGTCTCCCGGTTCTCCCTGCGCAGACCAGAGCAGCTTGCCTGACGCCGTCGAGTATACGTAGACCTTCCCGGCGTTTTCGCCGCCGATGTTCTTGCTCGGAGCCGAGGTGACAAAGTCCTCCACTCCATCTCCGTCCAGATCACCGACACTACGGGCAATCCATCCAAACTGATCGTTGCTTCCCTCGCCGTCCCACTCTCGAATGATCTTCACGTTGTCGACAAACGGATTGTCGAAGTCTTGCCTCTTCGGCAGCAGATGCGCGTATCTGGGATCAGCGCGCAAGAGATCGAATCGCTTGTCCGATTCGATCGTCGTCATGTCCAGCTTGTGACTCTGCTTTGCCTTGCCCAACCATTCGAACGCCGGGTCAAGATCATGTTTCAACGCATACGCAACTCCCAGACCATAAAAGTCCTGCGGCGTTTCGGGCAGATCCTCCATTACATGCTTGAGCGTCAAAATCGCCGGGTCGGGCTGATTCGAGGACAGGTACGCGCGCGCGAGTATGCGACAGGCTCGAACATCGTGAGGATTCGCCTTGCAGGCAGCATCCAGCAGAGGAATAGCCTCGGAATATTTGCCACCTTGCATCAACGCGGATGCCTTCAGCAGGCTTTGTGCACTCGACGCGTTGTCCACCGTCGAGGCGCCGCTTGCCAAAGCCAAACCTGCGACGAACATGCAGGCAGCAGCAGTGGCAAACCTCTGCTTGAACGAAAGACCGTTTTTCAATTTCGTAGCCATATGGTTGACATCCCCAATTCCATGAACCTCAAGGTACTCTCTGGCGTCAGTCCTCACTTCCATCTCGAATCGCAAAATTGCGCGTGCAAAATCCGCGATTCATGCATCGAGCGTATTGCGTCCCGATCGACGCATCTATCAGAAAGCCGTTCTCCTCGCGGATGCAACGACGGAAGGCCCTAGTTCGGCATGTCCCAGCTCAGAACTGCGTGCGGAACGTTGACTTCAACCTTGATCACATACGGAGCCATCCTGGATATCCAATACGTGGATTGAATCGGATCGCCGCCGATTTCCACAACGAATGTATGCATACTGCGCCCTGCGTGAACTATCGTCTCTTCCCTTGCCACTTGAAGCGGCACGAGGCTGAAGGCCTTCTCGTCTACCGCGGGCAATCTCGCACGATATCCAAGCTTGAGCGGCAGCGTCGCAAGCAGCAAACCAGTCATGCCGCCGTTGAAGTCATAGACAGGTTCCGGTAACTCGATCGTCAGCTTCTCTTCCGAGGACTGTCCGCGCTTTCGCGTTTGGCTGACGACATGCTGCATGTCGAAATCGCGGTGTACGTGCAGTCCGTCGGAGTCGTACTCATCGCCGGATTTCGGCAGCAACGTCGATGGCTCAAATACATTGAAGGTCATGGAGAAACGCGCGATAGCTGGCATCGCTTCCTTGATGCGCACCATCGTCGTTCCTTCAACGCGGGTGAGGTATCTCTTGCCGTCAATTTGCCGGTAACGAACATGGTCGGTGGATAGGCCGATTTCGCTCCGCCGGCCATCGTCATATCGAATCGAAACCAGCCATACGTTGTCGTATGGCACCAGCGCGCGACCGTCCACTACACGATCTTCCACGTGGATGGCCGTGGGCACTGCGACGGCGCCTGCCGCCGAACGACTCGAAACAACGGCTGGCATCAAGGCGCTGACGACCATCGTCGTGGTTTTCGCGAAACGCACTATCGGTGGACCGAAGCTCGTGGCTCGTGTCCCTGAGTGACTGACGCCCGCGCTGCGACTAGACGTAGTCATAAGCCTCGCACGATGCATCCGACATTTGGCGTGGGCGGCAGCTCAACATTCTTTGCGCCTCCTCGAGGGAGCTCCGCGACAGCACTCTCGCGAATTGTTTTGGGGAGAGGCCAAATGCTCCGCCGAAAACGTTGGAAAAATGACTGTGGCTTGCAAAACCGACCTGTGAGGCGATGGCAGCGCCGTTGAACCGACCTTCCGAAATCATCTGCAAGGCGGTGCGCAACTTGAGTTGCAGTTGGTATTGATGCAGAGATGTGCCGGTCAGGCGTTTGAAGCAATTGGAGATATAACCAGCCGAACAGTGCACTCGCTTCGCAACATCTGCGATGGAAAGTTTCTCCGAGAAGTCGAGGGCCAATACGCATTTCGCCTCCTCGACCATTTCTCGCGTGCGACCTGTCGCTCGCCGCCGCCTGTTCGTTCGGGCGCCTCCCGTGCGCGTACCGATACGCGAAGACTCCAGGACCCCCTTGATCAGCGCCATTGCCGCGCCCTCCACCCTCATGCGCGGAACCCCCGGCTTGCATCTGATCGAGTTGAAGAATGCCCGCTGGGCAGCGAAGAGGCCGGGCGAGAGCGGGGCGACCGCACGTGGGAAAATCCGGTTGTCCTGATTTCCCTGCATGGAATCAGCGTCGGAAGCCAGCTCCCTGAGCAAATCGGGTGCGAGTGCGATCCAGTCGCAGACAGCGCCTTCTTTGCTCACAGGACGCCTCTGGAAGACGTCGTCCTTGTCCAGGAAATTGACTTCGTTGGGGCTGAATACCGCGGGCGCTTCCTGGTTGCGCGAGAAACGAACACTCGTGTACGAGAATACGACGAACGGACATTTCTCGGGTCCGCCGCTTTCAAACTGTGGATGCTCTGGAGGGCACCGGTGTTCGGCAACGACGACGAGCGGTGTATGGCGAAGAATGCGCTCGGCCGTGGAGACAACTATCTCGAAACTGTCCTTTGTTGTCGTTTCGACCGTTGTGCTGCGTGCTGAGATCATATCGTCGGCCTGCGATCGCCAAAGCGACCTGGAAACCACGAAACGATAGCTGCGCTGCGCGCGGAAAAATATCAGTTTTGTATTCTGTTTTCAGATGAGGCTGGAGTATTCGAATGCATGGGAACGATGAGGGTGAAACTGGTTCTCTTGGTTGAACGGAGGGTCTCGTTGCCCCGCACGGCGCGGTGAGACCGCGAATGGCGGCGGCTCGGTCCTATTGGGCGGAAAAGGCCAAATCGCGTGGCGACGAGCCCAAGAGGAATTTCAGCGGGTCGAGCAACGCGCCGTAACGTTCCGGCCTGGGTGCGTCGTCGGGAATAGGAACAGAGCCGCAGGCCAAGATATCGCCGTGCCCGGTCTGCAGCCCGCAGAATCCCAGCAGCCGTTCGACTTCTGCCAGCTTGTCGTTTCGCAAGGAGTGGATCCGCTGCACGTAGACGCGCCCGGGGAACAGGGTTGCCCACACGCGCATGGCACAGTCGAAATCGCGAATGTACGCCGCGATCGCGGCCAGATCATACGAGAATGTCGGCATGCGTGGATCGAAAGGCTCGCGAAAACAAGCGAGCGCCGCATCGAGCGGATGATGCTTCACGATCACAACGCGAGCCTCGGGCAACATAGAAAGGGCGGCGCCTACGTAGAGCCAATTTTCGGCACGTGAATCTACGAAACATGGCATGGATCCGCGCAACGAAGTCGTCCGCTCGAGGTAGAGCTGGCCGAGATGTCTCCATTCGTGCGTCGTTGCGTGCTGTACATAGGCGGGCAGCGTATGACCACGGCGGTCGGCATTTTCGCGCAGGATCCTCGGAAGATCATCGAGCGGCTCGCATCCGGCGATCCGCGGATGGGACGCAATTATCCGCCCGACCAACTGCGTTTCCGCTAGCGGAAGACCCACGACGAGAATCACTTCTTGTCCCTGGTTGTTGGCAGCGTGAGCTGGATAATTCAAGAATGCGTCGAGTAACTGTTTTACTTCGTGAGAGAAGTACCTCGCGCTCCACGCAAACAGCCTTCGCGTACGTGCATTGACTTCCGAGTAGACGTGGAACGAGTCAGCACAGCGGCCGAGTTGTTCTAGCCCGCGTGCGATCGCGAACGACAAGCCGATCTGTTCCAAGCTGTCGATGGAATCTCGCAGCGCTGATTCCATGCGCTCGATGTCGCTTGCCGAAAGCCGCGCGCTCGGCAAGCGACTCAGAGCAATCCATGCTACGGCGTGACTGGCGTGCTGGCTCAAGACCTCACGATATGCGGCTTCCGCCTCCTGTTCGTGGCCGCACCGTCGCAGCGCGTGCGCGAGTTGTATTCCGGCTTCGGAGTCGTCCGGCGCGTTTCGGGCGAGCTGGCGCAATATCGGAAGAGCTTGCCTGTGGCGAAAGCCCGCGCACAGAGCCTCGGCATAGTCGCGCAGATGAGTCATGGAACTTCCATCGAGCGTGCAAGCCAGCGCAAACGCGGCAAGGGCGCCTTCGATGTCGCCGGAGTCACTCAATACACGGCCCAGGCTCTGGTGAACCGCGGCATCACAAGGGTTCAGTGCCTCTGCCCTGCGCAGATACTGCAGAGCCTCGGCACGATGGCCTCTGGCACGCATGACGTCGCCCAACAGGCGCAGGATTTCAGCATTCGATGGCACCCTGACGAGCGCGGCGGCTCCCAGATGACGAGTCGCCACACGCAAGTCGACGGGACTGAGGCGCACTTTTGCGCTGCACTGTGGTGCGCGGTATCCGCTGCCTGCCGCGGCGCCCACTGCGACGGAAGCGATTTGGCCCCGCCCGTGCGGGCTCTTGGACGTTGATCGGTCGAAGCGCGGAGCGCGAGAAAGGCACCCGTCGATGGCGCCCGTGGGAGTCTCGACACGCGTCTCATCCGCTTCTCGATAACGGCGAGGGGAGGTGGAAGTCTCGGTACTCAAGCTGTAGGCGAACAGGTGGGGTTCGAAAGTCTTGGGTGACGCTCGAAGCGCGACGAGCGATCCGGGGAAATTGAAAACAACCGCGCGGTCATTCGACAGCGCGCGGTATGACGGCAAGATGGCGCCCGCCGCGCATCTAGAACTTTATTGTCGCCTTCACGAAGTAGTAGCGGCCGACCGTGTCGTAGTTGCTGACGTCGGTATTCGCATTCGCGACGTTGTTCATGTAGAGAATCGGCGGCTGTTTGTCGCTGAGGTTGTCGACGCCGACCTGGATCAGCGTGTTCAATGGCTCGATGTTGTAGCCCAACGAAACGTTGTGATACGTCTGAGCGCCATAGTGGAATACCGGATCTGCCGGACCATACTGAGTATCCAGCTGAGCCGCGGAATTGCCGAGCGCGGCGCTTGGGTAGCCAATCTTCATCGAACCGACTACGCGTGCAGTGTAGTTTGCCGAAAAGGCGCCCCAGTTCCAGTCGAGACTTCCAAGATAGCGCCAGCGCGCCAGGTTTCCGAATGTCTTGTCGAAGTGCCCGGCATAGTGCTGGTCAAAGCCACCCTGATTGATGTCGTATCTCTGAATGTACGTAGCCTGCAACCCAACTCGGAAGTTTCCGAAAGCCGTGTCAGGAAGACGATAGTGTCCGCCGAAATCAGCACCCTGGGTGACGAGATTGCCTGAATTGAACGCCGCTTCGTACACATACTTGATGTTGCCCTTGTCCGACCCAGACGCCGTCCTGACGAGTAGAGAGCAAACTTGCGTATCGCCGTTGAAGCACTGATTGACTACCTGCTGGGCAGTACCGGGACCGGATACGATGAGGTTGTTGAGCAGGATGCGGTAGTAGTCCACGTTGACTGACAATCCCTTTAGCCAGCTTGGATCGTAGACGAAACCATAGTCGAAGGATTTTCCGTTTTCGGGCGTCAACACAACATGCGTGCCTAGATTTGCATTCGCGTACTGCGATCCGGTAACGACCCCCGAAAGCTGGCCCGTACCGGTGTTCGTGAACGTGTAGCCCTGGCATGCCGGATTGGAAGCCAGGCTCGCCGGACCACAAGGATCGAACGCAGTCGGAGAGTCGGCGCTGGGGCCAGCAAACAGGTCTGACACGGACGGTGCCCGGAATACCTTCGACACCGTTCCGCGAATCAACAGGTCTTCAATCGGTTTGAACTCGATGGCGACCTTCCAGTTATTAGTGCTGCCGAAGTTGCTGTACTTCGAATAGCGCGTCCCGAGATCGACGTTCAAAGACTGGACGAGTGGCAGGTCCTTGAGGATGGGTACCAGCAACTCGGCGTATGCCTCTTTGACATTGAATCCGCCTTGCGTCGCAGAAGAACAGACCGAGCCCGGTCCGGAGCAAACCAGGTTGATATTGTCGCCGCTGCGAACGAGATTGGTCGTTACGCTCGAATCGACCGTCGAATTGACATATTCCTTGCGATAGGAGATTCCCGCAGCCAATTGCAAAGAACCGGCAGGCAACTCGAACAGCGATCCGCTGGTCCCGGCCTCTCCTGAGCGCATCTGATAGTCGAGCGGAGAGTTGTAATAGTTCGTCCTCGCCGTCGCGAGCAGGGCGATCGTTTTCGGATCCTCGATGTTGAAAACGTCGATGGGGTCGCAGCTGGCAACGGTGCAGGCAAAGTTGCTGGCGAGATTCGAGTAATTGATGTAATTGCCCAACGTCTGATGCTGGATGATCTTGCCGTAGCTGGCATTCGCAAACCAGTTCCAGCTGGTGTCGGAAAAGCTGCCTTTGAGCCCACTCGTCACGAGGTCATGCGTACTCGAGAACGCGCCGAAACGGTTGCCCAGTGTCGACAAGCGCGTCTTGAACTCGTTGGTGGACGTGCCATCGGGAGCTACGCCAAAATCGATTCCAAATGGGTTGTAGTATTGATTGGACGGAATGAAAAGAGTATCCGCCAAGGCGTCGAGCGGCACCGGTGCCTGCTGCGACTGTGACACGGTCTTGTTGTGAAAGAGCTCGGCGAACGCCTCGACGCTGTCACTGAGCTTGTAGTGCGCGAGCGCGAAGATACCGGTGCGCTCTCCCGGCGTTTGGTCGTAGTTGCCGACCGCCTGATAGTTGAATGCGTCTTTCACCGAATCGTAGCAGCGGTAGTCAGTTGGCGAGGCACCTGACGCTCCGCTCTTGCGCGTAACGATCTTGGACTTGCCACAGCCGTACGCTGCCGCCAGATTCGCGGGCAGCGATACGTAGCCATTGGGCGTGCGACTGGAGCCGCCGTGGGCGATGTAACCCGTGTTGTACTTGTACAGCGCGTCGTGGGAGTAGGCGCGGTTCGCTGCCGACACGGCGTCATTCTTGTTGTAGTTCAGGCCAAGGATGATGCTGCCCTTGTCGGTCGATTGGCCCCACATCGCGTGATACGACTTGCGTTGTCCATCGTCGCGATCGCTGATCCCATAGTCGGCGCCGAACTCCGCGCCTTGATAGTTGGTGCGAGTGATGATGTTCACGACGCCGGCCACAGCGTCCGAGCCGTACACCGCAGAGGCTGTCTCTTAT
>JBEPVT010000121.1:0-11779 GCA_041690895.1 Gammaproteobacteria bacterium
CGCCTGATCTTGAATCCACCCAAGGTCTCGCGAGACGACACAAACAGGCACAGCCGGGTTGGGGACAGCCTGCGACTTCCGCTCCCCTCGCGGTCGAGTGCGCCCTCCGGTCCCTCCACGGTAATGGCCGCATCGAGTTCACGACGATGGACGCGCTTACGCAGATCGTCACACAGCCCGATCGTGATTTGCACGTCCAATGCCGGCCATTGCGATCGAAACGCAGTCAATGCGCGCGGCAATAGAAACGTGCTGGCCGATTCCACCGCGCCCAGACGAATAGTATTACTGTGATCTGAAGTCACCGCGGCCAGGGCGGCCTCCGAGGCCGCGATAATGGCGTGCGCATGGGGCAGCAAAGCGATCGCAGCGGCGGTCAGTGCGGCCTCCTGACCGGGCCGGCGTAGCGTAACCGGTGTGCCGATGAGTCGCTCCAGCGACAGCAGCGTTTCCGATACCGTCGACTGAGCCAAACCAAGGGCCCGCGCCGCGACGCCGACACCGCCATGATCGCTGACCGCCACCAATACGCGGCAGTGTCGAACTTCCAGGTCATTCGTCATCGGCGACCGATCGGGGAAACCGATACTCCCATCGTTACTTTGGATGTTAGTACCCGAAAAGGCACAGTGCGTTTCCGAGTCTAGAACATATGCGGAGTACAAGTGAAGCCAAGCAAACCAATGGCCGCACTGGTTGTGATTGATGTGCAACAGGGTTTCGATGACCCGTCCTGGGGAGCGCGCAACAATCCAGACGCGGAATTGCGCGTCGCGTCGCTATTGCAGCATTGGCGCGAAGGCTTAGGCCCGGTCATACATGTACACCATTGCTCAGTCAGTCCCGTGGGTTGCTTTCGGCCGGGAACACCGGGGATTGAGCCAAAGATTCAGGCCCTTCCACGTGACGGGGAAATCATCTACCAAAAAAACGTCAACAGCGCCTTCATTGGCACGACGCTCGAAGCGGACCTGCGGCAGCGCCGGATCGAATGTTTAGTTGTCGTTGGCTTGACGACCAATCACTGTATTTCCACAACCGTCCGGATGGCCGGAAACCTGGGCTTCCGTACTTATGTCGTTTCCGACGCGACGGCAGCCTTTGCGCGCGCTGGTGCCGATGGCCGTCCGCGACACGCCGAAGACGTTCACAACGCAGCACTTGGCGATTTGCACATGGAATTTGCCGAGGTAGTCGACACCGACACCGTGATGCTGGCGTTCCACCGCATCAGAAGTTCTACCGGCATCCAAGGATCGCATCAGATCGCAGGTGCAGGATTTCCTGCTTAGGGAACGGCTGATTCTCGCCTACGGTGCGATGCTCAACCCCCTCACCGCCACACCATCGATTATCCCCTGGATCGTGGCGATCGCTTTGGCGTCGGCATCGTTCCAGCGAAGATTCAGCCTGCCGCTCGATCCTGCATGCGAAATGAACGTGATCGCTGCGTTGACGACATTCGTGTTGGTGTTCCACGAAATAGTCCCGGAAACGGCGACATCTTCGGTCCAGCGATCGTTGTGCAGCGTGCACTGGTATCCGTTGGCGGTTCCCGCGTAGTTGAAAGTTCCATCGCAAACCGTGGCACCGTCCGGACCGGTCGCACCCTGGCGGTACAGCGCGTGTCACCGACCACAAGGTTCCTCCGCTGGCATTCCGAAAGATGCACGAACGCAGGGCCGCAGCCGAGCGCTGAGCGGTACGTCCCGTACTTCATGGAGCTGTAGGCGCCAGGTTGCGCAACAGGAAATCGAAGCGCCGCGGATGGTCTTCGCGGAACGCACGAGGTCGGCGATTCAGTGTTCTATTGAATAACGCAAATCTGTGGGTTGAGCAGGCTCCGCCACGGCACCCAGTTTTGCCCCGAAATCAGGGCGCCTATCAGTCTAGATTCCTGGCAATTGGCAGCAGCTTTTTGTAGCCCTAATAGGCCGCGAATCCCCTATTTTTCGGCGGGCTTCGTTTTTCCTTTGAACGCCCCTGGCGGTGGCTGTACGTCCAAAGAAAAGGAGGATTGGTGGCTAGGGTAGGACTCGAACCCCCGACCTCGGCATTATGAGCGCAGAAAGTGATTTTGAGATCTAAGTGAATTCAACAAGTTGCCGCGTGGCGTCCGTTGCTTGATAGCCCTACGAAGCACTAGTGAGCACCGCCGAGTCACGAGAAAGTCACGCCGGCTATCAGCGCTTGTAATCAACAAAGCCACTGTAGTCCCAGGGCCTGATGGCGAACGCAAAGGCGACGCCGTGGCGTTGGTGAGGTGCGGTGCGGTCCGTGTCTATGATGTCCATGCACTCGCGAATCGAATTCTGAATCACGCGTCGCAATTGAGTCGCACTCTGATCTGACACCGTATCTCCGTGAAAGAAGAATTCCGCGCCCCCTTCCGCAAAGTCACTGGCGAGGAATTCGCGTAACAACTTTTGGTGAATGTGTTTCTGAACAGGCCCGCCACGGCGCCAGCTAAAGCGGCGACTCACGAGCACCTTTACGCGGCCGCCCGGCTGAAGCTCGACGACCTTGAGGCGATCGAGGCGTATCAGCTGCCGTTGGAGTTCAGCCGAGCTGAAACGATAGGTTCTAAGGATATCCTCCGGCGTCGTTCGACTCAGGAGTAGCCACGTTATGAGGAACAGGACGGGATCTGCGACGATCGCTTTCTCCTGCGCCAATGAAAGCTGGTTGGTCGGCGCCTGCGAGTTGTTTGCGTTCTCGACAAGCTCGGACAACTCTGTGCCCAGCATCTCGCAGATCCGGTCAAGCCGCTCCAGAGAAAAGTCGCCACGCGAAAAAATCCGCTTGACGCTGGCCACGCTCAGATCCAGCGCTGTGGCGACGTCCGCGTAGGTGCGGTGCTCCTTGCGAAGCGTCCGTTTGAGCTGATCCACAATTGCCGCGCGTAAGGCCATGGTCGGTTTCCGATAGGTCGCCAGCTACCAAAGGTATTGAATTCTAATACCAGAAGTACACTACTGGGCCACTTCTGCGACGGTTGTCTCTTATTTAGGTACTTGTGGATAGGCTAATCCAGGCTTCGAAATAACTGGGGGCAAATCAATTGAGCAGCGTGCGCGTAAGTTCAGCGGCCAGATTGGATTCTGAGGCCCCTTCCTGGTGTGCAGACGCCGAATTGGCAGCCGACATCCGGCCCGCAGAGAGCGTCGCCACAGGTCGCGATGTAGTGCTCTCCGGTGCTACTGGCTTCCTGGGAAGGCATATCGCGCGGCAACTCCTTGAGCGCGAAGACGGCGACGTTTATTGCCTCGCTCGCTCAGGACAAGGCGGCAGCGCGCGTGAACGGGTTGAAAGTGAGGTGCTGGCGGCCGGCGCGGACCCAGAAAGGGTGAACGCGCGCTTGCATGTGTTGGAGGCGGATCTCACGCGACCCCATCTCGGCATTGCCGCTCATCAATATGAGTCTCTCGCGCACAAGGCTTCCGCCATTGTTCACTGTGCTGCCGATGTCAGTTGGGTGAAATCTTATCCCAGACTGCGCGCGTCGAACGTGCTGTCGGTGACGCCCCTGCTTCGCCTCGCGTGCCATGGGAAGTCCAAACACTTTGCACTGATCTCAAGTATCGGTGTCTGTTACTCGACCAATCCACACCTTAGAGTGATGGAAGAAACTGATCCCTTCACATACATGTCCACAATTCCTTTGGGCTACGCCCAATCCAAGGCTGTCGCGGAGCGACTGGTTCGCCGTGCGGTTCAACGCGGCCTTAACGCCAGCATTTTTCGGCCGTCGCTTATCACTGGCGACAGCGATGGCAAGTATGCGAACGCCGAGGATTTTGTCTCGCTGCTCTTGCAAGGCTGCATTCGAATGGGCCATGCGCCGGACAGCGATTGGCAGGTGGACGTCGTTCCCGTCGATTTTGTCTCCCGGGCGGTAGTCGCCAACCTGGGACAGTACCGTGGGCTGCGAACTTTGCACCTTTCACATCCTGAGCCACGTAGTTGGCGCGAACTGATTCTCTTCCTCAATCTCTATGGCTACACGATACGGTTGGAACCACTCCCGAACTGGTTCCGGCGGCTCGAGCGGTTTCCGGACGTTAACTTGCCACTCAAGCGCTTGCAGGGGTTCTTCGCCAGCACAGCCCCTGGGAGCGCCGGACGGAGCGTGAGCCAGTTCTACGAAGCATCCGCACATGCGCGAATCAACAGTGGGCTCAGCGGTGCGTACCTTGCAACTCAACGACTGCGCTATCCCAAACTCAACTCGGACTACTTTTCGGCGTACCTCATGGCGCTCCGCCAAGCCGGAGTGATCGATCGGCCTCAGCGCGAACGAGCAGCACGCGATAGTCAGAATGTCCTTGGCATCAAGGTTCTCCGGGCACTGCATCCCTACGACCCCAACTGGCGGCCAGCGACTTTTGAGTCGCGATGCAGCATCGTCACGGAAATTGCGTCGTGGCGTTGCGGTGGCCCATTGGGCTTATACGGTGTGTCAACGGCAGAATCTGCTTCTGATCACGCAAACTTCGTACTGAAAATCAAGGCGCGCGATTGCGAGGCAACCTCAACGGCCGTAGAGGTACTTTCAGTCGCCCACCCTCATCTAGTCAATGTGCTCGAGCGCTACAGCAACCAGCTTCAACTGCAGGGCGCCGAAGCCCGCGAGACGTCCTTCTACTCAGCCGTGCCCGAGCTGCTGGAGTTCGCCCCCCGTTGTCACGCTCAGGGTCGACACCCCGAAACGAATCGCGCCATGCTGTTGCTCGAGCGATTGGACAATGTCGAGTTGCTGAACTCTGTTGATCAGCCGCACCTGTGGACGGACGCGCATCTGACATGTGCAGTCCGTGATCTTGCGACGATTCATGCGGCGCAGTACGAAGTCGCCACGCCTTTGAGGGCAATGATCCGCGACGCAGAACGTGTCGACGCAGACAGCACTCTCCAAGCGCTGCCTTTCCACCAAGCCGTCGCGCAAACGATCGAACCCTATTTGCAGACATGGGGCGGAACGGAACTTGTCGCACATGTACGTAACTTGATCGCAGGGATGGCCGCTTGGATGCCCAGATATGCGCGTCTGCCGACGGCATTGATTCACAACGACTGCAATCCGCGCAACATGGCTTTCCGGCGCGAAGGCGGAAACTTGCGCACGTGCTGGTATGACTGGGAGCTGTGTGCGTGGGCGCCCCCGCAACGTGATCTGGCCGAGTTGTTGTGCTTCACGCTCAGCGCAGAAGATGCCCGGGATCAATCTGTCAGATATGTCGAACTGCATCGCCAGCAACTTTCTGCAATTCTGGGCCGGGAAGTCGACAGCCACTCATGGGCCGAGGGTTTCCAATTGGCTCTCGCCGAGCTGATGGTCAGACGACTGGCCTTGTATACGTTGCTCCACCACTCGGTCCGACAATCATTCTTGCCGCGCGTGGTGCAAACCTGGAAGGCCCTGAGCCTGGCTACCTCGTGCTGATCCAAATGAAAGGATAGCGCCGTGCGGACCAACGCGAATGGGTCGCTTCTTGTACTGCAGGCGCTTTGGCTCGCACTGCCGGTTCTGGTAGCCGGCATCGTGCAAATCCTGATCATCAAGGCGGGATGGCTGAAGTCACTTGCTGCCTGTCCCATTGACGGGGGTCTTTGCTTTCGGGATCGACGGGTGTTCGGCGCCAATAAGACTCTTCGAGGCGCGGTAATCATGCCCCTGATCAGCGCACTGGCGTCGGCGCTTCAAGCGCGCGCAGCTCCCGGTGCAAGCGAATGGCTGTGTGTCGCGCCGTTCCAGGTCAATCATCCCGCGGCGTGGGGGCTGCTGCTTGGCTTTGGTTACGTTATCGGCGAATTGCCCAACAGCTTCTTGAAGCGGCAGCTTGATATTGCACCCGGCGCGGCGGCCAAGGGCCGCACCGCATTCCTGTTCTGGCTGGCGGATCAATGGGATTCCGTGATCGGCGTTTTCCTCGTGTTGGGATTCGTTTGGGCACCTGGTCTCCAGTTCATGGTCATGCTATTCGCGCTTGCGCTCCTGTTGCATACCCTCGCAGCGGCTTTAATGGTGGTATTGGGCCTTAAGGAGCGGATCGGGTGATGGCCAATCTCAACGTTCCCAACACAATTTCCGCGGCCCGCATTATTGCGGCGCCCGTGTTGCTATGGCTGGCGTGGCGGCGGCAGCCTGTTTTTGCCTATGTCCTGGTTGCAAGCCTGGTGTCGGATATTCTGGATGGTTACCTTGCGCGACGCCTGGACCAAAAGACCCGACTGGGCGCGCAGCTCGACAGCTGGGGCGATCTGGTAACCGTGATGGTCTACCTGCCCGCGGCGATATGGCTACGCCCCCTGGCATTGCAGCAGAACGTCGTCTATGTGGCGATTGCGGTCGCGGCGTATTGCTGCCCCATCGCATATGGATTCCTGAAATACCGTCGCTTGACCAGTTACCACACACGGCTCATGACCGTTACGGCCTATGTGATGGGCGCCGCGATGGTTTGCTTTTTCTTGGGCTGGTCGGACATTCCGTTCCGATTGGGTTGCCTATTCCTGCTGGTAGGCTCCGTCGAAGAGATTCTGATCACCATCGCCTTGCCAGAATGGGTCGAGAATGTGCGAAGCTATCGAGCGGCTTTGGCACTCGCGCAAGCCATGGGGACTACATAACCAAACAGCGGCGCCCGCGGTAACTGATGTCTCGCGCTCTTGTACAACTGCGATTGGTGGCTAGGGTGGGAGTCACGTGGCGGTTGGGCTATCAGAACGTCTTGCATTTTCCCTAGCGTATTGCACCCTAGAACTGCCGGTGCAGCCCGACCATCGCTTACTTCTTACTTGGCGCTACAGCAGGCGCCTAAGTTGGCGCGCGTGACTTTCTCGTGACTCGATAGTCAAAATTCCAGGATGTCACCTCTGGTCGGTAACTTCGGACTCGGAAGGTTAGCGGCCAATCGGCTAGGTGGCTTCCAGCACGGATAAGATATTCCCCGCTGGATCCTTGAACCACGCGATCGTCGGGCCATTCCCCCGAGAAATCCCTCGTGCGTCTGTTTTCAGATTGGGTTCGTCGTAGATTTCAAATCGCACGCCGCGCTTGGTCAGTTCCTCTACTGCTTTTTCCACGCTGTCGACGGGAAAATTCAGGACCGTGAAAGTCGCGGGCTGGTGATTGGGTTTAGGGTACATCAGCGCTTTTGCGCTGCCGGAAAGCGGTACAACCAAAGTGCCTTCCGGACCGCTGGCACATTCGAGACCCAGCGTCTTGCCATAAAAGTCCCTGGCCCTCGGAATGTCGTCCACCGAAAAACTGCTGAAAGCATCGCTCGCGTCGATCATGACTGTCACTCCCTGCGGTCCGACACAGCCCTAGCTTACGAAAGCGGCATTATTTATCTGTCAGACCGCAATCATTCCAGGTGTGGGCGAAGGTCCGATTTGATGGCGTGCGCAGGCTAGACTCATCCCAGAATGATCCGCCGGAGCGGGCGACGTTCATGATCTGGGCGCGCTCCCGCAGAGGACCAATTGACGTCTCGCCACTCGGACCGCCGCAATTGGTGGCTAGGGTGGGACTCGAACCCACGACCTCGGCATTATGAGTGCCACGCTCTAACCAGCTGAGCTACCTAGCCTTAAATTTCGGACGCTTGCTTAAAGGGAGGCGGATTCTCGCGGCCCGCCTGATGTCAGTCAAGAAACCGTACTGCAACCGGTTTCGCGGCTTTTCGCCGATGTTACCGGAATTTTACACAATCAGTGTAGGACTCGGCATACATTGCATGGGCAAAAAATAGTTTGAACTGCCGCACATAAAACGCGCAACATCCGCCATTCAGACCAATAAAAACCCCTTCGCGTTTGACGCGTCGCGGCGAAACCGGTTGCTTTGAGGGATTCCATGGCCAGGCGCGAAACACCTGCTCGTAGCAGCATCGCCGACACCTTCTCAAGGTTGCTGCGTCTCAACGTCGCGAGCGGGCCGCCGCTGGTCACGCTCAAGCAGCTCATGGACGAATCGGAAGCGCACATAGAGTATGCGGCGCAGCGCGGACCGTCGACCGAAAAGCAGATTGCGCAACAACTGCTGGCCAGCCCGATCGAGTACCGCAACTGGGAATCGGCGCATTCCCAGATGATGGCAAGCGTCGCGCGGCCGCACCGGAGTGCGCTGCAGGCGAGCACCTTGCTGTCGACCGCATTTACGCTGGTGCACCGCAGGGCATTCTTCGAATACCTGCGCGGACAGAATATTACCGGCCCTCGCCGGCGCGAACTGGTGCAGCATTTCCACGCTCGCAAGAGCTATACACAGGCCGTCGTTGCCGAGCACAACAACTATCTGCACAGCTCGGCCAGCCTGATGTGTTCCGAGCGCTTTGGCGAGACGATTGTGCCGCACCAGGCGTTCGGCGATGCGTTCCGCCGCTACGAGCAGGTGTACGCCGCGTATTTCCGCACCTACTGCCACAATTACCTGGCGCCGACGGCGATCGACAACGAGATCAGTGCCAGCGTGCGTCCGCTGGTACCGCAGTTGAAGCGCGATGTGCTGGCGTTGCGCGCGAAGCTGCTGGCGCTGCCCGCTTCGCCGCCCAATCGACGTTAAGCTAGACGTTAAAGCGGAAGTGCATGACGTCGGCCTCGCGGACGACGTATTCCTTGCCTTCCAGCCGCATCTTGCCGGCTTCTTTCGCGCCCGCCTCGCCGCGGCAGCGCACGTATTCATCGTATGAGATCACTTCGGCGCGTATGAAGCCGTGCTCAAAATCGGTGTGGATGACGCCGGCGGCCTGCGGCGCCGTGCTGCCGCCGCGTACTGTCCAGGCGCGCACTTCCTTCGGGCCTGCGGTGAAATACGTCAGCAACCCCAGCAGCTCGTAGCCGGCGCGAATCACGCGGTTCAGGCCGGGCTCGGCGAGGCCGAGGTCCTTGAGGAAATCGGCGCGCTCGGCTTCTTCGAGCTGCGCGATTTCCGCTTCGATCGCCGCGCACACCGGCACGACGGTTGCGCCCTCGGCACGCGCCCGCTCGCGCAGCGCAAGCAGATAGTCGTTGTCGTGCGCCAGCGCCGCTTCATCGACGTTCGCGACATACATCACCGGCTTCGATGTCAGCAGTTGCAGTTCGCGCATGTCGCGGCGTTCGGCATCCGCGACCGGCACGACGCGCGCCGGATTGCCCGCATCGAGCGCCACGCGCACGCGCTCGTATAAAACATGGCGGCGCGCCGCTTCCTTGTCCCCGCTTTTCATCGCCTTGGCTGCGCGGTCGACCGCTTTCTCGGTGACCGCAAGATCGGCCAGCGCCAGCTCCGTGTTGATGACATCGACATCGGAGATTGGATTGATGCGCCCGGCCACGTGCACGATATCGTCGTGGTCAAAACAGCGTACAACGTGCGCGATCGCATCGGTTTCGCGGATGTGGGCCAGGAACTTGTTGCCCAGGCCCTCGCCCTGCGAGGCGCCCGCCACAAGCCCGGCGATGTCGACGAACTCGACCGTCGTCGGCACTATCTTCTCGGGATGCACGATACCGGCCAGCTCAACGAGCCGAGCATCGGGCACCGGCACGATGCCGACGTTCGGATCGATCGTGCAGAACGGATAGTTCTCCGCCGCGATCTGCGCGCGCGTCAGTGCATTGAAAAGCGTCGATTTGCCGACGTTCGGGAGCCCGACGATTCCGCACTTGATGCTCATTGTCCTGCTGCACTTCCGGTTTCGTCTTGCGTATGGAGCCTGTGCATCGCCTTCTGCGCACCGTCGCGCAGCAGTTCAGGGAGCGCGGCGTGCGCGCGCACCAGCGCGGCGTCGATGAGTTGTTGCTCATCCGACGTGGCACGATCGAGCACGGCGTCGACGACCTGGTCCTTTGAACCCGGGTGGCCGACGCCGATGCGCAAGCGCCAGAAATCCGCGCCGAGTTGCGCGATCACATCACGCACGCCGTTGTGCCCGCCGTGGCCGCCGCCTTCCTTCAGCCGTACGACGCCGGGCGGCAGATCGATCTCATCGTGCGCGACCAGCATCTCGCCCGGCGCAATGCGATAGAACGCTGCCACGGCCTGCACCGCGGCGCCACTCTTGTTCATGAAGGTCTGCGGCTTGACCAGCCACAATTCCTGGCCGGCGACGCTGGCGCGCGCGAGCTCGCACTGGAAGCGCGACTCGCGCCGCCAGTTTCCGCCTGCGCTGCGCGCCAGTTCATCGACGTACCAGAAGCCCGCGTTGTGCCGAGTGCGCGCGTACTCGGCGCCCGGATTGCCAAGCCCGACGACCAGCTTGAGGGGCAGCCCCGTCACAGCGATCCTCCACCGAGTGCACGGCGGAAAAAAGGCGAGACGGTGCGCGGACTCACCATAGTGATCCGCACACGCCGTCTCACGGTTACTTCTTCCCGCCTTCCTTCTTCGCGTCCTTGCCCTCGGCCTTGGCGCCCTCTTCCTTCTTCGCGCCCGCTGCTCCGGCAGCGGCGACGGCACCCTCGGCAGGTACTGCGGCGGCATCGCCCTCGGTGGCCGCGGCTGCGGTTTCCTCGGTTGGTTCCGGCTCGGCAACGCGCGGCGCATGGATCGAGACGACCGGCGGATTGGCGCCGTGCGCCAGCCCCGAGATCGTCACGCCTTCAGGCACCTTGACGTCGGTAAGATAGAGCGTGTCGTTGAGGTTCATCGTCGAAAGGTCGAGCTCGATGTGCTCGGGGAGGTCTTTCGGCAGGCAGACCACTTCCATGTCGGCCATGTGGTGCGAAACGACGCCACCCTGCGTCTTGACGCCCGGGGAGGCGGCCTCGCCCCTGAAGTGAATCGGCAAATGCAGACGGATCTTCTCGTTCTCGAGCACGCGCTGCAGGTCGACATGCGTGATGGCATTGCGCGCCGGATGCATCTGCACGTCCTTGACGATGACCGGCTGCTGCTGCGCGCCGACGGTGATGCTGATGATCGAGGAATAGAATTTCTCGTCCGCAACCAGCGACATCAGTTTGTGATGCTCGAGCGAGAGCCTGACCGGCTCGGCATGAGCGCCGTAGAGAATGGCGGGAACCTTGCCGGAATGACGCAGGCGGCGGCTCGCACCTTTGCCCTGATCATTACGCGGTTCCGCGCTGAGTTCGAAAGCAATACGCATGGAATGACTCCTGTTCGTTTAACACTCGGACCAGCACCGCGACCAATGCCAATCCACCCAAAAACTTTGCTCAGTCGATATAGAGCGAACTGACCGATTCCTCGTCGCGGATGCGGCGGATCGTCTCCGCCAGCAACGCCGCAACCGACAGCTGGCGGATCTGCGTGCACTTCTGCGCCGCCTCGCTCAGCGGAATCGTATCCGTCACGACCAGCTCATCCAGCGCGGATTTCGCAATGCGCTCGACGGCGCCGCCCGACAACACCGCATGCGTGATATAGGCCACGACGCGCACCGCGCCTTCGTCCTTCAGCGCCTGCGCCGCGAGGCACAGCGTGCCGGCGGTGTCGACCATGTCGTCGATCAACACGCAGTTCTTGCCGCTGACTTCACCAATGATGTTCATGACCTTCGATTCATTCGGACGCGGACGGCGCTTGTCGATGATGGCCAGGTCCGCATCGTCGAGGCGCTTGGCGAAGGCGCGCGCGCGCACCACGCCGCCGACGTCGGGCGAGACGACGATCAGGTCGGGATAGGCCTTGCGCCACACATCGCCCAGCAACACCGGCGAGCCGAACACGTTGTCGACCGGAATGCCGAAGAATCCCTGGATCTGCTCCGCGTGCAGGTCGAGCGTCAGCACACGCTCGACGCCTGCCCCGCAGATCATGTCGGCGACC
>JBEPVT010000122.1:0-11741 GCA_041690895.1 Gammaproteobacteria bacterium
TACGTGAAGAGAGCAAATCGTACCGATGCGACGAGAAGTTTGTCCGTTACCGCGCAAGCGTTGGAGCGCTGTTATTCGCAAAACTTCACTTACGCCGCAGTCAAATGCCCAGTTGTACTGACGAGTCCAGCCCCATCGTCACAAGGGTACTACACAGTCACCATCAACGTGGTCGCTGGTCCCCCGGAAACCTACAACCTGACTGCGGTACCGGTTCTCGCACCCCAAACAGCAGATGCGCAGTGCACGCAGTTCACCCTCGACAGCACCGGATTGCAGGGAGCACTCCCGCTTGGCAACACCCAGACCTGCTGGGGTTCAACCTAGCTACACGGGTCAAATGTCCTTAAAAATGCTGGACACAGCCAATGGCTGACCGTCGATGTTCGTTCCCGTATGGAGCCAGAATTGAAGCGGGATTCCGCGGCCATTTTGAAGGCGGCGGGGCTTGATGTGAGCACCGCGATCCGGTTGTTCCTGCTCAGCGTTGTTGAGACGAGAGGTCTGCCGATTAAGGTGCCGCGTCCAAACGCCAAGACGTTTGCAGCCATCAAGGCCGCCGAGGCCGGGCGCGTGACCAGCACGACTCTCGAAGACCTCTAACTGTTGTAGATGTCGCGGGCGTTCAAAGAGCACAATGAACTGTTCTGACGCCGCCGATTTGATTGACCGGTCGCGTGAGCATCAGTCGGCAGCTTTGGCCTTTGATATTCCCTGGTAATTATTACGGCACATAAAAACCCCGTAAATCGTTGATTACGGGGCGGAATACATTCAATCATCGTGACAGAACAACACTTTAACCGAGGACCTGGCGCCCGAGCGAGGCTTTTTTATTGCTCAATCGTCCTTCCTTATCGAGCGCTATACCCGCGTCCTTCCACACAAGCCACCATCGCGCGATTGTAGTCGGAGCCATTTTCAGCGACCTGTCCGGCCTGATCTGCCGCCCACTTCTGGCAGTCTGCCTTGTCAGCGGCTTGCTGCTCGGCACTCTGGCCATTCTTGGGGTACATGAAGATCTGGCCGGCAGTCGGCCCGCCGGGACTAGGGCCCGCATTCTGCGGCGCCGCTGACGCAGATCCTTGGTCGGAGTCACTTGAATCTGCCAGAGGCGGCGGATCCGTGGCCACGTACCCATCATAGGAGGGGTTCCAGGTGTAATACACGTCGTTGGCGTAGTAGTACGGCAGGCCGCTGTACCAATACGTGGCATACGCTAACGGCAGGATGGGCAGAAACCAGGCAAAGCCACCGCCGTAAAATGCGCGCGGCCAGAACCCGCCACGCCAGTAACCGCCGCCCCAGCCGCCGTGCCAGCCGCCGCCCCAGTAAGCTCCACGGCCACCGGTAAAATAGCTATGCCCGCCGTAACCATAACCGCCGTGCCCTGCGTAGCCGCCATGACCAGCGTAGCCGCCATGACCAGCGTAGCCGCCGTGACCAGCGTAGCCGCCATGATATGCCGCGCCAATGTGGCCGCCGCCTGCGAAATGACCCGGTCCAGCGAAATGAGCGCCGCCGCCCGCATGGCCTCCGCCAAAGGAATGCCCTCCGCCGCCAAAGGAATGCCCTCCGCCGCCAGAGGAGTGTCCTCCACCGCCGCCGCCGCCGCCGCCGCCATGGCCTTGCGCCAATGCCGGCCCAGCGCCTGCCAGTATCAATCCTAGCGCGCCAACCGCCAAAAGAACGCTCTTGCTCTTGATACTCATTTGCCTCTCCTTACCTGGCCGCAACGAGCGGCTGCTTTCTTCACGCACACTGAATGAGACCCTAATGTATCCAACGCAGTTCAAGGCATTTGGTGTACATAACGCCAGCTTAATTACGCACGGAGGCAGTGAACATTACATAGGCTGTCCGCCCGGGCGCCGACTCGAAAAACCTGGAATTCGTCTCATTCACGATCACAGAACCTACATAGACTCGATTTGTCAGATTATCAAGACGGGCGAATTCGCTAAAACGCCAGTGCCTAGTTTCCTGTTCGAACCCCGCACGCAAATTGGCCAGCCAATAACCCGCTGCCGCGTCCGTATTGCGGTCGTCAGCATAAATCTTCGCTCGCGCCAGCGCCTCCAACGTAGTCGAAAAGCCCAACGGCGCGTAACTCCAGCTTACTCCTCCATAGAGCGTATTTCGCGCCACGGCCGGTAGGAAATTTCCTTCAGCCACCGGCAGATAATTAGGCGGCGGTCTCCCTGCCGGATTGGTCAGCGGATTGCATGGCGCTGCGACACAAGTGAAATACGGCTGCGCCACAACGGCCTTGATATAGGTGTAAGCCACTCGAGCACTAAATCCGCCGGTCCATTTCGCGTCAATCCCTAGTTCGAGCCCTCGCCGTGTGGTCT
This sequence comes from Gammaproteobacteria bacterium, assembly GCA_041690895.1. Lineage (GTDB taxonomy): Bacteria > Pseudomonadota > Gammaproteobacteria > Steroidobacterales > Steroidobacteraceae > Bog-1198. Next base: position 2,355 of record JBEPVT010000122.1, read on the forward strand.
CGCCGATATTTTGATCCACGGTGCGGCCGCTTGAGTTCTGCAACACCGCGAGTTCATCGACAGTTTTGATGTAAAAGACGGCAAGATTTGCGCGCATGAATTCGTTGCCGGCTTTGATACCCGCTTCGTAGTTATCGCTGCGCGCCGGTTTCAATCCCAGATTCAGGCCAGGCAGACTGCCATCGACAGACCGGTACGCCAAATCATTCAGTGTGGGGGTTTCAAATCCCTTACCGTACGATCCATAGGCGTTGATCGCCGAGTTGAACCGGTACGTCACTCCCGCGACGGGATTGACGGCGGAATAACGCACTTCGCTATCGGCAGCGTCGAGCACCGCCAGGTGACCGCGCGACGTGACTTCGACCAAACTGTGGCGCACGCCTGCTACGACGCGCCAGTGCTGCGTTGGGTCCCATTGCGCCTGCAGGTATTGATCGAAATCGTACACATGATTGGCCTCATTGCGGCGCAGCGCGCCTTGCACGCCCAATTCCGTGCCGATGTAATTTAAATAGCCCTTGCGCGCTTCCGCCAAATCGTCGTAATTCGTACCTGCAACCAGCAGCAGTGGTGTGTCGCCGAGATTGCGTTGATCGCTCACGTGCAAATCGGCGCCCCAATACGCGCGGTCCAAGTCGATGACACCGCCCGGATAGAGTGGCGCCGACTGCTGCGTCGCCCGAGGTATTGCTTGAAACTGCGTGGTAGCGCGATGTCCCGTATAGGCGCTCGCCACCAAATCATCGGCGGCGCTCAGCTTATTGTCGTAGACCATGCCCAGTTGTTCTTGAGCGAGCGACTTACGGGTGTTGTACACAATGGCGTTCACGCCGGCCTGCGTGGGGTCTGCGGCCAGTTGCGCGCGCGTGAGCCCGAGCGGGTCTTGAACAAATGGCGTTTGCACGGCATTCGCCACAATGGTCAGTTTCGAAGTATCAGTTGGGCTGCCGCTGGCCTTCGCATTGAACAGGTTGCGTTCCGCATCGGAATGAACGCGATAGCCATCGGTTTGAAAGTGAGACGCGTCGATGACGTAGTTGACCAGGCCGTTATCTCCAGTGGTCTTGACCGCGTAGCGCTGCGCGTTGAAGGTGCCATACTCTGCAGTGCCGCCGAGCAGAAATCCTGGCTTGGCGTCTGCAGTAAATATTGCAATGACGCCGCCCGATGAGTTGCCATACAACGCTGAGAAGGGACCCCGCAACACTTCGATGTGATCAGCGCCACTCAAATCAAATTGAGAAAACTGCCCCTGACCGTCGGGCATGGTCCCTGGGATTCCGTCGGAATATAGGCGCACGCCGCGCACGCCGAAACTCGATCGGGCGCCGAAGCCGCGCACCGACAGCTGCAGATCCTGCGCATAATTCTGCCGGCTTTGCGCCGATACACCCGGAACGCTCAGCAACGATTCCGACAAATTCACTTGCAGCTGTCCGTTGCGAATGGTTTGCGCGTCGATCCGATCGATCGAGACCGGCAAATCGTGGCTGGCTTCCGGTGTGCGGGTGGCAATCACGACCACCGAGTCCAAGTTTGCGGCAGCCTCTGCGCGCGCCGCCCAGGGTGCGCCAACGAGCCAGGAAAATACGGCAATGCTACCCAGTGAAAGTCGTTTGCGCATGGTCGAAAAGGCAGCCTTCCCCGCTGTGTTCTTGCGTTATGTCCGCGCTGCCGGACGGCTAAAGTACTGCCGTTTTTTGCCGCTATTTGAGGACTTGAGCAAATCTTCGCACAATCAGGGATTAAACACGGCACGTATCGCACTGATCGTTGCCGCAAGCGTCCCTGCCGCCGGCGCCAGGGACGTGCATTCGGACTTTTCAGTCAGCGTCACCGTTCGGGCAATGGCCAACATCGAATTTCGGTCGGCGCCCACCGCTTTGGATATTTCCGCCGTTGACCTGCGGCGCGGTTATGTCGACGTCGTGCAGCCGACACAGTTCACCGTACACAGCAATAGTCCGAGCGGCTTTGCCCTCGAGGTACTGACCGTCGCGCCGATGCTCTCGTCCATGGTGGTCGAAGGCTTGAGTTCCGATCTAGCGTTGGGCGCGGACGGCGGCACCATCGTGCAGCGCTGGCAAAAGCCTCAGGCCGTCAATCTGTCGTTGAAGTTTCGATTTGCTCTCGTGCCCGGACTTACCGCCGGCAATTACCCTTGGCCGGTGCGCTTGACGGTCCGTCCGCTGGATTGACTAGTACGTCACCGTCACGACAATGACATCGCTGTAAGCGCCGGGCGCGACGTCCTGAGAGGCAGGAATTAGGCCGTAAAATGTTCCCGTCGCGAAGTTGCTGCCGCCCGCCCGCACGACGAAAGGTCCGGCGCTGCCGGCGAAGGAACCGCCGGTGCCGTCGCCGACGATCTGGTTGTACGCGGTGCTCCAATAAATGTTGTAGTTGAGCTTGTTGGCTGCCGAGAACAATTTTCGTGTCGCGTAGCTGCCGCTTAAGCCTGTGCTCAACGTCACCTTGAGAGTGACATTGGCCGAGCCTGTTCCGCTGCCACTGCAAGTCACCTTCAAGGAACCGGTTGATGCATTGGCGACGGCGCTCAAAGGATTATAGATGCCGAATGCGATGCCGCTCGCGCTCGCCGTGCAGTTGACGACAGTGGCGGCTGCAGCGCCCTGCGCCAGGAACACGCTCAGGCACGCGGCGGCGATAAAGTTTGTGACTCTCATCGGTTGCGCACCGTGGTCGCGTGATTCTCATGGCATTGAATCGTCCCCATGTCCGGTAACGGATCGTCGGGCGGCGGCGGCTCCAATCGGAAACTACAGCGTCCGCCGCTCCAAATTGCCTCGGCCGCCATGCCATGATCGTAACCGGTCACATAAACCGTGCCTTCCAGGACCACTGGGAACTGCGTGCCCTGGAGCGTCACGACGGCGCCCACCGGAACGGGTTTGCCATCGTCGGTGACCAGGCGAAATGTGCCGCTGCGCACGCGCTCGACCGGAAATCGGGCAATCACACCGCTGCGATAGGGCGGCGCCATGATGGTGCTGCTGGCGGCAATGGCGGTATCCAGCGGCAAGTCCTCCGGCGTGATGCTGATGCGGTTCGCCTCATAGGGACGCAGGTTGTACAGCAGGGCACGGCCGCTGGCATCGGTGTGCGTGGTGAGCTGGTTTTCCACGTATACCGGCACGCCGGCGAGACCCGCAACATCGACCATCGCAAAGCTGCCATTGACGGAACGCGTGGTATTGAGCTGCCCATCCAGCAAGGTCATCGCGCCGGAAAGATAAGCGCTGCGGCCATCGAGCCCCTGATTGCGGGCTACCTCCAATTCAAGATCCGCGCTGTGAAATTGCTGGCGCCAGTCGGCATCGTAGTTGCCGGCCGTCGACGCGCTTAGTCGATAGCCGCTGCCCGGTCCCACCGGCGGACTTTGAGTCATGGATGCAATGACCTCGTTCGCGGGCGCACCGGGACCGCTGCCGCCGACGGTGCTCAAGGTGGCCGCACGCCGAAAATCCAAGGGAAGCACAAAAATCAAATACGCACTGGTTGAGTTTTGTGCGCCGCTCGAAAGCTGCGCCGCGGTGCGCGTTTGCGTGAGTGTTAAATTGAGTGAACCGATGCGGCCGAAATTAATGCTGTGAGTCAGCCCCAGCGTTTGCTGTGTCGGGGAATCTCGATAGGTTTGCCGCACATAGGCCAGGGACAGGGATCCGAAGCGGCCCAACCCCATGCCGGTCTGCAAAATACTGCGTTGCCGCATGCGCATGGCGGGATCCAGCGCTGCGCCGACCTGGGAGAAGTCACGGCTGGCCCACAGGCTGCTCGCGATGAAACTGGTATTTGTGCCGCGATGTTCTAGTCCAACACCGCTCAACCAGCCCGATCCGCTCGTATCGCCGCCATTCGCGGCCGTGAAATTAATGACCCCGATTTGTCCAACCCCAAACGCGGCATTGAGGCCGGTGGCGTGCGAATCGCCGGCCAAATATTCTCCGTGCCCCTCCAGGGTGATGCTGTCGGTGATGCCGCGTCGATAGCTGACCTCGCCCAACATCGGACCATATTGATTGCTCTCTAGCGCATAGTTGTCGCGAATCTTGCCGAGGTTGATGGAGTATTGCGACAAGCCTTGGGCGAGCAGCGTGACGCTCGAATAGAAGGACTGCGTGAGCACCTGCTCGCGCCCGAGCGCGTCGCGCACCACCACGCTGACATCGCCTGTGCCCGACACAGTTGGCAACCGATCGATGACAAAAGGCCCGGGCGGCAACTGGCTGCTCGTCACCAATTGATTGTTGACGAAAACATCCACCGTGGAGGGCACGGTGGCGGTGCCCGACGTGGCCAGCAGCGGCGTCGTCAGCAAATCGGGCCTAAGGCCGAAATTGCGGCTCCAGCGCACGCCTGCATAGCGCAAGGCGTTGCCCCAGCTCGCGCCATCGCTGATGGCATCGCCAAGATTCAAAGTCTCGAGTGTGGCCGGAAAGTTGTGCGTGTACGTTGTATCCAATCTCACGAGTTGATTGTCGTTGCTGCCAGAGCGTGCGACCGCCGTATTGGTCAACACGCCGGCGCCGGCAAATACACCGAGTTCCGCGAACGCGCCACCGATGTTCTGGCCATCGATTTGCTGCGCCGAGAGCTGGTAATTGAGGAAAGCACCCGGCGAGGCCGGAGTGATGTCGGGCGAGCGTCGTTCCGCTGCGCTCAAATGAGTCATGTCGAGCGCGGTTGGTGGCACGGTAATCACCGCGCGCTGCGCAGCCTCGTCGATCGCTACTGTGCAACCTCTGATGGCTTTCGGTTCAAAATAGCGCCGGCCTTCATGCATGGCGGGCGCCGTGGACGGCAAATGCAGGCGCAGGCGCGCAAAATCGCCTTCCTCGAGATACAGCTGCCCTTCTGGACCGCGCAGCACGACAACCATTTCTCCAGGCTCGGAGTCGCTTACGCTCACTTCCAGGACAGCCTCGATCAGTTGTGTCGGATCGACCGCGATGGCGGCGTGCGCCGCAAGGCAGAGGATCATCATCATCAGCAGCAGCAGCCCAGAATATGTCTGCAGCGCGTCGGCAATTCGAGTTAGCCTGGTCATGGGCACGCGCCAACCCGCAACTCTTAGAGGTCGCTGGGGGCAACGTCGGCGGAAAAATCTCCTCGGTCGCTGTGACCGCGGATTGGGATCGCGCCCTGTTTTATTGCATCCGCGGGCGGGGTCAAGGTCCAGCTCATTCGACTGCCGGACAACACATATTTCGCGGTAACGCCGCGCAGCGGCATCAATGAACCCGGAAATTGCACTTCGAAATCGGTTATTTGCAAATGGCCGCTGCCGTTGTTGGTTGCCGCGAGTTCGAGCTGGCCGTTGGGGAGCCAGCGTGATTGCCAAGCAAGCTCTGCGTTGGCCTTGCCGTGCGCGGGCTCGACGAACACAGGAATACTCAGTCGCAGCGCGACGCGCAGACCGATGAATTCCCTTGGTGCCGCCTGCGGGACTTCCTCGAAAATCACGCGGTAAGTCAGCTCTTGTGCGGGATCCGGCTCGCGTCGCAGCGCGACTCGGATGATTTGCTGGCTGTTCGCCGGAATCTGCAGCACCGGCGGTGTTGCCAGCAGCTCGCGCGTATCATCGAGTTGCTCTGCGCCGTCTTTCTGCGACCAACGCACAACTCGGACTTGAACGACGACCGGACTGTCATCGGCATTCATGATGGTGAGCGCTTCGGTGTGATGAGCGCCGGTGAGCTCCGCGCGGATGGGCGAGATGTTGAAGGTGCTGGCGCTTGCCGGCGCGGCGAGTGCAGCGACAATCAGCAGTGCGAGGAGCGTTCGCATCCTAGTAGGTCACGGTGACGGCGATCGTATCGGTGTAGCTTCCGGGTACCGCGGCTTTATTGGTTGCACTGTCCAGCACTTGACCAAACACGGCCACTGCATTGGCCGCGGCGACGCCGGCGCCGGTGCCGGCGACGGTTTTACTCGTACCCGAGCCGTCGCCAAAAATCTGAGTGAATGCCACCGTGGTGAACAGATTGTATTGCAGGGTATTGGCACCGGACGCCATCAGCCGTTGCGCAACCGTGCCGCCGACGGTCGTGCCGCCATTCAGAGCAATCGTATACGGCGTGTTCTTGGTGCACTTGACGCTGATGGTGCTGTTATTCGTGATCGCGCCCGCACCCGGGGTGTAAGCGCCGAACGCGAGTGTGGTGGCGGTCACTGAGCACGTCGCTTGCACGCTCGCAGTGACCGCAAAGGTCGTGGTGGTGGTTGCGGAGTTGGCGCCGCCGGCCAATACCGCGCCAAAGATCAGCATCATTGCTTGATTCTTACGCATTGAATCCTCGAGAAACGAACTAACAGTCCGGCACTCCGGCGGCGGCGCGCGGCCGCCGCCAGAGCACTAGATCAATACGTAACCGTGACGGTGATCGTGTCGGAATAGCTGCCGGCGACGGCTGCTTGGTTCGTCGCGTTGTCCGGCAACTGACCAAAGACCTGCACCGTATTGGCGGTGGCAACGCCGAGGCCCGTACCAGGGATCGTGCCCGTTCCACCGGTGCCGTCGCCGAAGATCGTCGTGAGCGCGGCGCTGGTATACAGGTTGTATTGCAAGGTGTTGACGCCAGAGCCCATCAGACGTTGCGCAAAGGCATCGCCCGTGGTCGAGCCCGCGTTCAGCGCGACCGTGAACGGCGTATTTTTCGTGCACTTGACGCTGATCGACGTGTTGCCGGTCTGCGTGCCGCCGCCTGGGGTGTAGTTCGGGAATGCCAAAGTCGCGGCAGTCGCGGAGCAAGTCGACTGCACCGTCGCAGTCACCGCGAAAGTCGTGGTGGTTGTGGCAGCTTGCGCAATGCCCGCAGCCATTACTCCGATTGCGAGGGTTGCAGTGAGAATCTTATGCATGAAAACTCCTAAAATTGCCTTGTTGACGTCATTGCCGGGAAACCCCGAGTGAGCTATTTTTCCTGGATACCCCGAATTGGTTGTGACCGCGCTCTCAGATCGGTTAACTGGGGCTCAAGTTTTGGCACAATCTGCCGGCCCCATCTCAATTTAGAGGCCTGGCGGGGCGCTCACGGCACAGCCGGCACCCATGCCGGGCGCGCATTTGTGTGAAGCAATTCCGCGGTTGCGACGACGGTGATAGCATCAGGGTCTCGACTACCACCAGGTTGCGTCTTGCCAAGACTTACGCACCGCGTCGAGTTTCGCGCCGCGCTGATTGCCGCGCTGGCGCTGATCGTCGCCCAATTCGGAGCGATGGCGCATGCCTATTCGCACACGCCGGAGAAGCCGCCTGTTTCCTCGCAGCAGTCGAATCTCGGCATCCACGATTTTTGCAAGGATTGCTTAAACTTCGCCCCGCTTCTTTCAGCAGCCGGCGCTCCGGCCGCGCTGCCCGTCGCACTCCCGCGGGCTTGCGGCATTGCACCGCAATCGCGGGTCGTCTGCCTTGTCGATCTTGAGTTCCTGCTCGCCTTTCGCTCTCGCGTTCCTCCCGTCGCGCCCTAAATCTTAACGAAGATTTTTTCGGCCGCAGAAGCCTGCGGCTTGGCGTGTTTGGCGAGGAGTTCTCGACTCATGGCGATTTTCAAATTCTTAGGGGCGCCGGTGGCGCTCGCGTTTGCTCCATTGCTTTGTTTGCCGCGCGCAGCGCAGGGCGATGAAACTGACAGCTCAGCCCCGGTTGTCGACGAAGTGGTCGTGATCGCCCAGCGGCTGAACGAGGCCCGCAATGGCATTCAGACGCAAACCGGTGCTTCAATCTATGTCATCAACGAAGCGGCCCTGCAAGCCGCGCCCGGCGGCGACAATCAGCTCTTGAATCAGGTCATCATGCAGGCGCCGGATGTGGCGCAGGACTCCTTCGGCCAGTTCCACGTACGCGGTGAGCATAACGGTCTGCAATACCGATTGAACGGGACTATCCTGCCGGAAGGCATCAGCGTCTTTGGCCAGTCGTTGGATCCACGACTCATTTCTTCGCTGACCTTAATCACGGGCGCGCTGCCCGCAGAATATGGCCTGCGAACCGCGGGCATCATTGACCTTAAGACCAAGAGCGGGGTCATCGATGAGGGCGGCGCCGTATCGATCTACGGCGGCAGCCATGGTGAAGTGTCGCCCAGCATCAACTACGGCGGTACATCCGGCAGCCTCAACTATTTCGTCTCGGGCGACTTCTTGCGCAACGATTTAGGCATCGAGTCCCCCGACGGCCGGTCAAATCCCTTGCATGATCGCGCCACTCAGTATCACGGCTTCGCGTATATCGAAGATATCTTGGGCGAGAACAACCGCTTGAGCGCGGTGTTGAGCACATCGACGGGCAAGTTCCAAATCCCGAACCAAGCCGGTGTGCAGCCGGCAATCACCAACGCCGACGGCTCGCCGCTCAGCGTGAACGCACAGACCGCGTATGCGAGCGAAAACTTGAACGAAAATCAGCGCGAGATCAATCACTTTGCAGTCTTGAGTTGGCAGTTCTCAGAAGGTGCATTCGATATTCAGACATCCGCTACCGCCCGCTACTCGAGCCTAAGCTTCACGCCCGATCCTTTGGGCGATCTGCTGTTCAACGGCATAGCACAAGACGCCTATAAGCAAAATGTTGCCTATGCGCTGCAATCAGATGCCGCCTATAAGCTAAACGACTCGCATACAGTGCGCGGCGGGGTTTTTGTTCAGAGCGATCGCTCCAAAAGTCTGACCACGTCGCAAGTCATTGCGCTCGATGCAGACGGCAATCAACTCGATGACATTCCCTTTGCGATAGTCGATAGCGGCGCCCAAACCGAATGGATCGAAAGCGTGTATTTGCAAGATGAGTGGAAGATCATTCCTGCGTTGACCGTAAATTATGGCCTTAGATTCGATAATTTTACCGCATTCAGCAGCGCCCGACAGGTAAGCCCGCGCCTCAATGTTGTCTGGGAGGCAATCCCCGGCACGACTGTCCACGCTGGGTACGCGCGCTACCTTTCGCCGCCGCCGTTCGAATTGGTCGGCAGCGAAACGGTGAGTAAATTTATCAATACCACGGGAGGTGCCGCAGTCACGCCCGCTGCTACGCCAGAGGCGGAACAAGCGAACTACTACGATCTCGGAGTTCAACAGAAGGTTTCACCCGCACTCACGCTGGGTATCGATACTTATTACAAGCAATCGCATAACCTGACCGATGAGGGTCAATTTGGCGCGCCGATCATTCTTACGCCGTTCAACTATGCGCAAGGCAAGCAGTACGGGGTCGAGCTCACCGGCAACTACACCATCGAGTCGCTTTCTGCTTATTTGAATCTTGCGGGCCAAAGCGCGATGGGCAAGAACATCACCTCCGCGCAATTTAATTTTAGCCAGGACGATCTCAATTACATTGCGGATCACTATATTCATCTCGATCAT
>JBEPVT010000123.1:0-11612 GCA_041690895.1 Gammaproteobacteria bacterium
ATAATCACGAGCGCCCTCCGGAGTCGCCTTGGATAACATGGGCGTCTCGATGTCGACGAATCCCGCTTCGTCCAGATAGTGGCGCATCGCGCGTGTGATCCGGTGGCGCAGCAGCAACCGTTCGCGCATTTCATCGCGCCGCAGATCCAAGTATCGAAAGCGCAACCGAACTTCCTCGCTGACCGTCTCGTCGAGCTGAAACGGCAGCGGCTCTGAGCGATTGAGGATCTCCAGATCCTGGCACAACACTTCGACCTGTCCAGACTTGAGATTGGCATTCGCGGTACCGGGCGGCCGGCTCCTCACCAGCCCGGTGACCTTGAGCACGAATTCGTTGCGCACACGTTCCGCCAGGGCAAAAACATCGGGCTTGTCCGGATCGAACACGATTTGCAGCAAGCCTTCGCGATCGCGCAAGTCGACGAAAATTACGCCGCCATGATCACGACGGCGATGGGCCCAGCCGGCCACGGTGATGAGCTTTCCGATCGATGACTCATCGATCCGGCCGCAATAATCAGTGCGCATAAGCAAAATCAACCAAAAAGGGGAAGCGCGGAATCCTAAGGCTTGGGGCCCGCTCGGGCAAGTGTTCCTTAGGTGCTGCCAGTCAACGTTTTGGCGTTAGGAACTCGCAGGCAACGACGTCTGATCTTGAAAGGCGCTCATCCAGAGTAGCGAGAGGCAACGCCAGCGCTTCCGCGATGGCAACATACCAGGCGTCGTAACTTGTGAGGTTATGGCGTAGTTCCCAGATCCGGTCCGCGAACGGCGCGAAGGCAAACAGCGCAATGTTGAGCTGCATCAGGTCTATTCGCGCCCCCGTTGCTTCTGGCGTGGTGATGAGTTTCGAGCGTTCCAGGCGCCGCAGCACATTTACCGTTTCAGCCAGCGCCAACTCAGGGGCATGGAGCAAACCGCTCGAAATGACGCTTTCCGCCCAGTCGCCGCTGGAACCGGTGTCAATCAGGGCGGCAACGAGAACAGATGAATCGACTACGGTGCTCACCGTCGATCAGCGTTTCGGTGCTCGATTATCTCTTTGGGGCTGACCTTCGACTGAGCCGCAGCCTTTCTCTTACGTACCTGCTGCAGCCAAGCGTCCAAAGAAGGGCGAGAGGCTAAGCGCTCCAGTTCGGCGCGCAAAAACTCCTGCATCGATTTCCCTTGCAAAGCAGCCCGGGCCGCGAGCTCATCGCGGACCTTTTCAGGAACGTCGCGGATACTGATCTGAATTCCCATGCTTTCATATTAATGCTCATGCATGCATTTTGCAAGTTAGCCGAAGGCGCTCACCCCTTGGCGCGTACAACAATTAGCGCCGACGCTTAACCTTGGCGGGTTTGCGCTTGGAGCGCCCGGCGCGCGACGCGCTGCTCTTCTGTGAAGCCGGTTTTGAAGTGCTGCTGTCGGAGGATTTCTCCGCCGACTTGTCGGCGGGCTTGTCTTTGCCCGCAGTCGATTCCTTCGCGGCCGGCGCATCCGGCTTGGCTTCGACAGCCTTCGCGTCCTTGCCATCCTTGCCATCCTTGCCCTTTTCATCCGTTTTCTTGGTATCCGTATCCTTCGCATCCTTGGGCGCATCCTTGGGCGCATCCTCGGGCCGGTCCGCCAAATTGCGCTGATTGTCCTTGTCGCCCTTGAAATCGGTCTCGTACCAGCCGCCGCCTTTGAGCCTGAAAACCGGGGCGGACATCAGCCGCGTCAGTTGTGATTTACCGCAATGAGGGCATTTCTTGAGCGGCGCGTCGCTGACTTTCTGCATAGCCTCCAACTCATGGCCGCAGCTTTTGCACTGATACTCGTAAAAAGGCATGGATTTCCTCTGGAGGGGAAGCGCCGCGGAGTATAGCGAACTTAAGCGCTATTTCGCGGCGCTAAACTTCAGTGCAGGCGTTCCTTTTCGAACACCAGCGCGTCGCGCTTGAGCTTGCCGATCACGCGATCGCCCGCAATGAAGTCCCCCTTGAGGATTCGCTGCGCCAGGGGATTCTCAATCTGCGATTGTATGGCGCGCTTCAGCGGCCGGGCGCCATACACGGTATCGAAGCCCGCCTCGCCAATTTTGTCGCGCGCATCCTCGTCAAGCCGAAGGGTGATGTCGCGCTCCGCCAGGCGTTGCCGCAAGCGTCCCAATTGTATATCGACAATTGAGCGAATCTGTTCCCGCCCCAGCGAATGGAACACCACGATGTCATCGACGCGATTGATGAATTCGGGCCGGAAATGCTGCGTCACCACTTGCATCACGGCCTCTTTCATCTTGGCGTAATTAGCCTCGCCCGAAAGCTCTTGAATGACCTGGGAACCCAGGTTCGAGGTCATAATCACAACGCAATTGCGAAAATCGACCGTGCGGCCTTGGCCGTCAGTGAGGCGCCCGTCGTCCAGTACCTGCAATAAGACGTTGAACACGTCCGGATGCGCCTTCTCGATCTCATCCAGCAGGATGACGCAGTAAGGCCGGCGCCGAACTGCTTCCGTCAAGTAGCCGCCCTCCTCGTAGCCAACGTAGCCCGGAGGCGCGCCAATCAAACGCGCGACCGAATGCTTCTCCATGAATTCCGACATATCGATGCGAATCAAGGCATCTTCAGTATCGAACATGAACTCCGCCAGCGCCTTGCACAGCTCGGTTTTGCCGACGCCCGTGGGGCCTAGGAACATGAACGAGCCGCTGGGTCGATTCGGATCCGACAAGCCGGCTCGCGTACGTCGAATGGCGTCCGCCACCGCCTTGACGGCTTCTTGCTGGCCCACGACGCGCTTGCCCAAGACTTCTTCCATGCGCAGCAATTTTTCGCGCTCGCCCTCGAGCATTCGCGACACCGGGATTCCGGTCCATTTCGAGACGATTTCGGCGACTTCGGCTGCCGTCACGGAATTGCGCACCAATTGATTGGGTTTCTGTTCGACTTCCAACGCTTGTGCCAATTTCTGTTCCAGCGCAGGAATGCGGCCGTACTGCAGCTCCGACATGCGCGCTAAATCCTGCGCTCGGCGCGCCGTGTCGAGGTCTTGGCGTGCGCGCTCCAATTCCTCCTTGAGGTGCGCAGCGCCTTGCACCGTGGCCTTCTCGGCCTTCCATATTTCTTCCAGATCGGAGGATTCCTTCTCCAAGCCCTTTAGGGTGTCGTGCAAAGTGCTCAAGCGCTTGCGCGAGGCCTCGTCGCTCTCTTTCTTGAGCGCCTCGCGCTCGATCTTCAATTGAATGATGCGCCGATCGAGCTTATCGAGCGCCTCAGGCTTGGAATCGATTTCCATGCGGATTAAGGATCCCGCCTCATCGATCAGATCGATGGCCTTGTCGGGCAGCTGACGGTCCGCGATATAGCGATGCGACAAGGTCGCGGCGGCCACGATGGCCGGGTCGGTGATTTCCACGCCATGGTGGACTTCGTAGCGCTCTTTCAAGCCGCGCAAAATCGCGATGGTATCTTCCACCGACGGCTCATTCACGAGCACTTTCTGAAAGCGCCGCTCCAAGGCCGCATCTTTCTCGATGTATTTACGATATTCATCGAGCGTCGTGGCACCCACACAATGCAACTCGCCGCGCGCCAAAGCGGGCTTCAACATATTGCCGGCGTCCATCGCGCCTTCCGCCTTGCCGGCGCCCACCATGGTGTGCAATTCGTCGATGAACAGAATGACCTGGCCTTCTTGTTTCGCCAGGTCATTGAGAACGGCTTTCAAGCGCTCCTCGAACTCACCCCGAAACTTTGCGCCTGCGATGAGCGCGCCCATGTCGAGCGCCAGGATGCGTTTATTGCGCAAGCCCTCCGGCACCTCATCGTTGATGATGCGTTGTGCAAGACCCTCGACAATCGCAGTCTTGCCCACGCCCGGCTCGCCGATCAACACCGGATTGTTCTTGGTGCGCCGTTGCAGCACTTGAATCGTGCGGCGAATTTCATCATCGCGCCCGATCACCGGATCCAGCTTGCCCTGGGTGGCGCGCTCCGTGAGATCGATGCTGTATTTTTCCAGCGCCTGACGATTCTCCTCGGCACCGGCATCCTCGACCTTGGCGCCGCCACGCACTTCGTCGATGGCTTTTTCCAGATTGGCGCGCGTCGCGCCGTTGGCCTTGAGCAGCCGGCCGAGCTCGCCGCGATCATCGCAAGCCGCAAGCACGAACAGTTCGCTGGAAATGAACTGATCGCCGCGCTGCTGCGCCAACTTGTCGGTGACATTGAGGAGCTTGTTAAGATCGTTGCCGAGCAGAACTTCGCCGCCCGCGCCCTCCACCTTGGCAACCCGGTCGAGCGCGCCGGTCAGATCTGAGCGCAGCTTGGCCACTTGAACGCCCGCCTTCTCCAGCAGCGGCCGGGCAGTGCCGCCGCCTTGCTCGAGCAGCGCGGCCATGAGGTGCACAGGCTCGATGTACTGATTATCACGACCCACGGCAAGGGACTGCGCATCAGCCAGCGCCTGCTGGAATTTGGTCGTCAGCTTGTCCATTCGCATAAGTTATCCCTTGAGAATTCGCTCAGAATGCCGAGGAAATGGGGATGGAAAGCGGCTAATTCAACGGTATTTTTATGCTTCTCTCCAGATCAGGGTGGCCTGGCGCCCGGTGATCCCATCGCGCCGGTGCGAAAAGTAGCGCTCTGCCTGCGCATAAGTGCATTCACCGCCGCCATAGATGCGAGTCACGTCGAGCGCTGCCAGGCGCCGCCGAGCGAGCAACCCCAGATCCGCCATGAACCGTCCCCGAGCATTCGTCTCGAAGGCCTCGCCGGCATTCGTATCGCCCTTGAGCAAAGCCTCCCGCACTTCCGCGCCGACCTCGAAATGCCGCGGCCCGATGGCCGGACCCAACCACGCCATCAGGCTTGCCGTGGGAACACCCATCGTGCGCACGGTGGCCTCGATCACGCCGGCTGCCAAGCCGCGCCAACCCGCATGAGCGGCGGCGATGATGTCGCCCGAGTCCGTCGCAAAAATTATGGGCAGGCAGTCAGCGCTGAGGATTGCGCAAACCCTGCCTAATTCTCGGGTAATCGCTGCATCTGCGGCGCCTCGGGCCGCGCCCGAATCGAGATCCGCGACCGTAACACCGTGCACCTGAGACAGCCAGGAAGGCTCGCCTGGCAACCCGGCCGCAAGCTTCAGCCGGCGCCGGTTCGCCGCCACCGCGACCGGATCATCACCAACATGATCGCCCAAATTGAAACACGCATAGGGCGCCTCGCTGCTCCCACTGGCGGGGTCGCCGCGCAGGGTCGATAGCACGCGCACGCCTCGAGGCGCCGGCCAGTCCGGCTCGAGCCAGAGGGTCATCTTCGCGGACGCTCGAGATCCAACGCCGCGCTGGCGTCAGCTTGCAGCGCGGCCAGCAGTTGCGCAAAGTCTTCAGGCACGGGACTACTTAAAACCATGCGTTCGCCGCTGCGCGGATGATCGAAGCCCAAGATCGCCGCATGCAGGGCCTGACGCTTGAAGCCGCGCAGCGTACTGATCAGCGCCGGCGCCGCGCCGCGCGGCTGCGCAAATCGGCCGCCGTACACCGGATCGCCGACGATCGGGTATTTCAGGTGGGATAAGTGCAGGCGTATCTGATGAGTGCGGCCGGTCTCAAGCTGCACCGAGAGGTAGGTATGCGCTCGAAACCGCTCCAGCACCCGATAGTGCGTTACCGCTGACCGGCCGCTTTCGCGCACCGCCATCTTAAGCCGATCGCTGCGATTGCGTCCGATCGGCGCATCGATGGTGCCGCCGCCGGTCATGACGCCCACGCACACGGTGAGATACTCGCGCGACATGCTTCGAGCCATCAACTGGCGGGCTAGCGATGTTTGTGCCTCCGGGGTGCGGGCCACGACCAGCAGGCCGCTCGTGTCCTTGTCCAAGCGATGGATGAGGCCGGCGCGCGGCAACTTCCCCAACGAGGCGTCCAATCCCAGCAAGGCATTTTGCAGGGTATGACTGGTATTGCCCGCCCCGGGATGCACTACCAATCCCGCCGCTTTGTCGATCACCAGCAGGTCCGCGTCTTCATAAGCCAGGCGTAGCGCAATCGTCTCCGGCTGCACCGGGAACTGCGGCTCCTCAGCCTTCATTTGCAGCCGAACTCGGTTGCCCGCCTCCACCAGATCGCGGGGCCTTAAGCGCTGTCGGCCCACCAATACCGCGCCTTCTTCGATCCAGACCTTGATTCGCGTGCGCGAATGTTGAGGCAGCAAGCGCGCCAGTGCGCTATCCAAGCGCTGACCTGCCAATTCCGGCGGAATTTCGAGCTCGATCACTTGGAACTCTGCGCTCATAGGGGCACTCGAAGCTAGCGTCGGGGCATCGGGTATACTGCCGCGCTTTCGGGCCCACCCAACGGGACCGCCCATTGTAAGGAATCGCTTGTGAGACTGCGTGATCTTGTCCAACCGGGCCGTATTCTAGTCATGGCCATCGGCGTAGCGATGCTGGCTACCGGCTGCCGCAGCCACCGGGCTGACGACGCTAAGTCGGGCCCAGAACAGATCTATGCCAAAGCGCAGAAGGCCATCCGAAATTCCAGTTATGCGGAGGCGGTCAAGCAGCTCGAAGCGCTGCAATCGCGGTTCCCATTCAGCGAACCCGCGCGCCAGGCGCAGCTGGATTTGATCTATGCCTACTACAAGAGTCACCAGGTCGATCCGGCGATCGATGCTGCGGACACCTTCATTCGCGAGAATCCAACCAACCCGCGCGTCGACTACGCCTACTACATGAAGGGCTTGGTCTACTTCGAGCGCCAATCGAATTGGCTGGAACGGCGCTTTCGCGTCGACCTGTCGCAACGACCGCCGATCAATGCTAAGAAGTCCTTCGATTCCTTGCAGCAGCTGATCGAGAAATTCCCGCACAGCCAGTACGTCGGCGATGCGCAGCAGCGCATGGTCTTCTTGCGCAACCGCTTGGCAGACTTCGAACTACACGTGGCTCTGTACTACATGCGCCGCGGCGCCTATGTCGGCGCGCTCAACCGCGCCAAGTACTGCGTGGAAAACTATGAGGGAGCCCCCGCTGTCAAAGGCTCCCTGAAAGTCATCGTTAGCGCTTACTATGATCTTAATATGGTGGATTTGGCGAAGAACGCCGAGCGCGTGTACGCCGACAACTATCCGGGCAAGGGCACGGACCTTGAGCCCAAGAAGCACTGGTACCAGCGCATCTTATAGATTCAATGCGACTTGTAGCCGCTGGTAATCGGATAGCGCCAATCGCGGCCGAATGCCCGCCCGCTCACGCGCACGCCTGGCGGGGCCTGGCGGCGCTTGTATTCGTTGCGCTTCACTAAATCCAATATGCGGCCCACGGTAGCTCGATCGAAACCGCGCGCCGCGATCTGATCGACCGACAAGTCTTCTTCGATGAAAGCCTCGAGAATGGGGTCGAGAATTTCGTACGGCGGCAAGCTGTCGGTATCCTTTTGATCGAAGCGCAGCTCCGCCGATGGCGGCCGCTCAATCACTCGCGCCGGAATCACCTCGGATTGGGTGTTTCGCCAGCGGCACAGGCGGTACACCAATTGCTTGCTGCAATCCTTGATGGGCGCGAATCCCCCCGCCATGTCGCCGTACAGCGTGGCGTAGCCCACCGCCATTTCGCTTTTATTACCGGTCGTGAGCAACATTTTGCCGGTCTTGTTGGAAATGCCCATGAGCAGCACGCCGCGGCAGCGCGATTGAATGTTCTCTTCGGCGGTGTCCGGCGCGCGTCCCGCGAACTCGGCCTTCAATGCCGCCAATGTCGCCTCGAACATCCCTTCGATCGAAATTTCACTGTGCTTGACGTGCAGGCTCTTTGCCTGCGACGCGGCGTCGTCCTTGCTCATTTGCGAAGTGTAACGCGAGGGCATTGCCACCGAGTGCACCCGATCTGCGCCCAGCGCATCGACCGCAACGACCAAGGTGAGCGCGGAATCGATGCCGCCTGACAATCCCATCACCACACCCGGGAAGCGGTGCTTGGTAACGTAGTCACGGGTGCCCTGCACCAGTGCGCCGTAGACGCTTTCTTCCTGCCCCTGAAGAGGAACAATCTCGGCTGGGATAGGACGCACCGTGCCGGACGCATCCTGCGCTAAATCCACGACATACATGCCCTCGGTGAAGGCCGGTGCACGTTGCGTCACGGTGCCCTGCGCATCCATGACAAAGGAATTGCCGTCGAACACCAGTTCATCCTGGCCGCCGATCAAATTGCAGAACACCACGGGTATGCCGGTTTCTTGGATTCGCTCCTGCACGACCTGTGTCTCGCGCATGCTCTGTTTGTCGACCTCGTAAGGCGATGCATTGATGATCAGCAGCACCTGCGCGCCTGCTTGGCGCGCCTGGCGCGCGGGCTCAGAATCCCAGGCGTCCTCGCACACCAACACACCCGCTCTCACGCCGTGGATGTCGATGATGGTCGGATCCGTGCCGGGCGTGAAATAGCGCTTCTCGTCGAACACGCGATAGTTCGGCAGACAGGCCTTGCGATGATTGGCGAGCACGACGCCGTCGCGAATCACGATGGCCGAATTGAAGATCTTGGCGCCCGCGTATTCGGGATACCCCGCGATCAGCGTGATGCCGCGCACTTCTTGTTTGAGCCGTTCCAGCGAGGCCGTCACTTGCAAGCGCATGCCGGAATGAAACAGCAGATCTTCGGGCGGATAACCCGACACCGCGAGTTCTGGCAGCATGACCAGATCCGCGCGATCCCGATCCCGGGCTGCGTCGGCCGCGGCTACGATGCGCGATGTGTTGCCATCGACATCGCCGACGACTAAATTGAGCTGAGCCATCACACAGCGGACTTGCCGCGGAATACTCAAGGCATTCCCCTCATGCGCATAGTCGGTCGGCAATCGACTGCTTCAAAATCCTTGACGACCTTGACGCCGCCCGCCTTGCACCGACCGCCGGTATAAACCTGTGCTTGCGCCACCCACAAAGACCCTCCGAGGCCCTTGGCACCATCCACCGCCCTCTCCGGTGAGTCGGCAACCTCGCCTTTGGGAGTGGGGATGGCATATCGAGCGAACAACTCCTTCGACTGATATTCGTGCAAATTCATGAATTGTCCCTAAGTGCCGATCGCGTCGCGTAAGGCGCGCTATTCTGAATTAAGCTTAACGGCAGCGCAAAGCCTAGGATCTGATAAGAACTTGAGCCGACGAATAGACCGCAAAATATATCGAGATCCTGCGCTCAGTTGGCGAGTACTCGCCGTGCTGAATCTGTACCGAGTGCTGGTTCCCTTGGTGTTGATAAGCCTGTACTCACTGATGGGACCTCGTGGGATCGGGGTCAGGTCGCCGCAATTGTTCGTCGCGGTCTCGATCGTCTATTTCAGTTTCGGCCTTGCCAGCGTGATCTTGGTGCGTCGGCGGCTGGGAAACGTCACGATTCAAACCATGCTGCAGGCCACCATGGATGTGGCCGTGCTGGTCGTGCTGTTGCACGCCAGTGGCGGCGTCGGCAACGGACTTGGGATCTTGTTTTTGGTGCCTGTGGGCGGCCTCGCATTCTTGTTGGTGCCGCGTGCCGCATTCTTTCTGGCGTCGATGGCCGCTATCGCGATATTGGGCGATACCATTTGGCAACAATTGACCGGCAACGCGGATACCGCGTCCTATGCGACTGCGGGGCTGCTTGGTGTGGTGCTATTCACGATTGCAGCGGCGGCGAGCTTCACTGCCGGGCGAATGCGCGAAAGCGAGGCTTTGGTTCGTCAGAAGGACGTGGACCTCGCAAACCTGGCGGAACTTTCGCAATATATCGTGCAGCACTTGCGTGAAAGTCTGCTGGTGGTGGATGCGGCGGATAGAATTCGACTTATCAACGAGTCTGCGGCTGAAATTCTCGGCGACAATCGCGCTGTACCGGGCGAGCTGATCGGCGAGGTATCGCCGCGCTTATTGTATTCGCTGTCAACCTGGCGACAACGCGAGCAGGACGAAAACTCCGCATCTAGTTTTGTCGCGGCCGATGGTGCGCGGGTTATCCAGCCGCATTTCGCACCGCTGGGCGATTCTCCGGGTCCAACTCTGATTTTTCTAGAAGACACGAGCTTGATGGCCGAACGCGTTCAACAAGGAAAGTTGGCGGCGCTCGGCCGGCTGTCAGCGAGCATTGCGCATGAAATCCGCAATCCCGTCGGCGCCATGAGTCACGCGGGGCAGCTGCTGGGCGAGAGCCGCAATCTCTCTGCGGATGAAAGGCGCCTGACAGAGATCATTCGCAACAATTCGGAACGCGTCAGCACCATCATCAACAACGTGTTGCAGCTATCAAGGCGCGAGGCCACGCATCCGAGCCGCCTAAGCTTGGGAGATTGGCTCGAGGGCTTCTTGGGTGAGTTCTGTGAAACCATGCAGGTTCCGAAATCGCAAATCGGAACCCACGAGGAGCCTGGGGATCTCGAAGTGCGGTTCGATCCCAGCCACCTACACCAGGTCGTCTGGAACCTGTGCGACAACGCGATCAAGTACGGCGAAGCGAAAGGTGGAATAAGCCTAGAAATCAAACTCGGCCGATTGGCGCCTAGCAACCGGCCTTTTCTCGAAGTCGCCGATCGCGGCCCAGGAATTGAGCTGCCGGTGGTGGATCGAATCTTCGAACCGTTTTTTACAGGTCGGAAAGGCGGGACCGGTCTAGGGCTTTTCATCGCCCGCGAACTGTGTCAGTTGAACCGCGCAATACTGCTCTACGAACCGCGCGAGAGCCGAGGCAGTATCTTTAGAATCGTGTTCAGCGACCCGCAGCGCTGGGAAGAGAAGGGATTTGCTTGAACGCAAATTGCCACTCGCCACTCCCGCGCGTGGAAACCCGCTGATCCTCGGGTCTTAGGTACCACTGATCGGACACTTGGCCGCCAAACACCTTGACCGCTTTCGGCCAGTTTTCTTGCACCAGCTGAGTATCCAGCTGCGCGCGGCGGCTCACCAATAATAGATTCCGATCTCGCAGCAGCGGATCTATCTGAACCATGTCAGCAACATAGAATCCCCCGCGCGGGTGAATAAAGAAAATGTTATTCCCAGGGTTCAAGTGTTGCGGAATCTGCGCCAAGTGTTGCGTTATTATTTGGTTGATTTGCCGCAACTGCAACGGCATGGTGATGAAGAGACTCGGCAACGCGGCAGCGCGGCAAACTTGGCGAGGCGGGGCTGTCGTTCCGATTCCTTAGCCATCGCACAAGCAGCCAATATCGGAATGGTCCCCCAGGCCGAATGAAAGTAGCGATAACCCCAGCCATAGCCTTGATCGAAGCGCACGAAAAAATAGCCGACAAAGGTCAGAATCGCTGATTGCATCAACAGAGGCACGTACGGATTTTCTCGTTGCCGCAGCCAGTCGATTGCCGCAATGACAAATAATCCAAGCGGCGTCCATATACAGCAAGTGCCGCCACCGGCGCCGATCACTCACCAGGCCAATGATCCACGGAATTGCGAAAAGGGTATGTGGCAGAGGGTTAATGCCGCCGATTGATGCGTCATAATGGGAAGTTTACACAAGACATACCCTTATGCACTCGCCGGCCATGCACTTGCAGGAGAAAACTGTCGTCCTCGCCTTATTGGCGATGCTGCTGACCATTTGGCTGCTGATGCATGGCTATCAAGGTCTCATTGCAGA
>JBEPVT010000124.1:0-11367 GCA_041690895.1 Gammaproteobacteria bacterium
TGCCGGGCCTTTCTGGAAGGCAAGCTCAAGCTCACGCTCAATATGGCGAAAACCCGTATTACTCACGTGAACGATGGCTTTGTCTTCCTTGGCCATCGGATCAGGTCCACACTGGATATTCGCAAACCGTCATGCTGAGCTTTGCCATAGTTAGTCAAGTTCTCCTTGTTGCTCAGCAGGTATCCACGCAGATCCAGTAGGTGCTTGCGGAACCGCCCCAGACGGTCGCTATTGTACGGACTGATATTGTCAGACGCTGGCCTCGTGCCGCGAAAACAATCGCGCATTCGAAGCATAGCGGCACGCCATAGAGGAGTTGACCCATTTATGTCATTCGTAGCGGTTTCATTGGAAAACTTCTGCAATAATAATGACGTACAAATCTCGCTTGCCACCATGTTGCGACGTAATTTCGATCGACCGCAAGTTATTGAAATTTCAAGAATGTTGGAAAGACATCCACAACAAACCGCCCCATTTGGCACAAACCGGCAAACGCCTCTTCAAGATCGTGCCGTCGCTCATCCCGCGGCTTTTCAGCCGGTAGGGAGTGAGCGCAATGCGCTATGGCAGGTTTTTACGCGATTCTTGCTGACGGGCCACCTATAAGCATGAATAATCGCAGGCCCTCGGCTGCCGCGACAGTCAGTGGCCGATTTCCTCGGCGCCGCATGATGCCGTTCCCGCTGCGCCGCGATCCGGAAAAGTGCTTCCTCAATCGCTCGATCTGAGCGATGAGTCGCGCCCTACGGACGCTGCATCCGTCTCATACCCAGCCGCACGCACGGTAGGAAAGCGAATTCCCGGGAGCGTCCGGTTCGAAGCTCTTCCGGCCAGCATTTCAGCCATTGATCACATCTGGCCGGGAAGATAAGGATCACACGGAAAATATTCGGCAACGACAGTTAATGGTCCGATTCGCCATCAACGCCTCGCGTCTGAACCGATCCGGCATTCTTTCAACTTTCCCGCGTCTCCATAGATTGCCGATACGCGCCGGTAGAAGCTAGGCCATTCAATTGTGCCCGCTTCAATAAGGCTGCCTGACCCTTTGCAGCATTGGCCGTCTGGCCGACCCAAGCATGCAGCACGTCGTCCTGCAGAGCGCGTGCGTAACTAAACGTCGCGGTCCACGGTAGAGGCCCCGCGGCATGAACCAAATTCAAATGCGTGGTCGCCTCAAGAGGTGACTGACCGCCAGACAGAAATGCGACTCCGGGCACTGCAGCGGGGACGTGCTTCATCAATACGCGTATCGTCGCAGCCGAGACCTGCACCGGGGATGCCTGCTGCCGGCACTCGTTTCCGGCCATGACCATGTTCGGCTTCAAAATCATCCCCTCGAGGAAGACCCGTGCCGCGTTTAAATGCTCGAACACTCGCTCCAGGACCTTTCCAGTGGTCGCCTCGCAGCACTTGATTGAATGGTCACCGCTCATCATCACTTCAGGCTCGACGATCGGTACCAACGATGCCTCCTGACACAGGGCGGCGTAGCGTGCGAGCGCGGCGGCATTCGTCTCGATTGCGTAATCCGTCGGAATCCCGTCCGCAATGGTGATGACCGCGCGCCATTTGGCAAACTTCGCACCGAGCGCGGCATATTGCGCGAGCCGTTCCCGCAGGCCATCCAGCCCCTCGGTCACCGTTTCGCCCGGACAACCGGCCAGCGGCTTCGCACCGAGATCGACTTTTATTCCCGGTAGAATCCCGATCCCCGCCAGGTACTGCGGAAACAACGTTCCGTCGCTCGTCCGTTGTTTGATCGTTTCATCGTAGAGAATGATTCCGCTGATGCATGTGTTTAGGCCGACAGTCGTCAGCAACAGCTGCCGGTAACTCCGGCGGACCTCCTCGGAGGATTCCACCCCGACCGCTGCAAGTCGTTTTGTGATCGTCCGCGTTGACTCGTCGGCGGCCAACAGTCCTTTGCCTGCCGCGAGTATTGTGCGGGCGGTAATAGACAGCTCCTGATGATTCACAGAATCGTCACCTCTACGGATGGATTCGTGCGCACAGTATAAACTAGCGAAGCGTAAAACGGAGAGTCATCATGCTAGTAGCATTTTCTGTCTGGCCGAACGGCGGACTTGGCGTCGAGTCTGTGCGCGACGCGGTCGCCGCGGCAGTAAGAATCGTTCGTGCTTCGGGGTTGCCGAATCGCACCGATTCGATGTTCACAACTATCGAAGGCGAGTGGGACGAGGTGTTTGACGTGATTCATCGAGCGGCCGACGCGGTTTCGAAGTACGGAAAGCGTGTCGATCTGGTGATCAAGGCGGACATCCGGCCTGGATATGAAAGCGAACTTACCCGCAAGGTGGAGAGTCTGGAGACGGCCATTGCCGACCAGAACAAGACATCTGGTTTGACATGATGTGTGGAGTTCATGGGCGGCGTAGCTCGTTTCGCGCAGCCTGGAAGAAACCTCGGACACAGTCGGGACGCTTTTTTCCAGAAACGCAATCGACCCACCACGGCGCGATGCAGGTCGGCCGGTCCCTCGAGTCGCGAGCGGCAGACAGCGTTGTTCTTCACGTCGCTCCAAGCCAGTTCGTCGGGGTCGAGCTCTGGAGAATAAGGCGGTGGAAAATGCAGACGCCACTTGCGCTCCAGGGTCTCGATGGAGTGTTTGACGATTTTGGCTCGATGCGCCAGGTGATCATCGACGATGAGGGACGTCGGGTGACGCTGATCGCGCGGCAAACGCTTCAAGAAAGTGATCAACACGTATGCACCGATCCTATCCTTGACTAACATAAGGCGCAGCGCCTTGCGCGGGCTTGGGAGACGCTCGCGTACGCAACGCCATGTACATCCGTGCCGCACATTTGTGGATGCTCTCAGGACGTGAGTCAATACTTCGTCCTTGGCGCGCGCACTCAGAATTCCGTCGATCCTTATACCGTCCATTCACGATGTTCCCGATGTTCGACGCATTGCCCGCCATCGAAGACTCGTCGAAAGAGGACTTTGCGCCCACCACTCGCTACGCGCCCTGGTAGCGCGTCCGCGTGGCTGTGTTTGCCAACGCACAGACATGCATCGCGTTTGGGTCCAGTGTTTGCCGCGACTGAAGTCGCATTGTTCGAACTCGCCAAGCGAGTTCGATCGCGACGCATCACGTTTTGCGATCACATCATGTAGCACGCGCTGCGCTACCGAGCATGAGTTACTCTAGGAATATAGTATGAAATTCAGCTATTTGACTCCACTGCGGTTTGCCACCTTGCTTTTCGGATGCGCAATTGCCAACGCACAGACCGCCCCCAACCGACCTTCTGATCAATCGGGAACCCCGCAAAGAGACTCGCCAGGGTACAGCCGCGCCGACGGGACGATCTGAACACCACCGCGAAATCCCCGCGAGACACGGTCAGCTCCACGCCGCGAAGCATCGGTCAGGATAAAAGTACAGGCAACGACATGGTGAGCACGAATGGCGCTTCCAAAGAAAGCGGTACGAAGCAAGCCATTTCCAATCAGTCGAGGCCGGTGCAGGAGCACAGCCCAGGGTATCTCCCCGAGGGGAAATGATTTGGGCACGACCTCGCAATCTGCGCGGGACACCGTCAGTTCCACGCCGCGAAGCATCGGACAGGACAAGAGTACCGGTAACGACATGGTGAGCACGAATGGCATTACCAAGACGGACGTCATGAAGCGGGCCAATGCGGGTCATCCAGGCTTCGACACTCTGGATACACAAAAGATGGGCGTCTTGACTCCGGCTGACGTCAGGAGTAATCGCTGGCTGCGCGGACAGTTTCTCAGATGCGACACTGATCACGACGGTACGTTGAGCCGAGATGAGTACAACAATTGCCACTAGCCAACGAGTAACCGCGGTGCGTAGATCAGCTTCTGCAGGGGAACGACGCTCACGAAGTGCTATTGGTGTCAGTCATCACCGCGGCTCTTCTCACGCGGCTTGTACGAGCGGCGCCGTGGCGATGCGCGCGGCGTGTACCGCGTCGTACGGCCCCGAGGAAATTCGATGAACTCAAAACGTTTCAAAGCGACGGCATATCTCAAGGATGGCTGTCCTTTCTCGTTCAAGTATTGGCTCTTTATGGTCGAAGCCGGCCTCAGCGAGCAGATTGAAGTGATCCGTTGTGACCCGAGCGACCCGAAGTTCGATGCCGTGAAGGCGAAGTTAACGGCGGGACTCGGAAAGCCGGCGAGCTTTCCGACGGTCGAGATCGAGCCCGGCTGCTATAGATCTGATTCAGATGCGCTCATCAGACACTACGCAACCAAGAATGGTGTCCAGACGAGCAGTCTTCCGGCGCTGGCGTACTACACGGAAACCATATTTCCACAAATTCTGGTCTTGCATCAGCAGACAAGCAGTGCGCAGACTCGGCAAGTTCGCTGATGTCGAGTATTCCGTGCTCGTCGCGACACGCAGTTGCGACTGAGCTGCAGCGGTGCAGGCATCGCTTCGAGACATGGTGCGGAACCCTCTGCTGCCGATGACGACGCGGGTTGCGATCGCCGCCGCCTGCAGCCCGCGCCGCGGTCGCTGTGATCATGTGAGACTATTATGGCGACTCTTTTAACAACAACTCCAGCCACTGGCGCTCCCGGGATTGATCCACGCTGGACGCGCAGTGATAAGGACGGCGTGGGGACTGCTTACTCGGCCTTGAGTCGGGTCTGGTTTACGGTCTCCAAAGGCATTCTGAACGAGGTCTACTACCCGACCATCGATCGGCCGCAAATCCGAGATCTGCAATATCTCATCAGCGATGGCGAAACCTTCTTCCGCGACGAACGTCAACTGGACAACACCCACGAGTGCCTGGCTCCGAGCACGCTGGGATTTCGTATCACCAATACCGATCCCCAAGGCCGCTATCGCATCCTCAAGGAAGTTATCGCCGATCCGCATCAAGCCTGTGTGCTGGTGCAAACGCGCTTGGAAGGGGATGCCGGCATGCTCGCCAAGCTGCAACTTTTCGCGTTGCGCGCACCGCACTTGGAAGTCGGAGGTCGAGGCAACAATGCAAACGTGGTGCAGACCACCTGGGGCAAGGTGCTGACGGCGCATAAAGGCGATACCTGGCTCGTGTTGGCCGCTTCGGTGCCGTTTCTGCGCTGCTCCTGCGGCTACGTGGGAACGACCGACGGCTGGCAAGATCTTGCCAAGAATTTCCGCATGGACTGGCAGTTCGATTGTGCGCCGCATGGCAACCTCGCGCTGACCGGGGAACTCGATATCCAGCAGAGCCGAGAGTTCACACTGGCGCTTGCCTTCGGCGAGAGTCTCCACCATGCACTGGTCACGGTGACGCAGGCCCTGAGTACTTCCTTCGCCGATCACCGCGCTCGCTTCATCGAGCAGTGGCAGCACACTGGCAAGCATCTTCTGCCGAGGAATGATAAGGCGACGAGTGACGGCGGCGCTCTCTACCACGGCAGCCACTCCACGATCTTGGCACATGAGGATAAAACCTATGACGGTGCGTTGATTGCATCGTTGAGCATCCCTTGGGGCGAGGCGATGAGCGATGACGATGTGGGCGGCTACCATTTGGTTTGGACACGGGACATGTGCCACAGCGCCACCGGGTTGCTCGCGGGCGGCAGTATGGAGGTTCCGCTCCGCGCTCTTATCTATTTGGCATGCACTCAGAAGGAGGATGGAGGCTTCTATCAGAATTTCTGGATCAACGGAGAACCCCACTGGCGCGGCATCCAGCTCGATGAGGTCGCGTTACCCATCCTGCTCGCCTGGCGTCTACACCAGGCCAAGGGCCTACGAGATTTCGATCCGTATCCAATGGTACTGAAAGCGGCCGGCTATCTCATCCATCATGGACCGGTTACCCCTCAGGAACGTTGGGAGGAAAACAGCGGCTACTCGCCCTCCACGTTGGCGGCGCACATTGCCGCGCTGATCTGTGCCGCCGCCTTCGCTCATCAGCGAGGTCAGCAGGCCACCGCACGATACCTCGAGGAGTACGCCGACTTCCTCGAGTCGCACCTCGACTCCTGGACGGTCACCACGGAAGGTTCACTGGTTTCCGGCATTCGCCGTCACTTCATCCGAATTCATCCTGCCGATGCCAATGATCCTAAGCCCGATGAAGATGCCAATCACGGCGTGCTTCATTTGGGGAACCAACGACCCGGCGCGCCCACCGGATTTGCGGGCAAGGATATTGTGGATGCGGGCTTCCTGGAACTGGTGCGCTACGGCATCCGCAAGCCGGGCGATTCCTTGATCGAGGATTCTCTGCGCGTAGTGGACGCGATACTTAAGGTGGACACACCCTGCGGGCCTTGCTGGCGACGGTATAACCACGACGGCTATGGGCAACGGGAAGATGGCCGGCCCTACCAAGGCTGGGGTTACGGTCACGCATGGCCGGTGCTTACGGGAGAGCGAGGGCATTACGAGTTGGCGGCGGGACGCGACGTGCGGCCCTTTATACAGGCCATGGAGGGATTTGCCACGTCCACCAAATTGCTGCCCGAGCAATTCTGGGCATTGCCGGATCGACCAGAGCACCACATGGTATTTGGACGTCCCACGGGAGGCGCCATGCCTCTCGTATGGGCACATGGCGAGTACCTCAAGCTGGTGCGCTCCGCGGCGGATGGCCAAGTCTTTGATCTGATCTCGGCAGTCGCTGACCGTTACCGCAACCGCCGGAAGGAGCCGCGGTTGGAGGTCTGGAAATTCAATCGGCAGGTGCGCTTGCTACCTGCTGGGGGGACTTTAAGGATTCAGGCAGCGTCCCCGTTTCGCTTGCGCTGGACCTGCAACGAATGGCAACAAGCCGGTGACACGGACTCCGCCCCCGTCGGGACGGGCCACGAATACGCCGATATCCGAGTATTGCGAGAGCAACTCGCGCCTATCCGCTTTACTTTCTTCTGGACGGCCGTCGGGCGCTGGGAAGGGCGCGATTTCCAGGTCAGCATAGATAGGGAAGGGTAGTGTGGCCAGCCGGAGCCGAGACAAGACGCGTTGGCACATCAGCGTCGGTGCAGGAGGCGAGGCGACGATGTGATGGAAGATAAGGAGTTAGTGCTCGGTGTCCGCTGTACGCGAGGGAACGGACCGGCCTATCGCATCGCGACCAACCAAACGTCGCGAAGGAAAAATCATGGCTAACCTCGATAAGAACCGTTTGCAGAATCTGAACCGCTACTGGCAAGCGGCCAATTACCTGACGATCGGACAAATCTACTTGCAGGAGAATCCCCTGCTGCGCGAGCCGCTTCGACCGGAACACATCAAGCCGCGGCTGCTGGGGCATTGGGGTACCTCGCCTGGCCTCAGCTTCATCTATGTGCATCTGAATCGCCTGATTCAGGACACTGACGCCGATGTGATCTACCTGACCGGCCCAGGTCACGGCGGCCCCGCGATCGTCGCGAACGTCTACCTCGAAGGAACCTACTCCGAGATCTACCCCGAGGTGTCGCAAGACATGGCGGGTCTGCGTCGCCTGTTCCGCCAGTTTTCAACCCCGGGAGGCATCCCGAGCCACGACAGCGTCACGACCCCAGGCTCGATTCACGAGGGCGGAGAGCTCGGCTATGTCCTGGTGCATGCCTTTGGCGCGGTTTTCGACAACCCGGACCTCATCGCTGTGGCGGTCGTCGGGGACGGTGAGGCCGAGACGGGGCCGCTCGCAGCCTCCTGGAAAAGCGTCAAGTTCCTGAACCCCATCAGCGACGGCGCTGTTTTGCCGGTCCTCCACTTGAACGGCTACAAGATCTCCGGACCCACGGTGCTGGGGCGGGATTGCGATGAGGACATTCAGAAGCTTCTCGAAGCCCATGGTTACGAGGTCCACTGGGTCGAAGGAGTCGATCCGCTGCTCATGCACCGCGCATTCGCTACGACGCTGGACATCTGCTACGGGAAAATCCGAGCCATCCAGACCCGCGCGCGCGCCGAGGGTTTCACGACGGAGCCGGTTTGGCCGGTCATCGTATTGCGCAGCCTTAAAGGATGGACTGGACCCAAGGTTGTAGATGGCCTGCCGGTGGAGGGGACGTTCCGCGCCCATCAGGTGCCACTGGCGAACGTCAGGGAAAACTCTGAGCACCTCAATATGTTGGAGCAGTGGATGCTCAGCTACCGGCCCAACGAGCTCTTCGATCACAACGGCCGCCTCGTCCGGGAGTTGGCGGAGCTCGCTCCCAAGGGCGATCGGCGGATGGGCGCCAACCCTCACGCCAACGGTGGCAAACTCATCGTGGACCTCGACCTGCCGGACTTCCGAGGTTACGCGGTCCCTGTCACAAAGCCTGCCACGGAGCGCCATGAATCGACGCGCCAGCTCGGCAAGATGATGCGCGACCTGTTCAAGGGACATACAAAACCAAAGAACTTCCGACTCTTCTGCCCCGACGAGACCAACTCGAACCGACTGGGTAACGTGTTTGAAGTCGAGAACCGCTGCTCGCTCGGCAAGATCATTCCGATTGACGATCACGTGGCCCCAGACGGCCGGGTCATGGAAGTGCTCAGTGAACACCTGTGTCAGGGCTGGCTGGAGGGCTACGTGCTGACCGGGCGCCATGGCCTGTTCGCTACCTACGAGGCGTTCGCGATGGTGTCGGCCTCGATGACGGTGCAGCACACCAAGTGGTTGGAGAAGTCTCTCGAACTCCCCTGGCGCGTACCCGTCCCCTCGCTGAACATCCTGTTGACTTCGACCTGCTGGCGCAAC
Source organism: Gammaproteobacteria bacterium (assembly GCA_041690895.1). Taxonomy (GTDB): domain Bacteria; phylum Pseudomonadota; class Gammaproteobacteria; order Steroidobacterales; family Steroidobacteraceae; genus Bog-1198. The sequence continues at coordinate 8,697 of JBEPVT010000124.1, forward strand.
GATCACAACGGCTTCAGCCATCAAGGTCCCGGCCTAATCGACACCGTGTTGGCCATGAAAGGAACGGTGGCGCGTATCTACCTGCCGCCGGACGCCAACTGCCTGTTGTCTGTGGCCGAGCACTGCTTCCGCAGCCGCAATTACGTCAATCTGATCGTCATCGACAAGCAACCGCAGCTGCAGTGGCTCGACATGGACGCGGCCGTCAAGCATTGTGCGAGCGGCGCGTCGATCTGGTCCTGGGCGAGCAATGACGAGGCGGGTGATCCGGACGTCGTATTGGCCGCGGCCGGAGATATTCCAACCCTGGAGGTGGTGGCAGCGGCCTGGCTACTTCGCAAACACGCCCCGAGCCTGAGAGTCCGTGTGATCAACGTCGTGGACCTGATGTGCCTCCCACCCCTGGTCATGCATCCTCACGGCTTGGAGGAGGCTAAGTTTATCGAACTCTTCACCGCCGCCAAGCCCGTCATTTTCGCCTTCCACGGCTACCAACGAGCGGTCCACGCGATCATCCACGGGCGCACGAACACGCAACGCTTCCACGTGCGCGGATTCATCGACGAGGGGACGACAACCACGCCCTTCGACATGGTAGTGCGCAACAAGATGAGCCGCTTTCATCTGTGCATGGAGGCTCTGGCGCGATCCGATTATGCGCAAGCTGGTCCGTTGACGGAATGGTGTCAGAAGATGCTGGTCAAGCACCAGACCTACACGCGCGAGCATTTTGAGGATATGCCGGAAGTTCGCGACTGGGTCTGGGCCGACTCATAACCCTATCAACTTCGGCGCTATTTCGCTGCTGCTATTGAACTTGTATAGGCGACGATTCGTGCTGGCGTAGGGAAACGGGGATATGAAAGTCAGTTTATCGGAATTATGGTCACTTACTTCCTTACGCCGACGATCTGATCATTTGCTGCGCCCGGCAGCTTTCAATGCGTTGCCGTACGTCGGCTAGCGCACAGATAAAAACGCATTCAAGCGCGATGATTGAGCAGATGCAGCCGCGGAGCCGCCGGCATGGATCAATCTGCCGCTCAACAGGCGTTATACGAGGTGGCGCAGCAGCTGCGTTGTAGCTATTCAACGCGGTCAGTCAAGATGTCTCAACCTGTCCAAGTCCAATCGTATCATCGCCGGCTCTGGCGAGCGCATCATCAGGTACTGATTTGTCAACCATAAGGAAGCCGTAATGCCTACCAAGAGGGCACCATCGTTCAAGACGATTCCCGCTGGGACCTCCGTATCCTGGCATTATCGTAGCGCTATTGGTCACGGCACTGTTACCGGCGTCCATAAGCGCGGCACTACGGCCGCTAACACAATGTACTCAATCAAAGAGCATGACCACCATCCCGGTGAGCCGGCTGTCGTATTCCATTCCGGCAAAGCATTGACCCGCACGAGGAAGTAGAAAATGACAGTTACCGAACAATCCTCTGGCGACGCGGCGGCGAGAGTTCTAGTCCGTCGACTAGCGCACCGATAAAAGATCTGCGCCAGCAGTTGATGTCAAACATGCCGTTTTCAGTGTGGTCACGCCGGATGTTTGGCTATTTGCGGATGCGGCGCGCATGCCGCACGTCCGCAAATGCGCAGGAAGGCATTGGCGTGCTCGCAGATACCGCACCTCGACAGGTTACGGTTGCCGGCCGACCCATCGGAGTTTGAGATTTCTTTTCATTGAAGCCGGCGAAGAAGTAATGAAGTAAGCCGCCGCGGGCCTGTACCGTCGACACCGCCGGTCCCCGAAGGGCAAGCCGGTTCGGCAAGGAATTACGGACTCGCTTCGGGTGAATCGACAACACGATCGAGCCGAGCGGCTGCGCCTGCTCGGAGTGCGGCGAATTCTTGGGAGCGATGCGCAAACCACGGCGACATAACATTGAGTCGCGTAATACCTTGAATGCGCGCTGCCTCGAGATGACTGTGAATCGAGCGCTGCTAAGCAATTCGTCGTCCTAGCCAGATCGTGTGTTTCGTGGACTCTAGGAGGTCCCGTCGATCAAGAGCGCCGAGGATATTACCCAAGCGTGTGAATCCGACAATGAGTTCGTATTGCAGAGTAGTCTGAAATAAATCGCCAGCCAATTCAATAGGCGATTGTGTCCAGGTGTTCGCTTCCAGCCAATAATTCATCACTTCTTCCCGATCGTCCCGAAAGCCCTCTTCTACCGTGTACGCGCGAGCCTCATCCACCGCTAACTGATAAGCGCGAGGAACACCCACGCGGCGAAGAGCAACACCGGAAAGACGCTTCTCGCTCCATTCGATGGTGCTCCAATCGAGAAGCGCGACCACGGAGCTGAATTCGGAATCGTCGTGATGATCGATAAATAATTGCTCGAAGACATCGAGCGGACATTGCAGGCCGAGACCCTGCGCGAGCGCGAGATACTCTACAGGATCCGGGGAATAGGTCTTTTGAATTGCGTTCCAAGTCAATGCCATCGGAGTTTCCGCCTTTTCATGAGCACGATTGTATTGGGATCAGTACTCCTCCCAAACAGCTAACCCCATGAACCGAACAACTATTAACCCCCGCGAAGATCTCGCACTTGTACCTTGCCGCCCTCAATCCGCACGGGAAATGTCGCGATGTTCTCATACGCGGGCGGTGCCAGCACCTCTCCGGTCTTGATCGAAAAACGCGCTCCATGACGGG
>JBEPVT010000125.1:0-11311 GCA_041690895.1 Gammaproteobacteria bacterium
GCCCACATACCATCGCCGTGTCGGCCTGGCTGGCTCAACAGGCAGTTGGGAAGCAACTAAAACCGCTGCTTGCCGAGAGCGTCGCCGCGCTGCGTGATCGATTCGAGGTGCCGATCGAGAAAATGGGCCGCCTGTTGATCATCGAAGATGCTTGGCTGGCCGCGGCCGTTCCAGCCATTGACTATCGCGACTAGGGACCCACATCTGCATGCATGCGTGTGCAGCTTTGGGTGAACCAGGATTAATAAAAGAAACGGGCTTTGGTTCCGTGCGGGAGGGTCGTTGGCATGTTATCTATGGTGTCCTTTAGCTGAACTTTTGTGAGGTACAGCCCAGCATGGCGATACTACTGACGGAATCGGCGGCCAATCGGGTGAAGACTCATTTGGCGCAACGCGGAATCGGCGTCGGTTTGCGAGTCGGAATCAAGAAAACAGGTTGTTCAGGGTTCGCCTACGTGGTGAATTACGCCGATGCAATCAACCCGGAAGACGCCGTTTTCGAGGCGCGAGGCGTCAAAGTCGTGGTGGACCCTCAAAGTTTGCCCTTGATCGACGGAACCCTGGTGGATTTCGTCAAGCAAGGCCTCAACGAGGCATTTAAGTTTCAGAACCCTAAAGCCAAGGGTGAATGCGGTTGCGGTGAGAGCTTCAACGTCTGATCCGAGGTTTTTCCAAGTAATACAGTGACTTCGGCCGTCATCGCGATTGCTTGCGCAGTCCCTCTCCAGTACACTTCGCGGTCTTTGTCAGCCCACCCCTCGGGGCTGATTTTGTCCTTTTGCGAGGTTTAAATGCCCATTGAGCGAACCCTATCCATCGTCAAGCCTGACGGCGTCGGCCGTAACCTGATCGGCGAGGTCTATCGTCGTTTTGAACAAGCGGGTTTGAAAGTGATTGCAGCGCGCATGGTGCAGCTGTCGCAGTCGGAGGCAGAGGGCTTCTACGCGGTGCATCGGGAGCGGCCTTTCTTCAAGGACCTGGTTCGCTTCATGACTTCGGGTCCGGTCATAGTGCAAGTACTCGAAGGCGAAAATGCGATCGCGAAAAATCGCGAGGTGATGGGCGCGACGGACCCCAAAAAGGCCGCCAAGGGCACGATTCGCGCGGATCTTGCCACCAGCATTGATGAGAACATCGTGCACGGCTCCGATGCCGCCGATACCGCGACGCGTGAAATCAGCTACTTCTTCCGAGAAATTGAGATCTGCCCGCGTACGCGCTAGCGTAGCGGCGACCAGAGGGGGGTTTTGCAGTGTCGAGCGAACGCGTGAATCTGCTGGGGCTGCCCCGCGCGCAGCTCGAGACGTTCGTTGCGACGCGTCTCGGTGCGAAGCCGTTTCGCGCGCGGCAGCTCATGAAGTGGATCTACCGGCGCGGCGCGGCGGATTTCTCTGCGATGAGCGATTTGGCGCAGGAGTTTCGCACGCGTCTGAGCGAGGTCGCCGAAATAACCGTGCCGCAAATCGTGACCGAACAAGTATCGAAGGACGGCACCCGCAAATGGCTGCTGCGAATGGACCAGGTCCAAGGCATCGAGACCGTGTATATCCCAGAACCGGAGCGCGGCACCTTGTGCATCTCCAGCCAGGTAGGTTGCGCGATGGATTGCACCTTCTGCTCAACCGCCCAGCAGGGCTTCAACCGAAATCTAAGTGCGGCGGAAATCGTCGGTCAAGTTTGGCTGGCGCAGCGCGAGCTGGCGAAGGCAAGCGGCGTTGCGGTCGGCGTAGGCAACCGCAAGATCACCAACGTCGTATTCATGGGCATGGGCGAGCCGCTTGCCAATTACCGCAATGTGCTGCCGGCGATGCGCATTTTCCTCGACGATTTGGGCTACGACTTGTCGCGTCGCCGGGTAACATTGAGCACCTCCGGATTGGTGCCGCAGATCTATAAGCTCGCCGAAGAATGTAACGTGGCGCTGGCGGTTTCTTTGCATGCGCCCAACGACGAATTGCGCGACCAACTCGTGCCCATCAATCGCAAGCATCCGATCGCCGAATTGCTCGATGCCTGCTGGCACTACATCGATGAGCAAAACGGACGCAGCATCACGTTCGAATATGTCATGCTCGACGGCATCAACGACAAGCCTGAGCATGCGCGGCAGCTGGCGGGCTTGATGCGTGGGCACCCGGCGAAGTTGAATCTGATCCCTTTCAATGTGTTTCCCGGCACGCGCTACCGCCGCTCCGCGGCAGCGAGCATTTTGCAATTCCGCGACATCCTCAATGATCACGGCGTCATCGCAACGGTCCGCAAAACACGCGGCGATGACATCGAGGCAGCGTGCGGGCAGTTGGCGGGCAGGGTCACGGACCGCACACTGGTGCGGCTCGGGTCAAAACTCTCAACGGTGTCACGCACCTTGGCGGAAATTCAATGATGCTGAGAGAAACAAAATTTTACGCGGTGCCGGTTCTGATAATGATGACCGCAGGTATCCTCAGCGCTTGCAACCACAATCCTCCGGCCTACCAGCAGCCGGTTCGGAGTTACAGAAAACAACCGGACAAGGCAGCGATCGCGAACATGCAGCTGGCGCTCGAGTACATGAGGCTCGGTCAGCTTGTCAATTCGCGCGATTGCATCGAAAAGGCGCTGTCAGAAAACTCTGCAAATCCCGACGTTCAGGCCACGGCAGGCCTGGTTTACGAACGCCTCAACGATAAAGCCAGGGCGGAGCGAGCCTACGAGACCGCAGTCCGCTTGAGCAAGAACGATCCGAGAATCGAAAATAGCTTCGCCGGATTTTTGTGCCGTACGGGCAAGATTGCGGCCGGGGAGAAAATGTTCAACGAAGTGGCAAGCAACCCCTTGTATCAAAACCCGGAGGTGGCCTTGGTGAATGCGGGCGTCTGCGTGCGCAGCGCCGGCAATTTCGTCGACGCCGACCGTTATTTCACCCGCGCGCTGGCGATTCGTCCAAACATGCCCGAAGGGTTGTTGCAACAAGGAAATGTCGCATTCGACCGCGGCGACGCGGCGCAGGCGCGTGACATCGTGCAGCGCTATCTGGCCGTGAATCCCCCTACGCCTGAAATCCTTTGGTTGGGATTTCGGGCGCAGCGCAAGCTGGGCGATGTAGTTGCCGCCGCGCTCTACGCAAGGCGAGTGCAAACCGAATTTCCGAACTCGGAGCAAGCGAAAAATATGCGCAGCGGCGTAGATCGATGATCGAACCTGCGGCACTCCCGGGACTCAAGCTCAAGGCGGAGCGCGAGCGCCGTGGACTGAGCGCGCAGAAGGCTGCCGATGAAATGCATTTGGATCGATGGGTGATCGACGCCCTCGAGGCGGACGATTACCAGCGCATTGGCCCCACGGTTTACGCCAAGGGCCACTTGAAAAAGTACGCGGCGCTGCTGGGCCTGCCAGCGACCGAGATCATGGCGGGCTACGAATCAAGCGCGCCGTCGCGGGCTGACGTCCCGATCCCCGCCGGCCCCAGCATGCTGCTGAGTACGCGCGATGATTCGCCGTCATGGGGTTTTTTGTCGCCGATGCGGATTGCCGCTTGCGTGGCCGTAGCGCTGGCCTTGGGACTCCTGTGGTGGCGGCCCTGGCACGCGCGTGCCAAGGCGCCCAGCGCGCCGCCGGCGCTAGCTGCTGCGAGTGCAGTACCGCTCGACAAACCGAACGAATCCGGCGCCCTCGCCTCTGCGCCAGCTTTCCCCACCATGATGCGTGACACCGCAGCCGTGCCCGCGGCGGCGCCGTCAGCCGCGCCTGCGGCGGATGCCGCTGTTGCGACGGGCGCCGATGTCACGGCGGCGCCTGTGCCCGGCGCGGGCCGCGCACGATTGCGCCTGAGTTTTTCTGCGAGCTCTTGGGTGGATATCCACGACGCAGCGGGAAAGCGTACGTTCGCCGGCAATGGACTCGCCAACAGCGTAAAGACTATCTCGGGACTTGCGCCGCTGCGGGTGTACTTGGGTTCTGGTAGCGGCGTGCAGCTCGAAATCAACGATCGCGCAGTCGCGATCGGACCGCAATTTTTTGCAGGAGAGGTGGCGCGCTTCGAAGCGGGCGCCGATGGCGTCCTGCGGCGCGATTCGCGCTCCGATCAAACGCATGGTGCGCCGCCGCGCAACTCGCGTCCGCCCGGCTGAGAGCACTCTTGAGTAAGATTATCGAGCCCTTGCGTGGTGTGCATGATGTATTGCCCGCGCAAATCGCAGCCTGGCAGCACTTGGAATGCATCACGCGCCAAGTTTTTGCGAGCTACGGCTACGAGGAATTTCGCGTACCCGTGATCGAACAGACGCAGCTCTTCAAGCGCTCGATCGGCGATTTTACGGATATCGTCGAGAAGGAAATGTTCAGCTTCGTCGATCAGGGTGAGGATCACATCACGCTGCGGCCCGAGGCGACGGCGGGCATTGTACGGGCGGTCATTTCCAACGGACTGTTGCGCGAGGGACGCTTGCGCGTCTGGTGCATGGGACCGATGTTTCGGCGCGAGCGTCCGCAGGCGGGACGCTACCGGCAATTCCATCAGATTGATGCGGAAGCCTTCGGATTCGCAGGTCCGGATGTCGATGCGGAAATCATTCTCTTGTCCGCTAGACTCCTCAAGCTGCTGGGATTGCGAGGCGTGAAGCTGATAGTGAATTCGTTGGGGACGCCGGCCTCCCGCGCAGTCTACCGCGACAAGCTCGCCGCCTATTTCAGCGGACACGCAGCCTGCTTGGACGAGGACAGCAAACGCCGCTTGACCGGCAACCCGTTGCGAATCCTCGACAGCAAGAATCCGGAGATGCAGCGAATAATTGCCGGTGCACCGCTGTTGCTCGATTCGCTCGATGCCGAGTCCCGGCAGCACTTCGAATCCTTATGCGTGCAGCTGCGCAGCGCCGGCATCGAGTATCATGTGCAGCCGCATCTGGTGCGGGGCCTGGATTACTACACGCGCACAGTATTCGAGTGGACCAGTGACGCGCTCGGCTCGCAAAGCACAGTGTGCGCGGGCGGCCGCTATGATGGCCTGGTCGCCCAGCTAGGGGGGATCGATACGCCCGGGGTGGGTTGGGCCATGGGGCAGGAGCGCATCGTCATGCTCCTGCAGAAGCAGAACTTGGAGCTCTTGAAAGACCGACCGCAGATTTATATGGTGCTGGTCGGGAAACAGGCCGAGATCCCGGGTTTCAAGTTGGCGGAGCAATTGCGTGATGCTTGGCCGGATCTGGCCGTGCAGATCAATTTAGGCGGCGGGAGCTTCAAAACGCAGTTCAAGCGCGCCGACAAGAGCGGCGCGGAGTTTGCGTTGGTGTTGGGGGATGACGAAGCTGCGCGCGGGGTTGTGGCCCTCAAGGCGCTGCGCCGCGACCTAGCGCAGGAAGAATGCCCCGTGGAACGGATCAGTGAACGTATCGGCGTCTTATTGGGTCTTAAAGGCGGGAGTGGAAGTAGCCATGGCTGAAGAATATCTAACTGACGACGAACAACTGGAGGCGGTAAAGCGTGCTTTTACTGAATATGCCCCCTGGATATTGGGCGGTGTCGTCCTCGGAGTGGGCGGTTGGTACGGCGCTCAATACTATCGCTCGCATCAAAATGCCATGGCGATGCAGGCCGCTGATCAGTTCACTCAAATGACTGCAGCACTGCAAATGAACGATTCGCAGAAGTCCTTGCAGATCGCCGACGGACTCATCAAAAATTTTCCGAGTTCGCCTTATGCCGATCAGGCGCAGCTGACAATCGCCCGCATCGATGTCGACAGCGGTAAACCCGCCGATGCCGTGGCGCCCTTGACCCAGGTCATGAACAACTCAAAGGACGGCGAGCTCAAGCAAGTTGCACGCCTGAGGCTTGCGCGCATATTGATCGATCAAGGCAAGCCCGATGATGCGATCAAGACTCTGGCGCAAGGCACGCCAGGAAGTTTCGCGGGCCGTTACCACGAGGTGCACGGCGATGCGCTCTATGCCAAGAAGGACATCGCCGGGACCGTTGCCGAATACAACATGGCCCTCGGCGCCAGCGAGGGCGGCGCGGAAGCCGCGATGCTGCAGCTGAAGCTTGCCGACCTTGCCCCGAATGAAAAGGCCAAACCCTGATGCGCTTTTTGCTTCCATTGAGTTTCGCGGCGCTGCTCATTGCTGCCGGCTGCAGCAAGGACAAAGACGTCGAACCGCCGGCGGCACTGGTGAATTTTCCGGAAACATTGCCGGTCAAGAGGCTGTGGGACGACGGGGTGGGCGGCGGCAAGAAGCAAACCAAGCTACGACTGGGCCTCGGGCCGGCGATTGATAACGGCGTGGTGTTCGCGGCCAATCACAAAGGCGAGATGCTCGCTGTATCGCTCGAAACGGGCCGCGATGTTTGGGTCAAAAAGCTCAAGCTGCCCATTTCCGCGGGGCCGGCGGCAGGTTTCGGCATTGTCGTGGCCGGCACCAGCAAGGGTGCGGTGATTGCGTTGGATGGTGCGACCGGGCGTCAATTGTGGCGCTCGCAAATCAATTCGGAGCTGCTCTCCTCGCCGGCGATCAGCGAGAAAGTCATTGTGATGCGCTCGGTCGATGGCCGCCTGCACGGCCTCGACAAACACACCGGCAAGCTGCTCTGGTCCGTTGAGCAGCAGGTTCCCCGCTTAAGTCTGCGCGGCACGGCAATACCAATCGTCGCCAAGGAAGTGGCGATCAGCGGATTCGACAATGGCAAGGTCATGGCCGTGTCGCTCCTGACCGGCGACACAATTTGGGATACCGCGCTAGCCTCGCCTCATGGCCGCACGGAACTCGATCGGCTGGTCGACATCGATTCGGCTGTGCGCGTGGTCGGCGACAATGTCTTCGCCGCCGGTTTCCAAGGGCGCACAGCTATGCTCGCGCTTGATTCTGGGCAGTTGTGGTGGTCGCATGATATGTCGAGCTATCGAGGCTTGGCGGTCGATGCGGACAACTTGTACGTCACCGAATCCGACGGCACCGTGGTCGCGATGCGTCAGCGCGACGGCGCCGAGATGTGGCGCAACGAGAAACTCAAGCGCCGCGGCCTGAGCACCCCCATCGTGACCAGCACGGCGATTGCGGTTGCGGATTTTCAAGGCTACCTACACTGGTTAGACAAGAGCACCGGCGAGCTCGTGGCCAGGGAGCGCATTGCGAAGAAGCAACGGGTTTCCAATCCGCCGGCCGGTGCCGGCGACACGGTCGTGGTAATGACCGACGGCGGGACTCTGGCGGCGTATCGAGCCACCCCCAAAGTGTCGAGCCCGCCGCCTGTGCCGGTGCCGCCACCCGCGACTCCGCCTCCTGTTACGGCGCCGCCTTAAAGCGCGATGTTGCCGGTAGTCGCATTGATCGGGCGCCCGAATGTGGGTAAGTCGACGCTGTTCAATGCCATGACAGGCACTCGCGATGCATTGGTGGCCGATTTGCCGGGCCTGACGCGCGATCGCCAATATGGATTCGCCCGGCGCACGGAAGTGCCCTGCATCGTTGTCGATACAGGAGGCTTGGTTGAGAATGCGGATGTCATCGAGAGTCTCATGATTGCGCAGACCGAACGCGCCATCAGCGAAGCCGATCGTTTGATAATACTGGTGGACGGCCGCGCCGGCGTTACGCCGCAGGATCAATTCGTTGCTCAGCTTGCGCGCCGCAGCGGCAAGCCGGTGTTCCTGGCGGTAAATAAGACCGAAGGATTTGACAGCGACGTGGCGGTAGCTGATTTCCACCAGCTGGGCTTGGGAGAGCCGCTGGCGATTTCGGCAGCGCATGACCAGGGCGTGATTTCGCTGCTGGAGACCGCGCTCGCGGGTCTGACGCCGGACCCGCACGATGGCCCGGAGATGCAGGGAATCAAGGTTGCCGTGATCGGTCGGCCAAACGTGGGGAAGAGCACGTTGATCAATCGGCTGCTCGGCGAGAACCGCATGGTGGCCTTCGATCAGCCCGGAACCACGCGCGATGCCGTGTTGGTGCCCTTCGAACGTGATGGCGAGCGCTATACCCTGATCGACACGGCCGGCGTGAGGCGCCGCTCACGCGTTGAGGAGGCGGTCGAGAGGTTCAGCGTGATAAAAACGCTGCAGGCGATCGAGAGCGCCCATGTGGTCGTCGTGGTCATGGATGCACACGACACGGTTGCCGAACAGGACGCGAGCCTCTTGGGCACAGTGATCGAACAGGGCAGGGCGTTGGTTCTAGCAGTTAACAAATGGGACAACATCCCCACGGAACAGCGCGACTTGATTCGCCAGCAAATCGAGCAGCGGCTGCAATTCGCTGATTTCGCGCCGCTGCATTTCATCTCGGCGCGGCATGGCAGCGGCGTCGGCGAGTTATTCGCTTCGGTGCGAAAGGTCTATGCCGCCGCCATGCGCGATATGAGCACGCCGGAATTGACGCGGGTGCTGGAGGCGGCCATTGAAAGCCATCAGCCGCCGCTGGTCAGCGGACGGCGCATCAAGCTGCGCTATGCGCATCAGGGAGGCCGAAACCCGCCGGTCGTGATCATCCATGGCAACCAGACCGATCACGTGCCCGACGCCTACCGGCGATATCTGGTCAATGTCTATCGCAAGGCGTTCGACTTGATGGGCACGCCGGTGAGAGTGGCGTTTCGCGGAGAGGAGAACCCCTTTGCCGGAAAACGCAACCCTTTGACGCCCCGGCAAGTTCGCAAACGCAAACGGCTGATCCAACGCAATAAGCGCTAAGATCGAACTGCGGAGCCACGAGGAATGGTTCCTTGCTGCAATTCATCAAAACAAAAACTTTCCGAATCGCAGTGATAGTTGCGCTGCTGGTGGGACTGTACGCCAACGGTAAGGCCAACAGCGAGGGCCGGCGGGTCCGCTGGAGTTGTCGCTGCGATAACGGCCGGGCTGGCGCACCGTAATGATACGCGAACAGTCTGTGCGTGCTCTTAACTGGTGCGCAAAGACGCAGCGCTGCGCTTCGCTGGGGCGCTAAGCCGCTGATCGCACTCAATACTTCCACGCTGGCACAAGCGGTGCTTTCCGCCACGCAGCAGTCGGCGCTGCCGGAGGACTTGAAGTCGGATGAAGCTCATTACCGCGATCATCAAACCGTTCAAGCTCGATGATGATGCGACCGGAGAGCGCGACCCCAGCACCATTTAAAATTCAGGGGACATGATGAAAAAACTGCCGATGCTGGCTTTTCTTGCGGTGTTGACGCTGCTGGTGCCTGCGGCGTGGGGCGATGCCGCTCCGAGCGCGCCGATCGTGATCGGCGCCGACAAGATTAGTGCCGGCGACACCGCCTGGATGCTGACCTCGACCGCCCTGGTGCTGATGATGTCGATACCGGGCCTGGCGCTTTTTTACGGCGGCATGGTGCGCAAGAAAAACGCTCTTGCGACACTGATGCAGACCTTTGCGATCGTCTGTGTCGTCACGCTTCTGTGGTGGGTGGTCGGCTACTCGTGGGCATTTACGCCCGGCAGCAAATTCCTCGGCGGTTTCAGCCGCGCCTTCTTCGAAGGCATGACATTCATGCACGATCCGGTCAACAAACTGTCGGTATCGCATTTAGCACTGACCATTCCTGAAACCGTCTATGCGATGTTTCAATTGACCTTCGCGGTCATCACACCGGCGCTTATTGCCGGTGCTTTCGCCGACCGCATGAAATTCTCCGCCATGCTGGTGTTCATGGCTGCCTGGTCCTTATTGGTCTATGTGCCGATCGCGCATATGGTGTGGGAGCCGAGCGGATGGCTGAACGCTGCCGGGGTCTTGGACTACGCCGGCGGCACCGTCGTGCATATCAATGCAGGCATGGCCGGCCTTGCCAGCTGCATCGTACTCGGCAAACGCTTGGGTTACGGCCGCGAAAGAATGCCGCCTCACAATTTGACATTGACACTGATCGGAGCATCGCTGCTGTGGGTGGGCTGGTTTGGTTTCAATGCCGGTTCCGCGGGAGCCGCTGACGGGCGCGCCGGCATGGCGATGCTGGTGACGCAAATGGCAACGGCGGCCGCAGCCTTGAGTTGGATGTTTGCGGAGTGGGTTGCCAAGGGTAAACCCAGCGTTCTCGGCATAGCCTCAGGCGCGGTGGCGGGGTTGGTGGCCATTACGCCGGCGTCGGGTTTCGTCGGTCCCACACCTGCCGTGATTATCGGCTTGGTGGCGGGCGTGATTTGTTTCGCCGCCGCGACTTCGCTCAAGCATCTGCTGGGATACGACGATTCGCTGGATGCGTTTGGCGTGCACGGCATCGGCGGCATTGTCGGCGCGCTGCTGACGGGCATTTTTGTCAGCAAGGAAATTAGCGGCGTCGAGAACAGCGTCCTGATGCAATTCTTGATTCAGCTGAAAGGGGTGGCGGTGACCGTCATCTATGGATTTGCGGCCAGCTTCATTTTGTTGAAAATCATCGATATGACCATTGGATTACGCGTGTCGGAAGAACAGGAACGCGAGGGTTTGGACATTTCGCTGCACGGAGAAAGCATCGAGTAATTATCGCGCAGGCGAAAATCGCCGAGGGTTACGCATGGGCGTAAACTTAAGGAGCACCCAAGGAGCGTCCATTTGCCCATCCTCGACGTTTTAATAATCGCGCTGGTTGTCATTGCCATGTCCGGCCTGCGCGTCGCGCAACAGTACGAGCGCGGTGTGGTCTTCAGGCTGGGGCGCTACAAGGGGCTGCGCGGACCTGGAATGTACTGGATCATCCCGCTCGGCATCGAACGCTCGGTGCGCGTTGATATCCGTACGCGCACCGTCTCCGCGGAACAACAAGAAACCATCACCCGCGACAGCGTGACCATCAAGGTCAATGCGGTGCTTTGGTATCGCGTTATTGACGCGGCAAAGGCGGTTATCGAAGTGGCTGACGCACCGGCCGCGGTGTATCAACTGGCCCTGACGGGGCTGCGAAATATCATCGGCCAACATGATCTGGATGAAATCCTGCAAGCGCGCAACAAGATCAATACGCTTTTGGGCGACAGCATTTCCGGTTCCACCGCGGCATGGGGACTGGAAGTTCAGCGCTTCGAGATGAAGGATGTGGAACTGCCGAAGGCCATGCAGCAAGTGATGGCGATGCAGGCCGAAGCCATCCGCGAAAAACGGGCTCGCATCATCAAGGCAGAAGCGGAGCTCGAGGCCTCGGTAAAACTATCGGCTGCGGCGGCGCATATAGCACTTAATCCGGCGGCGCTGGAGCTGCGGCGCATGCAGATGATCTCCGAGGTGGGCGCGGAGAACAACAGCACCACCGTGATCATGATTCCGTCGGACTTCGTTTCTCTGGCGCACAACTTGAACGACTACCTAGCGCGACAACGCCCTGCGAAATCGACGGAAGATCGTTAAAAAAAGC
>JBEPVT010000126.1:0-11241 GCA_041690895.1 Gammaproteobacteria bacterium
CCGATGACGACATGCTTGTTCATCGGTATGTTGATGCCGGCGATACGCGCCATCTATTTCTCCACCTGCGCCCTCGAAAAAAAGCGCGCTAGTATATTAGAAAACCCTCTAAAGATCAACTTGTTAGCCCTGGCGTTGCTTGTGGCGCGCGTCCGAGGAACAAATGATATAAACGATGCCGCGCCGCCGCACGACTTTGCAGTTCTTGCAGATCTTTTTGACGGAAGGACGAACTTTCATTTCTTAGCTCCAATGCCTCGAAGGCTGGCCTTTTTCATCAGGCCTTCGTATTGCTGCGACATCATGTGAGATTGCAGCTGCGCGACGAAATCCATGACACCGACCACGATAATCAACAGCGAGGTACCGCCGAACTGAAACGGAATGGCCGGATTCACCACGCGAATAATTTCAGGCAACAAGCACACCGCCATGATGTACAAGCCGCCCCACAAAGTCAGGCGCGTCAGTACCTTGTCCAGGTATTCGCCCGTCTGCAGGCCCGGACGGATGCCAGGAATGAAGGCCCCCGCCTTCTTGAGGTTCTCGGCCGTGTCCCGGGCGTCATACACCAGGGCGACGTAGAAAAAGGCAAATCCGACCACCAACAGGCCGAACAGCACAACGTGCAGCGGCTGACCATAATTGAGGATCGCCGCGATCTTTTGCAAGGTCCGTTGGATGACATTTGGGTTTGGGCTATTGCCGAAGAATTGGGCAATCGTGGCCGGAAACACCAGCAAGCTGGAGGCGAAAATCGGCGGGATGACGCCCGCCATGTTCAATTTGAAGGGCAGATGGGTGCTCTGCCCCTGCATCATGCGCCGGCCGACTTGGCGCTTGGCGTAATTCACCTGAATCTTGCGCTGCGCGCGCTCCACGAACACGCAGAAAAGCGTCACCAGGCCCACGACCACCACGATGAGCGCCACGACCAGAGCGTTCATTTCACCGGTTCTAACCATTTCCAAGGTATTGCCGATGGCGCGTGGCAACCCGGCGATAATGCCTGCCACGATGATCATCGTGATGCCGTTGCCGATGCCCCGTTCCGTGATTTGTTCGCCCAGCCACATGACGAACAAGGTGCCCGTGGTGATCGAAATGGTGGCGACGAACAGGAATTGCGGCCCCGGATTCGGCACTAAATTGCTGCCCGAATTCTGAATGGCCAGCGCGGCGCCGAAGCCCTGGAACGCGGCGAGACCCACGGTGCCGTAGCGCGTGTATTGCATCAGTTTGCGCCGACCGGATTCGCCGTCCTTGCGGATCTGGTTCCACGGTGGATATACCATCGATGCCATCTGCACAATGATGGACGCGGTGATGTAGGGCATCACGTTCAGCGCAAAGATGCTGAAGCGCTGCAAGGCGCCGCCCGAAAACATATTGAACATGCCGAGCAGCGTGCCGTTCTGGGTCGAGAAGAACGCGGCAAACTTGGCCGCATCGATGCCTGGAACGGGAATGAACGTGCCGATCCGGTACACGATGAGCGCCCCCACCAGGAACAACAAGCGTTTGCGCATTTCCGCAAAGCGTGTGATGTCCCCTAAGGCGGCGGCGGCATTGGTGCTGGATGTGGCCACGAGTTTCTCTTACGCCTCGAACTTTCCACCGGCGGATTCAACGGCGCTCTTGGCGCCCTTGGTCGCGGTAATCACTTTGTCCTTGATCCGGAAGGGCTTGGTGACCTTGCCCGACAAAATGATCTTCACAAGCTTGGTGTTTTCCGGAACCAAATTCGCTTCGATCAGTCCGGCCAGCGTGACATCGGCGCCGGTTACGCGCATGAGATCCGACAGGGTCAATTCGGCGCGAGACGCCTTCATGGCCGATCGAAAGCCGATCTTCGGCAAGCGCCGCTGCAGAGGCATCTGGCCGCCTTCGAAGCCGACCTTGTGATAACCACCCTTGCGCGCGCGTTGCCCCTTGACGCCGCGGCCGCAGGTTTTGCCTTGGCCGGCGGAGGCGCCCCGGCCCACCCGCAAGCGGGTCCGTTTGGAGCCGGCGCCCGGCTTAATCGTATTTAATCTCATTAGACCTTCCCCGACCCCAATGCCTGCTCAACCTTGAGCATGTGACTGGCAGTGTTCACCATGCCGCGATTGGACGGCGTATCCGCCACCACAACGCTATGACCGATCCTGCGAAGTCCTAAGCCTTTGACGCAACCGCGAATATTGGCCAACTGGCCGAAGACGCTCCTGATCAAAGTGACTTTGATCGCCTTTTCATCGGCCGCCTTCGGCGCACGCGCTTTACTTGCCATGCTCAACCTACGATCTCTTCGACGCTCTTGCCGCGCTTCGCGGCAATGTCATCTGGCGTGCGCAGCTTGCCCAAAGCGTCCATGGTGGCCCGCACCACATTGATGGGATTGCGCGAGCCATAGCTCTTGGCCAGCACGTTGCGAACTCCGGCACACTCGAACACCGCGCGCATGCCGCCGCCGGCGATCACGCCCGTACCGTCAGCCGCCGGCTGCATGTACACCCGCGTGGTTCCATGCTTACCTTTCACCGCATAGAACAGGGTTTCATTCTTCAATGACACGCTAACCAGGCTTTTGCGAGCCTGCATCATGGCCTTGGAGATGGCGACCGGCACTTCACGCGCCTTGCCATAGCCGAATCCGACGCGGCCGGCGCCGTCGCCCACAACGGTAAGCGCGGTGAAGCCGAATTGCTTACCGCCCTTGACCACCTTCGCGACTCGGTTCACTGCGACCAGCTTTTCTAGCAGGTCGTCGCCGGACATCGGTTTTTCTGTTCTCGCCATAGTGCCTTTAGACCTTCAGTTAGAACTCGAGACCCGCTTCGCGAGCAGCCTCTGCCAGCGCTTTGACGCGCCCGTGGTACATGAAACCGGACCGGTCGAACGCGACCTTCGCGATACCCTTGGCTTTGGCGCGCTCCGCGATGGCGCGTCCGACGGCTTTGGCAGCCTCGATATTGCCGGTGGTTTTCAACTCCCCGCGCACGTCCTTCTGCAAGGTCGAGGCGGCGACGAGAACCTTGTCGCCCTCAGGCGCAATGATCTGTGCATACATGTGCTGCGGCGTGCGATGCACGGAGAGTCGCATGGCAGCCAGCTCCTTGATCTTGACTCTGCCGCGCAGCGCGCGGCGCAAGCGAGTGCCTTGTTTGGTTAATTTCATGCTTACTTCTTCTTCGCTTCTTTAAGCGAAATCTTTTCGTCCGAGTACTTCACGCCCTTGCCCTTGTAGGGCTCCGGCGGCCGAAAGCCGCGAATCTCCGCGGCGGTCTGCCCGACGCGCTGCCGATCGATGCCCTTGACGATGATCTCCGTCTGGCTCGGAACCTCGATCGTGATGCCCTCGGGGATCGCGTAATTGATCAGGTGGGAGAACCCCAAGGTCAGGGTTAGGTTTTTCGCCTGCACGGCGGCGCGATAACCGACGCCCACCAGTTCCAGCTTTTTCTCATAACCCTTGGTCACGCCCAAGACCATGTTGGCAAGATGCGCGCGTGTCGCGCCGGCCACGGCATTCAGCCCTTCCGCCGTGATATCGGCCTGCACTTCCAGATGCTGGTCCTGCTGAACGACCTTAACGCCGCTCTTGAGCGGCAGCGTCAGCGAGCCCTTCGCTCCTTTGAGCGTCACGGCTTCCGCGCCGATCGTGGCGGTGACACCCTGCGGCAGGTCGACCGGCATTTTTGCAACTCGAGACATAGTGAAACCTTAACTATTTACCAGACGTTCTACTAAAAACTATTGAACGACGAACAGCACTTCGCCACCGGTGCCGGCCGCGCGAGCTTGCTTGTCGGACATGATGCCCTGCGGGGTCGACACTACCGCGACGCCCAAACCACCCAGCACCTTGGGCAGCTCATCCTTGCCGCGATAAATTCGCAGGCCCGGCCGGCTGATGCGCTCGATGCGATCGATGACGGGACGGCCGTCGTGATACTTCAGTTCGATCGACAAGGTGCTCTTGGCGCCGACGCTATCGACTCCGAAGCCGGCGATGTAACCCTCGGCCTTGAGGACTTTGAGAATGGCTACCTTCAGTTTCGAGGCACCCATGCCCACGCTCGGCTTACCTGCAGATTGCGCATTGCGAATACGCGTCAGAAGATCGGCAATTGGATCAGTCATGCTCATTGTGCGCGCCTCACCAACTCGCCTTCGACAGGCCTGGGATCTCGCCGCGATTGGCCGCCTCGCGCAGCTTGGTGCGGGCGAGACCGAATTTACGGTACACGCCGCGTGAACGTCCGGTAATCGAGCAACGATTGCGCTGCCGCGTGCGGCCCGCGTCGCGCGGCTGCTTCTGCAGTTCGATTTGCGCGACTTCGCGGCCTTCCGACCCCGTCTTCGGATCGCGGATCAATTCTTTGAGCTCAGCGCGCCGTTTAGCGTATTTCTTCGCTACCTTGAGGCGTTTCTTCTCACGCATGAGCATGTTCGTCTTGGCCATGGGCTACCTACTTACGGAACGGAAAGTTGAAGGCTTCTAACAACGCGCGCCCGTGCTTATCATCGCGCGCCGACGTGGAAATAGTGATGTCCATGCCACGAATTTGGTCGATTTGGTCGTACTGAATCTCTGGAAAAATGATCTGTTCTTTGACGCCCAAGCTGTAATTACCGCGGCCGTCGAAGGAGCGCGCGCTGATGCCGCGAAAATCGCGGATGCGCGGAATCGCGATACTCACCAAGCGGTCCAGAAATTCGTACATGCGGTCGCCGCGCAACGTAACTTTGCAGCCGATCGCCTGGCCGTCGCGCACCTTGAATGTCGCGACGGACTTCTTGGCTTTGGTCACCGCCGGTTTTTGACCCGTGATCTTCGCCATGTCGGCGGTGGCTGCGTCCATGACCTTCTTGTCGGCCACGGCCTCGCCCACGCCCATGTTCACGGTGATCTTCAAGATCCGCGGGACTTGCATCGTGTTCTTGAGCTCAAGCTTTTGCTTGAGCTCCGGCACGATCTTCTCGTTAAAAATTTGTTTCAGTCTTGCTGCCATGTTCTTAAGTGCTAACGCACCCCTGCAATATGGTTCATCACTTCGCGTCGACCATTTCTTTGTTTGACTTGAACAGACGCACCTTGCGGCCGTTCTCCAGCGACTTGAAGCCGATGCGATCGCCCTTTTGCGTCGCCGGATTGAAAATCATCACGTTCGACACATGCAACGGCGCCTCGGTCTCGATGATGCCGCCTTGCACGCCCATTTGCGGATTTGGCTTCTGATGCCGTTTGGACATGTTGAGACCCTCGACGCGCAGACGGTCATCCGCCAGCACTTCGATCACGGCGCCTTTGCGTCCTTTGTCTCGACCGGCGATCAAAATCACCGTGTCGCCTTTGCGAATCTTTTTCATAGCTGTCTCATGGGCTGCGCCCAAATTTCTCCGAGCCGCTTCACAATACCTCTGGCGCCAGCGAGATAATCTTCATGAATTGCACATTGCGCAGCTCACGCGTCACCGGTCCGAAAATACGCGTGCCAATCGGCTCGAGCTTGCTGGTCAGGAGCACCGCGGCATTGGTATCGAAGCGAATCAACGATCCGTCGGCGCGGCGCACGCCGCTCTTGGTGCGTACCACCACGGCGTCATAGACCTCGCCTTTCTTCACTTTGCCTCGCGGGATCGCATCCTTGACGCTCACTTTAATGACATCGCCCACCGCCGCGTAACGGCGCTTCGAGCCGCCGAGCACCTTGATGCACATCAAGCGCTTGGCGCCGCTGTTGTCGGCAACATTCAAAATGGTTCGCATTTGGATCATTTGCGCGCGCCTTTCATTCTGACCGGGCGCGATCTACGACGCGCACCAGCACCCAAGACTTACGGCGCGACATGGGTCGGCACGGTTTGATCGAAACCGTATCGCCTTCCTTGCACTCATTGCTCTCATCGTGCGCCAGCAGCTTGGTGGTGCGGCGAATGTACTTGCCATAGATCGGATGCTTGACCAACCGTTCGACGGAAACCGCGATGGTCTTGTCCATCTTGTTGCTGACGACTTTACCCGTCAGCAGGCGTTGCCCGGCAATCGGCGCAGCGCCGGGCACCGCTTTGTCAGTGGATTGAGCTTCGGTCGACATCACGCCTTACCTCCGGCTGCCTTGGATTGGGCCAGCACCGTCTTTACGCGCGCAATGTTCTTACGCACTTTCGCAAATTGATCCGGCTTCGCGGCCTGTCCGGTGGCGCGAGCCATGCGCAAATTGAATTGTTCGCGGCGCAGCTTGAGCAGCTCCTCGCCGAGATCTTTGGACGCCTTCGCGCGCAAGTCCTTCGCCTTCATGTTCGCACCTGGCGCTTGACGAATGTGGTCGATACCGAAAGCTTTGCTGATGCCAGGCGGAACGCCTCACGCGCAATGGTCTCGCTCATGCCTTCGATCTCGAACAGCACTTTGCCGGGCAGCACACGGGCTACCCAATACTCGACGTTGCCTTTACCGGAGCCCATGCGTACTTCGAGCGGCTTTTGCGTGATCGGCACATCCGGAAATACGCGGATCCAGATGCGTCCGCCGCGCTTCACATAGCGTGAAATGGCGCGGCGCGCCGCTTCGATCTCGCGCGCCGTCATGCGGCAGCGATCCGTAGCCTTCAGACCGAACTCGCCGAACGCCACTGTGTTGCCGCGCTGCGCACTGCCTGAGATCTTGCCCTTGAATTGTTTGCGGAACTTGGTCCGCTTCGGCTGCATCATGCTTATTTACCTAATCAAGTCGCGGCCGGCGCCGCAGTGTCACCAGACTTCGGCGCGGTCGGCGCACCCTCAGCCTCGGCCTCCGGGGCCTCCTCTGCCGGCTTGTCGAATATTTCGCCCTTGAAGATCCAGACCTTGATTCCAATCACTCCAT
Organism: Gammaproteobacteria bacterium; assembly: GCA_041690895.1. Lineage (GTDB taxonomy): Bacteria > Pseudomonadota > Gammaproteobacteria > Steroidobacterales > Steroidobacteraceae > Bog-1198. Next base: position 6,854 of record JBEPVT010000126.1, read on the forward strand.
AAGTGGTTTGCGCCTCCGCAAGACCGTAGTCGATGTCGGCGCGAAACGTGTGCAGCGGCACGCGGCCCTCGCGGTTGGTCTCGGTGCGCGCAATTTCCGAACCGTTCAAGCGGCCGGAAATGCGCACTTTGATGCCCAATGCGCCGGAACGCATGGTGTTGGTCACTGCGCGCTTCATGGCGCGGCGAAACATCACGCGCTTTTCCAGCTGCTGCGAAATCCCCTCGGCCACCAGTTTGGCGTCGAGCTCCGGTTTTCTGATTTCCGCAATGTTCAGGCGCACATCGTTCATGCCCATTCCAAGAATCTTGGCGACGGCGGTGCGCAGCTTCTCAATGTCCTCGCCCTTCTTGCCGATCACGATTCCCGGCCGTGCCGTGTGAATAGTGATGTTGGCGCGTCGCGCGGCGCGCTCGATATGGATGTTGCTCACCGACGCATCCGCCAATTTTTTGTTCAAGTACTTGCGTACCAAGAAATCGGTGTGGATGTTCGAGGCAAAATTCTTCGAATGCGCATACCACTTCGACGACCAGTCGCGCGTGATGCCTAGACGAATACCAATTGGATTTACTTTTTGACCCATTAGGCCTCTCGCTTCCCGTCGGACACTTGAACCAGGATGTGACTGTTGCGCTTGGCGATACGCACGCCGCGGCCCTTGGCCCGCGCGTGGAAGCGCTTGAGCATCGGCGCCGCATCGACCTCGACGCGCGTCACCTTCAGATCATCAACGTCGGCATTGAAATTGTTGTAGGCGTTGGCAATCGCGGAATCCAAAACCTTGAGCACGATCTTCGCGCCCTTCTTCGGCATGAATTTCAGAGTGTTGACGGCCAGCGTCGCCGACTTGCCGCGAATCGTGTCGACGACCAAGCGGCATTTCTGCGGCGAGATGCGCGCATAGCGCAGCACTGCTTTGGTTTGCATGACTATTCCGCCGCCGTGACTTTCTTGTCGCCCGAATGCGCCTTGAAGGTGCGCGTCGGAGCAAACTCGCCGAGCTTATGGCCCACCATGTTTTCGGACACGAGCACCGGCACGTGCAAACGGCCGTTATGCACGGCGATGGTCAAGCCGACCATGTCGGGAATGACCATGGATCGTCGCGACCAGGTTTTGATCGGCCGACGATCATTCTTTTGGCTGGCGGTTTGCACTTTCTTGGCGAGGTGCAAATCCACGAACGGGCCTTTCTTGAGCGAACGAGGCACTTTGAGTATCTCCAGTCTTAGATTCGTTTGTTCTTGCGACGCTGAATGATCATGCCGTCAGTGCGCTTGTTGCGACGCGTCTTCTTGCCCTTGGTCTGCAGGCCCCATGGGCTCACCGGGTGCGGATTGCCTTGACCGGATTTGCCTTCACCGCCGCCGTGGGGGTGATCGACCGGATTCATCACGACGCCGCGCACCGTCGGGCGCACGCCCAGCCAGCGCACCGCGCCGGCCTTGCCGAATACGCGCAGGTTGTGCTCATCGTTGCCGACTTCGCCAATCGTGGCCCGGCAGTCGACATGCACCTTACGCATTTCGCCCGACTTCAAACGCAGGCTCGCATATACGCCTTCGCGCGCCGCGAACTGTGCGGAAGCACCGGCACTGCGCGCCATCTGCCCGCCTTTGCCGACCTTCAATTCGATGTTATGCACCGTGCTGCCCACGGGAATGTGCCGCAACGGCATGGCATTGCCGGCTTTGATCGGCGCGTCGGACCCGGAACGAATCTCATCGCCCGCCTTCACACCCTTGGGCGCCAGGATGTAGCGCCGCTCGCCGTCCTTGTAGAGCACCAATGCCAGATGCGAGGTACGGTTCGGATCATACTCAAGGCGTTCGACTATGCCGGGAATGCCATCCTTGTCGCGCAAGAAATCCACCAGACGATAGCGCTGCTTGTGGCCGCCGCCGATGTGCCGCGTCGTCTGCCGGCCCGAGTGATTGCGCGCACCGGTGCGGTTCTTTTTCGTGGTGAGGGACTCGATCGGTCCGCCCTTGTGCAGGTGCGAGCGATCGACCTTGACTACGAAGCGCGTACCCGGTGAGGTCGGCTTCATCTTGATGAGTGCCATGGCCTATAGGTCCTTATTTCGCCGCAGCGCCGGTGAAGTCGATGGACTGACCGCTTGCCAAGCGCACATAGGCTTTCTTGAAGCCATTGCGCTTGCCCGGCAGATTCTTGAAGCGGCGTGTCTTACCGGGACGGTTCAAGAGATTCACGCCCTCAACTTTGACTTCGAACATCAGCTCGACAGCCTGTTTGACTTCGGATTTCGAGGCGTCGTCGCGTACCCTGAACACGTATTGATTGGCTTTTTCAGCAACGGTCGCAGCTTTTTCCGAGACGTGCGGCTGAATCAGCACGGTCATTAATCGTTCTTTATTCATGCACGCCTCCGAGTCGCTGGTCCAGCAGCTTCAACGCACCCACCGTGGCGAGGACCTTGTCGTGCTTGACCAAGCTCAATGGATCCAGGGCCGACACGGCCATCACTTCGACATGCGGAATGTTGCGGGCAGCAAGGAACAATTTCTCTTCGTAAGCCTCGACCAAAATAAGCGCTCGGCTTAGGCCGAATTCAGCCAGCTTGCTGATGAGCAATTTGGTGCGCGGCGCAGTGAGCTCGATCGACTCCACTGCAACCAAGCGATCGTCCCGCAGCAACTGCGACACCATGGTTTGCATGGCAGCGCGATACATCTTGCGGTTGACCTTCTGCGAGAAGTCCCGTGGCTTGGCTGCGAACGCGCGACCGCCGCCGACCCAGATCGGGCTGCGAATCGACCCGGCGCGCGCCTGACCCGTGCCTTTTTGGCTCCAGGGCTTCTTGCCGCCGCCACGCACTTCCGCGCGGGTTTTCTGCGCCTTGGTGCCGGAGCGGCCGGCTGCCATGTAGGCGGTCACGACTTGGTGTACCAGCGCTTCGTTGTAGTCGCGCCCGAAGGCCGCATCCGACAATTGAATCTCGCTGGCCGGCTTCGCGTTTCTTAGCTGGACTTTCATAGGCCTTACTTCTTATCAGCTTTGGCTGCGCCCGCCTTGGGTGCAGCAGCCTTGGGAGCGGGAGCACCCTTGGCGGCTGCGGGAGCCTTGTTCGGCATCAATTTCTGGCGCCGGGCCTGACCTTTGGCCTTGACCGACGGCTTCACGATGACGCGGCTGCCCTCAGCCCCCGGCACGGCGCCGCTGATGAGCAGAAGATTTCGCGCTGCATCGACTTCCACGATTCGCAGGTTTTCAATGGTGCGATTGCGCACGCCCATGTGTCCCGACATGCGCTTGCCCTTAAATACGCGACCCGGGGTCTGGCGTTGGCCGATGGAACCAGGCGCGCGGTGCGACACGGAGTTTCCATGGGTTTTCATGCCGCCGGCGAAGTTATGCCGCTTCATGGTGCCCTGGAAACCTTTGCCCACGGTGGTACCGGTTACATCAACGATCTGCCCCACCTTGAACATGTCGACTTTGATTTCGCCTGCGGTGGCCAGATCGTCGCCTTCGCCCTTAGCTAATCGGAATTCCTGGGAGGTATACCCGGCGGCTACATTCGCCTTGGCGAAATGGCCGGCCAGCGCCTTGGTTACGCGCGACGGGCGGCGGCTGCCAATAGTGACCTGCACCGCGCGATAACCGTCGGTTTTGTCGTTTTTGACTTGCGAGATGCGATTCGGTAACGCCTCAACCACCGTCACTGGGACGGTAACACCGGCGTCGGTGAATACTCGGGTCATGCCGCACTTGCGGCCAACCAGACCAATGGACATTGTCAATCCTCATGCAGCGAGAGCTTCAAAGAGCCTCGCATCGTTGCGACAGATCAGCGGTTTGGACGCTCGCACCCCAAATTCCCTTGAGAATTTGGCGTCGGCGCCCACGCGCTCCGACCTCTAAAATGGACGCGGGAGTATACCCGAAATTGCCCTGGGTTCAAGCTTTTGACCGCGCTATCGGGCGGGGTCGCGTCACCCCGGGATAGGTGCGCGTCAGCGCTAATTGAGCTTGATTTGGACGTCCACGCCGGCGGGAAGCTCGAGTTTCATGAGGGCGTCCACGGTCTTGTCCGTGGGGTTCAGAATGTCCATGAGACGCTTATGCGTGCGGATTTCGAACTGATCACGGGCGTCCTTGTCGCCGTGAGGAGCTGTCAAAACCGTAAAACGTTCCATTTTGATGGGTAGCGGCACGGGGCCTTTAACGGTCGCGCCGGTGCGTTTCGCGGTATCGACAATCTCGCGAGCCGACTTGTCGATCAAGCGATGATCGAAAGCCTTCAAGCGGATGCGTATGTTCTGATTTGCCATAGTCTTTAACTTTCCGGGCGCTCGCGCGCCAACTTCTTAGGCGCTCGCGCGCCAACTATTAACGGGGCCGAAGCCGGCCCGCCCCAAAAG
>JBEPVT010000127.1:0-11150 GCA_041690895.1 Gammaproteobacteria bacterium
GGTGTGTCACGCAGTCCGATTCGGGATGCGCTGCGCCAACTCGCGGCGACTCGACTCGTGCTGTATATGCCGCACCGGGGCTTCTCTGTCGCGGCAGTCGATTCAACCGAGCTAGACGACCTTTTCGAAGCATCAGGAGAAGTCGAAGGATTGTGCGCGAGGCTGTGCGCATTGCGGGCCGGACCGGCGGAACGTAAGCATCTGGAGCTTGTGCACGAGCGCGGATCGCGCGCTCTGCGGGCGCGCGATGCCGCTGCGTATTCGCGTCAAAACGATGAATTTCACGAGCTCATTTATGCGGGATCGCGGAACAACGCGCTCAAGGAAATCGCGCTCAGCCTGCGTCAGCGCCTTGCACCGTTTCGTTCGCAAGTCTTCTTTACAGCCGACAATCGAATGCAGGCATCGCACCGCGAGCACAACGAGCTCATCAATTCCATTCTCGCCCATGATGGCGACGCAGCGGCACGCGCAATGCAGGAGCACACCGCGCATTCTGCGATGAACGCACTTCAATATTTCGGACGAAAGAAAGGCATCAACAGAGTTGGAAGTCAGCGTTTGCGGCGTACGCCCACGTAGCGCGCTCCGCAAACCAAGGGCGCCACCCGTTTAGATATTCAAATTGACAAATTTGCGACAGCGAGTACGATCGCCTTATATTGCATACAATAACTCGAAACCGTATGCAGGCTGTCGCCGCATATGCATACAGGGAATTCAGAGGAGTTTATTAACCCGTTAAACGGAAACATTTCATGTGGTTTTTTTGCAAACGTACTCATCTCAAGCAGCCCGGTCAGCGGACCGCAACGCTGGATACCCATCTCGTGTGGATGAAGCAACAACACGAATCGGGGCGAATCATCCTGTCTGGCCCGTCGCCCGATCTGACGCTTGGCATGTACCTCATTCGCGCAGGAAACTTCGAAGAGGCCGAGCAGATCGCCGCGAGTGACCCGTACACTCAGGATGGTGACTCGGTTTATGAACTAACTCAGTGGAACATCCGCCAAATAATGGGTGTGGGTCCATTCACCGCTGAAGGCCTGGGTCTGGCAAACAAGGGGTTGTGAACCTGGTGTGATGGTGTTTCGAAAGGCACGCAGAGAAGCGGTTGCGACGGCGTGGTGCTCCCGCCGGACGAGAATGGGTTCTATGCGGCGCTTCATTCAGCGTCCGAGCGGCTGCCTTGAACGGTTAATTTTTAGGGAGTTCCTTGATGAGTTGGATTGCTCTTGCAACCTACCGCAGCACTGCCGGACCCCGGCCATCGATCGTTCTCGACAACAACGTGTGCGACCTCGATTCAGTGGCCCAAGCCTGCGGAGTGTCGATAGGCCGGGATTGGTCAACCGGCGGGGTTGGAGCACTGATCAACGATTGGCCGCGCGCGTCCGCGTGGTTGCGCGAGATCGAGGGTAAAGCGAGAGCAGCGATGGCTGGCGGAGGATTGAAGCCAGTTCCTGACGCGATGGATTTGCTGCAGGCACCGATTCGACCGGAGCGTATCTTTTGCGCCGCGTCCAACTTCGTCGAGCACGCGAACGAGATGGGCACCGTGCTGGCCGCCAAGGCGGAAAGCAAGCCCTACATGTTCCTGAAGTTACGCAATACAGTCCTTGGACCGGGCGGCACCATCCAGATGCCTCCCGAGACTGCACAACTCGATTGGGAGATCGAGCTTGCGGCAATCATCGGCGCGCGTTGCCGAAGAATCAGCGTCGAGCGCGCACTTGATGTTGTCGCTGGATATTCAATCGTGAACGACATCTCGGCACGCGACCTCAATATGCGTAGCGATTACCCCTTCAAGTTCGACTGGTTTCAGGGAAAGTGTCACGATACCTTCGCTCCATTTGGTCCCTGGATTGTTCCTGCCTGGCAGATTCCCGACCCTCAGGCGGTGCAGTTGCGGCTCGACGTCAATGGCGAGCCGATGCAGCAGGATTCAACGGCGAACATGATATGGAGCGTTCGCGAACAGATTGCCTATCTTTCTACCATCGTGACTCTCGAACCCGGCGACGTCGTTGCGACGGGCACGCCGACGGGCGTTGGCATGGGCCGAGGAATCTATCTTAAGGACGGTGACACCATCACCGCCACAATCGCAGGGATTGGCACGCTCGCCAATGACGTGCGAGCGGAATCCATCAGGCAATAACTCAAGCAAGGAGAATGCAATGCGCGCATTGGCACCGTTTCGGTTTGCAGCCCTCTTGATCGCCGCGGGTGTCCTTTCAGCCTCGCCCGCGGTGGCGCAGGAAAAGATCACCTACAACATGTCGTGGCTCCCACAGGGCAGTTCCATCGGACCCATCGTGGCGATGGAGCAGGGGTATTACAAGGAGGCGGGACTGGATGTGAATATCGTGCGCGGGTATGGGGGCAATCGAACCGCGAACGAACTCGACCAGGGTCAATTCGAGTTCGGTTATGTCGATCCCATCAGCCTCGTGCTCAATCGATCGAACGGCGGCAAGATCCGTTTGGTCGGTGCTGTCAACACGCGCTGGCCCGGGGATATTTGCTATCTTGACTCGAAGATCAAGGTCAAGAACGTTGACAGCCTCAAGGGCCTCACCATGGGCGGAGGATCGGCATCGCCCGTGCAGAACGTCATACCCGCGTGGCTCGAGATGAATGGCAAACCCAAGGACTCCATTCGGCTGTTGCGCATGGACCCTGCGGTGGTGGACGCCTCGCTGATTGAAGGCAAAATCGACCTTGCGGAATGCTGGCGGGGTAGCAATCGGGCGACCATCCTGAAGCAGGCGCGTGCTGCTGGCGTGCAGATTGGCTGGGTCGCGTACAGCGACTACGGTCTGGATGCCTACGGCCCAGGATTCGCCACCACCGAGGACATCATCGCCAAGCGGCCTGAGATGGTGCGCAAATTCCTGAACGCGTCCTATCGCGGCTACGAGTTTGCCAAGGCCAATCCGGAAAAGGCCGCCGATATCATCGTGAAGGTATTTCCGACGGTGGATCACGGCGTGGCATTGGAGCAGATCAAGGATATCAATGACCTGATCGTCGATACTGGCGCGCAGGGCCATAGCCTTGGTTATTTCCGCGAGGATCGCGTCGGCTCAACCGTGGGATTCGTTGACAAGGCGTATGGACTCAACGGGAAGATCAAGGCATCGGATGTCTACACCAACGCATTTTTGAAATGACGTGTTGCGCAGCGTCGGCAGCGCGACGCCGGGAAGGATCTGCGGGGAGAAAGCCATGAGCGAGCGACCGCGACCGCGGGGCTTGGGGCATGTCGTGTTGAATGTTCGCAATCTTGAGGCGTCGGTCCGCTTCTACCAGGACATTGTTGGGCTCGAGCTGTCGGACTACATCGGGGACCAGATGGCTTTTCTGCGCTGCAGTGAGGAGCACCACAACCTCGCGCTCGCGCAGATTCCGGCGGACAACCGGCATCGCGACGACATCTACATGCCAGGCCGCCCCGGCCTCGAGCACTTTTCGTTCCGCCTCGAGTCGTTGCAGGAGATCGAGGAGGCGGCGAGAACGCTGCAGGCGAAAGGCGTCGAGATCGTGCGCGGAATCGGCAAGCACGGTCCGGGCGAGAACCTGTTCCTGGTGTTCAAGGACCCCGACGGCAACTATGTCGAGTTCTACGCCGAGATGGTCCAGATCACCGCCGCCAATCCATACACCCCGCGGGTATGGGAAAACGATCTGGATGCCTTCGATCAATGGCATTTCCGCAAATTCCTGGTGCCGCCGCCAGAGTGGGGGCCAAAGAAGTGAGTTCGCGCGGCCGCAGGTGCGCGTGTTGGTGACCGACTCGCGCGCCGAGCGCTGGCGCCGATTCGTGGATCCGACGGTGGCGTTCGTGCTGCTCGCGATCCTTTGGGAAAATGCAGTCGGCATCTTTCACATCAAGGCGTATCTTCTGCCGCCGCTGTCGAAGGTCCTCGAGACAACATGGCAGAGCCGGTCGCTGCTGTTGCGCGAGGGCTGGATCACGGCCATGGAAGTGGTACACGGGTTCGCCTGGGCGATGGTGGGCGGCGTCGCGCTGGCCGTACTCATTTATGCATTGCCGGTCGTAAGGCGCACGCTTTATCCGCTGATCGTGGTGTTTCAGGGGCTGCCCAAGATCGCACTCGCCCCGCTTATGGTTATCTGGCTTGGCTACGGAACGGCATCGAAGGTGCTGATGGCGTTCATGTTCGCCTTTTTTCCTGTCGTCATCAGCACTCTCGGCGGCCTCGCCAGCACTCCGCCGGCGTTGATCGAACATTTCCGGGCGTTGCGCGCCTCTCGCTGGGTCACCTTTCGGCGCCTGCAGATTCCGTACGCGTTGCCCTCGGTACTGGATGGTGCCAAGACGGCCATGCCCCTCGCAGTGATCGGCGCCATCGTGGGCGAGTTCGTTGGATCCGAGGCGGGATTGGGAAATCTGATCCTTGCCGCAAACGCGCAAGCACGCACCGACCTCCTGTTTGCCTCGTTACTTGCGATTTCAGTGCTCGCAGGTGCGCTTTATTTATTGGTTGAGGTTGCGGCGAAGCGCGTGTGGTGGCGCGCATTGTAAAACGCTGTTCCAGGCTTGCATCTTCGAGTCACCCGTTGTCATCAAGGAGAAATTCGTGGCGAAATTGAGGCATATCGCAATTGCGGTACCGGATCCGGAGGCGGCGGCCAAGTTCTACAGCGAGGCCTTCGATCTCGAAATCATCGAGCCCACGGACTCTCCCATTGCATCCGGCGTCTATTTGAGCGACGGCACGATCTGTCTCGCGCTCCTGAATTACAAGACCGACGCCGCTGCGGGGCTCGATCGTGGCAAAGACTGGGTGGGACTCCATCACTTCGGATTCTGGTGCGACGATCTCGAGGCGCAACGCAAGGAGATCGAGGCGCGTGGCGGCAAGTTCTTCATGGACCTGCCTCACGACAAGAAATCGCTTTACTACGAAATGAAGTTCCGCGATCCCAATGGCGTCATCTTTGATATTTCGGAGAGTGGTTGGGTCGGCGCCAAGAAATGAACTTTGAATCGGCCACAAATGCGGCCGGAAACGCAACCGGATCCGTGGAGGTCGGCGGCGCAGCCATTGCAATCCATGGGGTGGCTAAGACCTTCGATACCCGAGGGGGCGCCGTGCGCGCGCTGGAAGCGGTCGAGTTCACGGTTGCGCGCGGCGAATTCGTCTCGGTATTGGGACCAAGCGGATGTGGCAAGAGCACGTTGTTGCGCATCATTGCGGGTCTCGTGCCCTGTGACGAGGGTGGCGAGGTGGAAGTGCTGGGGACGCGGCGGTACGACGTGTCGGAGGATGTGGGTGTCGTATTCCAGACGCACAACATGCTGCCGTGGCTCACCGTCGAACGCAACTTGCGTTTGGCGGCGGAAGTGCGAAAGATTCCGAAGGCGGACGTCGACGCTCGCATCGAACCCCTGCTGACGGTCCTCAAGCTCGAAGCATTCCGCAATCGGTATCCGCATGAGCTCTCGGGAGGCATGCGGCAGCGCGCCGGACTTGGGCAGGCGCTGGTGCTTCGCCCGCAAGTATTGCTTCTTGACGAGCCGTTCGGCGCGCTCGATGCGTTGACGCGCGATCAGCTGAACGTCGAGTTGCTGCGCTTATGGCAAGAAGTGCGCAAGACCGTCGTCTTGATCACACACAGCATTGCCGAAGCGGTCTTTCTGTCCGATCGGGTGCTGGTGATGTCGGATCGGCCTGGCCGGATCGTTGAAGACCTGGCAATCGACCTGCCGCGACCCCGTGGTCCCGAAGCGACCAAGGCGGCGCCCGAATTCGGCGCCTACATACTGCATCTCAACCAATTGATGGGTGTCAAGTGACAGACAATCAGGCAATAAGCAGAACGAATGGCGAGACCGCGCTCGCGCGCTTTCACGGCGTCGTGCCGGCGATGGCAACGCCATTCGCCGATGACGGCACACTTGATGAACCACGCGTCGAATCATTGATCGAGTGGTATCTGGCCGCTGGTGTCCATGGTATTTCCGTGGCGGGCAGTCAGGGCGAGTTCTTTTCCATGAACGATCAGGAACGGCAACGCCTGATCGAGATCTCGGTGCGAGTAGTAAACGGGCGCGTTCCGCTGTATGCCGGCACCGGAGGCGTCACCACGCGCGACTCCATTGCGGCGACCAAGGTGGCGGAAACGCTGGGGGCCGATCTCGCGCTGGTCATTACGCCTTATTTCGCGCAGCCTTCGCAAGACGAGCTGGTCGAGCATTTTGACGCGATTGCCCGCGCGACCCGCCTGCCGGTGATGCTCTACAACAATCCTCCCCGTACGTCTGTCAACGTGCTGCCTTCGACGCTCGCGCGGTGCATGGCGTCTGCAAACGTCGTGGGGATCAAGGATTCGAGCGGCGATCTTACGCAGGCGGTCGAATACCTGCTCGGCGCTCCGCGCCCCGCACTTCTCTTTTCTGGGCGCGACACGGTTTCGCTGGCAATGATGATGCACGGCGCGCAGGGAACGATATCACCTGCCGCCAACGTATTTCCGCAGCTTGTCGTCAAAATGTACGACGCTCTACGAGCGGGGCAGCTCGCACAGGCCCTCGCGATCTCGAACGTCCTGGCGCCGCTGCGAGCCGCGTGGGCGCTCGGATCGTTCCCGGTGGTCATCAAGGAAGCAATGAGCCTGGTCGGCCACAGCGCGGGGCCAGCGCGCCGCCCTATTCTTCCTCTTTCCGACTCTAAGCGCGAAACGTTAAGGGCGGTAGTCGATTCAATAGTGACAGGATCGAGGCAATTCATCGACCGCTGATCCGCGGTCTCCGGTCACTGCATGTGCGTCGCAAATTGCAGCTGATCTAGGTTAATCGGAGAAATTCAAATGCTCAGAGTTATTGCTGTCCTGTTGCTCGTTGGCGGACTATCCGGGGTTGCAGCCGCCCAACCACGTACTCTCGAGCTGGTTGGATTCGCTGGCGGCCCGAATTGGCCGTTGTGGGTTGCAGATGAAAAAGGGATGTTCGCTCAAGAAAATCTCGTCGTGCGATTCACTGCGACCCCAAGTTCTACGTTCCTGGTGCGCGGACTCATGGAGGGAAAGTTCGACGTCGCCCTTGCCGCCATCGACAACGTGATCGCCTATCAGGAGGGACAGGGCGAAACCCCGCTGGCGACCCCTCCTGACATGTTCGCCTTCCTCGGCAACCTTAAAGGTGCGCTGCGACTGGTCGCACTTCCCGAAATGAAGTCTATTGTGGAATTGAAAGGCAAATCGCTTGCTGTCGACGCTAGGACCACAGGGTTTGCATTTGTCTTGATGAAAATGCTCGAAGTGGGAGGCTTGAAAGAGTCCGACTACGAACTCGAGCCGGTAGGGGGTACCACCGCGCGTGTGAAGGCGCTTTTCGAGCGCAAGACAACCGCGTCGTTAATCAATTCTCCGCTCGAGGCGGATTTGCTGACGCAAGGATATTCCGATCTTGGCAGCGCAACATCGCTGATTGGCCCCTATCAAGGTACGGTGGGCGTCGCGCGGCGATCATGGGCCGCCACCCATCGGGAAGCTTTGGTGCATTTCATTCGTGCCTATGTTCAAGCCACCGATTGGCTGCATGATCCGGCGAATCGCAACGAAGCGCTGCAAATTTATGAGCGCGTCGCGAAGTCCACGCCCGAAGCGTCGCAGAAGGCATACAACCTGTTACTCACCACCGACGACGGCATCCAGCGCCGCGGCAAGATCGATGTCGATGGTATACGCACCGTATTGAAGCTGCGCAGTGCGTATGGGCAGCCGCACCGCGTTCTCGACGATCCGCTCAAGTACGTGGACGAGAGCTTCTATACCGAGGCGGTTGGCGGTAAATAATCTTGCTCAACGACCAGTCTCTCGATGTGCTGTTTCGCGATGCGAGATCCCAGAACGGCTGGACCAATGCGCCCGTGTCCGACACGCAGCTGCGGCTGATCTATGAATTGCTCAAGTGGGGTCCGACGTCGGCCAACTCCTGCCCGGCGCGCTTCATTTTTTTGCGCAGCGTCGACGCGAAGGAGCGCCTGCGCCCTCACCTGAGTCCCGGCAACGTTGCCAAGACCATGTCGGCGCCCGTGATCGCGATCGTCGGCTATGACCTGTTGTTCTATGAACACCTGCCCGCACTGTTTCCTCATGACGGGAAAGCGCAGCGACGGTATGTCGGCGAAGAGAATCGCGAGGCCGCGGAAATTACGGCATTTCGCAATGGCACTTTGCAGGGCGCATACCTGATCCTGGCGGCCAGGGCCGTCGGCCTGGATTGCGGTCCGATGTCGGGATTCGATGGCAAGGGGGTCGATCGCGAATTCTGGCATGGCACGTCGATCCGAACCAATTTCCTCTGCAATCTCGGATACGGCGATGCGTCGAAAGTGTTCGGGCGCCTGCCGCGGCTGTCGTTCGAGCAGGCGTGCGCAATTGTCTGACGGTCCCGACTTGGACCGAACACAGCTTCACATTTACGTGCATGGTAGCGCAAGCCTGCGGTACTCGGAGCGCGCCGCCACCCAAAGGTCCTCCATTTCTTCAAGGAGACGTTGATGCAAGCCAATGTCCGTCGTGCATTGAGTGCGTGTTGTATGGCCGTTGCGATCCTTCTCGCGGGGTCTCCTGCCGCGGCGCAGGCTCCGCAGAAAGTGTCGCTGCGACTGGATTGGACCACGCTGGGGTATCACGCGCCGTTTTACCTGGGAGTTGCGAAAGGCTACTACAAGGATGCAGGACTCGATGTCGACGTACTGGAGGGCAAGGGCTCGGGAACGGTCATTACGCTGGTCGGCAACGGCGCGGACGATTTCGCCTTTGCCGACGCAACAACGGGTGCGCGCCTGATATCGCAGGGCCTGCCCGCCAAGGTGGTCATGGGCATCTTCCAGCGCTCGACGCTTTCCGTGTTCTATGCCAAGGACCGTGGCATTGGAGCGCCGAAGGACCTGAAGGGCAAGCGAATCTCGATGTGCGCAGGCGATGGCATGTCGGTCTATCTGCCGATCTTTCTCAAGGCGGTCGGTCTAACCGCTGACGACGTACAGATGGTAAACGTCGATTGCAGCCTCAAGTACACCGTGATTGCGCAGAACAAGGCGGATGCCGTAGCAAGCTACGGTACCGCTGGGCGACCGCTGATGCAGGCGGTTGGCATCCAGGACCCGGGCAAATTCGACTATGCGGACGCCGGCATCTTTCTGCCGTCACACGGAATCATCGCCTCTGCAACGACGACATCGCAGCGCGCCGATGTCGTGCGCCGTTTCGTCGCGGCGACGGCAAGAGCGTGGGCGGCCGCGCAGGCCGACCCGGATGCCGCCGTCGCCGCGACCGTTGCTGCGAGGCCGTTACTGAAGGGCAAGGAGCAGATGCTCAAGGACACACTGATCGACTCTCTCCAATACCTCAAGACGCCCGGCATCGCGGGCAAGCCGTTTGGCTGGCAGTCGCCGGATGAATGGAAGAAGGCAAGTGACACATTGGTCCAGAATGCCGGTATGACCCGTCCCGCGTCGGCCGAAGTTTTCTACACCAACGAATTCATCAAGCAATAACGCCGTTTCGTGACATTGGACGCGTCGGCGCGATGACGAGGCGAGCAACGGTGAAATTTCGTCAAGCCACCCATGCAGCCCAACGATGACGCCACATGTCGAATTGCGTGGTGTCACGAAATCGTACCGCCGCCGCGCCGATGTATTTGTTGCGTTGCAAGACGTCGATCTGACGGTGAACGCATCGGAGTTCGTATCCGTCATCGGTCCCAGCGGATGCGGCAAGAGCACGTTGCTCATGATCGTTGCCGGCCTGATATCACCGACGGCTGGACTGGTGCACGTCGCCGGTGCACGGGTGCTGCGTCCACTTACCGACGTCGGCATCGTTTTTCAGAGTGATCTGCTATTCGATTGGCGAACGGTGCTCGGCAACGTTACGCTCCAGGCGGAAGTGCGTGGTCAGGACAAGCGCCAGGCGCGTGCCAAGGCGATCGGGCTGCTGAAGCGCGCGGGTCTCGAGGGGTTCGAGGATCGCCGGCCATGGGAACTTTCGGGCGGAATGCGGCAGCGCGTTGCCATCTGTCGCGCGTTGCTGCATGACGCCAGCATCCTGCTGATGGACGAGCCCTTCGGCGCACTCGATGCGCTGACCAGGGATCAGATGAATTTTGTGCTACAGGAAATCTGGAGCGAAGATCGGCGGACCGCGATATTGGTCACGCACAGCATTTCCGAGGCGGTGTTCCTTTCCGACCGGGTGCTGGTGATGTCGGCTCGCCCCGGCCGCATCGCGCGCACCATTGCGGTTGATTTGCCACGGCCGCGCCCGGTCGACGTTCGTGAGAGTCCGGAATTTCTTCGCTACCAGCGGTTGCTGAGGGACGAAATTGGATACGGCTAGCGTGCTGCCGGCAACCCGTTGGAATCGCATGCGCGTGCGCGCGTTCGATGCCATCACGCGATGGAGGGACGCGATATTGATATTCATCCTTCTATGCGCGCTATGGGAGGGTGGCGCACGCGCCGGCGTCTTTCCTCCGTACGTACTGCCGGCACCTTCCGCCATTGCACTGCGTCTCCGCGATACCGCGGGCACGCTGTTCCACCAGATGCTGGTCACCGCCGGCGAAATAATCGTCGGGTTCGTCCTTGCTATCGTGATCGGCGTGCTGCTGGCCGCGGCGATTGTTTTCGTACGATTCGTCGAACGGGCAATCTATCCTTGGCTCGTCGTCGTTCAGGTCATCCCCAAGGTTGCGCTCGGGCCGTTGCTGATCATATGGCTGGGATTTGGATTCTTTCCCAAGGCGCTGATCTCGTTCCTGCTGGCATTTTTCCCGATCATGATCGATACCATCATCGGCATGAGATCGGTCGAGCGCGACGCGATCTTTCTGCTGCGCTCGATGGGCGCACGCAACTGGGCGATCTTCTACTACCTCCAGCTTCCGAACGCGCTGCCGCATATCTTCGGCTCGCTCAAAGTCGCGATCACGCTGGCAACAGTCGGCGCGATCGTCGGCGAATTCATCGGCGCTGATCGCGGGCTCGGTTACGTGCTCATCCTCGCCAACGGTTAGATGGACACGACGCTGATGTTCGCCGCGCTCGTGTGGATTTCGGCGCTGGCCCTCGTCTTCTATGCGATCGTCGCCTGGGCTGAAA
>JBEPVT010000128.1:0-10870 GCA_041690895.1 Gammaproteobacteria bacterium
GACGGTGTGCGTCTAACTTTCATCACGCCGGTGCCCGACGTGCACACGACTCCGTATCACCGAACTCAGCCAAATCGGAGCTTCGCCACCAGCACGCTTAATGCCAACACCAGAGTAACCGCATTGGCCACCGTCACTGGCATGGAGTGGCTCGCCAACCCATAGGCAAGCCACAGGGCCGTGCCGAGCGTGAACAACCCGTACATAGCCAATGAGATATCTCTCGCGCTGCGCGAGGTCCACAGTTTGATCACCTGAGGCAGGAACGCAATCGTGGTCAGGGTTGCCGCGCAGTAGCCGACCAAGTCCGTAATCATGAAATCCCCTTGGCGCCGTGGAGACCGGCGCGATGTGACACCTCTCGCGCGGGGGCGCTCGGCGAGAGCACCAACTTTTCGGACGTTGCCCCGTTTTGTGGGTGGTCGTATGCCATTGTAATCGACACGCCAACTCTCGATCTGGTCGGCGGCCGCTTCGCTCCACCCAGTGTTTGGGCGTGCTTAGCCCAGCGCTTTGAGCACGCTGGTCACATCCAGATCACTCGGACGTGCGTACTCGCCGCCATCGGCAGTCAAATCGAGCGGCAAGCCCTTCAGGAGCCCCATGCACTCGGCAGCCGGCAACGGCCGCGATAACAGAAACCCTTGTGCCAGATGACACCCGAGCTCACGAAGTGTATCGAGCTGCTGCCAGCCTTCGATTCCCTCTGCCACCACATGGATGTTCAGATGGCGGGCCATCGCCACGATCGCCTGGACAATCGCCAGATCACTCGGGTCGGTCACCAGATCTCGCACGAAGCTGCGGTCGATCTTGAGATAGTCTACGTGCCATTGCTTCAAATAACTGAGGCTTGAGTACCCTGTGCCAAAGTCATCGATGGCAATTTCAACGCCCATCTGACGCAGCTGCGCCACCACGTCCTGTCGATCGGTGGCATCCTGCGACGTGCGGCCATCCAGGAGCGTGGTCTCGGTGAGCTCTACCTTCAGGAGTTTAGGGCTCACGCTGTGTGTCTTGCACAATGAGGCGATCTTCTCGTACATGTTCGAGCGCTGCAATTGCACCGCGGAAATGTTCGCCGCGACGGGGAGCGGAGTCACTCCTGCTCTCCTCCATTGATTCAGATCTCTCATAATCCGCTCCAGGACAAAATCGCCCACTGGAACGATCAGACCGGTGTCCTCAGCCACCTCGATGAAGCGCTCGGGCAGTACGTAACCCTGTAGAGGATGTCTCCAGCGCAGGAGCGCCTCGAGCCACCTGACCTTGTTTGAGGTGATATCGACTATCGGCTGATAGTGCACATCGAACGTTCCGTCCTTTAACGCGATTCGCAGCGCCGATTCGATCGCCACACGTTCCCGGAGCTTCCGTGCCATGGCCGGATTGAACACTTGGACGTTGTTTCGGCCACGATCCTTAGCTTGATACATCGCGGTATCCGAGTGACGCAACAATTCACCCATATTAGTGCCGTCGCGCGGACACAAACTCACTCCTATACTCACGGTAGTGTTCAAAGCCCGGCCGTCCACCAGGACCGGCACGCTAAGAACTTCGTTGATACGGACCGCCAATTCGTTGACGGTCTCGACACGCTTGAGCGCGTGCAGGACCACGACGAACTCGTCACCGCCCATGCGCACGACGACATCCTGTCCACGGACCGTATCACGCAGCCGCTCGGCCACGGTTTTCAGCAGCTTGTCTCCGGTCTCGTGGCCGCGCGAATCATTGATGTGCTTGAATCGATCGAGATCCAGGAACAGGATCGCGAGTAGAGTTTCGGTACGCTGCGCTTCGGCGATCGCGCCGGGCAGGTGTTCCGCCAGGAAAAGACGATTGGGCAAGCCTGTCAAGGGATCGTGATGCGCAAGATGATCAAAGTGTTGCTGCTTTTCAAAGAGCTGCGATTCGATCTTCTGGCTGAGCGTCACGTCCCGCGTGTGCAGCGCCAGGTACGACCTGCCCCCGTGCTTCCAGCGATGCACCGTCACTTCCACCGTGACGATCGAGCCATTCTTGCAATGCTGATGCAGCTGCAGGGGCTGATTCGGCTCAGAGTTCCTGACGAGATCGGCGACCTGACTTGAATCAGTCACGGGCGACCCGAACAACTGTGACAGCGTGAGTCGGCGAAGCTGCCCTGCGGGGTAGCCCAGACTCTGCTGGAGTGTGTGATTGACCTCCACCACCCGTAAGGAGTCGGCATCGGCGATCAGCGTGCCAAGGGATGAGTGATCCGACAGGGCCCGATAGCGCGCATTGCCGACCATGCGCCGTAGCCACGGCGAAAGGGCAATGATCACCGCTGCGAGAGCCGCCACAACCACAGGGAGAATCATCCACATCTGGCGCAGTGTCCGCGCAGACGGGCCAGTGGTTCCGTGCGCCGACCACAGTTTCGCGCAGGGCAGGACATTGCCGCACTGCGCGACCCTCATACTGTGAAGCGGTCGGGGCAATTTACCTTATTGTGCAGCTCGGTTCGACACC
This sequence comes from Gammaproteobacteria bacterium, assembly GCA_041690895.1. Taxonomy (GTDB): domain Bacteria; phylum Pseudomonadota; class Gammaproteobacteria; order Steroidobacterales; family Steroidobacteraceae; genus Bog-1198. The sequence continues at coordinate 2,500 of JBEPVT010000128.1, forward strand.
GTGAGACTCGCGCTACTCATTTTTATCTGGTCATCACCTGCAGCCAGCCTGCTGGTCATTTATTTTATCCGTGGTGACATTAGCTTTCGAATCACTTGATTATTCCTAACCTGGATTTTCAAACCCATCCCGCCTGCCGCATCGTCCCGTGTGCCGCATCGGGTTCGGATCACTGTTGTCTCGGCGTGACGGGCATCACAATTCGCGCATTGAACCGCAGCGCTGGAGTGAGTTACTACGAGTACTTGCCGACTTACTGTACGTTGGCACCAGTCCCTCCTGAACATCTGCATTCGCGCAATCCATGTCTAAAGTAATTATCGAGCTGCCGGTAAATAAGATTGGAATCGGCTCCTACGTCGCCAGGCTTGACCGCCCCTGGTCGGAGACGCCGTTTTTGTTCCAAGGTTTCACGATAAGGGAATCCAGTGAACTGGAGACGCTTCGTCGTCTCTGCAAGGTCGCCTTTGTCGAAATTGATGCGGAGGACCCGAAGGAGCCGGCGCGCGAGCTCCGTCAGTCAAGCAACGGTGCTCGGCCGGAGGTGAAGGTCGATCCCCTGGCGGTCCTGACCCGAGATCCGTTCGCATACACCGGCCAGGTGCCGGTCCGCGACATTGTGCCCTTGCACACTGAACTGGTAACGGCTACCACCACTTACAACGAAGCAAAGCGTTCTGTGACCAGCGTCTTTGATCGGCTCAGACACGGCGGCAGCCTCGACGTACCGCACCTTGAAGCGGCGGTCGGCTCCATAGTCGACAGCGTGGTCCGCAACCGCGACGCCGTCAGCTGGCTTGCCAGCATGAAGACGAAGGACGACTACCTGTATAGCCACAGTCTGGCCTCCGCCGTCTGGGCGCTGGCTTTTGGCCGGCACCTCGGACTTGACAAGGACGCACTGAGAACGCTGGGCACGGGTGCGATGCTATTGGATATTGGCAAAATCAAGCTGCCGACGGACTTGCTGCGAAAATCCACGAAACCTACTGCGCAGGAGTGGCAGCAGCTCCATGAGCACGTGGCGCTTGGCGTAAAGATCGTGAGTGCATCGCCCTCTGTCGACTCAGGCGTCGTCGATATGATCTCGACGCACCACGAGCGCATCGACGGGTCGGGTTATCCCAATAAGCTCAAAGGGAACGACATTCCTCTGCTAGGACGCATCGCAAGCATCGTTGATTGCTACGATGCCATGACCTCGGAGCGCAGCTACGCAAAAGCCAAATCGGCCTACGATGCGGTGCGCGACCTCAAGCAACTCGCCCGACAATCGTTGCCTGCAGATCTGGTGGAGCTTTTCATCCAGGCGGTTGGCGTCTTTCCCACCGGCACTCTCGTCGAATTGAATACCGGCGAGGTCGGCGTGGTGATCACCCAAAATAGATTCCGGCGGTTGCGACCGGAAGTCATGCTGATACTTGATGCCGACAAGAGCGTCCGCAGCGAATTCTTGACTGTAGACCTTCTGACCTGTGACCAAAACAGCAACGCGGGACAACCTGGTCTGTGGATCACGAAGGGACTGCCTAAGGAAGCGTACGGCATTGACCCGATCGAGTACTTTCTTTGACCGTCGCGCTTACGCCGCAGCGGCAGCCCCAGCTACTTGCACTGCCGTACGAAGTGCTCCTGACGCGGCTGTCCGGGATCATTCGGCCCGCGCAGGGCGTGCTGGCGTTGTTGTTCGTGGATTTGCCCGAGATTTCTCGGATGCGGGCGCTGCTGGGATATCCGGCGAGCTCCGATTTTCTGAGCACGCTGGGACATGCCTGCAAGTCGGCGCTTGGCGAGCGCTGTACGGTATTGAGATACGGCGATGGTGGCCTCTGCGTGTTGGTCAGCGCCATCCGCAATCACGGCCACGCCGTGCTGGCCGCGGAAAAGATCACTCACGCGGCCGAGGAAGCCGTGACTGCCGCGGGGCTGGCACTGAAGCCGAAAATGAACATTGGCATCGCGATGTATCCGTCGCATGCAATGGACATCGAATTGTTGCTGCGCAAGGCGCAAATGGCAGCCGCAGCGGCGCACCAGCGCGATCTTCAACTATTGGTTTTCGATGACGCCTGCGCTGAGCAGGTATTGGAATCGTGGCAGCTTGCCGGAGCCTTCGCCGCTGCACTCCGGGAGGGCGAGCTGCAGATGCACTATCAGCCGAAACTGCGGGTTGCCGACGGCAGTCCGGCGGGCGTCGAAGCGCTTATGCGCTGGCTGCGAGCTGGGCGTCCCGTCAGTACGCCGGACGTATTCGTCCCCTTGGCAGAAGCATCTGGGCTGATCCAGGACGTGACCTGGTATGCGCTCAGCAATGCACTGCAGCTTTCCGCCAGATGCGGTGGCCTGCCTGTAGCGGTAAACGTAACGCCGGGCATGCTCCACCATCGCGAATTCCTTGACATGATGCACACTGCAATTTCAACCATGCGCATTGCGCCACATTGCCTCACGGTCGAGGTGACTGAAGGCGCATTGATTGCGAATTTTGCGCAGGCGACCGCGCGGCTCACGGCGGTACGCAAGCTGGGGGTGCGCGTGTCGATCGACGATTTCGGCACAGGCTACTCCTCGCTCAGTTACTTCAAGAACATTCCGGCCGATGAGCTCAAGATAGACAAATCGTTTGTGCTGAACCTGCTTGAGGATGAAGCGGACCAGCGGGTTGTACACACGATCGTGAACCTTGCCCATCAGTTCCATCTGGAAGTCGTGGCGGAAGGCGTTGAAAACCAAGCGACCCTCGGGTTGCTGGCGCGTATGGGATGCGACTACGCGCAGGGCCATCTGTTTGCCCGCGCACTTGATGAAGTAGAACTACGCGCATGGTTGCTCCACGCTTCGGCGCCCTGACGTGAAAGTCGAGCCCAAACTTCCCGTGTCGATCGGCATCGCATGACGCTCTGCCGTTGTGGCCAATCGAACAACAAGCCGTTCTGCGACGGCACTCATGCGGCGATCAAGTTTCAGGGTGCGTAGCCTGCCTGAGTCGATTGATTATTCGGTCTGGCAACGCTGTTGCCATCCGGCACTTCCGGATTGCGCTCCACGCTGATCGCAACAGGGTCGCTGGCGGGAAAGCTATCCCGCAGTGCCTCGTCGAGCAGATCATCGAGATGTTGGGCCTCGGTCGGTGTCAATTCGGGTGCGATGAATCCAGTTTCGGCACTCATCTTTCCTTTCTCCCAGAAGACGGTCTGACAGCAAGAGCGATGTTCGTGTCCCGGCGTGACGACTGACCTCGGCACCATGATTGGTTTCGTACGTCGGATATTGCGTCCACGTATCATACTCGCCGCGCGAGCGAGGCAGCAGCGGCTGCCAGTTCCATGGCTGGCGTGGGCAGCAGGCTAGCGGAGCCATTCAGCAAAACCATGAGCATGACTGATTCACAAAGGCCCTTGCGGCGTTCAACGACGACGATGTTGTTTCTCGCGTTCTCGTTTGCAGTCATTGCCGACCCCGTGTCGTCGGTGGCCTATGCAATCGAGGCGGCGCTGCGCGCCCTGCATGGGCACCTGGAGCTCCTGTTACCCACCATGGGTGCGGTTACTGTGATCATTGGTCTGATAGCCATCAATTATTGGCAGCTGATCAAACGCTTCCCCAATGGCGGAGGCGACCCATTGGCGGTAGCGCGAGCGTTCGGTCTGGGTTGGAGTTTTCTGCCGATTGCCGCGCTTGTCGTAGATTTTGCGCTGACAATCGCTATTTCCATCTCCGCATCGGCGAGCGCCGTAGTTGCATTGGATGGCGCGTTGGAGGCTTATCGCATGACAATTGCGATCGGCTTGCTCGTTCTGGTGGCCACCGTTACCTGGTTTGGCCACCTCGGCCGGATGTTATTTGCACTGATGACCGTGGTCTTTGTCATCACCGCGATTGCTGTGGTCGCGCGCGGCCTTGCAAGCCCGGCGTCCTTGCACAACCTGGCGCCTACTACGGCCGGTGGCCACGGCGGCCTGCTCGCGGTGCTGCTCGCCTTCCCGGTGGCCATGGCGCTGGCGACCGGCATTGAAGCGTCGTCCACTGCCGTTGCCCAGCTCGGTCAGCTCGGCGAGGACTCGCGGCGGCGATTCGGCCAGGGCAGCTTGTTGATGATGGTCGGGATCGTAGGCGCCCTGACGGTCGCGCTTGCATTCGTCGCCGTTCATTTAAACGTAGGCATACCGACGCGTGATTCGACACAGATTGCCGATATTGCCCGGGCCGCAGCGGGACCCGGTGTGTTGTTCAAGGTGTTTCAGGCTTCCAGCAGCCTGCTATTGCTGGCGGCTGCCAGCAGTTCCTTTCAGGCGGGCCCGGGGATGCTCAAGGCTCTGTCGGGACCACCCGGGCAGCCCGGCATACTCCCGGATATCTTCGGCAAGACCAACTCGCACCACACGCCCTACATTGGTGGCGCCGCCTACATGATCGCTGCTGGGCTAGTGATAGTTGCCGCCGGTGCTCTCGAGCAGGAACTGGTGTTGTTCTATGCAGTGGCGGTGTTCTTCAGTTTTCTGATGGGGCTGCTGGCCATGGCGCGGTTCGCGTGGCTGGATAGTCAACAGACATTGCTGGTCATCAATGCACTCGCCATTCTCGGTGTGGTGTTCACAATCGGCGTAAACCTCACACGTGTCTACCCACTGGCATCGCTGGTTGCGATGGCAGTAGTCGCCGGTGTGCTCTACGCACTCTGGTCGCGCGCCGGCAAGCCGCAGGATATCGAAAATATCGAACGGATCACCTAGCTGGGCGTTCGCCACAAACATTCAGGCCGTCCACCGCGCGTCACTTCATGGGCAATCCAGAGTTCCGTTCATCTCACAGATTTTCTCGGGCGGCCTCGACCGCGCTCATGCTCGAATGCGAACGCCGCACCGATCATGCCCGCGTCATTCCGCAACTTCGCAGGAACGATGGGCGTCGGCAGCGTAAGCTGAGGCAGATACTTGCGCCATTTCTTGCTGACCCCACCTCCAATAATGAACAAGTCCGGCCAGAGATAACTCTGCAGCAAATGCAGGTACGCATCCAGGCGACGTGACCATTTCTTCCAACTCAGATGTTTGGTAGCCCGGATTGATTCCGCCGTCCGCGTCTCGGCATCTTTTCCGCGCAACTGCAGGTGACCCAATTCGGTATTGGGAACCAGGTGACCGTTGGTAAACAATGCCGTGCCAATTCCCGTGCCAATGGTCGCAAGGAGCACAGTTCCCTGGCGACGGCGACCTGCGCCGAATCGCATCTCGGCGTATCCGGCGGCGTCGGCGTCATTGATGACCGAGACACGACAGCCGGTCGCCGATTGCAGCAACCGATACACGTCAACGCCAAGCCAGCTGCGCGAGATGTTGGCCGCCGTGCGCACGCGCCGCCTCTTGACCACGGCCGGAACCGCCACACCGACGGGGCCCTTCCAGTCAAAATGCTTTACGACCTTTGCCACGGCATCGGCAACAGCGCGTGGCGTCGCCGGTTGCGGCGTCGGAATTCGATAACGCTTCGCGAGAAGCCTGCCACTGCGTGTCTCCACCGGCGCGCCCTTGATGCCAGTTCCACCGATATCGACGCCGAGTACCTTCATAGCGGTGGCCGCCTCCGCGGCAGATCAAAGGCAAGTAGCTGCTACGCCCATTCGCGCCATTGGAATGTGACTCATTCGGCCGTTCGGAGCAACCGGGACTCTGATCGCATGCACACAGCGGGTGTTGCTAGGAGCTACGCCGAACACATCACGATCTACTATGATCCTCTGGTTACTGAAAGCTTCGGGAGTTGGCGGCTATGCCGAATCTGCACGCCGTTGTACTGCTGGTCGTGACCCTGGCTGTCTTTTACCTGTACACACGCGCCTGGATTCGCATTGAACTTGTGTCGCTACTGCTCCTGGCGACCCTGCTGCTGCTCTTTTATGTCTTTCCGTTCCGGGCCGCGGGTTCGCATCTCACTGAAGTCGACGTCTTCAATGCATTTGGCCATCCGGCGTTGATCGCCATCTGCTGTCTGATGGTAATGGGTCGCGGATTGACGATGACAGGAGCCCTGGAACCTGCCGTTCGCGTCCTTGGACGTCTATGGCGAATGAGCGCTTCCCTGGGATTACTGGTCACGTTGCTGGTGGCTGGCGCCGCCAGCGCCTTTGTCAACGACACACCCGTGCTCGTGCTGCTCATGCCGCTGCTTTTGGGTCTGGCCGAGAAAACCCAGCATCCGGCGTCGAAAACCCTCATGCCCGCCAACTTCGCAATTTTGGCGGGAGGCATGCTCACTAGCATCGGAACATCAACCAACCTCTTGGTTTTATCCATAGCGGTCGACCTGGGCATGAAGCCTATCGGGGTTTTCGATTTCACCGGTTCAGCGATCTTCGCGTTCGTGGTTGCGCTTCCCTACCTGTGGTTGATTGCGCCGCGTCTGCTGCCCGACAGGGGTAGCGCCCGGACGGGCCCCGACCGCCAGTACGAAGCCCGCATAGAAATACTGGATCTCAATTCCCGCCTTGCGGGCCGGACGTTCGCTGAGTTGAAGCGCGTCCTGGGACGAAGGCTTCCCGTGGTAGCAGTGACTCGAAGCGGTCACGATATTCCGTTACCTACGATCAGCGTGCTCGAAACAGGCGATGTCCTGCGCCTGCGTGATACTCCTGCCGGACTGCGCGAAGTATCTGCGACGTTCAACGCGGACTTGTTCGATCGAACCGGGCCGGGCCGATTTCTGGCCGAAGATTCGGGACGCGTCGACATCCACCTGGCCGAGGTCGTGATCGGCGCCCGGTCGCCGCTGCAAGGGCGATCATTGCGCGAGCTTCGATTCGCCGAATACCACGGTGTCGTGGTGGTGGGGCTCAGTCGCGGAACGGAAGGCCTGTCGCGCCGCGTGACCCCAATCGTCGATACACCACTCAACGAAGGCGACATCCTCCTTGCGCAGGGCCCGAAGGATCGCATTGATCGACTTCGCGAACAGAAATCATTGCTGGTACTGGACGCCACGCTGGTCTTGCCGCGATCGCCGCTGGCGCCGGTCGCGATTGCCACCATGGCCGTGGTTGTGGCGCTGGCCGCGACCAAGCTCCTTCCGATTCATGTGGCGGCCTTTCTGGGCGCACTGGCCATGCTGCTGACAGGTTGCGTACGACTGGAGGGAGTCGGCCGGGCCATCAGTCTCGAAGTCGTATTGCTCGTTGCCTCCAGCCTGGCGCTTGGACAAGCACTGGTGACCACCGGCGCTGCGGGCTGGATTGCGCAAGGCGTAGCCGCAGCTGTGGCCGGAGTGCCCCCGGCTATGCAGTTGGCTATCTTCATGACCTTTGCGGCCCTACTGACCAATTTTGTATCGAACGCGGCCGCCGCCTCTGTCGGCACGCCCATAGCGGTGGCCACGGCCATACAACTTGGACAGCCCATGGAACCCTATGTCCTCGCGATTCTCTTTGGCGCCAACCTGAGCTACGCCACGCCTATGGCCTATCAGACCAACCTGCTGATCATGAACGCCGCCGGTTACCGCTTTTCCGATTTCGTTCGAGTGGGAGTCCCGTTGGTTCTGTTAATGTTGATCACACTTTCCATTTCACTGGTCAAACACTACGGACTGGCGTGAGAGTATCTGCGGTGGGCCCCGAGATCACGGCAGGCGTAACAAGCCAGAACTTCGCTCAGGAGAAAGTGGCCTTTGATTGAAGTGTCGCCAAGCCCGCGACTAGCGCTGTCCGATGTGACGGCGTATATCAGCGATCCGTCCCAGTTGTGGGGCTTGATTGCACTGGTCGTTTGTCTGGCAATCACCTGGCCGCTTGCCGGAGTGTTGCAGCGAGCCCTGTTGTCGCGAACATCGGACGTTTCCAGGCCGCCGCGCACTGAATTTCGTCAAACTCTTGCGCGGGTCGTTTTTCCGGGCTTGTTCGCGATTGCGACAGGCGTCTGTGTAGCCGCCTTCTCACTCTCAGGTTGGCCAGCTCAACTGCTGCGAACAGCAGCCGTATTGGTCGGTGCGCTCGCCGTCGTTCAATTCGCTATTTACTCACTCACGCACGCACTCAAACCGGCACCTACTCTGGCGGCTTTGGAGCGGGTAATCGCCGCGCTCGTCTGGACGATTACAGCACTGGCGTTTCTCGGCTGGCTTCATCCCGTTTTGCAGGCGCTCGAGGCCATGTCAATTACCATAGGCGCCCGGCGCTTTTCCCTCCTGGACGGCGCGCGGACCACGTTGACACTGCTGGGATTCATTCTGGCGGCGGCCTACCTCGGGCGTGTCGTGGAGCGTCGCCTGATGCGGGCAGTGCAATTTTCCGCCGGCATGCGAATTGGTCTTGCGAAAACCCTGAAGCTTGCGCTGCTGGTGCTGTCGGCTCTGATCGCGTTCAACGTGCTCGGCGTAGACC
>JBEPVT010000129.1:0-10836 GCA_041690895.1 Gammaproteobacteria bacterium
GCAAATGCGCGTGTGACTTTCCTTCCCGTTCCGCCTCGGCCATGTCATCGGCCTCGGACTTGGATCTCGGCGCTGCCTCATGCGCCAGCTCATCGACATTTGCCGACTTGAGAAATCGGTCGGTGCGCTCGCGGTAGCGCCGGTCCGAGGAATAATCGCCTTCGCCCTGAATTTTATCTTCCTGCTTGGAGGGCATCGGCTTCTTGCGCTCGTTCATGAGAGTCTCCTGGCGGGGAGAAAGACGGTACGCGCGTGGCTGCCCAAACCTCATCGGCGTTTGCCACTTGAACGGGTGGGACTTGCCTGACAACTCAATGCCGCAGAAATCAGTTCGCGAGTCAGCGCAGGCGAAAAACGCTGGCCCCGCTCGCCAAGCTGCAGGCCTACAAGCAGCGGATGGGCTGGACATTCCCCTGGGCGTCTTTTTGAGCACCCTGCTCGCGCTCTGCTGCAGGAACATCCGCAATGGGCTCGAGCAGGCGCCGGTTCGCGAGCTGATCTATCGACAGCGCCTGTTCACACACCCGGCGTCGCTAGGTCGGCGTGAGGCCACCAGGGGCGGCAACCTGATGGAGCAATCGCGGTATCGCGCCTGCGCTACGTTGCCTTGCGCACCGACGGTCGGCCGTCTGCTGCCGCAGGCTACGGGCGATTAATTCGCGTCCTTAAAATAAAGTCCGAAAGGTGTCAGCATGATCGAGAAGACCGCCAGTGTGCATTGGGAAGGCCGGGGCAAGTCCGGCCAGGGACAGATCAGCACCGAAACCGGGGCGCTGAAGCTGTACCCCTACGGTTTTGCGAGCCGCTTCGAGGATGACCGCCGCGGCACCAACCCTGAAGAGATCCTGGGTGCCGCGCATGCCGCCTGCTTCACGATGGCGTTCTCATTCGCGTGCGACAAGGCGGGTTTCACCACCGCTTCGGTCGACACCCAGGCCCGCGTGCGCCTGGCTCCACAGGGCGGCGGGTTCGTCATCGACCACATTGCGCTGATCTTGAATGCCATCGTTCCTGGCATCGACGAACCGCGGTTCCAGGAGATCGCTCTGGCCGCCAAACGCGATTGCCCGCTGTCGAAGGCGCTGGCGAGCGTGGCCGAGATCAGCCTGAAGGCGACGCTCGAAAAAGGCGCCACATGATGATCGAAAATGGCAGAAAGCCTGGAGCGCCAAGCGCGAGCGCCAGTACGCGCATATCAAGGACAGTCTGATCGACCTGCGGGTGCAGCCTTTTTTCCGACAGTCCCGCGTTTATGCCTGACGGTAAGTGTGACGGTAAAACCCGCCGCATAGGCGTCAATGCGCGGCTGCTAGACAATTTCGAGGCTGCAGATTGGCCTGTAACGATCATCGACGGAAAAAATTTATGGTGATGCAAAAGTCGCCAATTCTGGTGGTTCTCGCGCAGGTTGGGCGTCATCTATGACCGAACCTGCTGATGTTGCGCGCGCGATCTACCAGGCTTATGTCGCGAAGGACCGCGCGGCAGCGGAGGTTTTGATCGCTCGCGATTTTCATTTCACGAGCCCCCTCGACAATCGGATCGACCGTGCGGTGTACTTCGCACGATGCTGGCCGAACAGCGAGCACACGGCGAGTTTCGCCTTCATGTATCCGCTCATCACGGAGGGCGATCGCGTGGTGGTGACCTACGAGAGCACGACGAAAGTGGGCCAACGGTTTCGCAACACGGAAGTATTGACGGTGCGCGATGGCCAACTGATCGAGGCCGAGGTCTATTTCGGGTGGAACATTCCACACAAGGTGTCGGTGGGCGGATTCGCAGACAATTGAGAAGCGGCGGACTGGCCCGTAGCGCTCATCGCCGGCAAACCACGCCGTGCATTAGCGCGGCTACGAACTGTTTTCCACTGCACAAGCCGATACCGGACGTTCGCCAGAAGACGCGGTCAGGCGCCCACCATCCCAAGTCAGGTCAGGTAAGGAGGTACATCGAATCTCCGCCCACTCTTCAACCACTTTCAGTCTTGGTGTGTTTTGTCTTAATGGCGTTCAGAACCGCGTGGGGGTCCGTCGGCTTTTGCATCTCGTCGGCTTCCGCATCGTGTCGGCTCGCGACGCTTGGCAGGTCGTGCCGCAGTTCCTCCAGAAGCCGAATGATCTTGCTGGTCTTCTGCTCCGTGAGCAAATTGACCTGTAGATCGAGGTGCGCATGCTGCTCGGCCATGCGAGACAGTCGGCTTTGCCTGATCAGAACCGCCGTGCCGACAATCAACCCTAAAAGGCCTACGATACCCTGCAGCCAGAAGAACGGTGGAGGATCGAATTGCTTCCACCCGAATCGTGCCGCAGTGATGTTGAACGCGATCCAGATGGCTACAAAAGCGACGATGCAAACAAGGTAGATGGGGCGCCCAACGAATACACTGGCCCTCTCGATAGCATTGCGCGGACGCGAAACACCGCGCTCCTCGCGTGCGTAGAATCGCGCAATAGAGTCGATATTTTCGGAAACAGCGCCCGTGAGCGGACCGTCCGGCGGCGGTGCTGAAGAATCCAGGTTCGGGTCCGGCATTGTACTCAATCTGATGGCGCGATCCGCGCTTAGGAAGCCGGCCCACTCCTACTGAAGGGATGAACCACTAGATGGAATCGGAGAAAAGTTGGGCGTGGCTGCGGCCAGAGCCCAATCTGCACTACGTCGCAACGCGCGGCACGCCATCAAGGAGGTCTGCCAACTCATCGGCGTGCTCCTCCTCGACTGCGAGGATCGTTTCCAATATCCGCCGTGTGGTCGAATCCGTAACGCCGATGGAGTCGATTAGCTGTCGGTAACTGTCGATGGCGATCCGCTCGGCAACGAGGTTCTCCTTGATCATGTCGATGAGCGACGTCGCCTCGACGTACTCGGAGTGGCTGCGAGCAGCAAGCGATGCGGGTGAGAAATCGGGTTTGCCGCCCAGTTGCACAATCCGCTCCGCGAGCAGATCCGCGTGGCCGAGTTCCTCGTTGGCGTGCGTGATGAATTCGTCGGCGACGCTCTTGGACGCCAGGCCCTTGGCCATGAAATGGTGACGACGGTACCGTAGTACGCATACGAGTTCGGTGGCGAGTGCATCGTTCAGCTGCCCCAGCACGGCCTTGCGGTCACCCGCGTAGCTGTCGGTCACGGCACCTCTTTCGATGTGCTCCCGGGCGTTGCGGCGCAGCGTGGCAACGTCGTGCTGTGGCGCGGTCGCGGTACTTTTGGTCGGCCTGGCCATCGTGTGTACCTCAAATGGATTCAAAAGACCGAGCCAGGCCCGGCCGGGCCGTGGAACATCGTGGCGCGCTGAGCCAGTCGACAACACATCGGCGCTCCGGAATCCCATCTCAGACCCTCGTGACGCACCTGGCTTTGCTCAGCCAGTAAATCATGAGCCGGTAGCGCACGACCGTCTGTGCGCTTGCAGACAGATTCGCAACGGCGCTTCATCCGCCCTATACAAATGGATGAATGCCTTTGCAGCGGCCGGGTTCATCGTGAACAGCGGCTGGAATGGCGCCTATCCCTCGGCGTCTATCAACGTGATATGGCTGGCCATCAGCGTTTACGGTTTGCTTGGACGTCCCGGCACGTGCGCTGGTACACCCGGCTAGCGGTTGACAGACAGGTTCTGCACGGGTTAATTCTTGTCCTACGGAGATGATTTGCAGCACTTGGATTTGTGGGTATCACCAAGGGGTATGATAAATCGACGGCGGAAATATACACCGTAGAATCAAGCATCTACGAGAGGATGTGGGTCCCTCTCTCCCGCCAAAATATAGCCTTTTCCGCTCTACGCGGATTTGGCCTCAATCCGCCCTACGAAAAGCGTACGAAAACTCCCGCAGCCCAACTCGGCTCCACGTGGGGCCAGGCTCCCGCCGATAATCGCTGGTCGAGCGCGCCAGGCCGTACGGAATCGGTAGCCACCATTCGCTCAGCGTGTACAGCGCATCGAGAAGGCCTCCACACGACTCTGCTGCGCGGCGCATGGGCATCGCGGGTGACTACTATTTGCCGCCTGCGGTCCCGCTTGTCCGGGAGTTCTTGGGTGGGGGGATAAGTCTCGTGGGCAGCAGAGGCAACAGTCGGTCCGTCTCCTTCTTTACCACTGCGTAGCACTCGCAGGAGAGCTCTTCCAGGCCCGGGCGATTCAGTACAGTGATATTGCCCCGGCGGTATTGGATGACCCCAAGCTTCTGCAGCTTGCCTGCAGCCTCCGTTACCCCCTCGCGGCGCACGCCCAACATGTTGGCAATGAGTTCCTGGGTCATCGCCAGCCGGTTGGACGAGAGCCGGTCCAACGAGAGGAGGAGCCAGCGGCACAACTGCTGCTCCAGCGAATGATGCCGATTGCAAACGGCGGTCTGCGACATCTGGGTAATCAGCGCCTGCGTGTATCGCAGCAGCACATTCAGCATCTCAGTATGGCGGTCGAATTCGAGCTTCAGTCGTTTCCCCGTTAACCGAAACGCGCTGCCGGCACTCTGCACGATTGCACGATTTGTAGTGGTTTCCCCGCCCATGAAGAGCGCGACGCCGATTGCTCCGTCGTTGCCGACAACGGCGATTTCGGCCGATGCGCCATCCTCCATGACGTAGAGAAGAGAGACGATGGAGTCGATCGGAAAATAGATGTGCCGCTGGGTGTCTCCGGACTCGTAGAGAACGGCACCCAGTGGAAGCGTGACGAGCTTCAGATGCGGAATTAATCGCTCGCGCGCGACTGCAGGTAGCGCCTCAAGGATGTGGTTCTGCCACGGCGAGGGCATTGTCTGGATCCGTGTGTGGCGGAATGCCAGCGTACCGTCGGATTATACGACGTATTCGCGAGATATGCATGCCAGCGTACATAGCTGCTTATGCAGGCGACTGCCTGTGGCCGGCTGCTGGCGGAGGCTTCCGGCCCTATGTGCGTGGACGCACCGACCAGTCGCTGACAGGGCGGCTAAATGCGCGATGGCTGGATTGCGCCCGAGAGCAGAAAAAGCGAGCCCAACAAGCGACGGTGGACTCAGTGCTCGAGTGAACCTGCTGCTCACGGATCTGCCACCTGCAACGGAGCGGCGCTTCGTCACTCGGTGTGAACCGATCCACCTGAAATTCGGCGAGGCCCTGTGGGGGCAAGGTGAGCGCATCCGGCACGTCTATTTCCCCACGGGCGGATTTGTCTCGCTCCTTTCGGAGTTCGATGGCCGCACCGGACTGGAAGTGGGGCTCGTCGGTACTGAAGGGGCTGTGGGGGCTTCATTGTCGTTGGGAATAGACGTAGCACCACTCGGAGCGGTGGTGCAGGGCGGCGGTCCGGCACTGCGAATGGAGGCAGCGCTGTACATCGAGGAACTGGCGAGGAGCCTGCCGCTCCGAAAGGCAATGAATCGATACGCTTACGTGCTGATGACCCAGCTTGCTCAGATGGCCGTCTGCGCCCGCTTTCACGTCGTGGAAGCGAGGCTTGCGCGCTGGCTCCTGATGACACGAGATCGGGCTGCTTCGGATGAGTTCTACATCACGCAGGACTTCATGGCCTATATGCTGGGCGTCCGGCGCGCGGGTGTCACAGAAGCGGCGAGCGCATTTCAAAAGCGGCGCTTGGTAAGTTATAGCCGTGGACGCATGAGCATCCTCAATGTCCGCGGAATGCAGGCGGCATCGTGTGCGTGCTACTCCCTTGCAACCAACACCTACACCCGCTTCATGGGTCATCGCGGGACTAAGTGATGCCCAATTGGCCAGTTAGCCAGCGACCATTCCCGAAGGCTACGGAACTATGCCTCAATCAAGCCAATGATCTCATCCGGATCCGCAGGTTTTGTGCGATGGTGGTCAAAGCCCGCCTCGTGCGCGCGCTCTTTGTCCTTCGCCTCGCCCCATCCCGAGATCGCCAAGAGCAAAGTGTTCTTGCCCCACGGCTGCCTCCTAATCTCGCGGGCAACCTCATGTCCGGACATTCGTGGCATGCCGATGTCCAGAACTGCCGCATCGGGGCGGAATTGCATAGCCGTGTCGCACGCACTCTGGCCATCATGCTCTACCCACACCGAATGGCCACGTTGGGTGAAAAGGGTTTCCCAAGAAGACGCGCTGTCAACATTGTCGTCCGCAACTAAGATTTTTTTTGGCAAGCGCACCGGTGCAGAGTGAGCCCGTTCGCACTGCAATCCCACTCGAAAGATCACATCCGTGGGTGGGATGCCACCTACCGCTGTCTTTCTCGAATATGTCCAATGGGCTGCTCGCTATACCCTGCAACAGCTGATCACCGGCCGCATGACCGTGCGTATCATTGATGTTCTTGAAGTCATCCACATCGATGAACATTACGGCGAGCTTTCAACAATGCCGTCTCGCCTGCGCAGAGGCGTATGTGGGGCGATTGCGCCTTTAGGAACGTGTTTTGATTAGTTTATTGACTGTGCGAAGTCCGGCATTGAATGCTGAGGGAGATCGATCGTGAAAACGCAACCCAAGCCTGGCACATTGCGGACTCTTAAAGATCCATGATTGGCTTCTACACTGCGCTGAGCGATGGACAGACCCAGGCCCACGCCGGAATGGTCGCCATTCAGCTGTGTGAATGGCATGAACATCTTCTCGGCGGCGCCTGGCGCAAGACCGCCACAGTTATCAGAGATCTCGATAAGAATACGCCCGGTAACGGCTCGGGCGAGTAGGCACACCTCACTGCCCTTGTGAGTAAACTTGAATGCGTTCTGCAGCAAGTTGCCAATGGCTGAGATGAGTAGATCGTGGTCCACGTGCACCGCTAGGTGCGGATCGACGATAGTGACCGAAAATGCGCACCCTTTGGCACTCGCCTCCAAGGCGGCAGATATCTTTACTTGGGCAATAAGAGGCGCCAGGGGAACTAACGTGAGGTGCGCGGGGTTTCCGGCGGTGATTCGCACATCGGTAAGCGTACGGTCTATCAAAGCGCTTAAACCTATCAAACTGCGGTCGAGCACCGCACTGGTGGCGCCGCCCAATCCCGTATTGCCGTTTTTGATTGCCGCAAAAGCAAGGGTTGCGGTATGCACAAAATTACGCAATTCGTGCGCGAGGAAACCGAGTCGCTCGTTGAGCGCGTTCGTTCCCGCGCTAAGCACGCGACTATCGTGTCCAGCCGAGAATTCCATCACAGCCGCCGCCATGACGTTGTCCAAGCAGCGGTTGAGGGTCTTAAATTCCTCCGTCGGGACCGTGAGGTTTTCCTCAATTGCAAGACCGGTAATAGCCTGACAAAGATCGCCATAGCCGTGTACGACCTGCTCCACCGTGAATCCGGCGCCAAACAGTTCTTTGCCATGTAGGGATGCGGAGTCAGCCATCTCCGCGGCTTGAGGCGCAGATGTTCCCAGATCTTCATGCGCCGTGAGACGGCTTTGTCGAGGAGGTGCCGCGGTCTCGATCTTGAGAATTTTTACAAGTTGCTCCAGAAAGAGCGGTACCCCGTATTCGAGTTCCGCGTCTGTCGCTTTTGGCGCGCGCCTCTTTATAGCATTAGAGCGGCAGCGATCGATTAACTCAACACGGTGAGTGGTAAGAAATTCTTGTAACAAGTAAACGGACTCCGGGTGATTGGTGCCGCTTCTCCGGAACCGCCAAGGACGACGGCATGAGCAGGAAGCCATGCTGGGATTTAGCAACTTATAAGAATAGTTCTTTATTTTTATCTAAGTCTGTTCGTTAGGACACGTAGCCAAGAGGTGTCAAAACCGCTGCTACCTTCAGCGGTGCACACTCGGCAGCGTGCCCTGCTATGGCGACCACACGCACGTCTTCAATCACGGATCATCAACTGTGGGCTTTATGATAATTCGTCAACTGAATTTCATCGTTTAGAGTCAAGTACCTACGAGAGGAAATGGATCCCTCTCTCTCCGCCAATAATTCCATTTAACATTAACTAGGTGCGTAACAAGCTGCGCTACTAGTGACAGCTCTAGTGCCAGGTTAGCTGGAATAGGTCAGGTCGCCCTCTCTCTAAGCCTCCGGGTCTAGCGGAGCATTATATAGATACTTGTATAACTATTTAGTATCGATATAATTCTGCGATGTCGGTCGGCCGAAAACCGCTGCATTTCATGGGCTCCAGTCTCAGCGATCTGAAGGCATTTCCGGAAGAAGCGCGCCGGGACGCCGGCTTCAATCTGGATTTCGTGCAGCGCGGCTTCGAACCGGAAGATTGGAAGCCGATGAGAACCGTTGGCGCCGGCGTCAAAGAGATCCGTGTGCGAGATCTCAGCGGGGCCTATCGCTTGGTCTACCTGGCTTCGCGTCCCGAGGCTGTGTATGTGCTGCATTGTTTTCAGAAGAAAACGGAAACAACGAGTCAGCGCACATTTATCTGGCCCAGCAGCGATTCAAAGCGATACGGAAATCCGCTAGGAAGTGAATTATGAAAAAGCGTACTCAAAGTGAACGCGGGCATCTGATCCCTGCTAGTCGCAGCGTGTTCTACGACCTTGGTTTCGATGAGGCCGAAGCGCGGGTACTCGAAATGCGAGCGGAGCTGATGGCGGTGCTGCGTGAGCACATCAAAAAAAATGGTTGGACGCAAAGTGAGGCCGCCAAAAAGCTCGGCACCACACAACCTCGGGTATCGGCGCTGATCAAGGGTGCGTGGCGGGATTTCAGCGCGGATATGCTGTTGGTGTTGGCGGGGCGTGTAGGATTGCGCCCGACGTTGAAGCTGGCGGCGTAATCACCGTGATTCTTCGGAAACGAGAATGAACGCACCTCGTCGCCTGAATGTCATCGTTTAGAGTCAAGTACTTACGAGAAGATATGGATCCCTCTCTCTCCGCCAATTTTGTTCATAAAACTCGATGGGCTGCGGATGATGTGCGGGCTCTTCGTTCGTATCGGAGAAAGCCTGACACGGTCTCTTGTGGCAATGGCATATACGCTGCCACTTATTTTCAATACGACGCTCTACATCCGAATACATGGGGGCCGCCATGTGTACCGCGATTGTTTGCAGTTGGGCTCGGGTTGTAATGACAACCCTTCATGACTTTGTCCATTCCTCGAAGCTAGTCGCTTACGGCGCGGTCATCACTATCCTGACACTTGGCGCTACGGGTTGTTCGGCTTCGGGCCAACTGGCGAATCGATCCTCATCAGGCGGCTCATCGAAAAGTCAACCGGTGGCGACGGGCGCTGCCGCCGCTGCGACCCAGCAGCGATTTCTGGAGATGTTCGCTCGGTCGTACTTTCCGGGACGAAGCGGCCAGCTCATGATCGTGCCTCGTGAGGGTGATTTCATTACCCGACCCGACCCGGATGTGCCCTTCATGCACGGCTCGCCCTGGGCGTACGACATCGATATCCCGCTCATGTTTGTCGGCCCGGCGGTGAAGGCAGGCAACTACTCGATGCTGGCCGCGCCCCAGGACGTAGCGCCGACGCTTGCGGCCGCACTCGGTGCACACATGCCCGCGACGGCTACGGGCAAAGTCTTGCCGGTCTTGCAGACCGGGTTTACTCCACCGCGGGTGGTCATGCTGCTCGTGCTCGACGGTATGCGTCGGGATTATTTTGATCGGTACGCGGCGATCATGCCGACGCTCACCCGCTTGCGCCAGCGCAGCGCGTGGTTTTCCCAGGCGCAGCTCGGCACTCTTCCTTCGAACACCTCCGTCGGTCATTCGAACATCGCGACGGGAGCGCCTCCCGGCGTGCACGGCATCACCGGCAACAACGTGTACGACCGTATTGGCCGCAAGCGCCATGAGACCTTCGCCGGAACGACGCCGCAGGACTTGATGGCATTGACATTGGCGGACGTCTGGCAGCTCTCTACGTCGAGTCGCGCAATTATCCTGGCTCAGGGCAGCATCGACCGTGCGGCGACACCGCTTGCCGGACATGGGGCGTGCCAGATGAACGGAGTGCCAGTGACGCTCGCGAGTTACGATCAACAGACGGGCAACTGGTCAGCAAATCCAGACTGCTACCGATTGCCAGCGTACCTGAAGGAGCGCAACTCCAGCGCGCTGTGGGCGGCTGATCCGCAGTGGATGCATCACAAGATCGACTCACCCACTGCTGTGCGTTACTCGGCCTTGTTTCCCGCATTCGAAGCGGACGCGATGATTGCGATGATTGAGCACGAGCCCATCGGCGAAGACGGTATTCCCGATCTTATCCTCCTGAACTACAAAGGCGCCGATTTCGTGGGACACAAGTACGGTCCAGACTCTGACGAGCTGCGCAATACACTTGGCGAAATGGATCGCCATCTGGCGCGCATCCTGGGTGCACTGCAGGCGAAGGTCGGCAACAATTATTTACTGGCGGTGACGGCGGACCACGGTATGCCGTCAGAACCGTCCTCAGCCGATCGTCGGCACTTTGCTCCCTCTATCGTGGAGCTGTTGAACGAGAAGTTCGATCCCGAGGCAAAACAGATCGTGACCGCGTTCGAGCCTGAAAACCTGCAAATCTACATCGACGAGGACCGTCTCGCGAAGTTGGGCTTGACATTGCGCGACCTGGCTCAGTTCCTAAAGACACAGCCGTTCGTCTTTACGGTGTTCACCTGCGACGAGGTGTGGCATGCGGCAGCTTCAACCAATTGAAGTGGCTGATCCCGCCAATTCCCGTCAGTCCTTTCGCAGGGTGCATCCTGCCCGCGCAGCGGTCGGAACCGACGTAATTGCGGACATAAGGAATTTTGGCATCACGGAAATGGTGCTTAGGAAAACGAATGCTCTCATCGCCAAGCAGGAGGCTTGATAGTGCGCGTGAAAAGTAGGGTTCCCCAGCGGCTTAGTTGCCGCACTTTCGCCCATCATACTGGGTTGCTCATGTTCGGCGAAAAAGCGAAACGCTATTGAGGACCAG
>JBEPVT010000130.1:0-10819 GCA_041690895.1 Gammaproteobacteria bacterium
ATCGTCAGGATGTCGTCGGGGTGACCGTCCTGGAAGTCGATCGTGCCGTTGTTGATGAATGGGTAAGGGTTGTCCATGAAGATATAGTTGGAGGCGCCGTTGACGTTGATCACACCGCCGGCTTCATTGACGAAGTGATTGCCCAGCACATAGCCGCCCAGATCAATCGTGGAGTTATCCATATTGATCGTGCCGTAGTTGTAGATCGCATCATCGCCGTCGCCAAAGTGCGAGGTCTGCAGGGCGTTCCAGGTGCCGTCGTTATACAGAGTGTCGTCGTAATTGCCGGTCTGGATCGAGCCGGTCATCCTGCCGTGGTTGATGATGCTGGCCTGCGAATAGGCGCTGGACGCCACCGCCACTCTCAAGCCATCGCCCAGGGCGGTTATATCGCCATAGTTCTTGAGCGCAGTGGAACCGTAGCAGTACACCGAGACTGCAGTAGCGACCGCATCCGGCCCGTAGGCGGCGGCGATGATCTTGCCATCTGCCTTATTGAGTACATAGACACCGTCGCTGTAGCGGTCCACCGCCTTCAAACCGGTGGCCTTGCTGGTGTAGGAGCCATCGGCTATTGCAATGATGCTTCCGGCGTTGGTCACGCTTGCTGCCTCATAGCCCGAGTCGACCGCGCCATGGGAGCCAAGCACCGACGCGCCCGTTGCCGTCGCATCGTTGGCGGAAGCCTTTGCGAAGATAGTGCCGGTGTTGTCCAGCGAAGCCGCGCTGTAAACGCTGTTGCCCTTGCTGACGCTACCGACCGCTACCGCCGTGCCGTATTCGGCACTGGCGACGGCAGTGATCGCGCCCGCGTTGATGGTGCTGGCGCCAAGTCGACCGATGACTATCGAGCCGTAGGCGTAGGCCAGACCGGAATCGGCGCTGGACTCGGCCACGATGTCGCCGTGGTTGTCGAGCACAGCGTTACCGCCAGCGTACGAGTAGTAGCAACCATTGGGGCCGCAGCCCAAGTAGAAAGCCTGGCCCGGTGCCAGTGTGTAGCTTGCAACCGCGAAGGCATTGCCATGATCCGCACTCGCGATGGCACTGATCTCGCCCGCGTTGTAGGTGATGCCGTCATAGTAGCCAGTGACCTTGGCTCCATACGCCGATGCGTAGCCAAAATCAGCGTTGGCAGCCGCCTTGATGTGGCCGTAGTTACGCAGGGTGGCATCATAACTTCCGACTTGGACGCTGCCGTACGCAATCGCCAAGGCCGGGTTGCTGAGATAGTCGCGATCGTTGGGATCGACCGTGGCGCTGGCACTGATCAGGCCGAAGTTGTATTCGATCGCGTGGCTGCCGCCAAACATGTTCACGCCAAATGCGATCGCCCGGCCGCCGTAGGTATCGCCGTTCGCGCTGCCGCTGGTGGCTGTCGCGATGATGCTTGCGCCTTGGTGATTACCCAGATAGGTGGTCGAGCCGTATTTGCTTTGCTGGATGACTCCATAGGCGGAGACGATTCCGAGATCGGAGCTGGCCGTGGCCTCGATGTTGCCGTAGTTGTTGGCGCTCGCGTAATACTTGCCGTACTGGTGGACGCCGACAGCGCCGGCTCCGCCGTAGAAAAAGCCGTTGGAATCCTGCTCGATGGCCGTGGCCTCGATATCGCCATGGTTCAACAGGATCACGCCGCCGAAGTAGCGGGCATCCTCCAGCACGCCAGTGACGCCTGCTGAGCCATAGGTGAAGCGTCCGTAGTCGACCAAGCCGTGCGACATTGCGTAGGCAGAAATTGTGCCGTAGTTGACGTCATGCGCGTAGTAGGTGCCGTACGTTGAAACGCCCACTGCAGAGGCAAGACCACTGTGCTCAACAACCGAGCTGGCACTGATATTGCCGCCGACGTCGTTGTAGGTTGCCGCGTACTTGCCGTGGGTGGACGCACCGTATGAGATCGCAGCTCCCTGGTAGACAGTGGCATTGGCACTGATGCCACCCGAGTTGACGGTCGTGGCGGTTCCGTAGAGCGTTTTGGTGACAACACCGTAGGCGAATGCGTAGGACCCCAAGTTCGACGTCGACGTGGCTGCGGCGCTGATATCCCCGTTGTTTATAGTCGTCGCGAAATCGTAGACGCCGTAGCTTTGCGTGCCCCAGGCTGATGCCAGGCCATAGCCGCCATTGACCGTCGCTTCGGACGAGATGCTGCCGTCGTTGGTAATCAGCGCGGTATTGCCCTTCACGAATGCGCCGAAGGCGGCGGCATCGGCACCGTAATACACCCCGGCTCCGCTGGTGGCGACGGCGACGATGCTGCCATCGACGCCGTTGTCGAGCGTCGAAGAGACATCGGCAATGGTTTCCACGCCGATCGCCAGTGCATTTCCTAATTGGACGGAGGCGGTTGCCGAAACCGTGCCTTCATTGTGGACCGTGACGTCCTGCGCATAACTGACGATGCCGCGTGCCAGGACATAACCGAAATCGGCTTGGGCGTCGGCACTGATCGAGCCGGTGTTGGTGATATCCACATTGCTTTGCGCGGAGTTGCTTTGCGCGGAATAGTTGCTGCCGTAGCCGTTAACCTGGGCAAACACGCCAGTCGCGCTCGCGCCGTAAGTGCTCGCTTGAATGACACCATCATTGTTGATGGTGATCGAGCCGTAGCCGGCGACTGCATTCACGGCGATCGCGTCGCCGTAATTGGCGATTGCCGTGATCGAGCCGGCAGCCTGGTTGTTGATGGTGATATCGCCCACGTATGAATAGGCGGTCACGGCCGTTACGTCGTCGACATTCCCGCTATTCCTGTCGACATAGGCGAGCACAGCACCGGAGTTGACAATGGTGATGTCGCTATATGCAACGATATCCACTGCGTTGGCATCAGCGCCGCCGTAGGTGCTGATGCTGCCGTAATTAGTCAGGGATTCCGAGCCGCCCAGGCCGTTCATCTGGATGCTGTCGATGCCGGTGGAAGTCACACTGCTCGGCGCGTTTCCGCCAAGGATCACGGTCAGGTCATCGCTGCCGAAAACCAGTGGTTTGTCGGATCCAGGGGTGTTGAACGCACCATCGCAAGAAATGGTATTCGCGCCACTGATCACGCAAGAACCCGCCATCGCCAGTTCGCTGCCGGACAGCGCCAGCATCGCGGCCGAGATGCTTAGAGCGGAGCGAATGGCGCGGCTCGTCGCGGTAAGCTTGAATGCGCGGGACGTGCGCACTTGCATCGCGCTGGTGTTTCGGGTGAGTCCGTGCATTGATTGCCTCGTGCGTAAAGTTGGTTGGCCGACGTTGGAAAGGACACAAGATCTAGTCGCCAAGTTTGCGGACTTCGCACAGGAAAGGCTTTACTACTTCCCCCCCCACGAAGGGGGGGATCTAGGTGATCCACTGGTTGTTCGTCGACTTTTTCGACAACTTTTGATGCGCCTCGCGACGCACGTCACAAAATCATCTTTGCCCGCCTTTGGCCGATCGGTTAATCTGGCAGCCAATGCTGCAACCGCGCATTGCGCGCAGCATTAGCACGATTGCCGAGCCATGTTAGAGCCCGAGTTCATCCTGAAATCGACGCCGCCGCGGCTGCCGCGTACGACACTCGATCGCGATCGGTTCATGCAAATTTGGGGCATCGTCCGCGACCGCACGGCAATCGCTGTGATCGCGCCGCCTGGTTTCGGAAAGACCACGTTGTTGGTGCAATGGCGGCGGCGTTGGCTCGCGCAAGGGGCGCTAGTGGCCTGGCTGACAGTCGACCGACAAGACGAGCCGTCCCGGTTCAACCGAGCACTACAGCATTCCATCCGGTCAGCCAGCGGCCGCTCGCCAAACGACGTCCTGCCCATGCTGACCGCCGCCGGCGTGGACCACAATATCGATGCGCTTACCAGTCTACTCGCCGAGATCGCCGGGTTAGGAAAGCAGACGGTGTTGATCATCGACGATGTCGAACGACTGCCCGAGTCGACCAGCCTGCAGTCACTCGTCTATCTGCTCTACAACGCGCCGCCAAATCTGCACGTGATGATCGGCTCACGATTGCCACTGCCGTTTCAAACCGGTGAATTGGCCGCGAAGGGCAACATGGCCGTGTTCAAGGCCGATGACTTGCGACTGCAACTCGAGGAGTCGATCGCGATACTAGAAAAGCGCTTCGGCGCGCGCTTGAACCTGGACGAATGCGTGCGACTGCACGAGGCAACGGACGGCTGGCCGATCGGACTGCAGATGGCGGTAGCGGCGATCGAACCCGAGCCCGACCTATCGGCTGCGATCAATTCGCTTTCGGGCCGACACAGTGGCATCGAACGCTATTTCGTCGAATCGCTGTTTTCCAGTCTGTCGGAGCCGCTAGTCGGATTCATGACCAGGGTCGTGATTCTCGACCGCATGAGCGCGGAGATGTGCGAGGCCGTGACAGGATGCGCATTATCGGCGGCATACCTGGACCAGCTGATGCTGGATACGCCGATCCTGATCGTCGCTGAACTGCAAGACTGGTTCCGCCTGCATCCGCTCATCCGTGATTTCTTGCTTAGTCGTTTCGAACAATTGCCGACTACGGAGCAGGCTGATCTGCATGGACGCGCCTGCCGCTGGTTCGCCGAGCGAGAACGATTTCCCGAGGCAGCATCGCATGCCCTGGCAGCAGGCGATGAAACACTGGCGCATGAGTACGCAAAGAAGTCGTTGTGGACGCTGCGTACGCAGGGAAAATTCGCGGAAGCGCAGGCGTGGCTCGAGCGGATTCCAGCGGAAGCCATCGCCGGAGACGTCAAACTTCGCTTGTTCGCCGCCTGGGCGATCGCCTTGGGAGAACGAAATGCCGAGGCTTTCAAAATCGCGAAGGATGTACTCGCTGACCCCGCGGTCGATCCTCCGACCCAGTTCGTCGCCGCCTTGGTGGCTTCAAGTGCGACCGGTTATTCGGACCATCTGGGACTTGTGACTGAGCTGTTCGCACGCTGGCCGGAGTTTCCCATCGAGATCACCGAACCGGTGCGTGCACTGGCCTACCGGAACGGCATGGCCAACCTGAAATTGCATGCCGGCCAGACCGACTGCATGCGTCAAATGCTGACGCTCGACCCAGCCGATGCGAATAACGATTCCGCGCATCTCGCTCTGGCGTTCCGGACAATGTTGCTGGGACTGAGCCATCTCTGGGATGGCGATGCCTATCAGGCTGAAGCCACACTTCGACCGGCATTGAGCCAGGCTGAAAAGATTTCCGGTCGCCGCAGCATGGTGGCGTGTCTACACGCGGCGGTGCTCGCCGCTGCCTTGTTGGAGCGCGATCAACCAGCGGCGGCACAGGCCGTCCTAGCGAACCGGCTCGATGTGATCGAGCGAACCGGATTTCCCGACACGATCTTGCTTGCCTATCGCACCCTTGCATACGTCGCACTGAGCCAAGGCGACGAGCGCCGCGCCTTGAATCTGTTGCAAAGTCTCTGCACATTGGCCGAACTCCGTTGCCTGCCACGGCTCAGCCTGCACGGCCTGGCGGAACAGATTCGCGTGCATGCATTACGTTCCCGCCGCGAAACCGTAGGGCGTCTCGTGCGACGCCTGGATGAGTTGGCGGTCGCTTTCGAGCAAGAGGAATTCCTGCCGTACAAGCCGCAGTATCGGCTCGCTGCCGCTATCGCGAGGACTTACGCCGCCCTGGCGGACATGGACTTCGACTCCGCCGAACTGCAAATTGGGCAAGCCGATTTCCTCGCGAATCAATTGAACCGCCGCCGTGATTCTTTGACGGTGAAAGTCTTGCGCGCGGTGCTCGCGCGTAAACGCAATCCCACGCATGCACTATCGTTGCTGGCCGAGGCAGAGGATCTGGCCAACATCGGTGGCTGTACGCGCCTGCTGGCAGACACGCATCCCATCGCGGTGCGCATGGCCGTTGGGCAAGCGAATATAGTCACAAGTCAGGGCATCGCCAGAACACAAATGCCCGAAACGGATGCGCTTTTGCCGGGTCGTACGGCCCAACTGCGCTGCGGTCCACTCACGCCGAAGGAAGCCGAGGTCATCAACCTGCTCAATCAGGGCATGTCGAACAAGCTAATTGCACGGGTCATGGAGATCAGCGAGGAAACCGTGAAATGGCACCTGAAGAACCTGTACCTGAAACTCGCCGCCGGCACGCGCAAACATGCTGTCGATCGCGCACGCATATTAGGGCTGATCGATGGATGATTGGTGAGAAGTGACGAAAGGGATCAAAGAAACATTCTTGCTTCAAGCGGATATGTTCTCTGACCTTTCCAACATCGCATCGACAACCAGCAGAAAAAACGACGATCCATCACATTGAGAATGGCCACGCAGCATTGCGGTGCGAGGAATGCTGGTAGGAGCAGATTTATCTGTTGTTGCGAATTCCGGCCTGTGTTGGACTGCGTCGGACGGTGGAATGGTGGAGCGACGGGGGATCGAACCCCGGACCTTCGCATTGCGAATGCCACTATCACCCTCATCAAAGCTAGCTGTTAGTGACAGTTGGGACTAATTTGGGACAATATGCGCCTAATCCAATGGGAGCAACGCTATGCCGAGGAAGAAGCCGCTAGGTAGAGTTCGCCGCCGAGCCGCGTATCCCGGCGTCTATGACCGAGGCACCTATTGGCAAGTCCGCATCCGCTTCACCGATGTGGGCCGAGTTGGTCAAGAGCTGAAGAGCCACCGCTCACCATATGACCCACAAAATCCAGAGAGTAAAAAGCTGGCGTTGAACGCTGCGATTGCCTACGCGGCCGCGGAAAAGAAGTCACTTCACAAGCATGGGCGACCAAGGATCGAAGTAGCCTCGGAGAACCGACTGGCGGACTGGCTAACCAGGTGGAAAGAAGAGGTTCTCGATCCAATCGAAGCAGGGAAGATTGGTGCTCCAATAAAGCGGGCGAGGAGGGTCGCCGGAGCAGAGAGCCAATTGCGCAAGGGCTGGAAGCAAGAGAAGAGCGTCATTTCTGTTCTGCTCAAACGCCATGCGGGTTTCTGCACCCGGCTTATTACTGACCTTGGGCCAGATGACTTCTGCGGGCGGGCTGATAGCTTGGCGTCGATGCTGCGGGGGCGTGGAACGGCACAGGCGGCACCTGCCACAATTCGGCGCTACTTCGCCGTGATTTCCGCCGTGTATAGACGGGCGCGCGGGTCTTGGGGATTTTCCAAGGTCAAAAATCCCATCCCTGAGATCGAGGGACTTCCGGCAGTCTTCAACGAGCGAGATCGGGTCATCCGGCCGGCAGAGTTCGCGCGGATCCTGGTTGCGCTCGAAGTAGCAGATGCGACTACCCAGGCCGCGATACAGTTTCTTCGCTGGACCGCCTGCCGCCGGTCCGAAGCTGTGAGCTTACGTTGGGAGAACATCACGGATTGGGACACGAAAGAGCCTGTGGCGATGTTTCTCGACACCAAGACCCCGAAACTGGGTGAACGCCTGCATCGCTCGATCATGCTTCCGGCGGAGGCTGTGGCGGCGCTTCAGTCCCTGCTAGGCAACGAGAAGCCACCTGCACAGGGCTGGGTTTTCCCGGCTCCAAAGGACAAGACGAAACCAATTCGCGGAGACAGCCTAACGCAGGCTTGGGAGAGAGCTCGAACGCGAGCTGGACTTGTTGCGATTGAGGACAATGACGAGGACACGCCCAGGCTTCATGATTTGCGGCACACCAGGACGACCGAAATTGCAAAGCACATCGAAGCGCTGAAAGCGATGAAGATTACCGGGCACCGCGACCCCCGAACACTTGCGCGCTATTACCACCCCGACGCGAAGGACCTTGGGCGGGCCATAGCCAGGGGCGAGGCCGGGGCGAACAAGGAGAAAAGCGCCAGTGACACGGCAAGCGCAGTTGAGCAGCTCATAGAGGCGGTGGGGCAAGACCCAGCGATGCGGCGAGCTCTGATCGAGAAATTGATTTCTGGTGGATAGGTTTTGCGGACTGATCGAAGCTAATAGGATCAAGCAATGAGCGCGAACCACAGCCTCAAGGAAACCGTTGAGAGGATATTAACGGTTCTCAAGAAAGAACAGGAGGCCGCAACGCTGAAACCAGTGGCGCTCGGTGCGGCGATCCGCAAGCATGTTGGCTCGAAGAAAAAGAAGGTGTTGAGCAAGACGATGGCCGCGGTGCTAGTGGGGCTGTCAATTAGTGAATTGAATCATCTGTTGGAATCCAGTGGCAGCGAAAACCCATTTAAACAGGGTCATCCGACGCTTGCTGCCTTTGAAAAATGGTGGGACGGATGGAAACCCGCTACGTATCGCGATGACATCGCGGATGCGGCGATTGCAAAAGCATTGCGTCAGCTTGCTCATGGGAAGAAGGGCGTTTGGACGTTGAGCAAAGATGAAGATGGAACCACTGTTGTGACGGGGCTTGATCTGCTCCTCACGCACGTAGGCATGTTGGATGCGAAAGACAAAGCGGCAATCAAACAAATCTTGGCTGACGCCATCGGGCAGAGAGACGGAGATGTGCGGTTTCTCTTCGAAACGCTCGGGGCCATTCTCCATCTTCCTTGGAAAGAGCATGCCCTGCGCCAAACGTTTTCAGATCTCCTGCGTGCGGCCCTAATGGAACAGATACGAACCTTGGGGCGACGTTGTGCAGCGCTAGACGCTGCGGATCAAGAAGCCACGCTCGATGCAGAATTGCTCCGCGCCCATCTGGGACCTTCGACGTGTTCGAAGTGCGGAAGGCCTAGGCACCCTCGTAGGAAATGCGCGCCGTAAGTCGAACCAACCCCGCTCCGGCGGGTTTTTTTTTGACATCGTTTGGGGGCCCCCAAACACACATAGCCACTGGTCTAGAGTGGCCGCCAGCTCGTTGTTAAAAAGCGGTCATAAGACTAACCGGCGAGCCAAGGCCAATTGACATGAACAGTTCTCGCACAAATCGCACTAACCGTAGCCCAAGCGCTTCTGCACAACGCTTGACACTACCTGTTACCCACTCCCGCAAACAGATGACCGCAAATGCACTAAGCGCGGCAGTGGGCGGCAGTGCCGCTCTGGCTAATGCTTCGCTGCAAGCTCATGTAGCAAAGCACGGGCTTGCCCATCTCATTTTAAAAGATCCACCGTGGAGCTACGGACGCAATCCTGAAGCTGCCAACTCGACCCACAACATGAGTCCGCAGTGGCACTACCCCGTGATGTCCAACACTGATTTGCTTGATTTTAATTTTGGTGAAGCGGCAGCGAAGGATGCGGTCTGTGCAATTTGGGCGCCGCCAAGCCAAGTAGCGCTGGCAATTCAGATGATGGAGAAGCAGGGCTTCAAATACACAACCGCTGTCGTTTGGGAAAAAGTCTTTCCATCGGGTTTGCAAGCGGCGTGTGTGAGCCCTGGTGCAACGCGTCCGTGTCACGAGCTGCTTCTTCTGGGGCGTCGTGGCAGGGGCCTCCCGATTGCATTGGGAGTGCAGCGCATCTCTGGCGTCATCCAGGCGATAAGAGCTGCTCATTCTCAGAAACCGAAGCTGTTCCATGCCGAGCTTGGGAGGGTTTACCCGCTTACAAGGGATGGTCGCAAGACCAAAAAGCTGGAACTCTTTGCGCGGAAAAGTGCGCCGGGTTGGGACGTTTGGGGCAATCAAGCACCGGCAGCTGCGGTGGTAGAGCCGGCAATCGGGGTGGCGGCATGAGCGACTCATTGAAATATCAATACACGATCGACAGCCGTGATGTCATCGCCAGACGCGATGCGCTAGAGGAGGAACGCGCGCAGCTTGATCCGGTCGCGTTGGCAAACTGGGTTGATGCAAATGAATTGGCTGAGCTTCTCAAACTATGCAAGGAAGGCGAAACCATCCGTGATTGGGAGCAGGGCATCACCCTAATTCAGGAGATTGCATTCGAGGACTACGCCCAAGAGCTGGCCGAGGAGGTCGGCCTAGTGGAGGCCGATGCGCCGTGGCCGCAGAACTGCATCGACTGGGAGGAAGCCGCTCGTGAACTGCGGATGGATTACTCGTCAGTTGAGTTCGGAGACGTAACGTATTTCCACTGCTAGTGTGTGTCTCCAAAGTAGTTCGGGCCATGCGTCGCTGCAGCGGCGCGATGGCTTGCTGAAAATGCAACATCAATCTACCAATACAGCTTTTTCACACGACTGTCTCGCTGCTGAGCAAATTGAATCTGCGCTGCACTCCTCTTTCTAGTCAATGGAGCAGTTCGCAGCACATCTTCCGCACTAGCCAGGGAAGGCTACGGCACGTCTTTCCTCCGCGCGGCTTCGCGCTCGGAGAACTTCTGTAAACCACTCTCACGCATAGCGTTCGCGGCGTCCGGAGTTCTCGCACGTTGCGACAGGACCGCAATCAGCCAGCCACACAACTCGGCTGGGTCAAGACCATCTGCGCCGGCAGCAATCACGACGCCACCTAGAGCGATTTTGCGATGGGAATCGGCAGACCGCAGCAGGCCAGAGAGTGTTTTGGCCTGCTCGCGTTTTTCTTGTTTTCGAGCTCGCGCCTTTTCGGCAGACTGGATCAAACGCTGCCGCGCGTGCAACTGCGCCAGATAGGCCGTCGTGGCTTCGATCCGTTCGGGCAGCGGCTTAATCTGGCGCGCCCTCATGTGAGGCGGGGAAGGTCGGCGCCCGGTGGCCTGCTGTAGCAGCGCTGCAAGTCGTGCACGCAGCCGACTAATGATGACCTTTGGGCAAACGCCGATTGCTTTTGCCTCAAGCAACTTAGTCTCGAGCTGTTGAGCCAGTTCATCACTCCTCTCGGGCGCCTGAGCAATGAGCGCGAACAGTGTTTCACACAGCTGTGTGAGCGTGTCTGCTGCAGCCTGTGCTTCGGGTGTGAGCGGTGGCATGTGCGTTCCTTTCATATCGCGACAGCCCCAGTG
>JBEPVT010000131.1:0-10691 GCA_041690895.1 Gammaproteobacteria bacterium
CATCCCATGCATCTTCCAGTTTCCGGCGATCAAAGGCCGCGTGTGATTTTCGAAATTGACATGTCAATTCCTGCTGCTGATCTCGGATTTCATCCGCGCATACTCGTCGCGGGCGATCGCACCCTTCGCATATCGAGCGTCGAGGATATCGAAGGCGTCGCCGCATGGCGTGCTGCCACATCTGCGGTGAACTCGATCGGTATACTGTGTGCCCGGATAGTGGTGAGTTCTGTACGGCAGCGCACCTAATCCGCAGTAGCAAGGTAAAGATTCGTGCTCAGCGCCGCGTCGGTTCGAAGGCCCCGCGTGCCGTTCGAGCATGCTGCCTTGCGCGCCGCATGGGCCGCTGCGAACAGATCCGCGGCGCGGCAGAGGTGTTTCATGGCGAGGTTGAAGAACCGTCGCTCTTCTGTGACGCCACGATCCAACTGCCTGCGGATTTCAGCGTCATCGCGGGAACTGCGCGAGAGGGTGTGGTCGAAAATCCGTTGCGCTTCAGGGTGCTGCTATCGATGAGGTCGAGGGTGACGTTGTCGAGTCACATGCTCTGGTCGAGCTGGTTAAGCGGCCTGGATGTGTCTGAGGCCACCTGAGGGTTTCTTTCGACATGAGACAAGGGCGGCCGGATTGCGCCCAAGCGGTCCACGAGGCGTTGGGAGATTCGCCGGCCGATTCACTGCGGCGCCTCCTGCTGCAGCCCGTATAGGGTGGCATCCAGCGGGGCGGCGGGGTGCGTGGGATGGTAGCTGAGGGTACTCAGCGATGCGGTGCCGAGCGGCAGATGCTGTCCCTCAGCCACCGGCAGTCCGATCCATCGTGCAGCCAGCGCGGGCCCGAAAGGGACCACTCGGTCTGACCATGTCGCACGAGATAGAAGCTCAGCGGCTTTTTCCGAGCGGGGGTCACGTCCGCTCCATGTCGACGCTGTATTCACCTTGGAGTGCCTCACGGTTGCAGTGGGTCCGATGCCGGAGCGCGTCCTGCGCTGCCGCAACACGAGCCTCTTGGCCCTGCCAGATTGCCAAGGCCGGCTGCTGGATCGCACGGGCAAATGAGAACATCAGCGGCCAGGGCAGATGCGATGCCGGCAACCTCACCAGGACAGTCATCGCATTGAGACGGGCAGAGACCAGTTCCGCGGATTGACCGCCCGACAGGAACGCAATCCCTGGGACGGCCGCCAGCTCAGATCTGGAGTGAGCGCGTGAGTATTCATGGCGATCGATTTCTGTGTGGGTCGACCCCGATGATGCGAATGACGGACTTGGCAATCATGGATTCTTCGTCTGTGCGAATGACGCGCACCGCAACCGTGCTCGCCGCGATCGACACGACGGGTTGATTCGTTGCGTTTTGCTTTTTATCCAGGTCAATACCGAGAAATTCCAGACCTCTGCAAACCCGTTCCCTGACGACCGGAGAGTTCTCGCCGATGCCGCCGGCGAATACGAGCGTGTCGACCCCGCCCAACGCCGCCGCATAGGTGCCAATCCACTTCTTCACTTGATAGCAAAACAGCGCCACGGCCTCAGCCGCCCGCACGTCCCGTGTCTCACGCTCCAGCAAGTCGCGCATGTCGGAACTGGTTTCGGACATGCCGAGCAGCCCCGACTGCGTGGTGACCATCCTGTTGAATTGCTGCGGGCTCATTCTCTCGGTGCGCGCCAGATATCCGATCAATCCGGGATCAAGATCGCCGGATCGCGTGCTCATCGGTATTCCGGACGTCGGCGTGAAACCCATGCTGGTGTCGATGGATTTTCCATCGCGCACCGCCGCGAGGCTCGCCCCGCTGCCGAGGTGGACGAGAATCACCCGCCCCTCGGTGGCCGCTGCATCGCCGCGGCGCGCAAGTTCTTCCATCAGAAACGCATAGGACAATCCGTGAAAACCGTACCTGCGCACCCCCAGGGCTTCGTAGCGGCGAGGGATAGGCAGCAGCCGGGCAACGCGCGGCAGATCTCGATGAAACTCGGTGTCGAAACACGCAATTTGTGGCAATTCCCGGAACCGATGGCGAAACGCCTCGATCAGCAGGATCTCCTCGGGCAAATGCTCGGGATCGAACACCGTCAGTCGCCGCAGCTCGGCGAGCATTTCCGTCGTGACGAGTTGCGGTTCGCAATACTTGGGGCCGCCGTGCACGACGCGATGACCAACGGCAGTCAGCGCGCCGCAGGGCGCATCTTTCTCGATCCAGTCCATCAGTATGCCGACCGCAACGGTGTGATTCGGGGCAGTCACGTCGTGGGACAAAGTGCCCTCTGGCTTTTCATGCCTTACTCGAAAAGTGGCATCGCGCAGTCCAATCCTTTCGATTTGCCCCGCGAGGATTCGGCGCAGCGAGTTGTCCGCTTCGAACAGCGCGAACTTTATGCTCGACGAACCCCCGTTGATCGTCAGGATGCGCGCGACAACAGGCGTCATGGTGGCTCTCGCATTTATCGCCGCCTATGTCTTGGCTATCTCGGATTTCATCGGGCTGTGCTCGTCCCGCTTGATCTCCCCTCGTGCATACCGCTCGTTCAGAACATCGAGCGCTGCTTTCGATGGCAGCCGGCCATAGTTCTGGTGCGCACGGTACGTGTAGCCCCAATTTCCGAAACTCGCAAACAGCAGGACAATGACACTGATCCATAGAAACCAGCCCCAGGCAAAGGACCAATCGTTCCAATAAGCATGCGGCATTTCAGTCTCCTTCGTTTACAGCATTGGGTTGTCCTGCACCCGTAACCACTCTTTCATTGATCGAGCGCTGGCGCCCGCACGATACCGAATCGTCCTCCGACAAACTTCTCTCAGCGATGCGCCACGACTTCCGCGGCCATCCGAGTAAGGCGGGATCACAATAGCGTGGCGCACACTCAATCTGTCAGTGAACGAGCAAGTTCCTGGCACGCGTCACGACGTGTTCTACAGTGAAACCATATTCCCGCAATAGTGTCTCCGCAGGCGCCGATGCG
This sequence comes from Gammaproteobacteria bacterium, assembly GCA_041690895.1. Taxonomy (GTDB): domain Bacteria; phylum Pseudomonadota; class Gammaproteobacteria; order Steroidobacterales; family Steroidobacteraceae; genus Bog-1198. Next base: position 2,964 of record JBEPVT010000131.1, read on the forward strand.
CCGAAACGTTCGACGCCGACCATGTCGCCGCGCTCGCCAATGTAGCGTCGCCATCCTTGCGACACGCCCAGTTCAACGGCCAGCCGCGCGGTAACTTCCGGCGGCAATACTTCATCGCGGTAACTCTGCGGCTGAGCCTCGAACAATTCCCAGCTTGGCATCGATACGCAGCGCACAGCAATACCGTCGCGCCGCACCTGCTCGGCGGCGGCCAGGATGAGGCCGACTTCGGAACCGCTTGCTATCAGGATCAGTGCAGGCTTGCGATCTTTTGCATCGCTCAATACATAGGCGCCGCAACGTAAACCATCCGCGCCGGCGTAGCGGTTGCGATCAAGCGTGGCGACATTCTGTCGCGTGAGCACCAGTAACACGGGCTGGTCGCGTGTCTCGACGGCGACTTTCCAGGCGGCGGCAGTCTCGTTTGCATCGCAGGGACGGATCACGATGAGATTAGGAATCGCGCGTAGGCTGGCCAATTGTTCCACCGGCTGATGCGTGGGCCCGTCTTCGCCGAGTGCGATGCTGTCATGGGTGAATACATGCACGACGTGGATCCCCATCAAGGCCGCCAAACGAATGCTTGGCCGCATGTAGTCGGAGAAAATCAGGAAGGTCGAACCGTACGGAATGAAGCCGCCATGTGCGGCCAGGCCGTTGATGATCGCGCCCATCGCATGTTCGCGCACGCCGAAATGCAGATTGCGTCCGGCATAGCTCCAGCCTCCGCCGTCGGCACCCTGCTCGTCCTGGCCGCGCGTCACGCCTGGATTGAAGTCGCCCAGATCCTTCAGTGCGGTATGCGTCGATGGATCCAGATCTGCTGAACCGCCGATCAGCGCCGGCAACTTCGACGCGATCGCATTCATCACCTTGCCGCTGGCAATGCGCGTGGCGATACCTATTGCGTCTGCCGTGAATATCGGGATGTCCGCGTCCCAGCCGACCGGAAGTTCCCCGCGTAGACGTTCATGCAGCTCTTTCCTAAGCGTGGGAAAAGCCTTTGAATAGGCGTCAAGACGTCCGTTCCATTCAGCTTCGCACTTTGCCCCCCGATCCAGCGCTTGGCGGAAATGCTCCAATGCCTGCGCGGGAACCAGAAACGGCGGATCGATCGGCCAACCAAGGTTTTCCTTGGTCCTTTTCACATCCTCGACGCCGAGCGGCGAGCCATGTGCCTTGAAGCTGTCCTGCTCGGGCGATCCGAACCCGATGTGCGTGCGTACCAGGACCAGCGAAGGCCGCGAGGTGTCCGCGCGCGCGGCAACCAACGCCGCGTCGATCGCGTCGATGCTGTTGCCGTCTTCGACACGAATCGTTTGCCAGCCGTAAGCCTCGAAGCGTTTCGCGCGATCCTCGGACAAAGTGATGTCTGTACCGGCGGACAGAGTCACGTAGTTGTCATCGTAAAGGCAGATCAACTTGCCCAGCTTCAGGTATCCGGCCAGTGATGCCGCTTCGGAGGCCACTCCTTCCATCAGATCGCCGTCACTAACGATTACCCAAGTATGATGATCGATCACGCGGTGGCCGTCGCGGTTATAGCGCGCCGCCAGATGCGCCTCGCCGATCGCCATGCCGACCGCATTGGCAAAGCCCTGGCCAAGCGGACCGGTCGTGACCTCGACCCCCGGTGTATGGCCGCGCTCCGGATGTCCCGGCGCCTTGCTGCCCCATTGGCGAAACTTCTTGATGTCGTCCAGAGAAAGATCGTAGCCGGTCAGATGCAGCAGGCTGTAGAGCAGCGCCGAGCCATGACCGGCTGAAAGCACGAAGCGATCGCGGTCGGCCCAGCACGGGTTGGCCGGGTGATGTTTCAGATGCCGAGTCCATAACGTGTAGGCCATGGGCGCTGCGCCGAGCGGCAGTCCGGGGTGACCGCTATCGGCTTTCTGGACCATGTCCACGGACAGGAATCGGAGGGTGTCGACGCATTGCTGATCGAGTGTGTCGGCCATGGTCATTCCTTACTTCGCGAGAGTTGGCGCGACGCCGCCTCAGGCAATAGCGGCGTCGACGATGCGCTGTGCTTCCTTGAGAATGTCCTGCAGATGCGCTTCGTTCTTGAAACTCTCCGCGTAGATCTTGTAGATCGCCTCGGTGCCGGATGGACGTGCGGCAAACCAGCCGTTGGCGGCGATAGCCTTGATGCCGCCGATTGCTGCGTGATTGCCTGGCGCGTGGTCGAGCACTTGTTCAATTTTCTCGCCCGCCAATTGTTGGTCGCGCAATCGATCCGGCGCAAGCTTTCCGAGCTTCGCTTTCTGCTCCCGCGTCGCGGCCGCTTCGACGCGATCGGCGAAGACGTCGCCGAGTTCATCGGCCAGCTGCGCATACAATTGGCCCGGATCCTTGCCTCGTCGCGCCGTGATCTCGGCCGACAGCAACGCGGGGACGAGACCGTCCTTGTCCGTCGTCCACACCGAGCCATCGCGGCGCAGCAGCGAGGCGCCTGCGCTCTCCTCGCAGCCAAAGCCGAGCGAGCCGTCGAACAATCCTGCCGAAAACCATTTGAACCCGACCGGGACTTCCAACAATTCTCGCCCCAGCCTCTTGACCACGCGATCGATCATCGACGTGCTGACAACGGTCTTGCCGACCGATGCCTGCGCACTCCATTGCGGTCGATGCTGGAACAAGTAATCGATCAGCACCGACAAATAGTGATTCGGAGGCAACAGGCCGCCGCTGCGCGTGACGATGCCATGGCGATCGTGATCGGTATCGCAGGCGAAGGCCACGTCGTATTTGTCCCTGAGCCCTATCAATCGCTGCATAGCGTAGGACGACGAAGGATCCATGCGGATCTTGCCGTCCCAGTCCACCGTCATGAAGGCGAATTGCGGATCGACTGCGGAGCTCACCACCGTCAGATCAATCTTGTAGCGTTCGCCGATTGGCGCCCAGTAATGCACGCCGGCGCCACCGAGCGGATCCACACCCATATGGATGCCGGCGCCTCGAATCGCATCGAAATCGATGATGCTGACCAGATCGCCGACATAGCGATTGAGGTAATCGTGCTCGTGTGTGGTGGCCGCCTTACGCGACTTTGCGAATGCCATGCGCTTGACGTCTTTCAATCCGTTTTCGAGTAACACATTGGCGCGCTTTTCGATCCAGCCGGTGATGTCGGTGTCGGCCGGTCCGCCGTTCGGAGGGTTATACTTAAAACCGCCATTGTCCGGCGGATTGTGCGACGGCGTAACCACGATGCCGTCGGCTAGGCCGGTTTTCAGTCCACGGTTGTGGACGAGGATCGCATGCGAGATCGCTGGCGTCGGCGTGCATTCTCCGCCCGCGGAAATCATCGTTTCGACGCCGTTCGCGGCCAGCACTTCCAGCGCGTTCTCGAACGCGGGTTCGGACAGGGCATGCGTGTCCGCGCCGATAAACAGTGGGCCATCGATGCCGTTGCCCTTGCGGTGGTCGCAGATCGCCTGACTTATGGCGAGAATATGCGCCTCGTTGAAGCTGCGATCGAACGAACTGCCGCGATGCCCCGATGTGCCGAACGCGACGCGCTGCTCGGGCACCGACGGATCCGGTTGCCGATCGACGTAAGCCGCCAGCAGTTTCGGAATTTCTACGAGGATTGATTTTGGTGCCGGCTTTCCGGCCAGCGGACTGATTGTCTGGCTCATGCGTCCACTCCGGCTTTTGGGCCGTCGCGCAACCGGCGGTAGTGGCGGATCAGGGCATTGGTCGAACTGTCGTGCGCGAGTCTGGGTTCGGTCTTGGCCGTAAGTTCGGCGATGGTGGTCTTGGCCAGTTGTTTGCCGAGTTCCACGCCCCACTGATCGAACGAATCGATGTTCCAGATGACGCCTTGCACGAAGACGCTGTGTTCGTACAACGCCACGAGCGCACCGAGCGAATGCGGCGTCAGCTCTTCGCCCAGAATCGTATTATTCGGCCGATTGCCTTCGAATGTGCGATGCGGCGCCAGGGCGGCGTCGGTACCCTCGGCACGAACCTCGGCGGTTGTTTTTCCGAACGCGAGCGCCTCACCCTGCGCAATTAAGTTCGCCATCAATAAATCATGCTGATCGCCCAGCGGGTTTAGAGGCCGACAGAAGCCGATAAAATCGCACGGTACGACGCGTGTGCCTTGGTGAATCAACTGATAGAAGGAATGCTGGCCGTTGGTGCCCGGCTCGCCCCAGTAAACCGGCCCAGTCGAATAATCGACACTAGAGCCATCAAGCGTGACGTGTTTGCCATTGCTCTCCATCGTCAATTGTTGCAAGTACGCGGGGAAACGTTTCAGGTATTGCTCGTAGGGCAGCACAGCGACCGTGGCGGCGTCGAGAAAATTGTTGTTCCAGATCCCAAGCAGGCCCATGAGCATTGGTAGATTCTGTTCGAGCGGCGCCGTGCGGAAATGTGCGTCCATGGCATGGAAACCGGCGAGCATCTCGCGAAATCGGTCGGCGCCGATCGCCAGCATGGTCGAAAGGCCTATCGAAGAGTCCATCGAATAACGGCCGCCGACCCAGTCCCAGAAACCGAACATGTGCTGCGTGTCGATGCCGAACTTGCGAACTTCCTCGGCGTTCGTGGATACGGCGACGAAGTGTTTCGCGATCGCCTTTTCCGCTGCCGCAGCCTTGAGAAGCCACGCGCGTGCAGCATGTGCATTGGTCAGCGTTTCCAGCGTCGTGAATGTCTTCGAGCAGATGATGAACAGAGTCTCAGAGGCGTCCAGGTCGTGAGTGGCTTCGACGACATCCGTGCCGTCGACATTCGAGACGAAGCGGAATGTCATGTCACGCTGGCTGTAATGCCTCAACGCCTCGTACGCCATCACCGGCCCAAGATCCGAGCCACCGATGCCGATGCTGATGACGTTGCGGATGCGCTTGCCGCTGTAGCCCAGCCATGCGCCGCTGCGCACCTGCTCGACGAACGCGGCCATGCGATCGAGCACCGCGTGCACGTCGGCAACGACATCCTTGCCGTCGACAAGAATCTTCTCGCCAGCTGGCGCGCGCAGCGCCACATGCAGGGCGGCGCGATTTTCGGTCGTGTTGATGCGCTCGCCCCGAAACATCGCATCGATGCACCGCGGAAGATCGCGAGCTACAGCCAATTCCAGCAGCAGTGTGAGCGTTTCAGGCGTGACTCGTTGCTTCGAATAGTCGAGATAGAGGCCGGCCGCCTCGGCGGTAAAGCGTTCGCCGCGCTTCGAATCGCCGGCGAACATATCGCGCAGGTGCTGCTTGCCGATTTGTGCGCAATGCTTTTCAAGCGCCTGCCATTGCGGACACGACCTGAGAGCTGGTCTTTTCATCGTGCGACGGTTCCTTTAGGTTTGGGATGTGTGTCGGCGGCGCCTGCACTAAGTGTGCCCGCCTTGTCGGCGATCCGCTGCAGCAGCTGCTGCCACGACTTGACGAAGGCCGCGGCGCCTTCGTGCTGGAGGGTGCCTGCGAGCGCGGCAGGATCAATGCCCGCCTGGCGGATCCGCACAAGCAGCATGTCCGCATCAGCCCCGTCGGTGGCCATCTCTCCCGTCAGCTGGCCGTGCTCCGCGAACGCCCGAAGTGTACTCTCCGGCATCGTGTTTATTGTGTCGGGGGCCGCCAGCGCGCTGACGTAGAGTGTGTCAGAGGCGGACGGATCCTTGATGCCGGTGCTGGCCCAGAGCAGCCGCTGCGGGCGCGCGCCGGCTGCGGCGAGCGTCCGCCAGCGTGGTGAGGCGAGGAGTTCGCGATACGCACGATAGGTCTGCTGCGCAACCGCGATTCCAAGCCGGTTGTGGAGTTCGACGGGCAGTCGAGGGTTGGCCGCGACGTCCCATCGACTAATGAAGAGTGAGGCGACGGACCCGACTTTCGGATCGCGCCCCGCGGCGAGGCGCCGCTCGATGCCGCGCGAGTAGGCTCCCGCCGCTGCCAGGTACTGTTCGCGCGAGAATAGCAGCGTGACGTTGACCGGCACTCCGGCAAAGATCGCCTCCTCGATAGCCGGCACGCCAGCGGGGGTACCGGGGATTTTGACGAACAGGTTGGGCCGGTCCGCCTCGGCCGCGATTTCCTTGGCCGCGGCGATGCTGCCGACGGTATCGAAGGCGAGTAGCGGCGAGACCTCCATCGACACCCAGCCATCGGTACCGCCAGTCGCCTCAAACGCCGGCCGGAAAAGATCGGCCGCCCGACGCAGGTCCTCAAGAGCCAATTCAATGAACAGCCGCTCGCCCCGAAGTCCCGCGCGCGTCTTTGTCTCGATAGCCCGATCGTAGGCGCTACCGCCGCCGATCGCCGCGTCGAATATGCTGGGATTGGATGTGAGTCCCGTAACCCAGTCCCCGCTGATGTACTGCGCGAGGGTGCCTTCGTCGAGCAGTGTGCGGGTAATGTTGTCGAGCCAGAGACTCTGACCGAGATTATGCAGTTGCTGCGTCGCCTTCATCGTTCGTCGCCTTTTATGAAGCCACTGTGGCGTGTACGTCACACTCGAGCAGGTCAGCGATGCTCACGATGGTCAGATCGGCCGGCGCGTAGTTCGCGAACGCGGTGGAATCGAGCGCGTAATGACCTTGACGCACGAACACGGTGGCCAGCCGTTCGCCACCATACTGCTTTCATCGCCGCCAGAATTCGCAGTCTGTCGTCCGCCGTGACCTACCGTCAGGCCCGGTCGCGGAGCCATTGCCTGTTCGCAAGTGAACACGCAGCGCGACTCATGATGCTTTGACCACGAGCGCGGCAACCTGTTCTGTATTTAAATTCAGCCCGCGACGATTGTCGTTGTCCCGCCCGTCCCCGTCGATGGCGAACGGCACCAGGTTACTCAACTGGCAGCGGGTTGTGCCAGCGACTGTCGCGGCCGATCAGTGTCTCTGACTCTCTTGGACCCCAGGTGCCGCGCCGGTAGGGGCGCACCCGGCTGTGCGTGGTCAGCACAGCGTCGATTGCGGCCCAGGCGGCCTCGACCGCGTCTTCGCGCGTGAAGAGAGCGCCGTCGCCCGCCATCGCGTCGCGCAGCAGACGCTCGTAGGGCCTCTCCGTTCCCACTTGCTCTTCACTCAAGTAGAGTTCCCGCTGCTCGCCAACGAATTCCTTACCCGGGCGTTTGACGCGCGCGGCGAGAGCGACGGCGGAATTCGGGGAGAGTCGAAAGCGCAGGTAATTCGTCCGTCCGATCGCCGGTGCCGAGTCGCTGAACAATCGTTGCGGAGGCGCCTTTAGCTCAACCAGCACCTCTGCGGCGGTCCGCGCGAGAAACTTTCCGGAGCGCAGGTACCACGGTACACCCTGCCATCGCAACGAGTCGATGTAGAGGCGTAGCGCGCAAAAGGTCTCGACATCCGAACGCTTTGCTACGCCCGGTTCTCGTCGATAGCCATTATATTGGCCGCGAACCACATCATCCGGCACTACGGGGCGCATCGCCTGGAAGACCTTGCATTTCTCAGCCTGCACAGCACCGTAGCCCTGGTAGGGCGGCGGCTCCATCGCCAACAGCGCGACCACCTGGAACAGATGATTCTGGATGACGTCACGCAGACAGCCGGCTGACTCGTAGAACTTGCCGCGGCCGGCCACACCGAAATCCTCCGATAACGTAATCTGCACGCTGGCTACGCAGTTGCGGTTCCAGATCGGCTCCATGAAGGAGTTAGCGAAACGGAAATAGAGGATATTCATGATCGCTTCCTTGCCAAGGTAGTGATCAATGCGAAAGATCGAATCTTCGGGGAATATCGACCGCGCAACGCGGTTC
>JBEPVT010000132.1:0-10682 GCA_041690895.1 Gammaproteobacteria bacterium
GTATGTGGGCAGGCAAACGCCAAAAAGCTTGCGGCCGACACAGCCCCCGCTTTCATCTGCAGATCGAATTGCACCCAGGTACCTTGCTCGCGGCTGCCTGCTGCACCGCGAAAAACGCCAGATCCTGCCAGCTCGCCCGCATTCGGCGCAGACTCGAAGTAGCAGCGTGTCAATTCGTTGTAAGTCATGCGACGGTTGTGGTGCCGGCGACTTTGCGAAGCCGGCCCACCTCTCGCGCCAAGATGACTATGGCCGTGTCAATGTCGCCCTCCGTGGTTGTGCGCCCCAAGCCAAAACGCAAGCTGCTTTCGCTCAAGCGCTCACTGCGGCCCAACGCGCGCAACACATACGAGGGCTCGGCCAGTGCCGAGGTGCAAGCCGACCCGGTCGATACCGCCACATGCGGGCGAATCGCGGCAACCAGGCTCTCCCCTTCCACACCCTCGAACGACACGTTGAGCAAGTGCGGCACAGCACGCGTGGCGCTGCCATTGCGCAGCACGCCGCCGATTGCGGCGAGTCCGCGCCACAGACGCTGCTGCAAATCCGCGACGCGCGCTGTTTCCATCGAGGACAGCGTCGCGGCCAGTTCGAACGCCAGTCCCATTCCCACCGCTTGGTGAGTCGCCAACGTGCCCGCCCTCAAGCTGCGCTCCTGGCCACCGCCGAAATGCAAGGCGGAAAGCTGCACACGACCGCGACCGCCGCAATCGCCGCGCTGCGAGACCACCAGGGCGCCTACACCCTTCGGCCCGTAAACCTTGTGCGCGGAGAGCGACATCAAATCGACTCCAATACTCGCGAAATCCACGGGGCATTTGCCGAGACTCTGTGCCGCATCGACATGCAGCCATGCACCACCGTGGCGCCGGCACACAGCGCCGATGGCGCCGATATTCTGAACCACGCCGATTTCATTGTTGACGTGCATAAGAGACACCAGCACGGTGTCGGGCCGAAGCGCGGCCGCAACTTGGTCGGGATCGAGCAGGCCTTCTCGATCAGGAACTAGATACGTGAGGTCCCATCCGCGGCGTTCCAGTTCGCGGCAAGGATCGAGCACTGCCTTATGCTCGGTTCGAGCCGTGAGGATGTGACGGCCACGGTCGCGGTAATACTGAGAAACCCCAAAAATCGCCAGGTTATTCGCTTCGGTGGCACCCGAAGTCCAGATAATCTCGCGCGCGGTCGCGCCCACCGCAGCCGCGACCTGCGCTCGCGCCGACTCGACCAGAGCGCCGGCAACATCGCCATAGCTGTGGCTCGCCGATGCGGCATTGCCGTATTCCGTCTCGGAATGCAGGATCTCCGCCATGCGCACCGCCACTCGTGCATCGACCGGCGTGCTCGAGGCATGATCCAGGTACACCGGCATCGCTCTGCTCTTCATTCGCGCGAACGTTGCGCGGACTGGCCGCGCCGGCCCTGCACCGCGCTCAATATTCCGCGCAGAATGTTGAGCTCGTTGCGGTCGAGCTGGGCACGGTTGAACAGGCGCCGCAGCCGCTCCATCAGGTGCCCGGTGCGGTCCTCAAAATCGATTTCATTGAGGACTTCGTGCAAATGCACGTAAAAATGTTCGATATCGCCCGATGCGGCGAGTGCCATTTCCAATTGCGTGTGCGAGTGCGGCTGCTCGCGCGCCATGAAAATCTCGTAGGCCGCCAGCTGCACCGACATCGCCAGATTCAGCGAGCAATAATCCGGATTGGCGGGGATGCGCACCAGTACATTGCACAGATTCAAGTCCGCGGTTGCCAGCCCATAGCGCTCCGAGCCGAACAGAAGCGCGGCGCGATTTTCTTGCGGTAACGCGACAATGCGGCCGGCCACATCGCGCGGCGTGGTGAACTCCCAATAATAGGATCTGGGCCGCGATGTCGTGCCGGCAATGAACGCACAATCGCTCAAGGCATCAGCGACGCTGTCCACCACTCGCGCGCTTGCCAGAATGTCGTCCGCGCCGGCCGCCAGCGCAATGGACTCCGCATGCGGAAATGAGCGCGGCCGTACCAGCACCAGATCCGAGAGCGCCATGTTTTTCATGGCGCGCGCGACCGAGCCGATGTTTCCTGGATGGCTAGGGTCGATGAGTACAATGCGAACGCGGGTAGTCACAGGTGATATTCTAGCGCCACCTTATGCAACCCCTGCTCAATATCGCGATGCGTGCCGCGCGGCGCGCCGGCGATTTAATCGTAAAAAGCCTCTCGCGCCTCGATTCTCTGAAGATCGACAGCAAGGGCCGCAACGATTTCGTCACGGATATCGATCGCAAGGCAGAAGCGGACATCATTGCAACGATTCGCCGCAGCTACCCGCAGCACGCCGTGCTGGCCGAGGAATCGGGCCGCAGCGGTGAGAATGAATTCGTGTGGATCATCGATCCGCTCGATGGCACCACTAATTTCCTGCATGGCTTTCCCACCTTTGCAGTCTCGATTGCATTGGAGCAGAAGGGCCGGCTGCAGCATGCCGTTGTCTATGATCCGATGCGACAGGAATTCTTTACCGCCTCGCGCGGCGACGGCGCGCAGCTGGAAGGGAAAAAGATGCGCGTGAGCAGCCAACGCACCTTGGAGGGCTCTCTCATCGGTACCGGCTTCCCGTTTCGCGCCGGCGTTGACTATGTCGATGAGTACCTGGCCATGCTCAAGGTGGTGATGTCGAGCGCGGCTGGCATTCGCCGGCCGGGCGCCGCGTCCTTGGACCTTGCCTATGTGGCCGCGGGGAGAATCGACGGCTTTTGGGAGTTTGGGCTATCGCCTTGGGATACCGCCGCCGGCACATTGCTCATTCAAGAAGCCGGCGGCAGGGTTGGCACGGCCGCCGGTGCCGAGTATTCGCTGGGTGCCAACATTGTCGCCGGCAACCCCAAGGTCTATCAGGAGCTGCTCGAGGTCATCGGACCCCTGACGCCGGCGTCACTTCGGGTCTAACGGCTCGACGTAAGTCGCGCTCAACGTGCTGCGTTTGTAGCCGTACGTCGCGTATACAACGAGCCCGAGCGCCGCCCAGCCGAAGAACACCATAATGGTGAAAAACGGCAGCAACAAGAAAAGGCTCAAGCAACCGATCAGAGCCAGCGGCCCCACGATCCAAATGGCCGGCGTTCGAAATGGCCGCCTTCGGTCCTTCGCCGTGCGACGCAGGATCATGACGCCCATCGCCACTGAGAAGAAGGCAGCCAGCGTTCCGCCATTGGATAGGTCCGCAAGCTTGCCGACCGGGAAGAAGGCCGCGGCGCACATCACCACTGATCCCGTGATGATGGTCACGACATGCGGCGTGCGGAATCGCGGGTGAATCGTGGTTAGGACATCAGGCAACAAGCGATCGCGCGCCATGCTGAAGAACACGCGCGTCTGGCCGAACATCATCATCAAGATGACCGACGGCAGTGCCAAAAACGCAGCCAGGCCAATCAACCGCGACACTTTGAGCCAGCCGATTTCCCGCAGCACATGCGCCAACGGCTCATCGCTGCAGACCAGCGTGCTGAGTTTTGCCGGATCCATGCAGGCGGCCAGCATCTCGGGGCCGCCGGGCTCGATGCCGTGCCCTGCCGCGTCCAGCACCGGCTGCGCTCCGATGGAGCCGATCGCGCCGCCTGCGACCAACAGATAGAAGATCGTGCAAATGATCAAACTACCGATCAGGCCGATGGGCATGTTGCGCTGTGGATTCTTGGTTTCTTCGGCAGCGGTCGATACCGCATCGAATCCTACATAGGCAAAGAAGATCGAGGCAGCCGCGCCGCCGATGCCGAGCGCTCCGAGCGGCGCAAAAGGCTCGAAATTCGACAGCTTGATTACCGGCAGCGCCAGTGCGCAAAATAGCACCAATGCCGCCACTTTGATGCAGACCAGAACCGCGTTGACGGTGGCGCTTTCACGCGTACCGAGCGCGAGCAAGGTGGTTACCAGCGCGGCAATGAACACGGCCGGCACATTGATCAATCCGCCCGCAAAGTAGCCCTTGGATAAATACAACGGGATGTGAATATCGAAGCTATGCGATATCAGCGGTATGAAGTAATTCGACCAACCCACCGACACGGCGCTTGCCGCGATGGTGTATTCCAGAATGAGTGCCCAGCCGACGATCCAGGCGATCAACTCGCCCAACACCGCATAAGAGTAGGTATAAGCCGAACCTGAGACCGGCACCATCGCGGCCAGCTCGGCATAGCACAATGCCGTCACCGCGCACACAAAACCTGCGATTATGAATGAGGCCATCATTCCCGGGCCGGCCTTTTGCGCTGCCTCGGCCGTCAACACGAAAATGCCGGTGCCGATGATGGCGCCGACCCCGAGCATCGTGAGCTGGAAGGCCCCGAGCGATCGGGGCAGGGATCTTTTCTCGGCACTCGCCAAGATCGCGTCAAGCGGTTTGATGCGCCAATTCATCTGCGGTCTCCCTTTTCAATACTGCGCGGACTTTAGCGGCTTTCGTATCGCTCTAGCAAACTATTACTGGGTGCCTCTGCGCAATCGTATATTTATCCATTCCACGGCCACTGCGAACGCCATCGCGAAATACAAATAACCCTGCGGAATATCCCGCTCCAATGACTCGGCGATCAGCGCGGCGCCGACCAGCACTAAAAACGCCAATGCCAATACCTTGATCGTGGGATAGCGGTCGATGAAGCGGCCGACGGCCGAGGAAACCGCCATCATCACCAGCACCGAGATCACGATGGCGGCAACCATGACCTCGATATGCTTCGCCAGCCCGACCGCGGTGAACACCGAATCGAGCGAAAACACGATGTCGATGATGCCGATCTGAATGATGATCATCACGAAGCGGTTCATCACGCCCGGCTTCCGGGCGCGTACCTTGCCTTTGAGCATGTCGCGAAATTCCATGAGTGTCTTCACTATCAGAAAGACACCGCCGGCGAACAAAATTAGATCGCGGCCGGAGACATCCGCGCCCAGCGCGCGAAACAAGGGAGCGCGCAGCGTCGCCAGCCAGGTAATGGAAAAGAGCAGCGCAATGCGCGTCAGCATTGCGAAGCCGAGACCCAAGATACGTGCGCGGCTGCGTTGGAATTTCGGCAGCCGCTCGACCAGCACCGATAGAAAAATGATGTTATCGATGCCGAGGACGATCTCCAGCAGAACCAGTGTCAGGAACGACACCCAGCTCTGCGGATCGGCAAGCAGCCCCATTTAGCTATGGCAGGCCGTCGACTTCTTCCGGTTTCGTCGCCTTGCGCTCGAGCAAATCTTCAACCCGCAACCCCAGGTCGAGCGACAATGCGGCGGAAATGTAGATCGAAGAATAGGTGCCGGCAATGATGCCGATGACCAAGGCGGCCGAAAAGCCGCGCAGCGTCTCGCCGCCGAATATCAGCAGCGCCACGACCACGAGCAAGGTCACCAACTTTGTCATCAAAGTTCGCGACAAAGTCTGATTGATCGATTCGTCGATAACCTGCGCGATCGAAAGTTTTCGCGAGCTGCGGGCGCGCTCGCGAATTCGGTCGAATACAATCACAGTGTCATTGAGCGAATAGCCGATCACCGCTAGAACTGCTGAAATAGCGGTCAAATCGAAGGTCATCTGAGTTAGCGCGAAAAATCCCACGACGCAGATCGGGTCATGCAATACCGCGAAAATCGCGCCCAAGGCGAGTTTCGGAGTGAAGCGAAACAGAACATAGATCAGGATCAGCACCAGCGTCGCGCCCATCGCAACGCCGCCTTTGATGAACAACTCTTGCCCCACCTGGGGACCCACGACTTCGGTGCGCTGCAGCTTCGCGCCGGCATCGATCTTGCTGAAGATCTCGAGAATATGTGCGCCGATCTGATCGCCCTTCGCATTTGGATCCGGCGGCAGACGCACCAATATGTCGCGCGAACTGCCGAAGGCTTGCACTTGCGCACTTGCGACACCGGCCGTGGCCAGCGCCGTGCGCAGTCCTTCGATATTCGGAGCTTGAGGAAAATTCGTCTCGACCACCACACCGCCGGTGAAATCCACGCCCAAGTTCAGGCCGCGGATTGCAACCAAGGCCAGCGAGGCGACGATCAAAAAGGCCGACAGCCCGTACCACACCTTGCGGGTGTGCATGAACGGAAAGCGGGTGACCTTGTGGAAAAATTCCATTGAAATATTCCTTAGATCGACAGACCGTCGAGCTTGCGCTTACCGCCATAAATGATCTGCACCAACGCATGGCTGCCCATCACCGCGGTGAACAGCGACGTAAAGATTCCCAGCACCAGCACTACGGCGAAGCCGCGGATCGCGCCGGCGCCGAAGGACCACAGCACCACGCCGGCGATCAAGGCGGTAACGTTGGAATCGCCGATGGCCGACCAGGCGCGCTCGAATCCTGCGGCGATTGCGGCGCGCGGCGTGACGCCATTGCGCAATTCCTCGCGGATGCGCTCATAAATCAGAATGTTTGCGTCCACCGCCATGCCCACGGTCAGCACCACGGCGGCAATGCCCGGCAATGTGAGTGCGGCGCCGAACCAGGACAGCAATGCGGTGAGCAGCACCACGTTGGCTGCCAGCGTCGCGTCGGCAATCAAACCAAACACTTTGTAGTAGACCGCCATGAATATGAACGCGGCCAGCATGCCGAACACCATGGCCTTAATGCCCTTGTCGATGTTGTCCTGGCCCAAGCTCGGTCCAATCGCGCGTTCTTCCACCGGCGTCAGCGGCGCCGCCAAGCCGCCAGCGCGCAGCAGCAGTGCGAGCTCGCGACCCTCGATCGGATTGACCCCCGTAATCGAGAAATTATTGCTGAACACGCCGCGAATCGTCGCGCGGTTGATGACTTCTTCGGTGGTGCGGTCCACTTCCACGCCCTGCGCATTTTTTTCGCGCGAACGGTCGATGAAAACCACTGCCATCAGGTGGCCGAGATTTTCTTGGGTGTTCTTCAGCATTTTAGAGGCGCCGCGACTGTCCAAGCCGACCGAGACGGCGGGGCCGTCCTGAGAATTCGGCTGAAATGTCGCGTCGGTCAACTGATCGCCCGTCACCACCACGTCGCGCTTCAGCAGTACTGGCTGCTTGTCGCGGGTGTAAAACAGCTTGGAACCCAAGGGTACGCGCCCCGTGGTCGCCGCTTCGAGCGGATTGTTGGTCTCATCGACCATGCGAAATTCCAAGGTCGCCGTCTTGCCGAGAATCTTTTTCACCTCGGCGGAGTTCTGCAGCCCTGGCAGCTGAATGGCGATGCGATCCACACCTTCCTGCGCGACCTGCGGCTCGGAGACCGCGAGCTCTGGGCTATTGAGGCGATTGCGCAAGATCACAATGTTTTGCTGAACGGCGTAGTTCTGCCGTTCCTTGATCTCCTGCGGCGTCAGCTGCAGCTCCAGCGCAGGCGATCCGCTCACCGTCACGTCGGTGAAATTCAAATTGCGGCTGTCGGCGAGAATGGCGGCCTTGCCCTTGGCGAAGGTATCCGCGTCGCGGAACAGGACGCGCACTCGATTGCCGGGGTAATCGACCACCACGTCCTGATACGCGACCTTGGCATTGCGCAACTCTGCGCGAAAGTCCTGCTCGCGGCGGTCGAGCAGCTGCTTCACTGCGCCCTGCACATCGACTTGATACACCAGATAGACACCGCCGCGCAGGTCCAAACCCAGCTTCACGGGGCTCAATCCCATGGCGCGCATCCACGCGGGCACGCGTGAAGCCTGCGACAGCGCGATGGTGAATTGATTGGGGCGCGCCTCGTTGACGAGGTCGCGCGCTTTCAGCTGATCCTGCGTGCTGCTGAAGCGCAGCGTGAGGCGCCCCTGCTCCAAAAACACGCCCGACGGGGTCACGCCCTTGTCCTTCAGCAACTGCACGACGGCTTTGCTGTCGGCGTCGGTGACCGCCGCTCGATCAGCCGCCAGCTGCAAGGCGCTTTCTTCGCCAAACACATTGGGCAGCGCCAGGAAGATGCCGATGACCATCACGATCGCGACCAGCACGATCTTCCAGCGCGGATAACCGATCATGCGCTCTTGACCGTGCCCTTCGGCAGAACCTTCGCGACCTGGAATTTCTGCAGTTTGACGTTCACGCCGTCGGCGATGTCGACGCTCAAGAATTGATCGCCGACTTCGGTCACCTTGCCGAGAATGCCGCCGGCAGTCGCGATTTCATCGCCCACTACGACTTTGGACAGCATTTCTTGTTGCTCCTTGGCGCGCTTGCTCTGCGGTCTGATGAGCAGAAAATAGAACACCACCAACAGCAGCGCCGGCAGCGCCAGGGTGCTGATCAGGCTCGGACCGCCGGGAGCAGCACCGGCGGCCTGCGCATATGCCGAATTAATGAGAAAATCCATAGTGTTACACTCTTTTCGAGCGGCGGACGCCGCTGCACAAAGCCGCGTAGTATACAGCAGGCCGCCGCAAACTTAACCCAGAGCCTCAAGCCAGAAGGGCGTAGAACTCGCGCGCGTAAGTCTCCAAAGTGCCCGCCACGATCGCGGCGCGAATCTCCCTCATCAAGCGCTGGTAGAAGAACAGGTTGTGGACCGTATTGAGGTGCGCGCCCAAAATCTCGCCGCACTTGTCCAAATGCCGCAAGTAGCTGCGGCTGTAGTTGAGGCAGGTGTAGCAGCCGCAGCCCTCCTCGATCGGACCCGTGTCTTGGCTGTGCGCAGTGTTGCGGATATTGACGACGCCCGAGCGAGTGAACACATGCGCGTTGCGCGCATGTCGGGTCGGCATCACGCAGTCGAACATGTCGACGCCGCGGCGCACCGCCTCGAGAATATCTTGCGGTCGTCCCACTCCCATGAGGTATCGCGGCTTGCAGCTTGGCATTTGCGGCAGAAGCAGATCGAGGACTTGTTCGCGCTCAGCCTCCGGCTCTCCAACCGCCAAGCCGCCGATGGCCAGACCAGCAAATCCGATCTCCTCCAGCGCCGCCAGGGATTCTAAGCGCAATGCAGCGTGAACTCCGCCCTGGACGATCCCGAATAGCGTTCCCGGCGGCTCGTCGTGGTAGTACTCGCGAAAACCCCGCAGCGCCCATCGCATCGACAGTTCCATGGAGACCCGCGCCTGCGCTTCGGTCGCCGGATAAGACGTGCATTCATCGAAACTCATCGCCACATCGGAAGCCAATGCGCGTTGAATGCGCATGGACTCCTCCGGCGACAGAAATATGGCTGCGCCGTCGACGGGCGAGCGAAAATGCGCGCCCTGCTCCGTGATCTTGCGCATCTCCGCCAAGCTCCACACTTGAAACCCGCCGGAATCGGTGAGAATGGGCCGGCGCCAGTGCATGAAGCGGTGCAGCCCCTGGTGAGCCTGAATCACCGCAAGCCCCGGCCTCAAAAACAAATGAAAGGTGTTGCCGAGAATGATTTCCGCGCCGCTGGCTTCTAGATCCTCAGGCGTCATCGCCTTGACGGTCCCGTAGGTGCCGACCGGCATGAATGCTGGCGTCTCGACCGTGCCGCGCGGAAAAATAAGCCGGCCGCGCCGCGCCGCGCCGTCCTGCGCCAGCAAATTGAACCGCATCGAATTCATGTGCCTGAGTGAGCCGCAGCGGACGGAGTGAGAAACATCGCGTCACCGTAGCTGAAAAATCGATAGCGCGCGCGCACCGCGTGCGCGTAGGCGGCGAGCAGCGCCTCGCGCCCGACGAAGGCCGCGCACAACATCAGCAGAGTCGACTCCGGCAGGTGGAAGTTGGTGACCAAAGCGTCGACCGTGCGAAAGCGGTAGCCGGGCTTAATGAATATGCGGGTGCTGCCCTGATACGGCGCCACACTCTGCGCCCCTTGCGCAATGCTTGCCGCCGTCTCGAGGCTTCTGACCACCGTCGTGCCCACCGCAATCACTCGTCCCCGCGCGGCGCGCACGCGCTCGATTGCGTCGCATGTGCGCAACGGCACCTCGATGTATTCGGCGTGCATCTGGTGTTGATCGATGTTCTCGCTGCGCATCGGCGCAAACGTTCCCGCACCCACGTGCAGAGTCACGAACGCATGCGCAATCTGCCGGCTGCGCAGCACCGCAAAAATCGCCTCATCGAAATGCAACCCCGCGGTCGGTGCCGCCACGGCGCCGAGCGAGCGTGCATAGACGGTCTGGTAGCGTTCCCGGTCCGCGTCCTCCGCGGTGCGATCGATGTAGGGCGGCAGAGGAATTTGTCCGTGCGTTTGAAAGAACTCGTGCACATCGCAGGAAAACCTCAGGACGAACAACTCGTTCTCGCGGCCGATCATCGCCGCGCTCTCGCCTGCCGCCAGTTGCACCCGGGCACCTGCTTTCAGGCCCTTGCTGGCTCGAACATGAACCAGCGCGGTGTTTGCCGTCAGCGCACGCTCCAGCAGCAATTCGACCCGCCCGCCGCTGTCCTTCACGCCGAAGGCGCGGGCAGGGATGACGCGCGTGTCGTTGAAAACCAAAAGATCCTGCGAGTTGAGCAGAGCGGGAAAATCCCGAAACTGCCGGTCCTCGAACGCACCGCTAGCGCCGTTGAGCGTCAACAGGCGGCTGGCGGAGCGCTCTTCTGTAGGCCTTTGCGCAATGAGTTCTTTGGGCAATTCGAAGTGAAAGTCCGTGCGTAGCATGGTCTTAAGGATTCTACCAAGGCCAGCAATCGCATATACTGCGCGGTCTGGCATGCCCGAATGGCGGAACTGGTAGACGCGCCGGACTCAAAATCCGGTGGTGGTGACACCGTGT
>JBEPVT010000133.1:0-10499 GCA_041690895.1 Gammaproteobacteria bacterium
GTGTATAAGAGACAGCTATTACAAAGCCCGTGGCCGCCCGTGGCGCCTCCCCCGCGACTCAAGTGATTTCACGACGTGCTTCGTTGGTATCAGCTTCTACCACGCGCTCGACCGCTCCTCGGTAATGACGAGTATGGCGCAGGTGTTCGACGAACGCGGCGACGGCGTGATTGTCCAGGGCGGACGCGCCGACCTGTCGAAAGACGACCGGACGCCACATCTGAGCGAGGCTGACGCACACGACCTGCTGCACCAGGCGCTCCGACAGTACCGCGCAACACACGGCACGCTTCCGGCGCGTGTCGCGATCCACAAGACGTCCTCATTTTCGGCGGATGAATTGGCTGGCTTCCGCGCAGCGGCTGAGCAGGAGCGGATTGACCGGCTAGACGCGATCAGCGTGTCGGACAATACGACGCAGCGCGTGTTCCGGTATGGTGCTTATCCACCGCTCCGGGGGACGCTCGTCGCGCTCGACGACTGCGAGCATCTTCTCTACACTCGTGGCAGCGTCGACTTTTACGCAACATATCCCGGACTCTACGTCCCACAGCCGCTTCTCTTCCGATGCGAGGCGATTGAGCAGGGGCCGGGGCAGATCGCTCGCGAACTACTTGGCCTGTCGAAGTTGAACTGGAATCACACCCAGTTCGACGGCAGTGTGCCGATCACCGTTGTTGCGGCGCGAAAGGTCGGCGATATCCTGAAGTACGCCGATGCCCATGGCGGCGGCCGTCCCATTGCAGCGCGATACTCGCACTACATGTAACTCAGCTCAGCCGGGATACGTTCACGCTGCGCTTCCCGTGTGTGCTTTCACGCCGTTGCTCCCGCGCCGCAGCAGAGTGAAGATGTTCTTGACCCCGAGCGGCAGTGGTGTTTTGCTCGTAATCAGGCCTGCCTCGAGAAATCGCAGTGGACTACGGCTGTAGTCGTATACTCCGAATGCTTTCATCTGCGCTCGGAGCGCTTGCAGGTGTTCGCCTTCTGTTGCGGTTATGAAGGCGGACGCGATGGCATGGAGCGCTTCAACCGAAACGACGACACTTGATGGGTGCGTGATGGTGAGGGAATGCAGCAGCTGCTCGACTGCAGCCCAGTTATGGTCCAGACACTCGGCCATTGCCAAGTTGATCTTTGAGTATGTGGGGTTCCATCCAAGTTCCTCTGTCCGATGAAAGAGGCGAGCGGCGGTACTGGAATCGCCTGACTGCAAAGCAGAGTTCGCCTGCCAGTGGGCCGCCGTTGCGGTTGCCGGCTCATCTGTAGACTCGAATGAGTCGCTCGCCCTGACCGGTCATTGGGAGTACTTGCCCTAGTCTGTTGAGTCTCGCGTGCCGGTCGTGCGGAAGTGTTCCCGTCCACTGCGGCTGTAGGGGCGGCGGTCGAACCCGCGTCGCCCATCACGAGGGGGATGCTATCCTCAACGTGAGAAATCTCCGGCGCGGCTGCCGACGGAGCAATCCTCCGTGCCGTCTCGATGTCCGTCGCAGCGCCATCGGGATCGCCTCCTAGTGCGCGCGCCCGCGCGCGCCCTAGATAGTTCGTATAAACGCCGCGATATCGCACAATGACGCGGTCGTACGCGGCAGCCGCTTCCAAAGCATTCCCCAGCTCGCCCCGAAGCTTCGCCCGCAAAGGCGTCGACAGTAAAGTGGCGAAGTGCAGACACATGCTTGGTTCGTTCGTCGGACGTGCTTCGAAGCAGTCGTAGAGTAGGTGGTAGCAGTAGCGCGGCTCAGTCGGAAGCACTGCGCCGGTCGTTGTCGATCCCGTGCGACAGTTGCGTGCACACGAAACCGGCATCCTACCGTAAGTTTGGATGTAAGATGACTCCACGAGGCGCCAGACACTGCGCCGCGTTCCTTAGAATTACAGCGGAGCAGGAGAGAAAGGATGAGCACGACCAAGGGCATTATCGAGGCTGCGATGGCCGCGCAGCGCACCCGCGAGCGCGTCGTGGAACAGATTCGACTAGCGACCGCTTTCACTGAATCACCAGCGGAGCTCGCAATCCGCCGCGCCATCGAGACCGAACGCATCCGGGACTCCGCCGTGTTTGATACTATGCGCCAGATCCAAGAACGGGAGCGGGAGATGCGCGTTCTCGAAGCGAAGTGGTCAGAGCTTACGACGCCGATGACAGGGATCGTAGACCATGCGCTCGACTCGATTCGGTCGTACCGGGACGCTGCGGAGCGCGCCACCGCGTTATTGCGCGATTATAATGGAGAAGCGCTGCTGCACCTTCACAGCGACTCTATTCGTGCCCAACTGCTAGTCGATCATGCGGGACCTGCACTCGACTCAGATTTGCTACTGGGTGTGAAGGCGCAGGACTTCTCGATCATGCAAGATTTCAATCGCCGTGCGAGCGAGT
The DNA here is from genome assembly GCA_041690895.1 of Gammaproteobacteria bacterium. Classification (GTDB taxonomy): domain Bacteria; phylum Pseudomonadota; class Gammaproteobacteria; order Steroidobacterales; family Steroidobacteraceae; genus Bog-1198. Next base: position 2,381 of record JBEPVT010000133.1, read on the forward strand.
CACGCATGATCAGCGGCGCGTTTGCGGGTGCTGCGGACATGCGGCGGCTTGCCGAGGCGACTGGGGATCTTGCGCGCGCGAGCCACCTCGTAGGCCGCATCGACGATCTCACCTCCAGCTACGCGGATATTGCTTCATCCCGGGCAGCGTTCGAAACACTGCCCAAATGGATGCGGGAGGCACCGCCCATCACCGCCTACACAGGCATGCGGCTGGTCGGTGTGGTCACCGGCGTGCCGTCAACCACGTTAGTCGAGGACGCCGACGAAGTCGTGGAAGCGTGTATCGACCAGTCCCGCGGCCTGATCGAAGATCGGCTCGCCGCCGTCGGTCCCGGATTCGCCGACGCCTACCGCGGCGCCTGCCGCGCGGTGGAGCGGCGCGACAGCGACTGGATGCGCCATGCGGGCGTCTCGATGCGAGAGGTGCTCGACCATCTTCTCGCCTGGCTTGCCTCCGATGTAGCGCTGGATTGTTGGTGCCCAGCACCCACGGCGGACGAGTACGGCAAGGATGGATGGACGAGACGCGCGCAGCTTCGCTACATCTTGCGAGACGCGCGGCGGGAGGGGACGGAACGACTCGTAGACGAGGCAATCAATCTCATCCTCGCGCTCTTCTATCCGCAGAATGCTGCGGTGCACGAGCTTGTGCCACCCCACTGTCCGGAAGGGATGCAGTTCCTGCTCTCGCAATTCCAGGGGCATGTAGCGACGATTCTCGACGCCGCGGGGTTTTGAGCGCTGAGTAGCAGACAGTCGCATACAAAGACTTTCATGGGCGGCGGACCGCGATCTGCTCAAAGACGTTTCCGTCGCGCCGAAATTCGTCAACAGATGCTTATGACTTAGATTGCCCCCGATCTGCGCGAGTTGGAAACACAGACGCTCTCGGGCGATCAAGTAACGCTGCGATCTTCTCTTCCAGTGCAACTGATCCGACACGCTCGCCCCGCACTACAGGGAGAAGTGGTTGTACGACACTCGGCATTCTTCGGCAAACGCGCCAAGCGTCGTGCGCGCCAGAACCGCCGCCGCCTTTAGCGCCGCTTGGCCCTGAATGGGAGTGAGGGTTGCGTGGCCGCCTCCGCGCTTGTTCACGGCTACGATCCTGCGGCGGGCGTGTGGTCTTTGCCGCCCGCAATCGTTCGAAGGAGCACCTGCCGCGCCCACTGAGCAGATCTCAGAAACTCAGCTTTCGCAGCCGCCTGTACAGCCGCCAGTTCTCTCGGCGTGAAGCGAACGTCAAGGCGTTCGGTTTTAGGATTGTCGCTGTGTCTCGGCATCGTCGTTGGGTGTCCCGGTAAAGTAAGACGCCAAACGTATCCATTCTGAGCCAGCAATGCCGTCCAACATTGTCTGACACTATCCGACGATGTCGTAACGCCACTCCCCAATATTGTTCCCGCAGCGCCTCCGGCCACCTTTCGCCGAGTCCATGCTTTTCGTTTCCGAAGTCCAGTCAATGCGGAACCGGACTGTGTCCGAGATTTCTGCTTTCCGACATCAGAGGGTGATTTACCGTACGTGTGTGCCAAGTCTCAGTGCGGCTCTAACGCAAAGACACGGCATAATTGTTGAGATCATGCCTTCAGTACTTGCGCAGCGCAGCTGTGAGTAATGGCTTGGCACGCCGGATCATATCAGTGATTCCTGCTTCCAGCCTTTCGCTAGGCTCACGCTCCGCGTCCAATACAAGTGTCAGATGATTATACGAAACGTTGAGTTGTAGCGCTGCCTCACGCATCGAGTAGCCCAACATTCCAACGGCAGCCCTAAATAGCGCCCTGCGTTCGGATATCATACGCGCAATATATGCGGGCTCGTACGCGGCATGGATGCGCGAAACCGACCGCGGGCGTCGTTTTGAAGACATTGCACGGCACGATGTCGTTATTGCCAAATCTGTTGACCATGTAGACCTCTGGTGTGACCACGAGCCGCTCTATTCAGGGACCGGCGACACGACAAGCGCGCATTTGCCTACGAGCTCTCACGGCCCGTGCGGTAAAGCGTTGCGCTTTCGCGATATGTGTCCTCTCGCGAAATGAATGCATGTGCCGTCCCCTCAAGCAGGTCCAACGACAGCCGGTTGAATTTCGGATTCTCGATGGCGCCGCTATCGTACTCAATGGCGCATGTACCGTCGGTTCTCATCTGGCAATGGACGACCTGTTCGGCGTCGCATACCACCGCTAAATTGGGGTTGTGAGTGACGACAATAACCTGACGGCGCTCCTTCGCGGCCATGAAGACAGGGACGAGATGTTCCACTATTGACTGATTGTTGAGATTGCCCTCGGGCTGATCAATGATCAGCGGTTCATCTCCGCAGTCAACAACTAGATAAAAGACAAGAAGTAAAATTCCTCGTTCACCTGGGGACAGCAATCGAAGTGCCTTGCCGTTCAATGATAGAGAAAATGCCGGTGTCAGATACTCAAGCGAGTATATGAGGTCGTAGAGTTCCTCCGGGTCGACACCCTTCCTGAGAGCAGTCGGCCAGTCCACGGCTATGGGCGGATCCGACTTGTGATTGCGACGAACTCGGTCCAAGAGATTATCCGCGAAAGTCGCCGCGCCGTCGGGTGAAAGGAAATCTGCATCGTCAATAAAGGAAGTGAGACGTTCGATCCCTTTCTCTCCGCCGGAAAAAGTCCCAGCGTTTCGAGTGATGTAGGTGAACAGCTTGTCGGGCAGCCCCAGTTGGCAAATTGCTACTTCGAATGACAGCGGGTACCGGTCACGAACTAGGGGCTCATCCGCGATGTGCTGTTGGACGGGCCGGGTTAGGTCCGCGTACACCGCGGTCAGCTGACCGATAGCTCGGTGAATATCGCGGCATAATTCTCGCCGCTTGTTTTCCAGTTGCCGGATCGTCGACGGAACGGACTCGGTGAGATGCCGTAAACGTTCACCCAGCCCCGCAATCGACTCGACTGAGGGAGAATCAGTGCTGCCTTCAATTTCATCTAGGGCGACCTGCCAGGCGTCTTTTGCCTTTAGGTAACCGTTGAACTCGCCGGCCACCGTCTCCTGAGACTTCTCTATTGCCACTCGTTCCGCTGCAACCGACGTCAGCTGGGCAGCTAACGAATCGTGCTGCGCCGGATCGAGCTGTAACTGATTTTCGAAAAGCGCCTTGTCACAGGCGTCAATGAGTCGCTCGAGTGGCGCAAGGTCTACCGCGACGGAAACCCATGCGGCAACGTCGACGTTGACCTCTGCGTTGGTTAACTGTTGTTCGACCTTCTCCACCGCGCCCTCGAACTGTCGCCTACTCAGAACCAACGCGTCCTTAGCATCTACAAGGGCGAGACGGCGGCGCTTCCATTGGGTGGTCTCGGCCGTTGCTGCAGTGACCATGGCACGTGTCGTCGCCTCCCGTTCTCTAACTTGGTCAAGCTCATCGGTGAGGGACTGCTCCGCGTCTGGAGCAGAAACCGAAGCAGGCGGGTTGTTCCGAAGCGCTACGGACTCGGCTTTACGCTGGCCAATTTTCGATGTTAGTCGTTGCACCGCCGTCGGTGATGAGACGGCTTCGAGCTCAACGATCTGTTTATTGACTGCAGCTAGCTCTCCTCGCAGCTGTGTGAGAGTCGCGTCGACACCAGCGGTGCGTCTTGCAACTAACTCATCGAACGTCGTGCTCCCGAGTCGGTCCGCAGGCGCCACGTGGGAAAACACAGCCTTCTTGATTTCTGCGTAGAAGTCACCCGAATCAGTCACTGCAGTTTCGTTGGTGACTCGATCAAAGAATCCCTGTGGAACGTACCGCACTCGTTCGACACTGTCTGGGTCAGAAGCAGCGTCGAGCGAAACCACCTTTGGCGTGCCGTCGTACCAGGTCAGTGTCGACTCAAAGCTGCTCGCCTTGCCGTCCTTGTCACGGAAGCGTTGCGGAGTCAGAAAGCTGAACCCTTGCGCGGTACTACCACCGCACAACGCGATAGCGTCGGTTAGAGCGCTTTTCCCGCTGCCTTGGTTGCCGATAATCGCGACCAAGCCGGGATTCAATTCAATGTGCGAATCAAACCACATTTCGTTGAGTGTCGAGTCGGATTTCTTACTGATGTCAACGCGTCGTATATATTTTGTGGGCCTGCCCTTGACGAGCGCGAGTTTCGGAGGAATATCTCCTACGAATACACGATCATCGAATCTGCCGATTGCGCGTCTGAGGCCGGCGAATGTCACATCAGACTTGATCCAGCAACGACACTGTCCTAGACGATTCGGCTGGCTGGAGTCGGAGTAGTAATGTGCGTCGCTTGCATCAAACAACCGCGCATTTACCTGACTGTCTACCAGCTGCCGGCGCCGCTCATGATACTTGTCTGCTGTCGGCGATGATGTAAGCACGAAGTGCACGCGTCCCATTACGTCGCGCTTTTGAGCGGCGCCACTGCCATCCCATCGCATTTGATCCCACTCACTCAGGCCCAATGCCGTGAGTGTGCGGCCATCGAATTTCGTTTGATTCAGGAGTTCGGTCAGTTTCTCGAGCGGAATTGCAGCGCTTCGAAATCCGACTCTTGTGTCCGAATCTGTTGTGCGTTTGTCTTCGGGAGTTACAGCTCGGACTGCCCTTCCGAGTTCCTCGAGGCCTTCGGCGGTGCCCAAGCAACCGCTCCATCGAACGTCTTGATCGAGCTGAAGGTCGACGTTCAGGTTACGAAGGAAAAAGTTGTCGATGTCGTTCGGGTCAAGTTCGTCGGAGAACAAGACGTGAAAGTTGACCTTTTGAAGAACTGAGCTTCCTGCGAATGCTGACAGCCGTAGTTCGACTATTGGTAGCACCAGGTCGATATTGGGAAGCTTGCCAGCGCGGTGGGCTTCCCGAACTCGCTTGTATCCGTCAATTGTGAAGTAGTCATTGATTCCGAGCGCTTTAATTTCCCGCGGTAGGGCCGCAAGCGCCGCTAGATAATCATCCCACGTCTTCTCCTGCTGCGAGTCGCCGTAATACTGCTCGACTGACGCAGGAGTATGGCAGTGCAGGTCCCACTTGTTCCAAGTGGCACCGCGGGGATCGCCCTTATAAGGTGATTGGCTAGCGAATGTATGGCTCCGAGAATGGGTCGTCCTGAACATATGGTCGCAATTTCACTTGCGCCACGGTTGGTGTCGCGGGTGCACTCCCCGTCGTGATATAGCTCGCTCCCTTTGGCCCCAAATAAGCGTCAACGCTTCGAGCCTAGCGGCTTTTCTGTTGGCGGCGTACGGAACGTGGGATCCGGCTGGTAGCCTCTGCGCACGATATCCCATTCGAGCGTCGTCGGCGGAACGAACAATTCCCCGATGTCTTCGGTCGGCCGCTCGTAAAGCGTTGCTAGCTCGCGTAGCTCAACAACATCAGGGCCTTGGCGGCCCAATTCCAAAGCAGTCAAAAGGGTAGGACGAAGGCCGCTGAGGCGCGCGGCCGTCTCCTGCTTCATTTCGCCGCCATTGAACCCGGCATGCAGCCTCCACTCTCGGAGCTGGTGCCCGACCCAGACCTGCCACTTAATGGCGTCGACGCCTTGGATGCCAACGCGCGGCCAAGCCGGGAGACGGCGTTCAGGTCGACCTTTTCCACCGCGGGAGCCCGTTCCGATAGCCATGTGCCAGTCAACATGGCCGCAGCCGCCCGCTCTGAGAACGCCTCAGCGGATCTCACCTTTTCGTAAAAAACGAAACCAGGTGGCTAGATCGTCTGAGGCCACAATGCTCGGCTCTTAAGGCCAGCGCCGAGCAATGCGCGTTTGGACCGCGATTCCGAAGCGATCACCCTGCTAGACCACATGCCAATCTCAAAAAGTAATTCTCCCGCCGCCGTCTTCGCACGCTGGGATCAATACAGCAGCAACATGGGATCGCCGATTCAAGAGAGCGCCGGCGTCCGCATCGGCCAACCCGCGGTTCGATCCGTAACCCAATCTGAAGTGCAATCCGTTTCCCAGCCCGTAACTGTGCCCAGAAGTGCCATTACCGGTGGCGGCCGTGGTATCGGTACCCAGGCGCAGGGATCGACGCCTGTAATCGCTCATGAACGCACGACTCGATATCTCGCCGCGGTGGAGGAATAGCGTCTATGTCTGCAGCAGCGGAACGCGTGCAAGAGATTGCTGAGGAGTCGGAGGAGCTACGACGAGCGCGCAGACGGGAGCTTGCCGAGCGAGCGCGACGCGCCAAGCGGTCGTATCCCGACCCAGCGGCTTTTGACGACAAAGACCCGCGGATGATCGAAGCGCGACGCCGCCACTTAATCCTTCAATTTGGACATGGCATTTCGGGCGGAGCACCGGCACGTCTAAGGCGAATCAACTCGTCCATCGAGAGCGACCGCGGAGAACTTCACGATTGCGGCCCCGTGCCGTCGCTGTCGACTTACCAGCGGTGGGAGCGCCGTTACCGCGCCGCCGGTCGTTCGATTGCTGGTTTGATTGACACTCCTCCAGTCGGTTGCACGCCGCGCGACATTCGCGGCAAGACTGCGAAGAGGCTGCTCACTCTGATATTTGGTCGCGGCGCCAAGTACCGCGTCGGAAGGGAGGGACGCACGCCGTGGAAGAAAATCACGAGAGCGTTGGAACGCTGGTGTTCTGCGAACGGTGCGCCGTTGCCCACCGTCTACTCGGTTCGGCGCTTCGTGCGCTCGGTACCGAAGTCGAAGAGATTCATGGCGGAGTTCGGCACAAAAGCGACGCGCGCGCGCCGGTCGCCTAAGTCGACCAATCCTACTCGGAGCGCACTCGAACTCTTCTTCGTTGACGAAACGATGCTTCCTACGTGGATCAAGGTGTGGCACAGGACCGAACGGAGGTGGTATGCTGCGCGCGCTTGGGCGGTGTTTGTGCTCGACGCTCATACACGCGCAATCGTCGCATGGTGGGTGAAGGAGCCGAGCGCTCTATCGGCATCTCGACGTCTGCACAGTCACTTCACCGCGCAAGAAATAATCGCGACCGTTGCGGGTGCAATTGATCCGAGTTGGGCGGATCCGGATTTGCGGAACTTTGCTCGTGGCGAACCGGGAGAAATTCGGCTCGATGGGTCAGGCAACACAAAGTCTGCGGCGAAGCAACTTGAGAACAAACAGTTCAACACGTCAGTTGGGGAACCATACGCCTCCTGGGCTCGCGGGCCGATGGAGCATTACTTCTCGACGCTCAAAGAACGTGACCTGAACGATCTTCTCGGAGACGACGATCTTCATCTGCCCTTCGATCCGGATCGGGAAGATCCGCGCACCACGCGTGACCGCAATAGTGGCGACGTTCACAAAATGGAGCCGTATCGCTTCGAGATGCCCATCGAATCACTCGGCGAAACCAGACATCTGGTCTCGGCCGTGCGCCAGGCGGTTCGCAGCTACAATGACACACCTCACCGCGGGCTCAACTTCGTCACCCCGTTGTCGCTGTTTGAGCGCACGGCGCCCCGCTTGGCCATGACGTCCTCATCTCTCTTCGGGCTCTTCAAGGGTCACAAGCTCACAGTTGATCCAAGAGGTGTCGAGGTGCAGAACGTGTGGTACCAAAGCCTCGTGCTCCAGGAAGAGTACGCGCCGGGTACTGAGGTATTTGTGCGGAGCGATCCGCTCGAGCGCGGAGTGTTGGTGTACCCGGAGCGGATGTCAGCGCGCGCGAGAACTCCGGCACTGTTTGTAGGTCGACGAGACGCATTCGCACGTTCGATGACGCCTGAAGTCTTTAACCGGACTGTCAAAGAGGATCTCGCCGAAATGCGTGCCGAAATCAACACGGCACGAGAGGAATTGCGTGATGAAGACCTAGGCAAAGAAGCCGCCAATCAGTTCCGAGCCGATATCACGGATCGAAGCCAATCCCAAGACGCCAAGTCTCGCCGCGGACGTAGCAAGGCCAAGGCGAGTGCCGCGGATAGCTCCAGTGAGAAGGACACCGCGGAGCAGAAAGCAAGGAAGGGCGAAGCCAAGCGCAAAGCCAAGGGCAAGACTCGACGCAAGGCTGGCATGCGCTCGCCGATTCCGTCGCCGACGGAATTACGCGCGCAAGCTGACGCTCCCACCCATGACTCCGTCTCGCGGCGTCGGCAGCGGCTGAGTGACAGTGGTAAGGCGGCGAAGAAGTCAGCGGACGACGTCGGAGGTGGACCTG
>JBEPVT010000134.1:0-10434 GCA_041690895.1 Gammaproteobacteria bacterium
AATCAACCGCCAGGCTCAAGTCGCAACTGGATGAAAGCCGGGGGCAACGTCAGCCACAAACACCAACACTCCAACCGTTTATTGTCCCGCAACTAAAGCATCGCCATACTTCCCGATCTGACATGATGTCCTCCAGAATATAGAACCTGCGCAATTGTCAGTTCTATGCAAGGTTCCGGTCAGGTCCCGTTAGTTGCGACCCTTCTGCCACACAGCAGGCTACCGCAAGCTTACCCGCTCAAAAGCTGCCGAGGAAGCGCTCAACTAACGCCGTTGATGCTAGTGGACTGACGCGCGCGCGCTCTAACGCTTGTTTCCCCCGTCTGACAGCGGCGAGGACGCGTTTGGGGTCTGCGGGCCATACGAAGGGTTTTGGGGCCGGGTTTGTCTCGGCGATGAAGCGATTGATGGCTGTTTGCAGCTCGACGACGGAGCGGAAGACGCCCCGTTGAAGCCTTCGCCTTGTGAGCTTTGCAAAGAAGCCTTCCATGGCATTTGGCCAAGACGCCGAAGTCGGCGTGATCCCCGAGGCTTGCCGAAATAGCCGCGGGACGCTTCCGGGCGAACGGGTTGAACTGCTAATCTCGCGCCCGGGGCTGATATGATGGAGACGAGCATGTCACTCTTTACCGGCACATCCAGCAACGATTCCTTCAACGGCGCCACCGGCGCCGACACGTTCGACATGACCCAGGGTTGCATCGATACGGTCAAAGGCAACGACGGCGACGACACTTTCAATTCGGCGCCACGCTGACGGCTGCCGACACAATCCGCGGCGGTGCCGGGTTCGACCATCTCAATCTCGATGGCGATTATTCCGCCGGCCTCACCTTGCTGTCCGGGACGCTCAAGGATGTAGAGAGCATCAACTTCGCAGACGGCCACAGCTACAAGCTCACGATAGCCAACGGCAACGTGACGGCCGGAACGGTCAGGAGTGCGTCGGCGTTCTTTCTTACCGGCAGCCATCCACGCGGTCAGGGCTGCCCGCGCTTTTGCGGTCAATGTCTGCCGTGAAGGCGCACATCTGATCTTCGAGCGCTGGAAAAGAACCAACGTGATGCACGCGGGCTCGTTCATAGAGCGCGGCGACAGGTTCAGCGCGTGTGACCTTGCCTCTGCTCGCGTGGACAGAACGGAAGCATGACGGCGGGCGAATACGTCAAGGCGTGTGAGCGTCATACCGAATGGAACGCGCGCGGCGCCATTCTCGCCAGCGTGAAGTGCGGCCAGATTTCAGTGAAGTAGCCGCGTTACAGCGGCGGCGTCTTGCGAACGGGCTGCTTTGGCGGCCCGTTTTCTTTTGCAGGCTACTAGAAAGTCACTGCGCGCAACTCGACCGTGACGTCCCACACGTCCGGCCATGTCCACACCGCGTCACGCAGCTTGAACTTCCAACTGTTGGTATGGCTCACGAACACTGAATTCGTTTGGAGGGTTGCCTGCGGCACGATCGCCGCGCGGTCGGCGCTGTAGTCTGGCGCGAAGAGCACGGCGGCAAGGAAGTGAAAGCCGCCATCGGGCAAGCCGCGCAGCGCGCCAAGCTGGCGTGACTTGTTGTGCGGTGTCCAGCGCCGTCCCTTTATCTGGTAGAGCGTCGTGCCATCGGGGCCGGAAGCATCCGCGTTCGGATGAGAGTTGCCCGCTTGCTTCCAGCCGAACGCGCGGCAGAACAGGTACTCGGCAAGGTCGCCCGTGGGATTGTTGGAGCTGCGCACGACACCGCGCTCGCGTAGCTTTTCGCTCACTTGGGCATGGAGCTTGAGCAATTCTGCAGGCGCTAGGCGTTTCAAAATCATTCCCGGGCGCTATCTGGCCTTCTTCCGATACTTCTCAGCGTCGTCCAGATAGTGCTGATGAAACTCATCGGGAGTTACGTAGGGCTGGTCCGGGTCTTGGTGAAACTGAAAGGACGTACCGCGATACGCAGGCCCTTGCCGAACTGACCATTCCGCTTTGAAGCGTTCTAGCGCGGCGGACTCTTTCGTGAAACGCTTGTCGTCGTTGTAGCCCTTCTGCCACGGACGATGCCCATATTCGTTCCATGCTTCCGACCGCCCACCGCCGTAGCCAACAAGAATTTCGCCGCCCACGTGAATGTCGCGTGGTTCTGGCATAAGCAGGTAGCCATCCCCGAACTTGTTCCAGTGCGTCGAGAGGAGGTGCTCCTCTGGACGGAGCCATTCGACCTTCGCGCCGGCGATGTATCGCAGCGCTCGTTGCTTGGTGATGTAGTTGATCTCGCGGACTTCCTGCTCAGACAGCGAGCGCCGCGTCTGGATGTCCGTGAACTTGAAAATCGTGTCATGAAAGTAGTCTGCATTCGGGCGTGCCTTGCGCTCGTCTTGATACGGATTCCTGACCCAAGAGAGGTTTGTGAGGATGAGTATCTTATCGAGCGACAGCGGAAAGTAAGTATGCGTCGCTGCCATCAGAATTTCGGGATCGTTGAACCCCGCGCAGTATTTGGAGCCGGGGAAACAGCCGCGATTGTACACGGTGACTGGATGGTCGGAGATAATGAACTTCGTGTCTGAGTTTGCGGCATCGGCAATTTGCCAAATGCACTCGGTCCAGATAGCGCAGAACATGTTCTGAACTTGCTGCAAGAGCATCAGTCGCATGTTGCGGTCTCGGCCTGCGGGTAGACCGCCGAGCCAGCCAAGCCCCTTGGGCGTCCGTAGCTTTTGAACGCTCATATAGTTCATGAGGTCATGGAACGCTTCCTGTTGCCCTTTACGGTCGAACTTGAATTCTCCGAAGAACTCGACCGCGCGGCGACCCTTGCCATCTACGCGGCCGAAAAAGAACTTCTCGATATCGACGTTGCCCTGTCCGCCCCATGTTGTGGTGTAGAGGTCATCTTCCGCGAAACACGAGACCGGTCCCCACGGCAACAGCGCGCGGCGCGTAAAGCTGCGTCCGTTTGGTAAGTGCGTGACGTCGGGCTTTAAGTCGAGATACCAATACTTGCCCTGACCGGGCAGCATGAAACGCTTCTGGTACCACTCGGGCACGTAGTGATTATGCCTGAAGTTCTTTATGCCGGGCATTAGAGTGACATCGCAAAGCTCACCTTAGGGCTGAGCGATGCTGCGAGTGTCAGCCACGCCTTCACTTCCTGGGTGCTGTTGTTGGTTCCGACCCACCAGCCGTTCTGCATCTGCACCGCGTACTCATCGGCAAGGTGCTTGCTGTCGAACAGGTCGTACTTGTCTTTCGCAACGATCCGCTTCGTCCGCTTCTTAACGGCAGCGAGTTTGTCCACAAGGTGCGGGTCAGCAGCGGACAACGCTGCCAGAGACTGCAGAAGAAGTGCCTTCACCGATGCACAGCCGAATTGCTTGCCGTCCAGCTGATACCAATAGCTGCCCGTCACGCGCCCATTGGCGACAGGGGCCGCTATCGGCGCAGGAATACCGGTGCCAAGCGAGTGAAGAGTCTCGGCAGCCAAGTCGATTGCCACGGTTGAGTTGAACGGGTCGGCGCCGAGTTCGAGCCGTTCCTGGTTTACGACTTTTAGATGCATCTGACCCTTGGGGTCCGCCTGCTTAATTAGAGATATCAGTGTCTGCGTCGGGATGCTGGTTGCGGTGAGCGTTGCCATTGCTGCCTCTTTTCCTTGGAAGGCACCTTATAAGTAATATTCAAGTCTCTTGCAAGGAAGTCATTCATCACAAGATAGGGTAGAGGATGCTGTGTCGTGCACAAACTCTGAGCCAGAGACGTTGAAACCGGTTCCCGAGTGCTTACTTCAAGTGGCGTGTTTGTCCCTTTTCGCGGGCAGTGAATCGAGGACAAATCATGAACAATAGAGCGAATCCAAAGGGTTATGGCGAAGTCGCTGAAAGACCAGAACATTGGGCGCTTGCTGGCCGTGGTGGTCGGCAATTGCGTTGTGTTCATGCTGTTCGCACACGCCGCCGACTTCTCCAGCGCGCCGGTCTACGAGCAGGCGACAAAGCTTATTGGCCAGTTCGTACCGGCGGCGCTTGCCGCAAGTTTGCTGGCAATCCTGAATGGTCTTCTAGGGCCGCAGACCAAGGCGCGCCTTGTGTTCTGGCGATGGTCGGACCCATTGCCGGGCAGCAGAGCTTTCTCCGTCCACGCCAACCAAGACGCGCGCATCAACGTCTCAGCGCTGAAGCGGAAGATTGGCAAGTGGCCAAAGAATCCGCGCGAGCAGAACTCGGCATGGTATGGTCTCTATCGCACGGTGGAGTCGGATCCGGCCGTTACCACTGGGCATCGCGAATTTCTCTTTGCGCGTGACTACGCTGGTCTGTCCGCGCTGTTTGTCGTGGTTATCGGTGCGCTGGCCACTTACCAATTTCACGACCTGCGCCGCACTGGCGTCTACATCGCAATTCTAGCGGCTCAATATCTCATTGTTCGCTACGTGGCCGCCCAATACGGCAAACGCTTCGTTACGACCGTGTTGGCACTGAAATCAGCGGAGCAATAGAGAATGGGCATCCTGCACTTTTTGGACGTTGGCCACGGCGATTGCTCTATCATCCAGCACGCGTCAGGTCGCAATACAGTGATTGACGTGTGCAAGGCGCGACGCGAGAGCAAGAACGCGCTGGCATCGCTGTTAGGCGGCGCACCTTATCCAAACTATTTGTCCGGCGGTGCGCTCAATGACCTCTTTCCAGCCAGCACAAATCCGCTGACGAGCGGCGCGCTCTCTTCAGTGCTCGCCAGCACGCGGCCTACGCCTTCGCTTATGGAAATGGTAGCGGCCGACTCTGCGACCGCCGAGAACCCAATCCAGTACATGCGCGATTGTGGCATCAGCGATGTGTTTCGTTTTGTCTTGACGCATCCAGACATGGACCACATGGACGGCATCAAGGATTTCTTCGATGAGTTTCCACCGACAAATTTCTGGGATAGTGCCAACTCGCGCGAGTTCGATTTCACCGGCAACCGTTATCGCGAAGAAGATTGGGAATTTTACAAGGCGTTGCGTGACGGCAAGCTGGCTAACACACCAATGCGCCTGACGCTGAACGCCGGGGCCCGAGGCGCGTATTACAACAAGGGCAGTGACACGGATGCGTCACATGATGGCCTCTACATTCTGGCGCCAACGGCGGAGCTGGTGGCAGGCGCAAACCAGAGCGAAGACTTCAACGACGCATCGTATGTCATTCTGTATCGCTCCAATGCTGGCCGTATCCTCTTCTGCGGCGACTCACACGACAACACATGGGAGCACATCCTGGAGAACCACCTTGTCGACGTGGAAAATGTTGAACTGATGATAGCTCCACATCACGGGCGAGACTCGGACCGCGACAGGCTGTTCTTGAGCAAGGTCAAACCACGCGTCACGCTATTTGGGTGTGGGCCGTCGGAACACATGGCCTATGACGCGTGGCGCAATCGTAACCTGTATTACATACCCGGCAACAAATCTGGGACAGTTGTGGTCGATGCGAGCGGAACGCAGATGCACATCTATGCAAAGAAGGAACGTTTCGCGCGGGACCGGAACGCAAACACTTTCTATTCAGACCAGCATCGAGCGTGGTGGTTGGGATTCGTCACATAAGAGGTGAGAACATGGGCCTGACGTGGAAGGGCAGACCGTTCAACGCTCAAGCATTTGCCGAAGAGTTGAAGGCCAAAGTGATTGCGGTCGCTATGGACGCCCTGCTGAGACGGGCGCGCAACGCGGCGGCTTCCATAGTTGATCCAGAAACGGGCAAACACCCGCTCGTTTTCGCATGGCAGACTCCGCCTCACGGAGTACGGGTGTCCACAACCGGTTCAGAGAGGTATGCAATGGCGCTAGAGACACGGTTGGACCGCGAGCGGCGCGCAGTAGGCGGAGAGTTGGAAGATGCGCCCGTCGTTTACTTCGCGCACGCTAGCGAGGACAAAGTCGCCGCGAAAGCAATTGCGGAACACCTCCTGGCCAACGGTATCGATGTCTGGTTCGACGAATGGGAAATCGGCGCCGGCGACAGTTTGCGTCGCAAGATGGATGAAGGGCTGGGGAGCTGCACGCACTTCGTCGTGCTACTTTCGCCGGTTGCGCTCACTAAGCCGTGGGTGAACGAAGAAATCGATGCGGGCTTTGTTCAGCGCGTCGAGGGAAAGAGTAAGTTTATCCCGCTACGCCTGAACCTGACCTTGATGGCATTGCCGCCACTGCTCAAGGGCATGTTGTCGCCTGACATCGCGCCCGACAATGAACCCGCATTGCAACAGCTCGTGGCGCAGATTTTTGGAGTGACGTCCAAACCGCCCCTAGGCGCGAAGCCGCGTTATGTGCAGAAGGTTGGCGAGCTGGCGCACTTCTCGTCAGCATCGGTGACGATCGGGAAGCATCTTGTCTCAACAAACCAGTCCGGAATGACTATGGACCCGCAGCTTGATTTCGATGATCTTGCAGCGGCCACAGGTCTACCGCTGGAAGATGTTGAAATTGGAGTTCTCGATCTTGTGCAAGCGGGGCTGATTGAAGAGTCAGGCGAGATTGGGGGTACGACCATCTGGCCGCGCGGTCCGCTGTTTGTGACCTTTGATGAACACGTCCACGATTGGAAACCCGCCGAGGACGCTCGGTCCCTTGCCGTCGCCGTGGTGAACGGTGGCAAACGAGAATACGACGCCGCCGAGATAGCAGAGATGCTTGGCTGGCCCAGAAGGCGGTTGAACGCAGCCTTCCACGCGGTGGAGGCAGCCGACCTAGCGACAGTTCACAAGTTCTTGGATGGTGGTCAATGGGCCATAAGCCTTCTTGAAGTGACGGCGCAAACGCGGCGCGCTGTTAGAGCGGCTTAGCCAGAAGCAGGAAGGGGCCGCCTCGTGCCCTGTGTCAGAACGGCGCGTGGTGGTGGCAGTCTGCGGGGCAGTCGAGAAGTACACCCGCCTTGGCAAGTCGTTCGCCAAAGGCCGTTACTTCTTCTTCGGACAAGCCGATGGAGAACTGAATCGTCTGCGGATCGTACCCCTGGCAAGCCAGCTCCAGCGTGGCAACCGTGCTCAAGTATGCGCGAAACTTGGGATCAAGGGTGGCGCGGGCGATGTCGCGCTCAACCCACATGTCGCCCCACATCAGGTCTTGTTGAAGTAACGTGAGGTCGTACTCGCCAAGTTTGTGCGTCAGTCTGCGAACCTCTGCTGCGAGCAGCAAGAGCTTCTGCCGCACATCAGTGTCGTCAATTTCTGCGTTCTTCTCATTCATGATGCACAACTCTGTCCACCAAACATCTGCCTCTGAGATGAAGCGGCCTTCACTGTCTAATTCGTAAGGGCCTTCGTCAGTGATGTTGTCGGGTCTGGATGGGCTGTTTGGATCGTGCCGCATGTGGGCGCTAAGTCCGGGATCAATCGCGTTCATAGAGTTGCCCCTTGTTGGTGCCCGCGTGATTGCGGGCGGGGCGCACAGCATGGCGGCGAGCTGTCCGGGGTGCTTATTCGGCTGGCGGCGCGGCATTAAAGCCGGGCCCGGGTGCGGCGAATTGGGTCCAACTTGCGCAACCCCGACTGCAACCCCACGCGGTTTTGCAGTGTGGTAACATCACACCGCATACCGTAATCCATTGTTTTTGCTAGTAAACTTGGAGCGGGCGAGGCGAATCGAACGCCCGACCCTAACCTTGGCAAGGTTATGCTCTACCCCTGAGCTACGCCCGCAATCCAAGTTTCGGCGGCGGTTATGGCCCAAGGTCCGCAACTATTCAATAGGGCGTTGCGGGTTGGGTTAGCCGGCTCGGAACTCGCGGGAAGGTAGTGGATTCAAGGGGTTGGCGCGGGGGCGCCCCCACCATCTCGTGGCACTATGCGCGCGCTTGGCGCGCCCGCGTTGCTTCGCTGTCGCTCAGCCCTCCTGCGCTTCGCGCCGTAGGGGTAAGCATTAGCGCGGCCCCCACCCGCTCGCGCTGGCTCGCGCCGACCTCACACGGAACCCGTCGGGACTCAACATATAGTAGGTGCAAAAAGTTCCGACACAAACGGGGAAAACACACACGAAAAATGATCAAGTTAAGAAAAGATCGAGGTTTTCCAATGGGATATGACCCATTTAACTTGATCATCGGGGTCTAAACTCGATCATCCGAGCTTAACTCGATCATGCCAGGCACGGAGCGAGCGGAAGAGCGTGCGAAAGGCCCGCGCCCGCCGTAACCCTGGAGCGGCGGACAATCGTTCGCGATGTGGTGAAAACCACCTGCTCGCCTGCTCTCCTGGGTGTAAACATCCAGGGCTTCCGCGGAAATTTGTCCAACTTATAGTGCTCTCCTGCCCCCCAGAAGAGCACGCGTTCTGCTCTCGGGTTCAGCCATCGGCTCGCACATACCAGGCCCGCCGACCGCGCAGGCGCGGCCCTTCAGCGCTTTGCGCCGTAGGGGTGCCGTTGTGCGGGGGTCGCTCTTGCCGGCTTGCACCGCCGCGGCAGCCATGTTGCGCTTGCTAATAGGTATGGGAGACTGGCCGCCGGTCATGGGGGTTCATCGGGGATGGCGGTAGCGGAAGCCGGGGTTGTGCGGCCGTCGGGGATTGGGGCTCGCATCGGGCGCTGGTTGCGCCAGTCGGAGACCGGGCGGGCCTATACGCTGCTCTCGCCCACCATCGCGATCATGCTGGCGGCGCTGGCGGCGCCCATGCTGCTCCTGGGGCTCTACAGCTTCTGGACCGAGGACGGGCTCGTTCTCGACAAGACCCTGACCACCGCGCAGTACACCACCGCGTTCGGGCGCGAGACCTATCGCCAGCTGTTCTACCGTTCGCTCGAGATCTCCTCGATGGTGACATTGATCACCGTGCTGCTCGCCTATCCGATGGCGTATTTCGTCGCCTTCCGGGTGGGGCGCAGCAAGTTCCTGTGGCTGATCCTGCTGACCATTCCGTTCTGGACGAGCTATCTGCTGCGCGTCTTCGCGTGGAAAATCATCCTCGGCTACAACGGCGTGATCAATTCGAGCCTGATGGATCTCGGCCTGATCAAGGCGCCGCTCGAATTCCTGCTCTACAATCCGTTCGCGGTGGTGGTGACCCTGGCGCATGCCTGGGCCGCGTTCGCGATCCTGCCGATCTATGTGAGCCTGGAGAAGATCGATCGTTCGCTGCTGGAGGCCGCTGCCGATCTCGGCGACGGGCCGATCCGGCGCTTCTTCCGCATCACCCTGCCGCTGTCCTTGCCCGGCGTGATCGGCGCGGCGGTGCTGATCTTCGTGCCGACCACCGGCGATTACGTGACGCCGGCGCTGGTCGGCGGTTCGGGCGGCGTGATGATCGCCAATGTGATCGACGTGCAATTCTCCAAGGTGGGCAACTGGCCGCTGGGCGCCGCACTCGCGATGGCGAGCATGGCAGCGGTGGCGATCGTAACCTTGCTCACGGTGCAGGCGATCCGCGTTGCGGTTGCGAGGACAAAATAATGGCGCGGCGCAGACGCGGACCTGGGAGCAAGGGGCTTCTCGCCTACGCGATCTTCTATCTCGCGTTTCTCTACGTGCCGGTGCTGTTCCTGCCGCTGTTCTCGTTCAACGACAGCGCGTTCATCGCCTTTCCGCTGACCGGGTTCACGACGAAGTGGTACGCCGAAGCGTTTGCCGACACTGCGATGCAGCACGCATTGTGGAACAGCCTGAAGGTCGGCATTGCCACCGCGCTGCTGGCGACGATCCTGGGCCTGCTCGCGGCGCGCGCCCTGACGCGCTATCGCGTGCCGGGCGGCGGCGCCGTGCTCGCCTTCACCAACCTGCCGCTGTTCATTCCCGACATCGTGCTGGGCATTTCGCTGCTGATCCTTTTGAACGCGGTGTCGATCCCGCTGTCCTTGATGACGGTGGTGCTGGGGCATCTCCTCATCTGCGTGCCGTTCGCCATCACGGTTCTGATGTCGCGCTTCGACGGCTTCGACAAGAGCCTGGAGGAGGCGTCGCTCGATCTGGGCGAGACCGGGTGGATGACATTCTGGCGCGTGACGTTCCCGCTGGTACTGCCGGGCGTGATCTCCAGCCTGCTGCTGACATTCATCGTGTCGTTCGACGAATTTCTCATCGCGTACTTTCTGGCGGGCACCGATACGACGTTGCCGATCTACATCTGGGGCTCACTGCGCTTTCCCTCGCAGCTGCCCAAGGTGCTGGCGCTGGGTGCCATGATCATCGCGGCGTCGTGCGTGCTGGTGGTATTCGCGGAGTGGATCCGCAGCCTCGGCGTCGAAGAAGGCCGCCGCCCCACGGTGGGGGCGTGATGCGACCCGCCGCGAAAAAGAAGAGGACTCACGCGGAGCCGCGGAGACGCGGCAGGCCGGTGTTTCATTCGGATGCTGACGAGAGTCACGGAGGGAGCGAGTTTCTTTCCGACGTTCCGGTGCCTGGCAATGTGTCTTGGCGCGCGACGCGCGCCCCCACAACAGTGGATGACAGCCCCCCAGCAAAAACGCCACCCCCAGAGTTATACGGT
>JBEPVT010000135.1:0-10260 GCA_041690895.1 Gammaproteobacteria bacterium
GCAGATGGCTCTTCCAGGGCTCATCGAGGAGAACACAGATGCGAAAAGTCGTTTTGATCATGACCGCTTCGATAGATGGATACGTGGTGGCACCAGAAGGTAAACCCGTGGGCGCGATGTCTGAGTCCGCCGAGCTCAAGCGCTGGAAACTTGATCGCATCACCCGCGCCGGAACGCATATCATGGGCCGCGTAACGTATGAGGGGATGGGACCCTTCTGGCAGAAATCCACGGACGTTTATGCCGCGCCGATGAACGACATCCCCAAGGTCGTATTCTCAAAAACTCTCAAAGAAGCGACCTGGCCTGAGTCGTCAATCGCGAGCGGGGATCTTGCGGATGAGATTGCGAAACTCAAAAGCCAGCCGGGTGGCGAGATCATCGCGTGGGGTGGGGCCAATTTCGCCCAATCGCTCGCACGTGCTGGGCTCATCGACGAATATGCAGTCGTGACGGTGCCCGTCGCTTACGGCGGCGGCAAGCCGCTGTTTCTAGAACTCGACGACGCAATGCGGTTCAACATTCTCGCTACTACGACCTACGATGACGGGACCATTGTCCGCCTGTTCGAACCGAAGTGACGCCAAAGTTTATGCGCACGCCGTGCGAGCAACGGTGACGAGGAGCTGGCGCCGAAGAACCCCTTCAGAAGTAGTGTGCAGCTCAATCCTTTTGAGTCGAGTCAATGCTTAGAAGCGCGATCCAGCTCATCGCGATCCAGCTCATGTGGAAGGGTAGGTCCAGATCGAAAACCTCTGCGTAGAATTTCGCGCGGGTGAAGGGGATCGGATTCGGATACTCGTGACCAACAACCTGCCTGAGCCCACCTCCGTCCACTGGCACGGCATTCTGCTCCCCAACGGCATGGATGGCGTGAGCGGACTTAACCAGGCGGAGATTGGCCCCGGAGAGACCTGGGCCTATGAGTTCACGCTCCGCCAGCACGGCACGCACATGTACCACCCGCATGCCGATGAGATGACGCAGATGGCCTTTGGCACGATGGGGTTGTTCATTATCCACCCGCGCGATGGGGAACAGCCTGCGATCGATCGGGACTTCGCCTTTCTGCTGCACAACTGGGCGCTGCATCCTGGGACCTACCGGCCCGATCCCTCGATCATGACGGAGTTTGATCTGTGGACCTTCAACAGCAAGGTCTACCCGGCGACTGACCCGCTCATCGTGCGTTTAGGCGAGCGCGTGCGTATCCGGATTGGGAATCTCTCCATGTACAACCATCCCATTCATCTGCATGGGCATCGATTCCGGGTCACCGGATCGGACGGTGGACGATGGCCGAGAGCCCTGTGGCGACCCGAAGTCACCGAAATCGTCGGTGTGGGTCAGACCCGAGACATTGAATTCGTGGCCGACAACCCCGGCGACTGGTCTCTGCACTGTCACATGTCGCACCACACGATGAATGCGGTGGGACATGGCATCGCCAACACGGTGGGCGTCGATCAATCGGGCGTTGAGGATCTCATCAGGGCGCAGCTCCCGGGCTTCATGGCCATGGGCCAGAGCGGCATGTACGAGCACGAGCGGCACGCCGCTATGGGACACATGAACGGGCCGGAGAACACGCTGCCAATGATGACGGGGCAGGGGCCCTACGGACCCATTGGCATGGGCCGCATGTTCACGGTCGTCAAGATTCGGGAGCACCTATCCGGGAATTCCGATCCAGGCTGGTATGACTCAAACGATGTACCACGTGCCCACCGTGTTTCCACGGCGCTCGCCTCACCGACTACCGAGGATCGGGCCAGTCCGATGAGCATGCCAATGGACACGAATGCAGAAATACCCGACAACAAAGGAGAGAAGGACCCTGCAGACGACTTTAAAGGAAGATTGTCATGAAACAACGCATCAAACACCACAGCCTCACAGTGCTGGCGGTTCTGACAGTTCTAGTCGCGAGCGCTGGGGCCTTTATCTACTCCGGGCTTTACAACATCGGTGCCGACGACGCGCACAGCAAGGTTGTCTACACCGTGCTGCAGACCTTGCGCGATCGGTCGATGCAGGTTCGCTCGGCGGAACTCACGATGCCCAATCTCGAGGACGCACACCTTGTCCTCATGGGCGCCGGCCAATATGCGGCCATGTGCACTGAGTGCCATCTCAAGCCAGGCATGAAGAACTCGGAGCTGCGCCCTGGGCTCTATCCGCAGCCTCCGATCCTTTCGCAGGTGCGGATTGATCCGAAAGTCGCGTTCTGGGCAATCAAGCACGGAATCAAAATGAGCGCGATGCCCGCCTGGGGCGGCAGTCATGATGATGCGACGATTTGGAGCATGGTCGCGTTCCTGCAAAAGCTCCCAGACATGACGCCGCAGCAATACAAGGATATCGTCGCCAGGGCGCCACCGGATGAAGACATGGACATGGGCGATGCTGATGAACCGGGGCATGCCGGTCACGACCACGCTCCAGTGGCCGACTCGACCCCGTTGTCTCTCGAGGGTTTGAAGCCCAAGGCCATACCTGCAGCGGAGACAATCGCTCAGGCGTTTCACACCGCGCTACAGAAAGGCGACCGCGCGGCTGTGCTTGCGCTGCTGGCCGCCGATGCCGCGATTAGCGAAGGGGGTTACACGCAATCACGCGACGAGTATGCGAGCGGCCACCTGGGCGAGGACATCGCCTTTCTCAACAACGCAACGGTGACGCTCATCTCTCTCGGCTCGATGCCGATGGGCGACACCGCGATGGTCGGTAGCGAAAGCACTATCAAGACAATCATTAAGAACAAACCGATCACCTTGAGCAGTCGCGAAATGCTTACGCTTAGAAAGAGCGGGCCCGCATGGAAGATCGCAGCCATCCAGTGGCAGTCTGAGCCGCAAACGAAATAATTCCACCGCTCGCCCCGACTCTGATCAGATCCGCGCCATCCGCAGCCGCAGCGCGTTGCCGATCACGGAGACGGAACTCAAGCTCATGGCCGCCGCGGCGATGATGGGACTGAGCAACAATCCGAATGCAGGGTACAGAACGCCAGCGGCCAAGGGTATGCCGAGGATGTTGTAGACGAAGGCGAGCACCAGGTTTTGCCGGATATTGCGCATCGTGGCGCGACTGAGCGATTGTGCTCGCGCGATACCAGCCAGATCGCCCTTGACCAGTGTTACGCCGGCGCTTTGCATGGCAACATCGGTGCCGGTGCCCATTGCCACACCGACGTCGGCTTCGGCGAGTGCGGGCGCATCATTGACGCCGTCGCCGGCCATGGCGACGATGCGGCCTTCGGCACGCAAGCGCCGAACGATCGCATTCTTTTGCTCAGGCAATACCTCGGCCTCGACTTCGTTGATGCCGAGCTTCGCGGCCACCGCTTGTGCGGTGGTGCGGTTGTCGCCGGTCAACATGACGATCCGAATGCCCGCGCGCCGGAGACTGTCCAGTGCGGGGGGTGTCGTCGCCTTGATCGGGTCTGCGACCGCAATGACTCCCGCGGGACGGTCGTCAATGGCCACAAACATCGCGGTCGCGCCCTCGCGCCGCAGATCCTCGGCTTGCGATTCGAGGTTGGTGGTCGCGATGTGGAGATCGTTCAGGAGCTTCATATTCCCCACAGCCACGCGCCGCCCCGAGATGATGCCCGTGACGCCCTTGCCGGTGACGGAGCTGAAATTCGTGATCTCCTGAAGCACGAGGCCGCGCTCACGGGCGGAGGCGACAATGGCCGCGGCCAGTGGATGTTCGCTGGAGCGCTCCAGGCCGGCCCCTAAAGACAGGACCGTATTCTCATCGAACCCGGCGGCGGCGATCACGGCTACGACGCGCGGCTTACCCTCGGTGAGCGTCCCGGTTTTGTCGACCACGAGTGTGTCGATCTTCTCAAAGCGTTCGAGTGCTTCGGCGTTCTTGATCAAGACACCGGCCGTGGCGCCCTTTCCAACACCGACCATGATCGACATCGGCGTGGCAAGTCCCAGCGCACAGGGACAAGCAATAATGACGACGGAAACGGCGGCGACTACGGCGTAGGCCAGGGCGGGAGCGGGCCCCCAGATCATCCAGGCGACAAAGGCCGCCACGGCGACGAGGATGACCGCTGGCACAAACCAGGCAGCGACCACATCGGCGAGACGCTGAATGGGGGCGCGGCTGCGCTGGGCTTCCGACACCATGTGTACGATGCGCGAAAGCATGGTGTCGGACCCGATCTTCTCGGCCCGCATCACCAGCGCGCCGGTCCCGTTGATCGTGCCGCCGATCACCTTGGCGTTCGATTCCTTTTCGACGGGCATGGATTCACCCGTGACCATGGATTCATCGACGGCGCTCTTGCCTTCCGTCACCGACCCGTCCACAGGCACGGCTTCGCCGGGACGCACGCGGAGCCGATCACCGACGTGTACCTGGTCGAGTGGCACTTCTTCATCGTTGCCGTCTTCACGGATACGCCGGGCCGTCTTCGGCGCGAGATTCAACAGGGCGCGAATGGCAGTGCCGGTCTGCTCCCGGGCACGTAGTTCCAGCACCTGTCCCAGTAGTACTAGTACGGTGATAACAGCAGCCGCCTCGTAGTAGACGGGGACGAGGCCACCTTCCATTCGCAGCCCCGCGGGGAAGAGGCTGGGTGCAAACGTGGCCACCAGGCTGTAGAGATAGGCTGCGCCGATGCCCAGCCCGATCAGGCTGAACATGTTGAGCGAGCGATTGAGCACCGACGCCCAGGCACGCTCAAAGAACGGCCAACCTGCCCACAACACGACTGGCGTTCCCAGCCCGAATTGAATCCACATGGATAGGGATGGGGATACATAGTGGTGGAGGTTCAGCCGGGGAAGATGACCGCCCATCTCCAGCACCAGCATCGGCGCCGCGAGCACGGTGCCTACCCAGAAGCGCCGCGTCATGTCGCGCAATTCAGGACTGTTGCCGCCATCCCCAGTGGCGTTGACGGGCTCAAGCGTCATCCCGCAGATCGGACAATTCCCGGGCGCATCTCGCCGAATCTGCGGGTGCATCGGGCAGGTGTAGACAATGCCCGCCGCGGCCGCAGGCACCGTTTCCGGCGCAGGAGGCGCGGTCAGATACTGGCCGGGATCGGCCAGGAATTTCTTCTTGCAGCGCTCGCTGCAGAAATAGTGGGTCGAGCCGGCGAGGTCTGCGTGGTGCGGCGTGGTATTCGAGTCAACGGCCATCCCGCAGACTGGATCCCGTTCGTGTGTAGTCGATGCGGCGCGCGCGTCGGCCGCATGTGCGCCAGAAGCGCCATGACTGTGTCCGTCGTGAGTGGAGTTCATGGTAACCACGCAATTTGTGAGCCAGCGGCCACTACCTTACACTCTGTACCCAGGTACGGAGTCAAGTTATGCCCCAGTATATTAACGAAGCCGGCGCTCTCCCTCGCTTGCGACGCATCGCCGGCGCCGCCCCCACCCTCACTGTCGGCCGGCTTGCCTCGGCTGGGCAGGTCGGCGTTGAGACGATCCGCTATTACCAACGGCGTCGCTTGCTGCCCATTCCGCCCAGTACGGGCGGTGGTGTTCGCCGCTATCCGGCTGCGCTGGTCGATCGGATCCAATTCATCAAGCAGGCGCAGGCGTTGGGCTTCAGCTTGGAGGAGATCCGCGAACTGCTGCGACTGGAGGCTGGCGGATCGCGGAGCGCGATTCGGCGCATCGCCGGCGTTCGCTTGCAAGGTATTCGCGAAAAGTTGGCAGCGCTGACCCGGGTGGAGAATGTGCTCGCGCAATTGCTGGACGACTGCGAGCACACCGACAGCGCCGCACCCTGTCCGATTATCGCGGCATTGAGCAGGCACGCGGCGTGACATGGATTTGGTGTCCTGCAAGCATGGCATGTGGAACATGAAATCCTCTGGAAACCGCTTGGCGTTGCGCTTGGACTGTTCGTTGAGGCGCCATTTCATTCTGGCGTTCAGGCACGGTTGCCACCGGTGAAAGTCGATGTACTTGCAATACCTCGTGACGCCGATCACGTTCCGCTGTGGCATGCCGCCTATCAATTGCTCCCGCACTACGCAGCGACTAGACTGAGAGGCGTGAAATCCGAGCCAATGAATCGACGTCGCGTGGCGCTATGGATGCTGTGTTTGAGTCTCTTGGGGCTCGTACCATCAGCGTTTGCGTGCTCTGGCCCAGGGCGATCGACAGGCGAATGCTGTCCGAATGCACGGCAATCATCGTGCGACCTTCGGTTAGCGCCACTCACGGTGCAGCCCGATTTGTCGTGCTGTGCGGCGCAGCCCGCGACTCAGCAGGCGATGAGCATTGCGATTCCGTCGCGAAGAGTGCAGGCGCTCCCTGCGCCGCTCGACCTGATGCTGAGCGCCGTAGCTGTCCAGCCAACTGTCGCCGTCCAGAATTATCCTCCGGCAATTTTCAGTCCAGCCTCTGCCGAAATCGACCAAGCGCAGATCTACCTGATCACAGGTCGTCTAAGGCTTTAAAGCCGCAAGTCCCAATCGCCAACCTTTTCGTTGGCGAGCTAATCCCGTGTATCGCTGCGCCGAACCCTGAAGGGTACGGCATGGGCCTATTGGACTTGGGGCACTCTGATGAAAATTCTCCACGCGCGATCGCGCATGCCATGGTTGCTGGTGCTTGTGGCTGTGACCGCACACGCCGCGGACGGCGCACTGACACTCGACGAGGCCGTTACGCTTGCGGTGCGCAATGCGCCGCAGGTCGCTGCCAAGCAGGCCGCGATTGAAGGGGCTCAGGCGACGAATGCAAGCGCAGGCCGCCTTCCTGATCCTGAATTGGTCGCCGGCGTAGACAACCTGCCGACCAATGGTCCAGACGCGTACTCCCTGGGCAATGACTTCATGACGATGCGCAAGGTGGGCGTCATGCAGACCTTTCCGAGCGGCCCGAAGCGCGATGCCCAGCGGCAAAGAGCCCAGGCCTCGGTGGCAGTAGCCGAGTCGGAAGCGGCGCAGATTCGGTTGGAAGCGGCGCAGAGCGCCGCAGACGCCTGGGTAAGCGTCCACGCGGCGGACGTGGAGTTACGAGGACTGGGGGAACTAAGGCCAGACTTGGACCTGCAGGTTGATTCGGCCCGCGCCGCGGTCGCTGGAGGTCGCGCGAGCGTCTACGACGCAGTGACTGCGCAGGCGGCGGCGGCCGATCTCGATGATCGGATTCTGCAGGCCCGCAGAGACCTTGAGGCGGCCCGCGCGGAGCTCAGGCGGTGGGTCGGCCAAGCCGCCGACCGAACGCTGGCCCCAGCGCCGATGTTCGGCAACCTACCCGCCAGCCGCGCGGAGATTCTCGCAACGCTGCATTACCACGCCGAACTCAAGACCTACGATTCCCGAATTGCCGTGGCGAGGTCGGAAGTAGCCGTCGCCAGTGCCGACAAGCACCCGGACTGGAGCGCCGAGTTGGATTACGCGCGCCGCGGCGCGGCCTATTCGGACATGGTGTCTCTGGAATTTCGCGTCGCACTTCCCCTGTGGTCTCGCTATCGGCAAGACCCCGTCATTCGAGAACGGCAAGCGATGGTGAGGCAACTCGAAGCAGATCGGGATGCCGCGCTGAAGATGCACTCGGCCGAAGCGACCCAGATGTTGGAGAAATGGGAAGCGGCGCGCGACCGGCTGGACTTCTACGAGCGCGTGCGGCTTCCGCTTGCGCGCCAGCGCTCCGAGCTCGCGCTGGCCGGATTCAAGGCCGGTCGAATGGATTTGCGCACGACGTTGGCAAGTTTCGCAGACGAAATCGAATTGCGACGTACGCATGCAGAGCTGCTTGGAAGTCTTGGGCACGCCTGGGCCTATCTTACTTTCTTGACTCCTCCGGGAGTAGCGCCATGAAATCATCGCACTGGATTGTTGCTTTGACCGCGGCCACGCTGATTGGCGCACTCGGCGGTTACATGTGGGCGCATCACAGTTCGTCTGATGCGAGCGGCGCCGCCACGATGAATGCCACCGCGGAATCGAATGCCGATTCGCAAAAGGGCAAGGTGCTGTACTGGCACGATCCCATGAAGCCCGAAGCCCGCTTCGACAAGCCCGGAAAATCGCCGTACATGGACATGCAATTGGTGCCCGTGTACGCGAGTGGCGCAGCAGATTCAGGCGGTATCGCAGTCAGCTCCAACATGCGTCAAAGCTTGGGCATTCGCATCGGTCGCGTTGAAAGGGCCGCAGTGGCCAGCACGCTGGCCGCGGTCGGTACCGTCGCTTATGACGAGCATCGCACGACGCTTGTACAAGCCCGAGCCGCGGGATTCGTCAGCAAACTCTTTGTCAAGGCCGCGCAGGATCGAGTGCACCAGGGCCAGCCGCTCGCGGATGTCACCGTGCCCGTCTGGGTTGAGGCGGAGGGAGAGTACCTGGCATTGCTTAGCAATGTATCGGCCAGCAACAGCGCGTTACGCGGAGCCGCGCGCGCACGGCTGCTGCTGCTCGGCATGCCGGAGACTGCGGTGATCGCGCTTGAGCAAGAGAGAAAGGTACCTGCCAGCACCACACTTCCGGCGCCGGCCGATGGCGTGATCACCGAGCTCGGTGTGCGCGAGGGTGCTGCGTTTGCGGAAGGCGCCTTGATGTTTCGCATCAACGGTCTGGCCACAGTGTGGGTCAACGCTCAGGTTCCGGAATTCCAGGCGGCCAACGTTGTGGTCGGCCGAGCGGCGGAAATTCGCGCCACCGCATGGCCTGGCCAAGTTTTTTCCGGTCGCGTCGAGGCCCTGCTGCCTCAGCTGGATCCATCTACCCGCACACTGACGGCGCGCATTGCCGTCGACAATCGTGCCGGCAAGCTCACGCCCGGGATGTTTGTGAATGCGACGCTCACCGATCCGCCGAGAGCGCCCCAATTGTGGGTGCCGAGCGAAGCGGTGATCGTGACCGGCCAGCGCAGCGTCGTGATCCGCGTGCGCGATGACAGCACCTTCGAGGCGGTCGATGTCACCACGGGTAGTGAATCAGGCGCCAAGACGGCGATCCTGTCGGGTCTTAGCGCGGGTGATTCCGTTGTACTGTCCGGCCAATTCCTGATCGACTCCGAGGCAAGTCTCAAGTCCGCGGTGAACCGGCTCTCAGCGAGCTCACCGGCAGCGCCGGAGGCGACGCCGTGATTGCGCAGCTGATTCACCGCTCGATCGCCAACCGCTTTCTGGTGCTGTTGGCGGCGGCAGGCATTGCTGGCTGGGGCGTGTGGGCGATGCTGCGCACGCCCCTTGATGCCATTCCAGATTTGTCGGACGTGCAGGTCATCATCCGCACGACGTTCCCCGGGCAGGCGCCGCAGATCGTCGAGAACCAGGTGACCTATCCGCTCAGCACGACCATGTTGTCGGTGCCGGGCGCCAAGACGGTGCGTGGCTACTCGATGTTCGGTGATTCCTTCGTCTACATCCTGTTCGAGGATGGAACGGATCCGTATTGGGCGCGCTCGCGTGTCCTGGAGTATCTGAACCAGGTGCAATCGCGCCTGCCTACGCAGGCGCGCGCGTCGCTGGGACCTGACGCGACGGGCGTTGGCTGGGTTTACGAATACGCGCTGGTTGACCGGACCGGCCGGCTGGACTTGTCGCAGTTGCGATCACTGCAGGACTGGTTTCTCAAGTACGAACTCAAGACCGTTCCGAACGTGTCCGAGGTCGCCTCGATCGGCGGCATGGTACGTCAGTACCAAATCGTACTCGATCCGGACCGGATGCGCGCCTTCAACATCACCCAAGCAAAGGTTATTGAGGCGGTACAGCGGGCGAATCAGGAAGCTGGCGGGTCGGTGCTGGAGCTGGGTGAAGCGGAGTACATGGTGCGGGCCTCGGGTTACCTGAAAACGCTGGACGACTTTCGTGCCATACCTCTGATGGCCAACGAGGCAGGCACGGCCGTACGCCTGGGCGATGTCGCCCGCGTGCAGATCGGTCCTGAGATGCGCCGCGGAATCACGGAACTCAATGGAGAAGGGGAGGTGGCGGGCGGCGTCATCATCATGCGTTCCGGAAAGAATGCGCTGGCGACGATCAATGCCGTCAAGGCCAAGATCGCGACGCTCAAGGCGAGTCTCCCCGCGGGCGTCGAGCTCATTCCCACCTACGATCGCTCGAAGTTGATCAACCGTGCGGTCGACAATCTCAAAGGAAAATTGCTCGAGGAATTTTTGGTCGTCGCGCTGGTTTGCCTTCTGTTCCTGTTTCACCTGCGCTCAGCCTTTGTAGCCATCGTCTCGCTCCCCATGGGCGTACTGATGGCCTTCATCGTCATGTACTACCAAGGTGTCAACGCCAACATCATGTCGCTCGGTGGCATCG
>JBEPVT010000136.1:0-10098 GCA_041690895.1 Gammaproteobacteria bacterium
AGCAATCACCGCCGCCGCTTGCGCGCATCAAGGGCATTTGGCTGGACGGGCATACTGCTCGTCTGTGCCGGCGCGATGGCGTTGCCCGGGTGCGGCGGCGGCGACAGTGGCGGTTCATCATCCGGAGGCGGAACGCCTTCAGGAACGTACACTGTAACGATCACAGGAACTCCCGGGTCGACCAGTCATGCTGTGGCCTACACGTTGACGGTGAATTGAGTTTTCGACACATCGCTCAGATAGCCAAGAAGAATCTGGACCTATTATTTCCGCCCGGGACATCCCACACTTTGTAAGTGTGTACGGTTGGATTGGGAGACCATAATTGCCATTCCCCCTCGCCACGACGGTGCGCTGGTAACTCGTATATTTAAAGCAAATGTGCCCGCAGGTTCGCTGGTAGCTTCCTGAAGGTTGCAGCCGCGACTTTTCGAGACTTAAGCCACTGCAACGTTCGACTAAAGGCGGTATTGAAGCGTGACCCTGCAAAAACTGAAGAAATTGGTGTGGTTCGCAGCGTTGCTTGGCGCCGGCACCGCGCACGGCGGCGACCACTACTCAATGGCGGATTTCGAAAAGCTGCGCAAGTTCGATGCGCATGTGCACGCAAACACGCTCGATCACGTTTTCCTGGACATTGCCCGTCGGGATAATTTCGAGCTGCTGTCGATCAACGTCGACTACCCGGATTTTCCCAGCCTATCTGTGCAAGCCGAGGTCGCGCACGCATTGCAGGCCGCCGACCCGGCACGATTTCACTTTGCCACCACGTTCTCGATGCAGGGTTTTGGCGGCGCGGATTGGACGCAGGTCACCAACCAACGCATCAACGAGGAGTTCACGCACGGCGCACTCGCGGTGAAGGTGTGGAAGAACATCGGCATGGTCGAGAAGGATGCCGCCGGCCGCCATATCATGCTCGACGACAGCGGCTTCGACGGTGTCATGGACAACATCGAAGCCCACGGCAAAGTGCTGATCGCGCACCAGGCCGAGCCGAAGAACTGCTGGCTACCGCTCGATCAGATGACGACCGAGAACGATCGCAGCTATTTCCGCGACCACCCCGAGTACTACATGTTCCTGCACCCCGAGGAACCCAGCTACGAATCACTGATCGGGGCGCGCGACCGCTTTCTGGCACGCCACCCCAGACTCAACTTCGATGGCGCGCACATGGGGAGTCTCGAATGGTCTGTGGATGAGCTGGCGCGCTTTCTGGATCGCTTTCCCAATGCCAACGTCGACCTGGCGGCGCGCATGACTCAAGTGCAATACCAGTCGGTGCGTGACTACCAGAAAGTGCGGCGATTTTTCATCCGCTACCAGGATCGGCTCATGTACGGTTCCGACCTGTCAGAGAACCCGAAAGATCCCCACGCCCGGGCACAGAACCCACCGGTCACGCAGCAACCATTCAGCGACGAAGCGGACCAATTCTGGCGCTCCGACTGGAAATACCTGGCCACCGATGAATCGCAACGCATCGATGCCATCAATGCCGACGCGCCGGGTTTGGCGCTGCCGCGATCAGTTATCGACAAGATCTACTATGCGAACGCGCGCCGCGTTTTTCGCCTGCGCTGACTCGCGCCCGTTGACAGCGGCCGGCCGTGGAGGATAAGGCGAAAGTACTCCTGCAACGGGAGCCTCTCCGTCTGGGTGGGCAGCCCGCGATGTTTTGTTCACTTTGTACATGAAAGTACTAGCGATAAATTGAGCCCGAGGCTACGCTCCGACACGTGGCACGGACATTGGCGATGGTGTCCCGCCACGCGGCAAACGTCGGATCAGCGCCGCTCAATACCAAACCTAGTACAAGGGCGACCGGCAGAGCGAGCGCGACGGCGCGAATGATGGCGGCGCCAGCCACGCCCGAAGTACGCAGCACCCCAGTGGCGCGTCCGACGCATGCCAGTCACCGAACTACCCGAAATCTCTGCGCGATCGCCGCTAGCGTAACGTTAATAGCAACCTCGTCGTGAGGCACCAGCAAGTACACCCATGGTTTACCGCCGTGCTGCCTTGAGTAGTCACTGGCGTGCGCGCACCAAACAACTGCAGCGGCAGCCTTAGCCAGGACATCAGCAGAATTCATCTCAGACGCCATCTTGGTCCCGATGATCAGATTGGTCGAGGCTGTAGCCGCCGCGAAGTCTGGGACGTACTCCGGTTGACTCGGGCCCAACCGGTAGTAAATGCCAAATTGTCCGGCCACGGGGCGAAACCATATAACGGCGTCTCGCTCAAGCACTCTAGCGAGGGTACGTCCTGTATTCGAGTGAACTTTCTGGCGCGTATAGGCGCAGCGCTTGAACCCACCGAATTCGATCTGAGCTATCTTGCTTGCGTCCGGTGGCGTCTGTTGCAGGGTTAACACATCGCCGGTCGCCGTGAAGGCCGGCTGAGTGGAACAAATCCTTGGTGAACGACGACCTCACGACCCGACGTCTCCTCAAAGTAGTTCTGCGCCATTTGCCCGTGAATAATCTCAATGGCACCCGACTGCACAGCTCGGTCGACAACCTGACTCCGATTGAGTTTGCACGGAAACGTCAGGAACACAGCACCTCAGAACCAGCGATTTTCGAATTCGAAACCGTCCACAAAATGGGGCAACGTCACTATCGCCTCGACTCAGACAGGCGGCATCCACGGCTTGGGGTCGGAGGCGTCACCTGAAAATAGGCATATTCTTGAATCGAGACAAACAAGAAGCAGCGGCTTGGGATCAAGATCGAGCGAATTCGCTCCAGCGAAACACAAATTGCGAAAGGATCGTAGCATCACCGCCGGCCTTTTTGAGAAAGAGCGAGCCGGACCGAAATCGGCCCGGCTCGCAAGATTTTAGAACGACTTTGAAACCCGAATGCCAATCGTCCTTAGTCCTGCGTTTCGTCAGTAACCCTGGACCGAATGTGTGCCGATGTTCTATTTCGCGCCCTGGTTAACAATTGCAGACGCTCTTCAGACGGCCACACGCCGAACTCTCTCTTAAACGCCAAACTCAGATGCGACGCGCTCCCAAAGCCTGCTTCCGACGCCACCCATTTTAGTGGACGTGCGAACCTCAAAAGACATCGTGCTTTCTGTAGTCTGAGCAACCGATTCGCCGCTCGAGGTGACATACCCAACGTGCGATAGAAAGACCGTTCGAGTTGACTGCCGCTAATATTCAACCGTGCTGCTAGTTCATCAATCGACAACGGAACATTGATGTGCGATTCCATTAATCCAAGTGCCTGAGATACGCGACTGACGTAAAGAGTCGGTCGCCGTGAGCCTACTATACGTAACAGATCGAAGGCGTCTGAAGTTGTCATCAAAGTGAGCGTCTGATTCAAACTATTCGGCACCTTGCAAGCCACGCTTTACCTCGATCCACCGAATCGAATCCGCACTCAGCAGCCTGGTGAGATCCTTGACGTGGGTACGTCAATGTAGATCGCTGTCAAATTGATGGATGATGATGCCGCCGCATGTGTAGCCACGTCCATACGCGCGCAAGTCTCACGTCGGACACGGCATGTTAGAAGTCTCCCTGATCAAGAGCCGCGTCCTGCTCGGGGCACATCCGTGCGGTCATACCAACCGGGATCAGTGCCCGCGGTGAGGTGTTCGCGAATCTTTACCACTGTGAACATGCCCCCCATGCCGATGAGTCCAAACGGCCCTTGCCCCATCATCATCGGCAGTGTGTTCTCAGGCCCCTTCATGTGCCCCATGGCGGCGTGGCTTTCGTGTTCGTACATGCCGCCTTGACCCATCGCCATGAAGCCCGGGAGCTGCGCCCTTATGCGATCCTCAACGCCCGATTGATCAACGCCCACCGCGTTGGCGATGCCATGCCCCATGGCGTTCATCGTGTGATGCGACATGTGACAGTGCAGGGCCCAGTCGCCCGGGTTGTCGGCCACAAACTCGATATCTCGAGTTTGACCCACACCGACAATTTCAGTCACTTCAGGTCGCCACAATGATCGCGGCCAGCGCCCACCATCGGACCCTGTGACCCAAAAGCGATGCCCATGCAGATGAATCGGATGGTTGATCATCGAGAGGTTTCCGACCCGGATGCGCACGCGCTCCCCTAAGCGCACGACGAGCGGCTCAGTCGCCGGGTAGACCTTGCTATTGAAGGTCCACAGATCGAAGTCCGTCATGATTGAGGGATCAGGTCGGTACGTCCCAGGATGCAGCGCCCAATTGTGCAGCAGCAAGGCGAATTCCCGATCGATCGCAGGCTGTTCCTTATTGCGCGGGTGGATAATGAATAATCCCATCATGCCGAAGGCCATCTGCGTCATCTCATCGGCATGGGGGTGATACATGTGTGTGCCGTGCTGGCGGAGTGTGAACTCATAGGCCCAGGTCTCCCCGGGACCAATCGCCGGTTGATTCAGTCCGCTCACGCCATCCATGCCGTTTGGGAGCAGGATGCCGTGCCAGTGCACGGAGGTGGGTTCAGGCAAGTTGTTGGTCACGAGTATTCGTATCCGATCCCCTTCGACCGCTTCGATCGTCGGACCTGGCGTCGTGCCGTTGTAACCCCAGCATTTGGCTTTGCACCCGGGCGCGAACTCGTGTTCGAATTCACTGGCGGTCAGGTGAAACTCCTTTGCGCCACCGATCATGGTCCAGGGCAAGGATTTGCCATTGAGGGTCTTGAGTGCGTGGGCGTGGGTGTGCGATACAGCGCGTGGTACGGCTTCGGCCGTTGAAGAAATGCCTAGTTCGCTTGCACCGGCCAGCGCTGCTGTTGAGAGCAGCATATTCCGTCGCGTCAGTTTCATGGTTGCACCTGTGGATTCTTAGTAGCCGGCGTCACTTCATCAGGCAAGCGCGCGCCAACTGCCCTCATCAACTCCGTGCGCGCTGACCAGTACTTTTGCACCGCATCGATGTAGCCCACGTACGCGGCATACTCCTGCTGCTTAGCCAGCAGCAGGTTAAAACTATCGGTGAGCATGAAATTCACTTGTTCCTGCAGGCGCGCAACGACCGCCTCACGCTGCGGAATTAGTCCCTCTCGGTAATTCATCGCATTTGCGCGCGCCAGCCGCATGCGATCCGCTTGAAGTTGCACTTCATTACCAATCTGCGCTTCGAACAATTGCTGCACGGCGTGCGCGCTGGCCCAGTCAGCCTGCGCCCGAGCGATGGCCCCTTGGCCTTGGTTGAACACCGGCAATGCCAAGGAGACCGATGGTCCGACTCGCTTCGACCCATCCGCTTCACGCTCACCGATCACACCAAGGTCTGTCGGGCTGAAGTAGCGGTAGCGATGGGTGGCCGACAGTTGCTGTTCGGTCGCCGACGCGTGACTGCGTGCAGCCGCCAAATCAAGGCGCTGCGCGAGAGCCGCTGTCTGAAGGCTGTGCACGTTGACCTCGGTCTTCAGAGGCTCGGGTAGTATTTCTGGCACAGACCACGACGTTTCTTCTGTGGTCAAACCCAGTAGGGCCTGCAATCGAGCGCGCGCCTCCGTGACTTCGCCCGCGGCTTGCTGCGAGGCGATTAGGGCTTCGCTAGCCGCCGACGCTTGAAGCTGCAGCGCGAGCTGGTTGATATTGCCCGCTCGATGGTATCGTTCTGCCAAATCGGCCACGGCGCGCGCCGAATCAGCGATAGTTCGGCGGACGGCCGCTTGCTGACTTGCCCCGACGCAGTCGAACCATGCGCGTTGCACTTCGACGGCCAGATCGAGAATTGAGGCAGCCACGAGCTCCTGCGTTCGACGGTACTCGCTCGCGGCAATTCTGGTGCGGACGCGCAACAATAGTAAATTGCTGAAGCTTAAGGTGACACCGCCATTCAGCTTGTTGCCCTCAGCGCCGCCCTGCGGCAGCAGCACGGCCAGGTTCAATCCCGGATTGCTGAGGCGGCTCGCCTCAAACACGTCAGCTGCACTGACACCAAGCCGCGCGAACTGAATCTGCAGCGTCGGGTTGCGAAGCATTGCAATCTGCACAGCCGTCGACACGGATAGGGGCTCGCGAAGCCACCCGCGCACCGATTGATCCGTGTTGGTGCGCTCGACTGGCACGGTCACACCGGCCTGGGACTGCACCAATTCGGCAACACGCGACTGCCCGGACTCGAGCGGTACGCCTGCGCAGCCAACTAAGGAACCGAAGAGGGTCGCTGCGCCGATGCGCGAAAGTCTGATCCACATGATTGATCTCCGAAGGTAACTGATCCGCAGTGCCTTCTAGGCACGACCGGCAATCCAAGGGTGACGGCCGGGAAGGACGGAGGAGATCAGAAAGCGATGGGAGGTCGAAGCTCGCGGGCGAGCGGTGCGGCCGGCCTGGAGGCTACCGCGAATGAAAAAATAGACTTCGAGTCTTGGGCGCCGATAGATAGGGGCTCCGTGATCACGCTAACGTAGCAATCCGCCACGCAGTGGCACGCGCCTGCATCACAGCACAGTGCGTGACGCAACCCGTGGTTGTGACTAGCATCCTTCGAAGGAGTCGTGGCCGTACCACGATCGGGCATCACCACTCCGGTCGGTGACGCTTGACCATGACACGGCGGCGTGTCGATGTAGCTGTTCACTGCGGTTTCGGCGATTCGCATCGGCGTCATATTCGCATGCGCCAGCGCTGGCTGAGCCACGCCGAGATGCAATACAAGGAGCGCGCCCAGCGTCGAGCAAAGCTGTCGAAAGCATCGGCGCGGCATTCGTAGTGGCATACGCGGTGAAGAGTAGCTCGCCTTAGTTGACATTGTCCAGAATTCCTATCAACCGACTCCAGGAGCCTGGATTCTCTCTGTGCTACTAACAGCAGCGACCGCGGACCCCGGTGTAGCGCGCAGTATGGCGGTTGCGATAGAACTGTTCGCGACTCATCACCCGTTGTTCCGGATGCGCGCTGCCTACGTGTGCGACGTATGCGTTGTAGCTTGGTAACCCAAGCACGAGGCTCATCGCCTGATCGGCGAAGCGGCGAATGGTGGCTGGAATTGATATTACTTTCCCTCTCTTTACCGCGCCGACATATCTATTGTTCATCTATTACTCCGCTATGCAGACTCTACAAGGTCAATCCGCGTCTCGAGCGTTGTCACTGCTGTGGTGGCCAGAGCCCTGCGGATCGCCAAGGCGCTGTAGAACGCGAGCGTTAAGACGACTAACATGAATACCGCGCACAAACCTGCATCGACTCGATCATTAAAGACGATGCGACCCATCGTCT
Organism: Gammaproteobacteria bacterium; assembly: GCA_041690895.1. Taxonomy (GTDB): domain Bacteria; phylum Pseudomonadota; class Gammaproteobacteria; order Steroidobacterales; family Steroidobacteraceae; genus Bog-1198. The sequence goes on from JBEPVT010000136.1 coordinate 7,203, forward strand.
CAAGTGAAGTGGCCGGCGCCAGTACCATCCCTTCTTTGATAGCCACCTGGTATTTCGCTGCATGTGCGAGGAATCCGAGCCTTGCATCGGCGGCGAAGATCTTCTGCCAACCAGCTGTTAGAGTACAAATCAAGAGCCAAGCTGTGGGCATGATCGTGACCCAGGCATAGCGCTGGTGTTTCATCTTGAACAGAACCACCGTGGCGAGTAGCAGTGCAATCGCAGCTAGCATCTGGTTGGAGATGCCAAACAGGGGCCAAAGTGTGTTTATGCCACCCAGTGGGTCGACTACGCCTTGATAAAGGAAATATCCCCACGCACCGACGGTTGCGCAAGTCGCGAGCACGTTCGCCGGCCATGAATCCGTACGTTTTAGTGCTGGAGCGAAATATCCGAGCATGTCCTGGAGCATGAAGCGACCTGCGCGCGTACCGGCATCGACCGCCGTCAAAATAAACAGGGCCTCAAACAGAATTGCGAAGTGATACCAAAAGCCCATCATGGTCTTGCCGCCCACGGCCTGCTGCAGGATGTATGCCATGCCAACGGCTAGTGTCGGCGCGCCTCCTGCGCGGGCCACAATCGTCTTCTCGCCCACATCGTGGGCCATCTGAGTCAGCGCATCGGGGTTGATCACGAATCCCCAGTTCGATACGGCATGTGCAACCGCGTCGGGCGTCACGCCAACCAGGGCAGCTGGACTATTCATCGCAAAGTAAATGCCAGGATGAATCACTGACGCGGCCACTAGCGCCACGACGCCAACAAAGGATTCAACAAGCATTGCCCCGTAGCCAATGAAACGAGCGTTGAGTTCGTTGTCTAGCATCTTCGGTGTCGTGCCCGAGGAAATTAATGCATGGAAACCCGACACCGCCCCGCAGGCGATTGTGATAAATAGGAACGGGAACAGGGACCCTGCCCACACCGGGCCGCCACCGTCTACAAAGCGACTTACTGCAGGCATCTTCAGCGTCGGTCCGATTGCAACGATGCCAATAGCCAGAGCAGCGATTGTGCCAATCTTTAGAAACGTGGAGAGGTAGTCTCGCGGCGCCAACAGCAGCCAGATCGGAAGTATCGACGCAACGGCACCGTAAATAAGCAGAATCCACGTAAGCGTCCTTCCGTCGTATGAGAAGAGCGGCGCGAGTTCTGGACTGTTAAATATCCACTGCCCACCCACGACGCACAGCATCAACAGCGCGAAACCTATCGCGGAAACCTCGCCGATCCGGCCGGGACGAAGATATCTGAGGTAAACGCCCATGAACAACGCCACCGGCACGGTCATCGCCACAGTAAAGGTGCCCCACGGCGAATTCACCAGCGCCTTGATAACTATCAGAGCCAGCACCGCGAGTAGAATGATCATGATCAGGAAGGTGCCGAGCAATGCTACGACGCCAGGGACAGTGCCGACTTCCGACCGGATGAGGTCCCCGAGTGAGCGGCCGTCGCGTCGTACCGATATAAATAGAACTATGAAGTCCTGCACGGCTCCGGCGAGCACGACACCAGCGAGAAGCCAAAGAAATCCGGGCAGATAGCCCATTTGAACCGCAAGCACCGGGCCGACGAGCGGTCCTGCGCCCGCGATCGCCGCGAAATGATGCCCGAACAAGACGTATTTATTGGTAGGGACATAGTCGAGTCCGTCGTTATGCGAATGCGCGGGCGTCCGGCGCCGCACGTCCAGGCCCAGTACTCGGGTGGCAATGAACAGACTGTAGTATCGGTAGGCGATCAGATAGACACAGACCGCCGCGACGATCATCCATACCGCATTGACAGCCTCGCCGCGTGCCAGGGAAACCACAGCCAAGGCGCCGGCGCCCAGCAGTGAAAAGCCGAACCACAGAACTTTGCGTACAGTTGTGTGCAATGTTGGTCCTTCGAATGCGTCGGTCCATTACCCTGATTGGCGGCAATCAAAACAATGTGCATCTTGGCGACTCGCCAGTTTCGGTTCTGCTTGGGTGAAATCGCTCTCTGGTATGCGAAGCCCGCGTGGCATTGAGTCAGTACGTCCCGTACACACATGAGTCACAAAAAAGCCAAAACCAAGGCGCTACAGAATCACATCTGCGTGGACAAATCTTATGCGTTGCGCCGGGCAGTGCCTCGCGACTTAAGAAACGTGTGGCCGCGTTCATAGGGCGAGTTTGACGGAAGGGACTTACTTTCGCGAGTGCAGATGTGAGACCGATTATGTCTCTGTAAAGCTTAAAAGAGTATTAGTGCGCGTAGTCAACATGGGCCGATAGTGCACCGACGTCGTCAAGGCAAATGAACATTTGAGCGATACTAAAGCAAGTACGCGTAAGCATTTGTCAACTTGCCATTTCGCCCTGTCGCAACGACACGCCAGTTGTACGGCAGTGGTACGTGCAATGTGCATTCAGCGCCTCCGTCGCCCCTGCCGCCGGAGCACCCATTGGAAGCGAGCGGCGATTGACTGATCGACCCGGAGATGGAGGCCTGATGAAGCGTTACGAAGGCGGAGACGGTATGGGTGTCGCTGCAAATCAAACAGAGATATCGCTCAACCCGGTACTCGGACCCATTAGTCTCATGGGCATAGGCATTGGGGCCATTATCGGGTCAGGCATCTTCGTTCTGACGGGCGTAGTCGCAGGGCGGTTCTCTGGCCCAGCGGTTACGCTGTCACTGATATTGGCAGGCCTTGGGAGTCTGTGTGCAGCGCTTTGCTACGCAGAGATGGCCTCGATGATTCCCGCGTCAGGTAGTGCCTACTCCTACACCTACGCGACGCTCGGGCGAACGGCAGCCTGGGTGGTCGGTTGGAGTCTCTGTATGGAGTACCTCTTCGCGGCTTCTTCTGTGGCTGTCGGCTGGTCGGGCTACTTTGGCTCTATGCTTGCATCACTGGGTT
>JBEPVT010000137.1:0-9976 GCA_041690895.1 Gammaproteobacteria bacterium
GAGGTTGGGAATCGCCTGCGGCAGCAGTCAATAAAATCGCCGCCGGCCCGTCGCGCTCAATACCCGTGGTGGCTCTCGGGCTGGCCTTAAGCCTATTTTTCGCCCTTTCCTTCGGACTTTGCGTCTTAAGCTATCTGGTGGTTCCGACGTGGCCTATTTCCCACGCGATGCTCTCCATGATGTTGCCGGGCTTTGTGCTGCTCAGCCTTCCGAACTTCATTCTAGGACTGTTTGAGAGCCTTGCATGGGGCTGGTACATCGCCCTCATATTTGGGCCGTTGCACCACTTTTTCGCTGCACGATATCGATAGGAGGCTATGGGGCTACCCTTCGCTTAAGGCTGCAATAATGGGACAAGGATTTAAGGAATTGGCCCGCTCGCAATAGTGGGCGAGCTGCGCGAGCACCCGTTCCATTCGTTCAAGATCCTGCATTTTCTCGCGGATGTTCTTGAGGCGGGAATTGGCAACGCTGCGGATTTCCTTGCGCTTAGCCGAGGCGCGTGCGAGCCCACCGATGGTCACAGGACCCGAAGATCGGGCTCGGGGGCTGGGCTCAGTGTTTGTTTCGGACATTGCTTGACTCCGTACCTAGGTACGGAGCTTAGAGTATTGCCAGCACGGAAGTACAATCATTTGAAGGTAGGATTATGAACACGGTTACTCAAAAAGTTTCCGGCGGATCGGGGCCGCCGGCTTCCAGTCCGGAGGCGTTGAGGGTATCTAAAGATCCCGTGTGCGGTATGAGCGTCGATCCGGCGACTGCTAAACAGAAGGCAGACTACCGCGGCCAAACGTACTATTTTTGCGGCGTCGGATGCAACGCCAAATTCGTGGCGAACCCCGATCAGTATCTCAAGGCGGCCGAGCCGGTTGCCAAAGCCGCACCGAACACCCCGGTTGCCCAAGGCACCATCTATACCTGCCCGATGCACCCGCAGATCCGGCGCAATGCGCCCGGAAGTTGCCCTATTTGCGGCATGGCGCTCGAGCCTGAAGGCATTCCGGAGGCAGAGGGGTCGAGCCCCGAGTTGAAGGACATGAGCCGACGGTTCGTCATTGGCGCCATTCTGGCAGCCCCAATTTTTGTATTGGAGATGGGCAGTCATTGGACGGCGCTGAATCTGGATCGCTTGGTCTCGATGCGCACCTCGATGTGGATTCAGTTTGCACTGTCCACGCCCATTGTGCTCTGGTGCGCCTGGCCGTTCTTTCAGCGCGCGTGGGCTTCCGTTATCAATCGCTCGCCCAATATGTTCACGTTGATTGCCTTAGGGGTCGGCGCGTCTTATGTGTACAGCCTCTTCGCAACATTTGCTCCCGGCCTTTTCCCCGCTGCTCTAAAGCGAGGTGATCTGATCCCGGTTTACTACGAAGCCGCTGCCGTTGTGACCGTTCTCGTATTGCTGGGTCAGGTGCTCGAACTGCGCGCGCGCGAGAAAACCGGCGGGGCTATTCGAGCGCTGTTGAAATTGGCGCCCAAGACCGCGCGGCGCATTCGTGCCGATGGGACGGACGAAGAGGTACCGCTCGAACAAATCCACGTCGGCGATAAACTCCGCGTCCGGCCGGGTGATGCCGTGCCCGTGGATGGCTCCGTGGCGGAGGGCAACAGCTCGGTCGATGAATCCATGGTGACTGGCGAATCCATGCCCGTCGAGAAAGCCGCGGGTGCGAAGGTTATCGGCGGCACCATCAATGGGACCGGTGCACTGACGATCACCGCCGATAAGATCGGCGCGGATACGATGCTGTCGCGCATTGTGAAGATGGTCGCCGAGGCGCAGCGCAGTCGGGCACCCATTCAGCGCGTTGTCGATAAGGTCTCCGCTTGGTTCGTTCCCGCCGTCATACTCTCGGCCCTACTCGCGTTTGGGGCCTGGATGATTTGGGCACCCGCGCCCGCATTCGGGCTTGCCGTAGTTGCCGCGGTGTCGGTTCTCATCATTGCCTGCCCCTGCGCGCTCGGTCTGGCGACACCTATGTCGATCATGGTGGGGGTCGGCAAAGGCGCCAGCGCCGGCGTCCTCATCAAGAATGCCGAAGCGCTCGAGCGCTTCGAGAAGGTCGATACCCTGGTGATCGACAAAACCGGCACGCTCACGGAGGGTAAGCCTAAGGTAACGGCCGTTGTACCGGCTGCGGGCTTCGATGAATCTACAATTCTTGGCTTAGGGGCAAGCCTCGAGAAATCAAGCGAGCACCCGCTGGCCGCCGCCATCGTGGCCGCCGCGGCGGAGCGCAAAGTAGCACTGCAAGCCGTCACCAACTTCGCATCCATCACGGGCAAAGGAGTCACCGGCACGATTGGCGGCAAACGTGTCGCGGTCGGCAATGCCGCGTTGCTTGAAGTTCTGAAGGTCAACAGCGGGGAGCTTCAAGCGCGTGCCGAAACCTTGCGGCAGGAAGGCGCCACCGCTATGTTCGTCGCGGTCGATGATAAGCCTGCCGGCATCATCGCCGTGGCCGATCCGATTAAAGCCACTACCATGGCCGCGCTCGACACGCTACGCAGCGAAGGCCTGCGTATCGTGATGTTGACGGGAGATAATCGCACCACCGCGCAAGCGGTCGCCACGAAGCTCAAGATCACCGCAATCGAGGCCGATGTGCTGCCGGACCAGAAAAACGCCATCGTGCGGCGTTTGAAGAGCGAAGGCCGGATTGTCGCCATGGCGGGCGACGGCGTCAATGATGCGCCCGCGCTGGCCGAAGCGGATGTCGGCATCGCCATGGGTACGGGGACCGATGTCGCGATGCAAAGTGCCAGTCTCACACTGGTGAAGGGTGATCTTGCCGGCATCGCTCGCGGCCGCGCATTGAGTCGCGCCACCATGCGCAACATCCGCGAAAATCTGATTCTCGCCTTCGTCTATAACGCAGTCGGCGTCCCTATCGCCGCCGGCGTCCTCTATCCCGCTTTCGGGTTGCTTCTAAGTCCGGTCATCGCCGCGGCGGCTATGAGCTTGAGCTCCGTGTCGGTAATCGGTAATGCGTTGAGGCTCCGCGCGGCGCGGATTTAATTGTGTCCCGTGTCGTGAGCCGGCAGAGCCGCGAACTTTCAAGACATGTCATCCCTAACTGGTGGACACGCTCGGCGGGCTTCCTTCGAATACTCGGCGTCGCGCTCACGATGGCCTCAAGTGGTTGCGTTCTCACTCCAAAAGGCACGGCCGAAGAGCACGCGCAGTTAGACGCGGCATCGAGGCCGTTTGAACCGCGCCTAGAGGCCCGGGATGTACCGGACCTACCAGCAATCGCGGATTGGCCCGACATCCTAAGTCGCGCATTTCTCGCCAACGGCGATTTGGAATCAAGCTATTTCGAATGGAAGGCGGCCATGGCTCGCATCGACCAGGCGGCGACCTGGCCGAATAGCAATCTAGCGCTCTCTTTCAGCCACCTGTTTTCACCGGGGAACATGAAGGCATGGAATCGCACGACCATCGGCGCCGGCTTCGCCCCGTCGGTGACCCTTTCGCCGCCGATCAAAACCCGAACGGCTGGGAAGATCGCGTTGGATGAAGCCAGGGCGGCGGGCGATCGATTTCGCGCAGCTAAATTCGACCTGCAGCGCAAAGTGCTCACCGCGTACTTGGATTTGGCCCTGACCGAGGAATTGATTCGCATCGACGTCGATAATCTCTCTTTTCTTAAACTCCTTAGCAGTTCGGCTGCCGACCGTGCCGAGGCCGGCGGTCCGATGCAGGACCTCTTTAAATCGTTGATCGAGTCGCAGAGCGCGCAGAACGATCTGGCCGGTTTACAAGCGAAAGCGAATTCGATGCGCGGGACGCTGAACGGCATGCTCGGCCGCGATCCGAAGGCGGCGCTTAACCTGGCGGCCAATTTGCCGGCGCCGCGGCCAGTGCGCGCCGATGATGCGCAGCTCATCGCCGTAGGTGTTGCCCAAAACCCGGAGCTCGCGGCACTCGCCGCCCAAGTCGCCGGACGCAGTGACGCCATCGAGTTGGCGAGGCTTAGCTTTCTGCCCGATATCATTCCCGCCGCAAGTATCACCGGGAACCTATCGCAGTCGCTCGGGGCCATGCTGATGGTGCCGACCAAGCTACCGGCGATTCGGGCCGCTATCGAGGAAGCGCAAGCCATGACGCGATCCTCACAAGCGATTCTTAGGCAGCGGACGCAAGACCGCGCGGCAAGCTTTGTCGCGGACCTTTATCTGATGCGCAACGCCGAGCGCGAAACCGAGCTCTACCGCGACCGCATCGTCCCCGCCGCGCGGCAGCTGGTAAGTAGCTCGCGAAACGACTATGCCGCCGGCAGCGTTGCCTTTGCCGATCTCATCGATAGCGAGCGTATCTTCATTGCGGTGCGGCGCATGGTGGCCGAGGCGCAGGTCGAACGCGAGCGGCGCTTGGTTGATATCGAGGCACTCTCGGGTGTCGACATCGAGACGCTGGGTTTACCCCCATGAGGATTTCCATGACAAAGAACAAAGTCCGGTGGCTTACGGCCGTGGTGGCGATGGCGATGGCGGTGGTGCTGGTGGCAGTCACCCACGTACGAGGCCAAGGTCAATCCGCGCCGGCGCCAGCGACGTCGGCGGACATGCCTGGGATGGACATGCCGAAAAAGTCGGCTGCAGCTTCACCCACCCAGCCCGCTACTGCATCACCCTCTGGTTATGCTCCTATTGCCTTAGGCGCGGACATTGAACAGCGCATCGGAGTGACAGTCGGCAAGGTGGAGGAGACTCCGCTCACCATGACGATTCGCGCGGTCGGTATCGTGCGCCCCGATGAAACCCGCGTAGCCCACGTTCACTTGAAGACCGAGGGCTGGGTCGAAAAATTGTACGTGTCTTTCACGGGGCAGAAAGTCAGGCGCGGCGATGCGATGCTCTCCATCTATAGCCCGGCTTTCTTCGCCGCGCAGCGCGAGTTCCTTTCCGCCTTACGGGTGGCCAAATCGGGGCTCGATAGCGAGGGCGATCAGCAAACCATTGTGGACACGGCACGCCGGCGCTTGGAACTTTGGGACATCCCGAAGGAGGAGATCGACAAACTGGAAAAAACCGGGGAGCCGGGCAAGTCGCTTATTTTGCGCAGTCCCATTTCAGGCACCGTCTTGGAGAAGCAAGCGTTTGCCGGCCAGTATGTCATCGTGGCGAACGATCTCTTTGTGGTCGCCGATCTTTCCAAGGTCTGGATGCAGGCGAAGATTTTTCAGTACGAGTTGCCGCATGTCGCCATCGGGATGCCGGTCACGGTGTCTTTTCCTTCCTCCTCTCAGGAATCGCTTACGGGGAAGGTCGTGTTCATCGATCCCGTAGTCGATGAGATGTCGCGCTCGGTGCAAGTGCGTATTGAGCTGCCGAACCCTAAAGGCACGTTGCTGCCCGGGATGTTCGGGGATGTAACGATCTCTCATGCCATGGGGACGGGGCTGACCATTCCCGCCTCGGCGGTCATTCGCACCGGTGAGCGCGACATCGCGTTTCGCGTGGTTTCGGAAGGCCACTTCGCGCCGGTCCTCGTCAAGATCAGCCCCACGCGCTTTGCGGACCGCTATCAGGTGCTCGAAGGCCTCAAAGCTGGGGACGCCATCGTGACCTCTGCCGATTTCCTGGTCGATTCGGAAAGCCGATTGGAAGCCGGCGGCGGCAGCATGGCGGACATGCCGGGCATGAGTGTGCCTGCGAAACCCGCAGCCAAGGCCGGCCCCAACAAATGATCGCTCGCATCATCGAGTTCAGCGCGCGCAACCCTTTTCTCATGCTGCTGCTGGTTGTCGTCGCCATCGGCGGCGGCGTGTGGGCGACCTTGACCACGCCGCTTGACGCCATTCCCGACCTCTCCGATGTGCAAGTGATCGTCGCCACGGATTGGGCCGATCGCAGTCCCAACATCATCGAAGATCAAATCACCTATCCCATCGTCACGCAGCTGCTCTCGGCGCCTAAGGTCAAGGCGGTGCGAGCGAACAGCTTTTATGGCTCCTCGCTCATCTACGTGATTTTCGAGGATGGCACGGACCTTTATTGGGCGCGCAGCCGCGTGCTCGAATACTTAAGCGGCATGGCCGGCAAGCTTCCACAAGGCGTCTCCCCGCAACTCGGCCCGGATGCTACGGGGGTCGGCTGGGCCTTGGAGTACGCGCTCATCGATAAGACCGGCAAACATTCCTTGGCGGACCTGCGCACGCTTCAGGATTGGCAGGTTCAATATCAAATCCGTGCCGTCCCCGGAGTCGCCGAGGTGGCCGCGGTCGGCGGATTCGTCAAGCAGTATCAGGTCACAATCGACCCCAACAAACTGCTGGCGCACAAGATCTCGATCAATCGCGTGGTCGAGCAGATCCGCCGCAGCAATCAGGAGGTCGGCGGCCGGGTGCTCGAGTTCACGGGGCGCGAATACATGGTCCGAGGGCGGGGCTATATCCGCAACACCGCGGATCTGGAGGCAGTCGCGCTTGGTGCCAACACCGACGGGACCCCCATTCTCGTCAGAGACGTGGGCTTCGTGCAATTGGGACCCGACATCCGCCGCGGCGCTGTGGATTTTAACGGCTTGGGCGATGCGGCCGGCGGCATCGTCGTGGTGCGCTATGGAGAGAGCGTCTATGACGTCCTGGCGCATGTAAAGCAGACCATTAAAGACACCGTTCAACCCTCGCTGCCCGAGGGCGTGGAACTCGTCGTCACCTACGATCGCTCGACCTTGATCAAACATGCCGTCGCCACGTTGCGCGGCAAGCTGATTGAAGAGAGCCTCATCGTGAGTTTGGTGTGCATCGTCTTTCTGTTTCGGCTGCGTAGCGCCTTGGTCGCGATCATCACGTTGCCGCTCGCGGTGCTCTTGGCCATGCTGTCGATGCGCCTGTTGGGCTTCACCAGCAACATTATGAGTTTAGGCGGCATTGCGATCGCCATAGGCGCGATGGTGGATGCGGCCATCGTCATGATCGAGAACGCTCACAAGCATTTGGAGCGCGAGCAGGTGAAGCCCAAGGAGGCGCAGCGACCGCGACTAGAAGTGCTGATCGATGCTGGCAAAGAGGTGGGGCCATCACTATTTTTCTCGCTCCTGATCATCACGGTGAGCTTTCTACCCGTGTTTTTCCTGCAAGATCAGGAAGGGCGGCTGTTCAAGCCGCTGGCCTTCACCAAGTCCTCGAGCATGTTCTTCGCGGCTCTGTTGTCGATTACGGTGACGCCGTTTCTGATGACACTGCTGATTCGCGGAAAGATCTCGCCGGAGAAGAAAAATCCGATCAATCGGTTTCTAATTCGCGTCTACGAGCCCATCGCAGCGCTCGCCTTGAAGCATCGTTACATGATGATTGTCATTGCGCTGGTTTCTGTTGCCTGCATCGTGCCTATTTACTTGAGCCTCGGCAGTGAATTTATGCCGCCGCTCTGGGAGGAAACGATTCTCTACATGCCGGCGACCCTGCCAGGTGCCTCAATTCAGACGATGACGCGCACAATTCAACAACAGGATCAAATTCTGATGGGCATCCCGGAAGTCGCGAGCGTCTTTGCCAAGGCCGGTCGCGCGGACAGTGCCACGGACCCCGCACCGTTGGAAATGGTCGAGACCGTGGTGAATTTGAAGCCCCCTGCGGCGTGGAGAAGCGGCATGACGCCCGACAAATTGGTCGCCGAGATGGATAAGACGTTACGCGAGAAGATGACCGGCTTTTCCAACTCATGGACCATGCCAATCAAGGGTCGCATCGACATGCTCTCGACCGGCATACGCACCCCTATCGGCATCAAAGTGTTTGGTCCGGACCTTACCGAGATCAGCCGCATTCTCGCAGATGTTGAAGCGACGGTGCGCACGGTGCGCGGTACAAGGAGCGTCTTTGCCGAACGGGTAAGTCAAGGCTACTACTTGGATTTTAACGTCAACCGCGAAGCGATCGCTCGCTATGGACTCTCAGTGATGGATGTCGAGGACACCATCATGGCTGCGGTGGGCGGCGCCAACGTCACGCAGACCATCGAAGGCCGCGAGCGCTTTCCGGTGAATGTCCGTTATGGTCGTGAGCTGCGGGATGACTTGGGCAGCTTGCGCCGAGTGTTGGTGGCGACGCCCAATGGTGCGCAGGTGCCCTTGGGCGAACTCGTCGATCTTAAGTTCGTGGACGGTCCTGGTTCGATCAAAAGCGAGGCGGCGCAACTCGTGGGCTATGTGTACGTGGATCTCGCGGGCCGCGACACGGGCAGTTATATGAAAGATGCTCAGGCGGCCGTCACCAAGATGGTGAAGCTACCACCGGGCTATCGGCTCGAATGGAGCGGCGCCTTCGAAGGCATGCAGCGCGCCGGTCAACGCCTGATGTATGTCATTCCGATCACGCTGACGATCATTGCGGTGTTGCTCTACTTCAACGGCCGATCGCTGGGTAAAGTCCTGATCGTGTTGAGCGCTGTGCCCTTCTCGCTGGTGGGCGCGTTTTTGCTTCTATGGTTCTTGGGCTATCACCTAAGCGTCGCCGTTTGGGTGGGCATCATCGCTCTTGCGGGCGTTGATGCCGAGACCGGCATGGTCATGCTTTTGTATCTGGATGTGGCCTATGGTCGCTGGAAGAAGGAAGACAAAATGAAAACCATTGCCGACTTAGAAGGCGCCGTTATGGAAGGCGCTGTGCAGCGGGTCCGACCCAAAATGATGACGGTGTTTGCGATTCTTTTGGGCCTCCTCCCCATCATGTGGTCGAGCGGTGCCGGGTCTGATGTCATGAAGCGCATCGCGGCGCCGATGGTGGGAGGCATTGTCACTAGCTCGATCTTGGAGCTCCTGATCTATCCAGCCATCTACGTGCTTTGGAAATGGTGGGTAGAAGTTCGGCACACCGAGACGGCTCCGCCAGCCGTTACTGCTACCGCTTAAGGGGTGACCTTGAGGGACGAGAGTCGGCTTAGCCAGCTTCGCGCTGCGAGCAAGGGAGCGTACGAGAGGCGGACGTACGTTATCGCACGGAGGGAATGGAATTGTAGGCGTAAGGTACTTTGATGATGTGCGCGAACGGTTCTATTGACTGCGCTCATCAATAATCGCCTATTTTTACTTGATCGATGAAGGAACTCGTTATGTCAATCACAAATACGACGGCAAGCACCGAACACCGACGAGCTGCCAGCGAGCACCAAGCATGTGCCGAACACCATATCAAAGCCGCGGAATGTCACGACAAGAGCAAGCTGGATGATGCCAAAGCCAGCTCCCAAAGTGCGATGAAATGTTGCGGGACGGCAAGCAAGCAGTCGGAAACTGCGTGTGGGTGTTCGAGCCATTGACACTATCAATTGCTAAGGCCACCCCGTTGGCTCGGCAACGCGTCTAGATAATTGTCGCCACAATCAAACGGGTCCGGCAGGCCCCGCACGGTGTGGCATCCGCTTCGGGCCAAGCGAAGCGGCTGCCCTTGAGATAAGGGGTGGCCGCCTCGGACAACCACACAAAGATCGGAGAACCCGCGTGCTTCAAGGCGTGATGTTGTTATGGTTCGTGCTGACCGGACTTTCGCTGGCCTTTGTCGCCGTCGATATTCGCTCGACGCCCGAGTCGACGGTGATGAAGTGGGGCTTTGTGCTGCTGGTTGCGTACACGGGCCCGATAGGAGCGTTCCTCTACTTGCTGGGTTGCCGCGAGCCGCTGCCCGGACAGCACGAGCAGTACGTTCGAGTTCGGTGGCGGCAGGTGCTCGGATCAACGATGCATTGCGTTGCGGGCGACGGGGTGGGCGTTTTGGTCGGCGCGGTGCTTGCTCGCCACTATCAAATTGAAGGCGTTGCCGAAATGGCTCTTAGAGCTGGCTCGGGCTTTTCAGACAGGTCGATCAGTGGAAGGACTGCTATATTTTCCCACGATAGCAGGAGAAATTCCGATGAAACGACCGAGACGCAACCACTCGCCAGCCTTCAAGGCGAAGGTGGCTTTGGAAGCCTTGAAAGGCGAGAAGACGATCGCGCAGCTTGCTGTGCATTATGACGTGCACGCGAA
>JBEPVT010000138.1:0-9888 GCA_041690895.1 Gammaproteobacteria bacterium
CGGTGCCTCACTAGATGAGGCAACGCGACCGGCAGTTCTAATTGTCGCCGGTCAGTCAACCAAGGTGGTTGGCCGAAGGTCGAAGCCGAGCACCTCTAACGTCGCGTTGTGCCAGGCAAACGGCGCCATGTCACTCGCCCGCGGACGCCCGGATGTACTCTGGCGGTGGTGCGCCGACTGCGCCGCGGTGGCTGATGTTTAAATTCGACCGCTCATCACCTCGAAACGACCGTTCGACATGAAATGCGGCCCGTAATTCCGGGCGCCGTATAGTTTTCTCGCAAGAGCACAGGCCCGCTCGGCGAGCGATCAGGAGGCAAAGCATGTCGGAAGCACTCGTTTCCTTGAAGGGAATTGTTAAGCGTTACGTTCGCGGTAAACAGCGCGTGCAGGTTCTGCATGGCATCGATCTTGAGATCCGCGCGGGTGAGTTTCTGGCGCTCATGGGTCCGTCCGGGTCCGGCAAAACGACCTTGCTCAATCTGATTGGCGGCATCGACCGCGCAGATGAAGGTGACCTGCTGGTGGCGGGCGAACGCATCAACGCTCTTACGGCGCGCGAGCTTGCGAGATGGCGCGGGCACAACGTGGGCTTCGTATTCCAGTTCTACAATCTGATGCCGCTGCTGACAGCCGAGCAAAACGTTGAGCTGCCGTTGCTGATGACAAATCTCTCCAAGGCGCAGCGCAGCGCCAATGTCAAAGCGGCCCTCGAACTCGTCGGTCTCGCGGACCGCGCCTCGCATAAACCCGCGGAGCTCTCCGGTGGCCAGCAGCAGCGCGTCGCCATTGCCCGAGCGCTGGTCGCGGATCCAACACTATTGGTGTGCGATGAACCCACGGGCGATTTGGATCGGGAAATGGCCGAGCAGATCCTCGATTTGCTGCAGATTGTGAATCGCGAATAGCGCAAAACCATCATTATGGTCACACACGATCCGAAGGCGGCGGAGCGCGCGACGCGGCAGCTGCACCTCGATAAGGGCCGTCTGATCCATGCGGAATCGAGTTTGGCGGCATGAAGTTCTTCCCCTTGGTCTGGAGCAGCTTGTGGCGCAAAAAGACGCGCACAATTTTTACGTTGCTGTCCATCATGATTGCCTTCCTGCTCTTCGGCCTGCTGCAGGGGGTCAATGCCTGGCTCAACGCTTTTGGCACAGGGTCGAACGCCAATCGCTTGTATGTTGTGAGTCGCGTGAGTCAGGTTCAGCCTTTACCCAGCGCGTACCTGCATCAGATCCAGGCGGTCCCGGGGATCCGGCAGTCGACTTACATCGCCGCCTTTACGGGCTTTTATCAGGAAAGGAGCAACACACTGGTGGCTTTCGCCACGGATATGAAGACGTTTTTTGATCTTTATCCTGACTGGCAGATCGCTCCAGAGCAGCTTGCGGCGATGATCCGCACTCGGGATGGTGCGATCGTAGCTGCACCGCTCATGCGAGCATTTGGCCGGAAGATTGGGGATCGCATACCGCTGCGCACCTCGGTGGTCAAGCGGGAGGGCAATGCCGACTGGAATTTTGAAATTGTCGGAACTTACAATGTACTCTCCACACCGGCGCAGAACCGCATCCTCGTCAACTACGCCTACTTCGACGAAGCCCGTCTCCTGGAGCGCGGCACAGCGTTGGCCTTTGTCGTTGCGGTCGACGACCCAACCCGATCGGCGCAAGTCTGCGCTGCCGTGGACGCGCTCTTTGTCAACTCAGCCTCTGAGACCGTGACACAAGACGAGAAGGCGTATGCGCAGGGACAGCTACGGCAGCTGGGCGATGTGAGCTTGATGGCCAATGCCATTGTTGCCGCCGTGCTTTTCACCCTGCTGTTCCTCACCGGCAATACCATGATGCAGTCGGTGCGCGAGCGCACGCCCGAACTCGCCATTCTGAAGACCGTCGGCTTCTCGGACGGCTCCGTAACGGTGTTGGTTCTGATCGAGTCGGTACTGCTCTGTGTGTTAGCCGCCTCGCTGGGACTCGCCGCTGCCGCTGCCGTTTTTCCGGTAACCGCCGCACTCGGAATGGGCGGCTCCGCGCTGCCGCTCAAAGTCATCGGCGCCGGGCTGGCGATTGCGGTGGCTCTCGCGCTCGCGAGCGGCTTGCCTCCGGCGTGGCGCGCCCAGCGGCTGATGATTGTGGACGCCTTGGCCGGCCGCTGAACGAGTATCAGGATGAACGCACTCAAGCAGATTGCCGCTGTCACTCTGATGAACATCAAGAGCGTGCCGCTGCGCCTCGGCGCATCATCGGTGATTGTCATCGGCATTGCCGGCGTGGTAGGCGTTCTGGTGAGCATTCTGGCCATGGTCGGTGGTCTCTCGCAGATGATGACCAGCAATGGGCGCGACGATCGCGCCATCGTGGTGAGCGCGGGCGCAAGTTTCGAGACCTTGAGCAATATCACGCGCGAAGCGGCGCAAACCATACTGGACTCCCCCGGAATCAAGCGTGGGATCGAGGGTAAGCCGCTGGCGTCAGCTGAAGCTCTGGCGATTGTCAGGTTGCCACTGAAACAAGGCGGCAACAGCGCCAATGTATCGCTGCGCGGTATGAGTGGGGTCGGCTTGGCCGTTCATCCTGAAATCCACCTGGTAGAAGGCCGGTTATTCGGCTCCGCCGTGCGCGAGGTTATCGTGGGCCGCACGCTGCAACGCCAGTTTCGAGACCTCGAGCTCGGCAAGCAAATCTTAGTGCGAGGTGCCGAATGGACGGTGGTCGGGATCTTCGAAAGTCACGCGGACCCGCACGAGGCGGAATTGCTAACCGGCGCGGAAACGCTGCAGTCGGCATTTGAGAGAAATACCTTTCAATCGGTTACCGTGTTGCTCGAATCGGCGGATTCTCTTCCACAGTTCAAGGCGGCACTGACCAGCAACCCGGCGCTTAGCGTAGATGTCATGCGCGAGGCAGACTACTATCGGCAGCAATCGCAGACATTCTCGCGGCTGCTGTCCATCGTGGCCTATCTGATCGGCGGCATTATGGCGGTCGGAGCGGTTTTCGGTGCGCTGAACGCCATGTATTCTGCCGTCAGCACGCGCACGGTCGAGATCGCAACGCTGCGCGTGTTGGGATTTGGTGCCTCGGCCGTCATTGTGTCGGTGTTCGCGGAAAGCTTGTTGCTGGCGATTCTGGGCGGCGCGGCAGGTGGGTGCCTCGCATGGCTCCTGTTCAATGGGCATGCCGTCAGCACCACCGGCGGGGGACTGACACAATTGTCAGTTCCTCTCGCCGTCAACTTGGACCTGATTGGCTTGGGGGTGCTGTGGGCCTGCATCATTGGGATGGTCGGAGCCGCTTTCCCCGCCATCCGAGCTGCACGCGCGCCATTAGCCTCCGCGTTGCGGGGAATATAGACCACTGAAGCGGCACAGGATACGGATGAACGACACCGAGCGACCAATCACACAACAGAAGTCTCAGCTGGTCTACTGGATTTTTCAGCTGACAGGTTGGGGAGTGATAACCCTGGGTCGATTCATTGGCGGCGTCACCCTGCTTGATCTAGCTTGGCCGCGTCTCCTGCTGGAGTTGTTGCTGGTCAACACAGTGGGATTGGTGCTTACGCATTTGCTGCGCGAATTCGTGGGACGTAATCGATGGCGCGCGCTGCCGATTCGCAAGCTAGCCTGGCGGATCCTCGTTGTCTCGTTCGTGTGCGGCGCTCCCCTCGGCATCGTGACGCAATTCACCTATCTGTCGGCGTTGGTGGATCCCGGGTTATTGCTTAGCGAGTACGCACCGGCTTTGCAATTCCAATTGGCACTTCCGTTCGGCATCGCCTTGGAGATTGCCAATTGGACCGCTGTGTTCATCGCCTGGCTCGTGATTTACTTTACCGCCCTCGCGGCGCGCGAGCACCGTTCGGCGCAACTCAAACAGTCCGAACTGGCACGCGCGCTGCAGCTCGCCGAGCTTCGTCTGCTAAAATCTCAGTTGAATCCGCATTTTCTGTTCAATGCTCTTAACACCGTGCGTTCGCTCATCGCCGACAATCCCGCGCGCGCACAAGACGCTGTGACGCGACTCGCAAAGACGCTGCGTTACACCTTAACCTCGCCTCAAGATGAGCTGGTCACGCTTTCCCTGGAGTTGGACATCGTGGCGGACTACCTTGAGCTGGAGTCAATGCGTTTCGAGGAAAGGCTGCGCATTGAGCTTCATGTTCCTGACGACGCGGCAGGCGTGCAGGTACCGGTGATGCTGCTGCAGACACTGGTGGAGAACGCAATCAAGCACGGCATCGCCCAATTGCCCTCGGGAGGGCTGGTGCGCGTCTCCGCCACGGTGCAAAGTCAAATGCTCGTGCTGGAGGTTGAAAATCCGCGGCCGCCGACGCGGGTACGTATGTCACAAGAAGGCGTCGGTCTACAGAATGCTCGCGATCGATTGAGGCTGCTGTTCGGAGCGCGTGCGAGTCTTGAACTAGATCTCTTGCAGCCATCTGTGGCAACGGCGCGCTTGCGCATTCCTGTCAATCCATGAAGGTAATGATTATCGATGACGAGCCGCCGGCACGCCGTGAGTTACGGCGACTATTGACAGGTTTCCCATGGGTGGAAATCGTTGGGGAGGCTGGCAACGTTGACCAGGCGGCAGAAATGGTGGAAACCCTGGCCCCGGAATTGCTGTTCCTGGATATCCAAATGCCGGGAGGATCCGGCTTCGATCTGCTTACCCGATTGGAGGACGTGCCCCAGGTAGTTTTCACCACTGCCTACAATGAACATGCGGTGCGGGCATTCAAGGTAGACGCGCTCGACTACCTGCTCAAACCAATCGAGCCGGCGCGCCTGGCGGAGTCGCTCGGTAGAGTCAGAAGCGGTCAAGCCGCCCGGACACCGGGGCCGGATGCGATCTTGGAACAGATCTTTGTCCGCGACGGCGACCGATGCTGGTTTGTGCCGCTTCGAGAGGTGCGCCTGCTGAGCTCGGAGGGCAATTACATTCGCTTGTCGTGGGGAAAGGCCAGCCCCTTGCTGGGGCGCGCATTGGCGGCGCTCGAGCAACGTCTCGATCCGAATCGATTCTTCCGTGCCAATCGACGGCAGATTATCAATCTGGACTTCATCGAGAGCGTGGAACTGGGCGTGAATGGGCGTCTGCACGCGCAGCTCCGCGGCGGTCCCGAGGTCGAGATTTCTCGCCGACAGGTGCGCCTGTTCAAGACCAAAATGAGCATTTGAAAGCTTGCGCTGGAATATTTTAGGGCCTTGAAACTGGACCCCAATTGGACCCCAGAGGCTGATTGAGCATGGACCCCAGAGGATTTTTCAAAGGAAAACATCAAGAAAATCAGTGGTCGGGGTGACAGGATTTGAACCTGCGACTCCTACGTCCCGAACGGGAGGAGCTTGGATATAATAAGTACCAAATATATATAAATGGTGCTAATATTATCCATCATGACTCAGACTCGCGATATCCAATCCGCCCTCGAAACCTTCCGTCAACACGGCGGCGTGATGAGAACGAGTCAGGCCCTGATGCGGGGTATTCATCCCGCAGCGCTATACAGGCTCGTCGAGAACGGTCAGCTTATGCGACTCGCACGCGGGTTTTATCGACTCACCTCTACCCAAGAGTTCAGCAATCCGGACCTCGCAGTAGCGGCGGCCAAAGCCCCAGATGCGGTCGTGTGCCTGATTTCGGCGCTAGCCTTTCATGGCATCACGACTCAGGTTCCGAGAGTCGTACACCTTGCTGTTCCACGGGGACGATACGCGGGGCTGCGCCTCCGCACGCCTCCGGTGAAAATCTACCGTTTTGATGCTCCGACTTTCTTCCAGGGAATCGAAGTGCATCCTATTGATGGCATTCCGGTTCGCATCTACGGTGTCGCGCGCACGCTAGTTGATTGTTTCAAGTATCGAAACAAGCTCGGTCTGGATGTCGCTATCGAAGCGCTGCGCCTTGCACGCACCCGCAAACGAATCAGCAATCGGGAAGTCCTCCAATGCGCACGCCTGCTGCGACAGGACCGAATTATGGCGCCATACCTGGAAAGCGTTGCGTGACCAAGCCGCCGAAGAATGTCGTAGCCTCTGTTCTCGCGAGGCTACGCAACGTCGCCCAGAAAGCGAGCCTAAGTTTCAACGACATTCTTCAATCTTATGTGATTGAACGATTCTTGGCGCGGCTTGCGCGATCTCCGCACGCCGATACGGTCCTACTCAAAGGTGCGTTGATGCTTCGGGTCTGGGGCGTGCCACGCGCGCGGCCGACGATGGATATCGATCTGCTGCATCGTGGCGTTGCCGATCAGGCAGCACTCGTACGACTCGTCGAACAGTGCGCGGCAATTAGTGATCCTTCTGACGGTGTCATCTTCGAGCCGACGACGATCTACGTCGAATCGATTCGCGATGCGACCGACTACGTTGGTACTCGCATTCGCCTGCAGGCGCGTCTCGACAACGTGCGTCAGACCGTGCAGATCGACTTTGGCGTCGGCGACGCCGTTCATCCGGAGCCGCAGGTAATCGACTATCCGGTAATCTTGACTAGTGCCCCGGTGCGGCTGAAC
Source organism: Gammaproteobacteria bacterium (assembly GCA_041690895.1). GTDB lineage: Bacteria > Pseudomonadota > Gammaproteobacteria > Steroidobacterales > Steroidobacteraceae > Bog-1198. The sequence goes on from JBEPVT010000138.1 coordinate 6,529, forward strand.
GCGTACCCGGTAGAGGCGGCGATTGCAGAGAAATTTCAGGCCATGGTTCATCTCGATCTGCAGAACAGTCGAATGAAGGATTTCTACGACATCTGGATCTTGTCGCGCACTCTAACCTTTTCTGGCCCCGCTTTGAGCCACGCGATCCGTTCGACTTTCAATCGTCGCCAGACCAGCGTGCCTGTAGTGCCGCCGGTGGCATTGACTGCTGAGTTCTACTCTGAGCCTGTTCATGTCCGCCAATGGGCTGCGTTTGTACGTAGGATTGGCGAACCGGCTCTGGCCAACGAGTTCCCGCAAGTCGTTGCCGATCTGGCCGAGTTTCTGGTACCGGCGGCCAAGGCCGCGTCGATGTCGGATGAATATCCCGTTCTCTGGGAGCCGCTTGGTCCGTGGCAGTACGGATAGCGCTATACAGAGCGCAATTGTCAAAGATCTGAAAATGATGCCGTCGAATCGAATTCCCGTGCTCACGCCGCAGGGGCACCTCATGCTCGCCCCGATGGATGAAGCGCGTATCTTGCCGGACAATTTGCGAGACCGCCTGGAGTCTGCGTTTGAGCGCGGTGCTGGACACGGGCTTCTCGAGCTTGAAATTCGCGAAGTTGGCACGGCTCTGCCTGCGGATTTTGCGTACTGGCGAGATTTCGCAGGCCGCTACGTCACAATACTATGTACGTTTGCGCAACCAGACGGCGGCGCAAGTCCCGCAGCGCTGAGCATCATCGCAGTCCCGCCGGCGGAAACGCTGGCGGCTCTGGCGAGCGCCGCACCGCCGATGCCGGGCGGGGAATACCTGAATGCCGAGGTGCTCGCGGCGCTTTGGGAGCAGATTGATGCGGCTTGTCGCACCGAACGCGCCGATGCGAGACAAACACTGCAGGAGTTCTTGAAAGGGCGGAACCCAGCCTGGCACCTCGTTGGCCGCGTGCATTTCAATCTGGCCGAGAACCGGTCCGATGAAGAAGCGCCCTTCGCGTTCATTGCGACCTACACAACGCGTCTCTCGGCTCAATCTCGCGCGCAGCATCTGCCGCTCGCCAGGCGAGCTCGCGGAGGTGATCGCTGCCAAGCAGGAGAAGATGCTCGTGTTCACGCAGACGCCTTTGCGCCCCATGCCCTCCGCCCTATTGAGGGCTTCCGCGAGTTCCTCGACCGCCCTCTGGTAAAGCGCCGCTTGCGTGGACGGCGCACATCCGCTCCAGCAGGTGTTCGGCTTTCGCTGGTTCATTCCGGAACTGCTCAAACATCGGCGCGTTTGGCGCGACGTGCTGATTGCCTCGCTTTTTATTCAGCTCTTGGCGCTCGGGACCCCGGTATTCACTCAGGTGATCATCGACAAAGTCGTGGTTCATCGGACCCAGAGCACATTGGCGGTCATCGCCATCGGAATGATCATTTTCGCAATTTTTTCGGCGTTGCTCTCCTGGGTCAGACAGTACCTGGTGCTGCATACCGGTAACCGAGTCGACGCGGTCTTGGGATCCGCGGTGTTCGAACACGTATTGAAGCTGCCGCCCCGCTATTTTGAGACGCGGCCGACCGGAGTCATCACCGCACGCCTTCGCGGTGTTGAGAACATACGGGAGTTCATTGCCAGCGCGGCGGTCACCTTGGTGCTCGATTTGCCTTTTCTATTCATCTTTGTCGCGATCATGTTCGCCTACAACGTTCCACTTACCGTCATGGCGCTCGGCATCATCGCGGTGATTGTCATACTGAGCTTGGTCGTGGCGCCCATTTTTCGTTCACGACTGAATGAACAATTCCTCTTAGGCGCGCGCAATCAGGCATTTACCACCGAATACATTGCGGGTCTGGAGACGGTGAAAAGTTTACAGATGGAGCCTCAGGTCAAAGCTCGATATGACGACTATCTGGCGGAGTATTTGCGCTCTGGATTCTCTGTTCGACAAATCGCTAACACCTATAACGTTGTCGCAAATGCTCTCGAGCAGACATTAAGCCTTTTGATTCTAGTCGTAGGGGCGATGTATGTCATGAACGGCACGACGTTTACGATTGGCATGCTGGTGGCGTTTCAGATGTTTGCGAGTCGCGTATCGCAGCCCATGATGCGCTTGGTAGGTCTTTGGCAACAATTCCAGCAAGCGAGCCTTTCTGTCCTGCGTCTCGGCGACATCATGAATGCGCCCATGGAGCCCTACTCATTGGTGCCGGGCCGGGTCAGAGAGGGTCGAGGCAAAATCGAAATCGAAGGATTGAGTTTCCGCTACGCGGAAAATCTTCCGTTACTTCTTAAAAGTCTAGACTTGAAAATCGAGCCAGGACGAGTCGTGGCTTTTATGGGCCCGTCGGGCTGTGGGAAAAGCACACTGGCGAAGTTGCTTCAGGGGCTGTATCGACCGAGCGAAGGCCGGATCAAGCTCGACGGCAATGACATTAATTATTTGGCCGCAAACGAGCTACGCATCAATTTTGGCGTCGTGCCGCAGGAGACGATTCTATTCTCCGGCACCGTCTATGAAAATTTAATCTCCGCGCACCCGCATGCGAGCTTTGAGCAAATCACCAGGGCCTGCCAAATCGCAGAAATTCACGACATGATCGAGCGCTTGCCAAAGGGGTATCAAACTGAAATCGGGGAGCGCGGCGTGGGGCTTTCCGGGGGTCAGAAACAGCGTCTCGCGATCGCGCGGGCCTTGATCAAGCAGCCGAAAATTTTGATCTTTGATGAGGCGACCAGCAGTCTTGATACGGCAACTGCCGAACATTTTTGCGCGACTATTAATCAGTTGAAAGGCAAAGTAACAATGCTGTTCATCACGCATGTGTTACCAAAGAATTTGCAGGTGGACGAGATTGTGCAAATCGGCGCTAAATCGGTAGCAGAATCACAGCGGAATTCTCTACAGATCGTTGGAGCGCCAGCATGAGAGCCTTGCTTGCGTGCGAGTTGGGTTCACAATCGCGGGGTTGTGGCGCCTGGCGGTAGCCTGATGAAACTTCAAGTGCTGGAGAAACCATGCAGGGGATTAGTAAAGGTCTGCAATCATGAGAAATGACGTTGTATCTTTGACGCGTATGCTGGCAATCGTTGGCACTCTCGTTTTTGCAGCGGTATTACCGTGCTCTGGACAAACCCCTCAGGGGATTTCGTCCTTCTCAAAAATGTTTAAGTCAAAGGATACCTACATGGGGCCGGTCGCCACAAAGATTGCAGAGTTTAAAGAAGATTCTCCGGTTGGTGGCTTGGCATTTAATGCTGATGGCACCCGCTTGGCAGTGAATCCGACATTTGCTGATCTCGATCTGCATGTTTGGGACTGGAGCACTTCTAAAAGAATGGGTCTTCAGGAAGTCGTGTGGGTGAAAGTTGATCATTTTTCGATCACAGCT
>JBEPVT010000139.1:0-9875 GCA_041690895.1 Gammaproteobacteria bacterium
CTCGTCGGAGTTGAGGCCGGTGGCGACTGTCGAAAGCGCGAAGTGAATTCCCGGACCATGCTTGCGCCGCTGCAACTTGCAACGCGCGCTGCCGTAGCCGCCGGGGTCGCGATCCTCATTGCGCAATGGCTCGCACTCCCTTTCCCGATCTACGCCCGATGTGGGATGCGGCACGAAGTTATCGGTGACCGCTACGGCGGTGCTTAGGCTCCTGCTCTCCGTATTTCCGTTTCCGATTTTTCCTGATGTTCGTCGCCGTTTAAGACACACGTCGGCGTTCTAATCGTGTGCGTGCGGTTTTTCTCGTACAACTACCTTTCTTGTACAACTACCGAAAGGGCGGCGCCGCAATTGATGCACGCCGGGGACCTTAGTAGGGATTCGTATCTAACGCGAGAATTTGAAGTCTGTCGCGCCATTTGGCCGCGTGAACGACTCGTCACCGTCGACTGCGATGCACCAAAATGCGGCATCGCATGGAGTTCGAAAGCCGATTGGGCTTGCGGAAATCGTGGTGTTGTGGACAATCGCGCTGGGACCGAAGGAAGCGGCGATTGAAATACATGTTTGACCGTCACGAGCTAATAGGACGCGCCCCGCGCAAAAACGCGATCGATATCGCGATGTTCGTGGTCTGGGCCGCGGTGTTCGCTTGTGATGCGGTTGTTGCGCAACGGCCCACGCCCGATGGCGTTCTCATTCTCCACAGCAACCAGCGTCCGACGCCCGCCGCCGTGGTGATCGAGGACACGCTTCGCTCGGTTGTGCCTCGCGGCTTGCAGCGAGACGTGGAGATTTATTCGGAGTATCTCGAGGTGGAGAGAGGCATTTCGCCCGTCTATGCTGGGGCGCAGTCGGAGTTGCTGCGGCAGAAATACAAGGACCGCAATCTTCGCGTGGTCGTAGCCAGTGGCCCGGAAGCCTTCCCATTCGTCACCCAGATCCACGAACACGCATTTCCCAATCTTCCGGTTGTACATATCGCCGTCCCTGCAGACCGACTTGAAGGGTTGGCCCTCCCGCCCGACTTCGTGGGGCGGACCGTCGACCTCGATCCGACTGCGACGTTGCAATTGGCGCTGCGTCTTCAGCCGAATGCGACACGTGTGGTCGTCGTGGTAGGCGCCGCGCAGCGGGATCGGGTCTGGGAGCGACGGCTGCGCGCCTCCGTGGCGCGGCTCGGCGACGGCATTCAGAGCGAGTTTCTCTCCGGCCTCTCTACGGCGGAAGTCCTTCGACGCCTGAAATCCCTGCCTCCGGGCACTGGCACTGTCGTTTTTACGCCCGGGTATTTCGTCGACGGCGCAGGAGCTTTGGTCTCCCCGCGCCAATCGGTCGAGACCATTGCGGCCGCGTCTGTGGCACCGGTGTATGCAGCCTTGGACACTCACATCGGTGCCGGGGTCGTGGGCGGCTACATGACGCCCTACGACGAGCAAGCACGGCAAGCCGCCGACGTCGTTGTGCGGTTGCTGAATGGCGCGACACCCAGTGAAATTCGGACGATACCGCTGCCGGTCGTTCCGATCCTCGACTGGCGTCAATTGAAACGCTGGGGACTCAATGAGCACCTGCTTCCAGCCGATGCAGTCGTAAGGTTTCGGGAGCCGACCGCGTGGGAAAGCTATTGGGACGAAATCGTCGCGGTGATCATTGTCGTACTGCTCCAGGCTGGCCTGATCGCGGCGCTGCTCCTCGAGAGGCGCTTGCGCCGTCGCACGGCCAGCGCGCTGGCGAACAGCGAACAACAGATGAATATCGCGGCGAGTGCAGCGCGCCTTTCGATGTGGACCTGGGACGTCGAACCGGAAAAGGCACGGGCCATCGTGCCGGGCCGGCCCGCTCGAACGCAGGGTCAAGAAGGATCAATCCGCTTCCACGACGTGCTAGAGGCGGCCCATCCGGCTGACCGCGAGCATCTGGATCGGTCAGTCCGAAAGGCACTCGCCAGCGGCGAGGAGCTCAACGTCGAATATCGCGTCATTGCGCCGGACGGCAACGTGCGCTGGATCGACGCGCGCGGACAGGCGGACAACGTCGACCAGCTGCGCCTGCGTGGCTTGACGCTCGACATCACGGCTCGCAAGATCGCCGAATTGCAGGCGGAGACCGACCGATCGGCGCTGACGCACATGACGCGCGTCTCGATGATGGGCCAGCTCTCCGCTTCGATCGCCCACCAGCTGAACCAGCCGCTCGCCGCGATCCTCGGCAACGCGGAGACGGCGCGCAGGATGCTCGAGCGCGAGCAGATTGACCTCGCCGAACTGAAAGAAATTTGCGACGACATCGTTGCGGAGGACAAGCGCGCGGCCGAAGTGATCCGGCGGCTCGGTGCCCTCTACAAGCGCGGTGAGCTCAAGCTCACAATGCTCGATCTCAACGAACTCGTGCTCGAAACGCTTGACCTCGTGAGGACGGAACTGTTGACGCGCCACGTCGCGGTGGTTACCGACCTCGCGCCTGACATCCCCACGATTTACGGTGGAAGGATCCAGCTTCAGCAAGTGCTGCTCAATCTCATCCTGAACGCCGCCGACGCGATGGATGCGATAGACCCCGGGGAGCGCACCCTCACCGTTCGCAGCGGCCACGATCGCGCCAGTGTTCATGTCTGCGTGATCGATCGGGGGACGGGCGTCGCGCCACTGGACATTGGCAACGTATTCGATCCTTTCTGGAGCACGAAGCCAGGTGGGATTGGCATCGGCCTTGCCATTTGCCAGTCCATAATCAATGCGCACCACGGCACGCTGACCGCGAGCAACAATGCGGATCGTGGCGCCACATTTTGCGCAGAATGGCCGATGAAGATCCTCGAATGAGCGAAGACAACAACCGTGGGGCAATGAAGGCGGAACCGGAGACGATCTACCTGGTCGATGACGATCCTGGTGTCCGCAAGGCAATATCACGTGTGTTGTGCGACGCTGGCTGGCGCGTGGAGACTTTCGAGTCGGCCGAAGCGTTCCTCGCGGGTTCGGCCGGCGCGCAAACCGGATGCTTGCTGCTTGACGTGGCAATGCCCGGACTTGATGGTCTCGAACTGCAACTCCAGATGTCGGCCGCCGGCCAACACTTGCCTATCGTCTTCCTAAGCGGGCATGGCGATATCCCCATGTCGGTGCGGGCGATGAAGGCCGGTGCGTCGGACTTCCTGCAGAAGCCGATCAGCGCAGACGCGCTAATCGACGCCGTTCGTGACGCACTTGGCCGCGATTCGTCCTCTCGTGCCACCCGTGCCGAGCTCGCCGATCTCGAGCAACGACTCTCGAGCCTTACGTCGCGTGAACGCGAGGTTCTCGCGGGCATCGCGCGGGGCCGCCTAAACAAGCAGATTGCCGGCGACCTGGGCATCGTGGAGCAGACGGTCAAATTCCATCGTGCCAGGATCATGAAGCGCATGAATGCCCTTACTGTCGCGGAGCTGATGCACATCGTCGCCCGCTTGGGCGTGAAAGCGGCGACCCTACGTGGCGAGGCCGTGCAGTCGGGCCAACCATAGAGCCACGCGCTCCGTTACTCCGTTGCGACCACTACACCAAAGAGTAGTGCGTGCCGCTGCCACGAGGCTGTAGGTTTCGGCGGATGGACCTTGTTAATTCCCTTATCGCCGTGGTCGACGACGAGGTCGCCGTGCGCACCATGCTTGGCCGTGTTCTGCGACTTGCGAACTATCAAGTTGCAGCATTCGCCTCTGGCGAAGCCTTCTTGTCTTCACTGCACGTGCAGCGACCCGTGTGCGTCATCCTCGACTGGCACATGCCGGGGCTCACGGGACCGGACGTGCATCGTCGGATGCAGGCGCAGGCAATCGCGGTTCCCGTTATCTACATCACGGCAAGCGATGACATCGCACTCGACCACGTCGTGGGCGATGCCGCAGACGCGCGCCTCCTGCGCAAGCCGTTCTCGACGGACCAACTTCTGGACGCTATCAGCGCCGCCCTCATCGCCGGCTCAGGCGAACGTTGAAGAAGGCCCCGCCGCCTGCCAGCCAATCGCAAGCGCCACACGCAAACTGAACCAAGAGCTAGTGGCGTGGCGATTCGATGCGCGGTAAAAACACAACATGAATTCTTATCCGGCGGCGCACGCTATCGAACCACGCAGTCACGCTCGCGCGCTGGATTGCATGTGTCCTTGCCCGGCTCACGCTAACTGTAGGCGTCCTGGTCATGGCAATCACCGTTAACCCCGCCGCCGCGGCGTCGGAACCGCGCTTCGCGGTTCATGCGACCTCGGACAGTCACTTTTCATGGCTGCGAACTCGCCTCTCGATCGAGCGAACACTGATGAGCTGGGTGCGCACATCGGTAGCGATGATCGGCTTCGGCTTCACGATCTTTCAGTTTTTCCAACGGTTCCAGGACATGCACGGCGTCGCGGTGGCTGACCGGCCGCAGGCGCCGTGGATACTAGGCCTTGCGCTCATCGGCTCTGGAATCGCCGCGCTTGGCGTGTCTGCGTGGCAGTACCGTTGGTCAATCAACTATCTCTGGAGCGAGCCGTTCCGTCCGCTGCGGGGAATGGAGAACGCACCAATGCGCACGCCACTGCTCGCGCTGCTGGTCGTCGTCATGCTTATCGGTGTGTTCGCTTTCTGTGCGGTACTGCTGCGTGCGGTCTGACGCGCGGGTTCCGATGATGGCGCGGCGCATCGCGTTACTAAACCTCTCTGGAGATCACCATGGCAGCGCAAGGTAACCAGCCGCAGGCTAAGCCCAACATTCTCGTCATCTTCGGCGACGACATCGGCATGTGGAACGTCGGCGCGTACTCGCACGGCATGATGGGAAAAACGCCAAACATCGACAGAATCGCCAAAGAAGGGATGCTGTTTACCGACCACTACGGTCAACCCAGCTGCACCGCTGGACGGGCTGCGTTCATCATGGGTCAGCTGCCGGTCCGCACGGGGATGACCACCATCGGCATTCCCGGTTCGACACGCGGGATCCAGAAATCCGATCCGACGCTCGCCGAGGTGCTCAGGACGCAGGGCTATGCCACGGGGCAGTTCGGCAAGAACCACTTGGGCGACCGCAACGAATTCCTGCCCACCGTGCATGGCTTCGACGAGTGGTTCGGAAACCTCTATCACCTGAACGCCGAAGAGGAGCCCGAAGAACTGGACTACCCGGGACAGAAGAACCCGGCATACCTTGCGAAGATGGGCCCGCGTGGTGTGCTTCACGCATGGGCCACTGCCGAGCCCGATTCCACGGCCGACCCCAAGTTCGGCGTGGTGGGCAAGCAGCGTGTGGAAAATACAGGTCCGCTGACTCGCAAGCGAATGGAGACCTTCGATCATGAAGTGCTCGGACACACACTCGACTGGATGGACCGCGTGCCGAAGGGCAAGCCGTTCTTTTGCTGGTTCAATACCACGGCCATTCACATTCACTGCCACTCGCCGCAGAAGTACATCCAGATGGCCGTCGATGAAGGCCGCGGTGAGGAAGACGTAGTTCGTGCCAAGATGATCGAGCATGACGAGCACGTCGGCGTGCTGCTCCAGAAACTGGAAGACATGGGGGTCGCGGACAACACCATCGTCATCTACTCAACGGACAATGGGAACGAGCTGATGCTCTGGCCCGATGGCGGCTACGCACCATTCCGCGGCGAGAAAGGCTGCACTTGGGAAGGCGGCGTTCGCGTGCCCATGCTCCTCCGGTGGCCCGCCAAGGTAAAGCCAGGCAGCGTATCCAACGGCATCCAGAACCATGAGGACCTCTTCGTGACCCTCGCCGCGGCGGCCGGGCTTCCGACCCTCAAGCAGGATCTTCTGGCAGGCAAGGCATTGGGCGGCACGACGTTCAAAGTGCATCTGGACGGCTACAACAATCTTGCGCACTGGACGGGTGAGAGCGAGAAATCGGCGCGTCGTGAGATTTTCTACTACGACGAGACGGATCTCATGGCGCTGCGTGTCGATGGCTGGAAGATGCACATCGGCATCAAGCAGGGCGGTATCTGGTGGAACCCAAAGGAATACCCGAGCGTGCCCTACCTCTTCAACCTGCTCATGGACCCGATGGAAAAAATGGATCAGCAGTCGCCGGAATTCGGCACCTCGGCGCGACGCTTCTTTGCATCCAAGATGTGGGCGCTGAACTCGTCGGCGCCGTTTATCGGTGAACATCTCAAGACTCTCATGGCATTCCCGCCGAGCCAAGGCGCCGATACTCTCAGCATGAAGAAGGCGCTCGACGAGGCCATGGCGAAGCTGGAGGCGCCGCACGCCAGCAGTAACTGATTTAGTAGTTGCGCAGGCGCCGCACAATTATTACGAGGAGAGGTTTAGCTCTTGGCCATGGAAATGCCGATTACCACCGATGCAATCGCGCAGCCTGTCGCGCCGCCGTCCGCCCCTTTCCCCCCGGGAATGGCGTGGGTCGGCGGTGCGTCGTTCCTCATGGGGTCGGACAAGCACTATCCGGAAGAGGCGCCCGCACACCGTGCGAACGTTGCTGGATTCTGGATGGACGCGCACACCATCACCAATCGGCATTTCGCCGAGTTCGTAACGGCTACCGGATATGTAACGGTCGCAGAGCGACATGCCAATCCCGACGACTACCCGGGCGCCGACCCCGCGATGCTACTACCAGCGTCGGTGGTTTTCGTCAAATCGCCCCGACCGCTCGCCACCAACGATCATTACCAATGGTGGAACTACGTCCAAGGCGCCGACTGGCGTCATCCCGGCGGGCCGTCGACGAACCTGGAAGGCCTCTCTGATCATCCAGTCGTCCAAGTTGCGTTCGAGGACGCCGAAAATTATGCGCGTTGGGCCGGCAAGGTGCTGCCCACCGAGGCGGAGTGGGAGCTGGCCGCCCGCGGCGGTCTCGACGGCGCGGAGTTCGCCTGGGGCGATGAGCTGTCGCCCGGCGGTACCGTCATGGCAAACACGTGGCAGGGCGAGTTTCCTTGGCAGAACCTGCTCGAGGATGGGTTCGAAACTACGTCGCCCGTGGGATCGTTCGCGCCGAACGGGTTCGGCCTGCATGACATGGCTGGAAACGTCTGGCAATGGACCACGGACTGGTTCCAGGACCACGGCAAAATCAAGAATGCCTGCTGCACGATCGACGATCCCCGAGGCGGCACGATGGACGAGAGCTGCGATGCTCGCGTGCGCGGCGTTCGCATTCCCCGCAAGGTGATCAAGGGCGGCTCATACATATGTGCGCCCAATTATTGCCGGCGCTATCGGCCGGCTGCCCGAATGGCGCAGGAAGTGAACTCCGCGACCTGTCATATCGGGTTTCGCTGTATCGTGCGACCGGCCCCGCTCTGACGTGGAGACGCTGGTACTCAATATCGCGCGGCACATTTCGCTCGGGATCAATGTCATCTCAGTCCTCGTGGTTCTTTGGGGCAGTATCGAGGGCATCGTACGACTGTTGCAAACGATGCTGGAACGCAACGCAACGCTCGCAGCCAAGCGCGTTCTGTGGCTCGATTTCGCACGCTGGCTGATCGCCGGCCTGACCTTTCAACTGGCTTCAGATATCGTCGAAACGGCGATTGAGCCCAGCTGGGACAGCCTGGGAAAGTTCGCAGCGATCACGGCAATCCGCACGCTGCTTTCGTTTTCGCTCGATCGCGATCTCGACGCCGTTGCCGCGCGGCAACGTGCGGACAATTTGGCCGGAACCAGAAGCCACTCGGCGTGAGGACCCTGGAGACCTGGCGGTCAAGTGTCGACGCAACGCGTCACCCAAATGTGGACGAGTTGTCCGTGCGGAGCTGATTCGTGAATGACTGGTGGAGCAGGCAAACCGAAAGGATGCTTTTCGCCGGAGTTTTCCTGTCATTGCTCGTTGCCGCCGAAGTCGGCTTCCGTCTCGGGCGGCGTACCGGCGCACGTCCGAAGCTCGATCATGACTCTGCTCGTTTCACTATCGATTGCGTCGGTGATCCTTCTGATCGTGGACCTTCATCGGCCTGCACGTGGCTTGATCCAGATCGACGTGTCAACCCTGGAAGCGATGCGTGGCTGGATGGGAACGGGGGCACGATGAGCATGCGAGGCAGCGGTTACGCGTCACAGGTCACGAATCAGGAGCGGCGCCATGGATGACATGTGGACTCGCATCTTCGGCGACATCGCCGACCGGCTCACCGGCCCGTTGAAGTTCAGACTCGTACTTCAGCCCGCGATGGCGCTGGTTCTGGCGACGATCGCCGGCCTCAAGGATGCGCGCGCCGGCAAGGCGCCCTATTTCTACGGGCTCTTCACCAGCGCAGGACACCGTCGCGAGATGCTCGAGAACGGATGGAAGAGCGTGGGCAAGCTCTTTGTCTTGGCACTGCTTCTCGACGTCGTCTACCAGTTCATTGTTCTGCGATTCGTCTATGCCGGAGAAGCGCTGATCGTGGCCCTCGTACTGGCGATCGTTCCATACCTGATAGTGCGGGGACTGGTCACACGGATTGCACGCAAATAGACCATATGCAGCAAGTCGTCGGTTGCGCATCTCAACAGCACCTCGTGGACGCCGCGCAGTCGGATGCGATGCATACGGCACAGCGGCACGCGGCATTCGAGCTGGATTGTCGCACCGCAGTCGGCGAGGTGCCGAGCAACGAAATGATTCCGACATCGATGATGAATTCACGATTCGCCCCACCGCAGCGCGCGGAGTTCACCTTCGGCGTTGCGGGATGTGGGCAATGCGCGACTTGGATATCTGCCGAAGATACGGATGGTGTTATATCCGCCACCCGCAACGTCGTTCGCCAAACGGTACTTACATGACAATAGTGCCTCCGTCTCGTTTGATGCTGCGCCGCACGAAAAGGACTGGATGGCTGGCTGCGGTAGTTGCCGTCGCGGCGTTCTGCTCCCTTGCGCACTCCGAAATGTCCGCGGAGGAGCTGGCCAAGCTCGCTCAGAATCCCGTGGGCAACTTGATCAGCGTCCCGTTTCAGAACAACGCCAACCTGAACTTCGGGCCAGACAAGGCGACGCAAAACGTCCTGAATATCCAGCCAGTCGTACCGTTTCACGTCAGTGAGGAGTGGAACGTCATCACGCGGACGATCATTCCCGTCGTTTCGCTTCCCGGTCTAGCGCCTGGCGAGTCGCGAACCAACGGCATCAGCGACGTGCAGTTCACGGCCTTTCTCTCGCCAGCAAATCCCGGCAGCTGGATATGGGGCGCTGGCGCTGTTGCGCAGTTGCCGACTCATAGCAACTCGCGCCTCGGCAACGACAACTGGGGAATTGGACCTTCGTTCGTCGTCTTGCATCTCGAGAAGGGAAGCCCGTGGGTGTACGGAGTGTTGCTCAACAACATTTGGTCCATTGGCGACCGGAGCAGCACGCCCTACAACAACGGGCTCGTTCAGCCTTTCGCGAATTACAACCTGCCTGGTGGCGCGTATCTCACCACATCCCCTGTGATCACGATCGACTGGAAGGCAGAAGGTTCGCAGCGCTTTACGCTGCCACTGGGCGGCGGCGTGGGCAAGATTTTCCACTTCGGAAAGTTGCCCGTGAACATGCAAGTGTCCGCCTACTACAACGTCGCAAGGCCCGACTATGCGCCGAACTGGCAAATTCGTGCGCAAGCACAGTTCATGTTCCCCAAGTGATTTAAGACGACGCCGTCTCGCTTTGCTTGGACGACGTTGGTACTGGGCCGGCAGCGCTCCCTGGGCCCAGCTTCATGCGCTACGATTTGGGTTACATCGACTTGGAGCAGAAAACCCTGCAACCGTTGGACGACCCGTTCGGATACAGGTTGTCACCCATGTCTTAGGTACGACCTGTCACCCAAGTCTCAGGGCCGGACCAATGTGAAACTGGCGGAGACGCAGGGATTCGAACCCTGGATGCAGGTTTTAGCCCGCATGCTCCC
>JBEPVT010000140.1:0-9749 GCA_041690895.1 Gammaproteobacteria bacterium
CCTGGACTCCTTCCTGAGCAACATGAAGTGTCCACTAAAGCGGGTCAAGCCCAGTACGGGGCGGCGGTCTTGGGACTCGCTTCAATAATCTCACGTTTCATGTAGAAAACTTTAGGGCGCGCAGGTCGGCGCCCTTTCTTTTGGTATGGATAAAAAAAGGCCCCTCTGCCAGTTGGTTAGACAGAGGGGCTTAAAGCGGCGGGGAGTCAACTGCCGCTAAGGGGAAGTTTTTAGGCGCGGCAGTTTGAAGGCATGTACTTGTCAAGCAAGTCTGTTGCGTCCGCAGTGGCGGCAGCTCGAGATGGCTGAACAGACAGAGGTATAGCCTGGACCTGGTCGGCGACCGCTCGGCAAACGGTCGCTGACCGGCCAACAGCGGTCACCGGACCTCACGAAATCATCGCCTTGAAGCGGTCATTCTCGACGTGCGGTAAGCTTGGGGCGACGACTATGGAGCCCAGATTGCAAGGAGCTCACAAATGCCATTGGATAGATCTCTCCCCACGCCAAAGGTGGTGTCGGTGGAAAATAGCGTTAAGTCCTATTCCGCATAATTCTCTGAGGGCAGTTGGTCGATGGCCTGCTGAAAGCTCAACGCGGGTTGCTCGTCATACACGAGAATGACCATCTGCAGCTGAAACCAGCCGTAGACATTTGGATCGTCAGAAATCTTCTCGTATTCGCGCGTAAAAAAATGCTTTGGCGCTTCGCCGGCTGGGATCGGATTTGGGAGCTTTGCTTCAATGGCCCGAAAGTCATTGACCAGTTTGGCCAGGTATTGCGGGTCGTGCTCGCGCCACCAAGCTACGCTGACGCGGTTGGCTACGGTTTCAAGCTGCCAGCGGGCGGTGTCAGCGTTCTTCTTGGCTTTCGCCGCCATGGCATCATGCCTTTGGTCTAGGACCTCCTCCTGCATCCAGTGCCCAAGCTCATGCACAAAAAAGAAGCGGTAGAACATGTCCTGGAATAGCGCTTTGCCGGACGGTTCGTCCACCGTGAAGGTCGCCCATTGGTTGAAGCTCGCTTGTTCTGGCGCCGGCACCTTTTCCCAATACTCTTCGTGCACAACGTTGTCGCTCACCGTCCCGTAGAACGACAGAGTGGGACCAGCGTCGATTCGAATCTCGGGTGCGTTCTTTTTGAGGTCAATGCCCCGGATATGGGCGCGTGCCTCGACTTTTGCTGCAATAGATCTTTCCTGAACTAGAACTGGATTTGCCTTCAGAGACTGCGCGATGCCGCTGATCGAAAACATAGCCAGTGTGAGAGTGGCCAAAGCGACGTTGACCAGTGTGCGACAAGACAATTCAATGTTCAGAATGTTCATTTGTACCTCCAGAAAAGCTATTGAGCATTGGTTCTTAAGTTCGGACAGCCTCCAGGGACCGGCACGCTCGATTGTGTAAACCACGCGGTCCGAACTTACGTTTTGAGTAACTTTGCCCCGTCTTTTTTCCACCAGTGATACACGATAAGCCCTAGGGCTAGAGTCGTGACGGCAACGAGCACGCCGGATTCGCCTACCCAGAGAGTTGCGCCAGGTCCGACCGATGAGCGATCGAAGGGATTCTGAATGAGCGAGTTCCACGCAGCGTGTAGGACGATTGCCGGCCACACACTGCCCGAGCGCAGTCGCAAGACACCGGCCACGAGTGCGATGCCCATGACCGTGAATGTGAATAGGCCGGCCGAGATGAGCGGGGAGGGGCCCGAGGCATAAATCCCGGCCAAAATGAGGGGAAAGTGCCACACGGCCCAGATCAAGCCGCTAGCGAACAAGGGTTGAGGCACGCCCGCTGCAATGAGCCGGGTTAACATGTAACCGCGCCAGCCGATCTCCTCTCCTGCGGTCTGAAGGCAGCCAACAGCAGTGAAGATCGTTGCTCCAAGAGCAACAGACACCAAAAAGCGCGGCATCGGTTCCAACGCGGCGAGCCGCTCAGCGGCTGTACTCATGGCCAACTCTGTCGGCGAAGGTGTAATAGCAGAAAAGCCAACGAGCCCCATGGTCCAAGCGATACCATACGCTACGGTGCCGACGAGGAGCGGCACCATTACGGCGATGCCCATTGAACGAAGCCCGATCTTCCCGCCGAACCGGAAGGACACATCGCGAATCCCCTCACGGAGCGCCAGCCGCGCCACGGCGGACGAGAAGGCCGGCATCCACATCAACAGAAACACAAGGTTGAGATGATTTTGAATGGGGTCGCCGCCACGCACGATCAACCAGTCAACTATTCCCGTGGTGATGATCAGGATAGGGAAATAGATCGCGAGACCGAGCCTGGCTTTGGCAACCGAAGGTATTGTTGTATCGGACACTAGTACCCCCTTCAATCCCTGACGGCGGTCGATTACTGTTACATAACCGCAAAATGGCGTGGGTCCCGCCATGAGCCACGGTAGATAGGAGCCAAGTTTAGCGCCCTTTCCTGCCCGGAAAGTAGTCTGTCCCAATCGTCTGGTTAGGGTCCGATCAGAGACAGACGACGGCGGATGGGCCGCCCACCGGCAGTGATCGGCCATAACCGGTCTGTCGCCCTGGGCCCACAGTTTTCCGGTTTGCGGTCATTTGCCGCCGACGCTGGCCGGAGTCGTCCGCCGGCTGTTTCGTCTTTGCTGCTGCACAGAGTGCCTTTGCATGGCGCAGTTGAGAAAAGCCCTAGTAAGTCAAGAGCGGGGCTTTCCCAAAATGCGTCGGCGTCGCCAACTGTTTCACCATGAAGTCCGCTACGTCCGCGCGCGAGATCTTGCCGGCGACGACTCCCGATAGATCGTCAAGTACACGATATGTGCCTGTTCGTGAGCCATTGGTCAAAAATCCCGGACGGACAATCAACCAAGGAACGTTACTGTCTCGAATGAGCGCTTCCGCACGATTCTTATCAGCGTAAATGGTCCCCAGAAGCAACGGATTAATAATGCAGTCGTAAAAGAATCCCCCATGGCCCTTACTGTCGCCGGCGCCGATGCCAGTAACGACCACGAGCTTCTGGCTGGAGTGACCGGCCATAGCGCCCAACACATTTGCGGTCCCGGTCGAAAACACATCGACCGGTTTTCTCGTCGGCGGAATGCCGACGCAAATGCAAACGACGTCCTGATTTTCCACAGTACGCCCAACGGTGGAACCGTCACGAATATCTCCATTGACGATCGTCAGATTCGGAGCGCTCATGTTCAACTTCGTAGGGCTTCGCATCACGGCCGTCACGTCGTGTTGTGACGCCACCGTGAGCCTTAACAACTGATAGCCGATCCCTTGGGACGCACCGAATACAACGATTTTCATCATGCCCCCCTTCCAATTGGACCAACGTCGTTTAGATCATAGGTCTTTCTACGGTCACGGCCGAAACCGCTTACCTCACGCGGCGCCTCACGCAACAGTTTGAGTTACCGGTGTGGGCACACAGCTGCCGTACGCTGAGGCTCGCTGTCGTCGCAATCGGCCAACACGCAACGTTCGCACGCTGCTTTCATCACATCAATATACCGGTTGTTGGATATCGTGCCGGCGCAGTTTTCGCGGCATAATCTGCAACCAGGTGTTCGCGAGGTGAGGATTGCCCATGATTACGTTGTTTCATCGCCCCAAGACACGCTCGTCACGTTTCATATTTTTGCTTGAGGAACTCGAGGCGCCCTACCAAATCAAGCTGGTAACGACGCGAACTCGTGACGGCACCGGCGCTGTGGACCCGGCGAATCCTCATCCCCATGGCAAGGTGCCGGCGATCTCTGACGACGGAGTCATCGTGTTCGAATCGCCCGCCATCGCGATTTACTTGACCGACAAGTTCCCAAAGAATCGCCTCGGGCCGCTGATCGGCGAACCCGAGCGCGGCGCATATCTTTCGTGGCTGTGCTACTACACAGGTGTACTGGAGCCGGCGTTCATGTCCAAGTTCATGAACGTGGAGGTGCCCCGCGGGTCTGCCGGTTGGGTTCCCGTGGAAGAAGCGATGCCTACGGTCATCAGTGCGCTGTCCTCAGGCCCCTACATCCTCGGGGATCGGTTCAGCGCCGCGGACGTGCTCTACGCTACAACGTTCGCAATGTTCGGACAGAGCCCCATGATGCCTAAGTCCGCAGTCATCGACGACTATGTGAAGCGGGTTGTCGCGCGGCCGGCATTTGAGCGGGGACAGGCGCGGGACAGCGGCTGATACGCCCTCGCGCCAACCGCCCGGCTAAGTCCGAGATTCCTCGCTGAAACGTCCGCTGCGACGACTTTGGATCTCCAGCACGACGGAGGCAAAGGACCGCGTAGGGCACGTTGTGGTCTGTCGACCGTCTGGCGCTTTGCGGCCATTTCCGGCCCTTCGGTCAAGCGGCAGCGATTTCCGTAAAGCCGACATTGCCGGAAACATAAATTGGGCCGCGTGCTCCCGTATTCCGGCCGAGGTATAGCGAGGATTGGAGATTCCATGCGATGCTGGACTTTCCCGTTTTGGGCCAGATTTGAAACTGTTCCAACATGATGCGAGTATTTGAGTCAGTTCGGAGCCATCACGTCATGAAAATCGCGCTCGTACGAATACAGGTGGTCGTCGTCTTGCTGTTGCTGGTCGACTATGCTATCTGGGCAAGCAGTGTCGCGATTTCTAGGGATAATTTGTTCTACGGGTTCGCGACGGTCTTGGCTTTGGTCGGCACATTTGGCATCTGGAAAGAGAAAACCTGGCCAAGGCCATTTGTTTATTCGGTTGGCCTGATTTTTTTGTTGCAAGGACTCGGCCCCGGTCTGGAACTCGCTCGCGCTGGCGAATTGTATTTTGGATTTAATGCGGCGTTTATAGAGGTCGCCGCGCCCGTAGCTTTACGCGCTGGCTTGGTGGCGTTTTGCTGCTATGTGGTGAGTTGCCAAGCTAGGCGACTCAATAGATCGTCGTGGTAGTTGTGAGATGGAATGCGAGATTCCAGGTCGTCGACATTCCCATAAATGTCCGGGAATGGGAGTAAGGCTGCCTAATGCGTGCTAGAACAAGATTTTTCGCTACGGCACTTACTCTTGCGTGCGGTGCAAACGCCACAGCGCAATCACTAGATGCGATCGAAATACGCATATCAGCGACGAGCTGCTTCATTAGTGATTCGGAACTAGCGTGCCGCGATATTGGGGCGAAATTATTAAGTATGCATGTGCCGAGGGATCGTAATATTCATTTAAAAGTCGACAAATCAGTCAGCTACGATTCGGCGCACTCCGCCCTTGAGTCGTTACAGCTATCTGGGTATTCCACCAGGGTAGGATTCATCAATGATGAGTCTAGTCCATGAATGTCCATGAACGGGAGTTGGTCGGCAGCAATCTCCCTGATTATTTAGAAGAACAGCCTTTATTGGTCAAGTAGTGCCTCTTAACCTAACCGTGTTTAGGTTATAATGCCAAGTGCCTACGGTTTTCCGATTCGGACGCATGCGGGTCATGATCTATACGAACGATCATCGCCCCGCTCATGTACACGTCTGGGAAGGTGGAAGGCAGGTAGTGTTCAATCTGAACTGTCCGACGGGGCCGATTGAATTGCGTGAGAACTACGGATTCTCCTGGTCGGAAGTGAACAATCTGGCACGGTTGTTACAGACGCATATTCAAGCCCTGTGTGCGCAATGGAGGGAAATACATGGCAATCACTAAAGAGCAATTCAAAGCAGCGAACAAGCGTGGCGCAGCCACGATTACGCGCGGACCGGTAGCGCTGGCAGCTCGCCATGATGCCAGGCGAGGGCTAATTGTGGTTTCGCTCGAGGGCGGCTGCGAGTTCGCTTTTCCGACGACATTAGCGGAGGGACTCGCCGATGCGCCGCGTTTGAAGCTCTCTAAAATTGAGATCAGTCCCAACGGACTTGGGCTTCATTGGCCACTGCTCGATGCGGACCTCTATGTCCCGGGGCTGATCGAGGGCACCTTCGGTTCAGGCCGATGGATGCAGCAGATCGGAAAGCTAGGGGGCTCGACTCGTAGTGCGGCGAAGGCGCGGGCATCACGCGAGAACGGCAAGCGCGGCGGCCGTCCCAAGGATGAGGTTGCGGCGTAACGAACAGGTCCGCGATCGATGTGATCGTTGTTGCTCTAAACATTCCCGATTCGGGCCGTGAACGATAATGTTTAGGATGAAAGTCGATCTAAGCTACATTCCGAGGCGGGCTTCTGATGAAGCCGTTCTAGACGTCATCCGCGCCTGCAGAGCCCGTGCGCGTTGAAGCTTCCGAATACTCTGCCGCGATCACCGGCGTATGGGCGGTACTCGGTCTTGTTCCGTTGGATGCCTGGGTGGAACGAAAGAGTCACAGCGGGTACTGGACTTGCCTGATTAGGCGAGGACAGCTAAAGCACTGGGATGGACGAGCCAGCCGCAGACCACCTCGCGACTATTGATTGGCAGCGCGGAGAGTGGGCAGATCGACCGGGGAAGTATTCGCGCCAGCACCAGTGGGTTCTGGCCGGCGCCAAGCTCAAGGCCTCCGATTCCGGCGCGCTGCTGCCTGCGGCCTACCGCGACAAGGTGGCCATCAACCCGCACAACATGTTTGTGGCGACGATTTCCAGCGCGCACATGCTGACTTGGCTGCACATCGCGTTTGGCATGGACATGGAGGTGAGCAGCTACGTGGACCGCGCGTTTGGCGTGTTGAGCGAGATCGATGGCGGAGATTGCTGGCTAAGCGAGGTGATCCTGCATCCGACGATTACGTTCGATGCGAAGCAGGATGTAGCGCCGGAGGTGATTTCGCATATTCACGATCTGGCCCAACAGCACTGCTTCATCGCCCGCTCGATCAAGACGAAGGTGACGGTGCGCAGTGCGTGAGGGGCTCATGCTGATGCAGACGCGCATAGTCATGCGGCAGCAGTCCGTGGGCGGTCTTGTTCGTTGCGGCCGCCAGTTTCGGCAGGACCCACATCAGGTAGCCTTCCGGATTCACGCCCAGGATTTTGCAGGTGAGCACGACGCTATACACGACGGCGGAACGCCAACCGGCAGCGGGATGACCGATGAACAGGTGGTTCTTCAAGCCGATTTTTGTTGATCGGAAGACCTGTTCGATCGGGTTGTTGCCGATGTTCACGTGGCCGAAGCCGAGCTTCGCGTAGGTCACCAGATGCGGCCAGCGATTATTCGCGTACGTGACCGCGTCACGCAAATTGCCGCTCGGCGGCGCGGTGCGTGCGAGCTTGCGGAACTTACGCTGCAGACGTTTGAGGAGCGGCTTGGATTTTGCATGCCGGTACAGACCGCGCTGCTCCGGGGTCAGGTTCAAGGCATCGGCTTGCGCTTCGATCCGATGCAGCGCCGTGATATCGCGCAGCAGCGGTATCGCCTGATGTTCATCGGACTTGATGGCATCGAGGACATAGCGCCTCAAATGGATGTGACACTCCACGTGCACGATGTTCGGTCGATGCTTGAACGCGCTCGGATACATGCTCGCACCGTCGGACTGCACGATGCCGGACCAGTTCGCCGGGAAGAAGTCGAGCAACATTCGTGCGCTGCGTGAGGTGGAGAACTCCAGCACCACCACTTTTTCCTTCGGATCTCGATACCCCCAAAGATAGGCATCACGCGCCTTTCCGGGTCGATCCGGATCGAGCAGTTTGGTGAAGGTCTCATCGACATGCACGTAGCGGCTCTTCAAGATCCTCTCGATCATCTGGCTGCGGATCGTGATCAGCAAGTGAGCTGCGGCATCCACATAACGGCAACGCGCCTGCCGACTTATCCACACACCGCCCCGCGCATCGATCGATTCTTGCCGATACAGCGGCAAGTGGCCCACATACTATGCCGCCTCCAGAACTATGCGACAGAACTCCGTACGAAGCAGCAAAAACGCCGGATTTACAAGAGTTTACAAGGTGCAGAGTTCGGCATAGTCTCCCTTCAAAAATCAGGGAGGCTGACTTCGGTCTGGTTATTAAATGGGCTGCTGGCAGCGCAAGATATCGCTCCGATCGATCGAAGGTCCCTTGAGTCCGATCCTGGAGTCGTATGCGGCCTCTCTCAACGAGGACGGATACTCGCACGAGAGTTTCCTGAGCAAGACCAGGTTTGTGATCGGATTTAGTCGGTGGCTTCACCATAAGCGCATTGAGATGCCGGCACTCACGCTTGCCGCTGGTCGACGATTTTTGCAAGATCGTAAGACCGGTAGAAGCGGCGATCCGGCCACACTGAAGCATTTATTAACGTGGATGCTTGGTCGAGGACTCATATCGCCGCAGGCGCTTCAGCTTCATGCGAAGTCCGAGGTGGACACGCTGGTCGATGACTACTCGACATATTTGCTGCGCGAGCGCGGCCTTGCTTCTACTAGCGTTGCCGCTTACGCCTCCATCACGCATCGATTCCTCACGCGAACCTGCCCGCGAGGTCGATCTGATTTGAAGACTCTGACTGCTCAGAAGATCCGCGATTTCATCATGCTCGAAGCACGCAAGTTTCGAACGTCCAAAGCGGCAAGCTTGCTGACGTCCGTGCTCCGATCTTTTGTGCGTTTCGCGCATTATCGCGGCTACATTGATCGATCTCTTGTCGGAGCCGTTCCAGCAGTGGCCCATTGGTCGATGGCAGCGATTCCGAGAGCATTGCCGCTCAAGGCCGTTCGTCGAGTTCTCGCGCAGAGCAGGTCGAGACGCACTCCCTGCGGGCTTCGTGATCGCGCCATTCTGCTGATTCTGGCGCGGTTGGGGTTGCGAGCACGAGAGGTCATGCTCCTTGAGCTGGATGATATTGATTGGGACAGCGGGTGCGTTCACGTCAGCGGCAAAGGACGTCAGGAGCGACCGTTGCCATTGCCGCACGATGTGGGAGAAGCGATCGCCGCGTACCTGCGTGATGGTCGGCCCACATCGTTCTGCCGACGCGTGTTCTTGCGTGCCCGTGCGCCGTGGCGAGGCGTGGCCATCTCCTCGTCGATATCCGCGATCGTCGACCGCGCGCTCAGGCGAGCTCAAGTCGAGTCGGCAACCCATGGTGCGCATCAGTTTCGGCACTCGCTCGCGACGAACATGCTGCGCCAAGGCGCATCGCTGACAGAGATTGGCCAAGTGATGCGGCACCGCGATCCCAACACGACACGCATATATGCCAAGGTCGATTTGGGTGCGCTTCGCGAGGTAGCCCTGCCTTGGCCCGGAAGGCCGCTGTGAAGAGCTTGCAGACTTCCGTGACAGATTATCTGGCGATGCGTCGGGCGCTTGGATTCAAGTTGGAACGCCATGAAGCCCATCTGACTAATTTCGTAGAGTTTATGCGGGGGCACCATGCTCGTCGGATCACCGGGAAGTGGATAGTCCGGTGGGTACGCGAGAACCCATCGACTGACCCCTCCTATCAAGGGCTGCGATTCGGCGCCGTCCGTGGTTTTGCGATCTACCACAATACCGTTGACCCGCATTCCGAGATTCCGCCGGCGGATCTGATCCCGCGAGGGCGCGGCCGCAACCGCTTCTATCTGTATTCCGACGAGGATATTCAACGCCTGCTGGCAGAGACTTTGAAGCATCGAGTCGGCGCGACCGGCATATCGCGGTGGGTGCGTTACACACTCTATGGATTGCTGAGCGTCACGGGACTGCGGATCGGTGAAGCGCTGCGATTGAACCTCGCTGATGTGGATCTCGATCAGGGGATTCTTATCATTCGTGATTCGAAGTTCGGCAAGTCGCGTTTGGTTCCTCTCTGTCTGGCGTCAATTACTTCTTCCGGTGGCGACAATTATTCTTGCCGGTCTTG
>JBEPVT010000141.1:0-9737 GCA_041690895.1 Gammaproteobacteria bacterium
AGGTCTCCACCGTATCGAGTGTCTCGATGGACGTCGCCGCTGGGTGCCTTGTCGGCCGCCCGAAATATTCCGAGTCGACCAACCACATGCCAGCGTGCTGCAGCGATACCTGCACGAACACTCGAACGCCCGCCACGTCACCGTAAGCACCGATCGTTGCGGTATTCTCGATCTGCTCGATCGATAGAACCGTCATCCGTGGCGGATAGCTGTCACACCACATGTGAAACAGCACGCGAAAACCTTCGGCGGCGCGCATGCGCCTCAAGTCCGCACGCAGGCGCTCCGTGCTGCAACTGTTGATGTCATCGAAGTTGCGAGTGGCAATCGCCTCGATGAACGCGTGGTAGGCCGAGGCAGGGCCATCTGAGAATTGCACTGCGTTCCGCCCGGGTTTTGCCAGACGCGGCGACGCCATCGACGACATGTGGCCTTCTGCGCGCCGCGGCCATTTCCACAAGCACAAGGGATTGCTCATCGGCGTCAGCACTCGGACAAATCGATGGCCTCGTCGCCGTCGTAAGCCTGCAGCAACGCCGCCACCGCTTGCCGCTCGTCCGCATCGCTGACATTGCGCATCAGCCACATTTCTCTTTCGTTCACCGGAACGTCGGCAGCTTCATTGAACAACTCGCGCAGTCGTCCGATCGAGTCGTTTGGCGAAATGGCTGCATGGGCGCCGGAAATATACTGGGTCATCAGGATCTCTACTTTCGCCGTGCCGCAGTGACTTCGATTTCCACCAGCCAACCCGGATTGGCCAGGCCGGCGACGTTGATCGTCGAACGCACGGGCAGATTTGGCTGGACGGCGCTGCCAAAAAACTGGCGGTAGCTCTCCGTCATTCCGGCGAAGTCCATCTTGCCGGCGAGCGCCGGATCGCCGACCAGAAACACCTGCATCTTCACGATGTCTCTCATGCCGAGTCCCATCGTCTTCAACGCGGCCTCGATTTTCCCAAGCACGCTCAGCGTCTGCGTCTTCGTATCACCGTAAGCCGCGGCACTATCCTTCGGCGCAGACGCGTCGGCGACATCGGGACCCATGCCGCTGAGAAACACCAGGCTGTGACCCGCGGGAATCTCCACCGCCTGGGCGATGGGATAATCCGAGTGCGGCCGTTTGTAGTGGATCACATCACCCGCAACGGCAATTTGCGCGGCCGCAGCCAGCAGCAATGCGACAGACAGAATGGTCTTCATCGCGATCCTCCGGATGACAGCAGTGATGCACGCAAACGCGCGACGTCGCTGGGCATCAGGTTGTCGGTATAGCGGTTATCGAAGTGACTGCGGATGTAGTTCACGACGTCGGCAACCTGCTGGTCATTCAGACTGTCGGCGAGTTGCGGCATTCCACGCCGCCCGGCCAGCACCGTGATCGCCGGATATATCGCGCTCGCGAGGCGCGGATTCGCCGCGAGCGCCGGATACATGCCGGCGCCGTGCGCGCCGTGCGCATCGGCCATGTGGCAGCTTTGACAGATCGCGCGATACAGCGCCGCGCCGTCGTGCTGGATAAAGCGCCCGCGCTCGGCCAAGGTGCCCGGCGCGGAGAACGTCGGCGACTCGTCGGCAGAGCAACACCACGGCGCCAGTACCAGCGCCAGTACGATGGCGAAGGATCGCATCCGCGTACGCGCCGATAGATGCGCAATAGTACACATTTATATTGTCTCCGCAGGCGTTGCAACAGCGCGCCGGTGCAGGCGGCCGATCGCATCGAGCGACGACAGCACGGCCCCTTCCATCCATGCGGGCAGTCGTGAGGCGTGTTCGCCGGCCAGCACGATGCGACCGTCGATCTGGCAGAGGTTCTCGTAGTGCTTGTCGCGCGCAGCGTCGGACCATTTGGCGAAGCAACCGTTGGAGAACGGTACGCGATGCCACGCAACGGCGATGCCGTTCTCGAATTCGGCCGGATATTGCGGGTGGATCTGTGCGCCGAATTCCGTTGCCGCGCGCACGCGTTGCTGCGGTGTCATCGCGGTGAGTTCGTAGGCGTTGGTGCCCCACATGTAGGCGCCGAGCAGCACGCCCTTGCCCGCCATGTTCTGGCCGGCCATCGGATAACCGATCATGCCGATCGGCAGGTCCGTATAGCTGATACCGCCGTAGATGCGCTCGTCCTCTTCCCAGAAGCGGCGCTTGAACTGCAGGCCGATCTTGACGGACGACTCGTACGGCACCGCCTGGATGGCGTCCGTCATCGCCGCGCCGACTTTCACGTCGATCTGGCTCAGGATCGACAGCGGAATCGTGCACACGCACCACTGTGCCTTGACTTGCTGCATCGCGCCGCCACTTTGCGCATCGACATAGGAAACCTCGACGCCGCGTTCGTCCTGATCGATGCGCACGACCTTGGCGCCAAACTGGACGAGTGGCTCGACCTGATGATGGATCGCCGTCGCAATGCGATCCATGCCGCCAACCGGCTGAAACATCGAGGGCGCAGTTTCGTAGCGCGACAACGTGCGCAGCGATCGCCACAATCCGGATTGCAGAAGTTCGTGCCGCGCCATCGGTTCGGAAAAAACCGGGCGCGAGTTAAGGCCGCCACCGGGATCCTGGTCGAAGCCACGAATGCCGCTGGACACGTCCGATTTGCGGTAGCGCAAGTCCTTGTCGAGGTAGCCATACGAACGCAGGGCCTCGAGCAGTTTTTCCTTGTCCTCGGCGTTGATTTCGTCGTCCAACTGTCCGCGATTGGTCGCCTTGCCGAGCAACTCGGCGACGTGCCCCTGGAAGTCGGCGTGCACATGACGGAAGCGCTGCGGCTTGCCGCCGAACGCGCTGCGCGAATGCACGTAGGCATTGAAATTTACCTGCGCGAACGGCTCGAGCGGCACTTTCAGGCGCTTGGCATAGTCCAGTATGGCGTGATGGTGATACGGGATCCGCCATGGACCCGGGTTCAAATAATGTCCGGCATCGAATTCGCAGCGCTGGCGAGAGCCGCCGAGTTCGGTGTACTCGTCGCCACCGCGCAGCGTCCACGCCCGACCGCCGGCGCGATGGTTGTATTCGAGCACCTTGACCTGATATCCGGCGCGTTGCAGTTCGTACGCGGCGACGAGCCCCGCCAATCCGGCGCCGAGCACGAGCACCGACGCTCCGCGCGGCGCGCCCGCAAGATTGATCGGCCCCGTATAGCTCGACTCCTGCGCAAAGCCGAGCGTGGACATCGCCTGGTACATCACGGCGGCGCCAGCCGATTGGCCAATCCGACGCAGCATTTCGCGCCGACTGATGGAGTCTACTGATGCGTTCAGTGTCATTTTTCGGTAACGGTCCTGGCAGCAATAACGTCGGAACAATGAGTCGCCGCCACACTTGTCAGCGTTTCAGTTTTCATGGGCGGTGTGCCTTTCGGCAGAGCGGCTTTGCGTCAGTAGCGCAAGACGAATTTGGGTGCTGTGATGCGACAGCGCCTACATCAGAATTTGTCGGATGTCGCAGCCCCTTCGACATCACTCCGTCAGGCTATTCCCCCCCGGGAAGCATAGTGTCGCGTCACTGATGCACCAGGGCTTGATCCTGAATCTGCTTATCTCGATTCGTCGGGTGTTGGATTTGATCGGGCCGCGCTAAGCCCGCCGCAGCAATACAAACTTTTCTCGGACCCGAAGTTGCGCCAAGGGGTACTGGCAAATCTCGCCGATCAATTGGTTGCCAACGGTGCATGCGCCAAGCGACCAACGGTGACGCTATGCTTGCGGCGCGTGATCTCAAATACCCAAAGCGAGAAACCGAACTTAGAGCATTTTTCGAAACGACTCATTGGCGTCATATCGGACCCAACGATCTTCAGGTATCGCTTTCAAAATGTGTCGTCGCTGGCGATGAAGAGGAGGTAGCGTTTGTGGCGGCTAAGATTCTCAAGAGGTAACGTTCGCAACTCCTTGAAGCCCCAACCTTAGATACTCCCGCCTACCGGCTACTCTGCGCGCACCGCCTGTACGCGCATATCAACTTTCAGAGATTTGCGTACGGCGCCAAAGATCGCCGCGAGATTGTCCATGTTTGGATTGCCGGCGGATGACAGCATGCGGTGCAGGCTCTTGCTCGGTTTTTTTGTCTTGCGCGCCAGCGTCTCGAAGCCGACGGTAGCATTGACCAGATCACGCAGGATCAGGCGCGCGGTGTCCGGTTCGCCATTGAGAAACAGGGTGGCCGCCTCGGCGAGCATCGCCTTGGCGAATGCCGGCTCGCGCTGCACGCGCTCGACTACGATATGTTTGAAATCGCGAGTTAGTGCCATAAATTCACTTCTTGCCTTTGCCACGTCGCGCATCGGTTTCCGCGCGCTTGCGGGGCTCGTAATCGGCGAGCAAAACTTTCGCTTGCACGATATCTTTGCTCTGGCTTGCCTTGGTGCCCCCACCGAACAAAACGATCAGCTTATCGCCGTCCTTCGCCAGATACATCCGGTAGCCAGGTCCCCAATCGATGCGGCTTTCGCCGAGTCCTGCAAACCATTTTATCGAACCGGGGTTGCCGCTTGCCACGCGCACGACAGCTGTCGCTACCTTGGCTGCTGCCTGCGCGGCAAGACGATCAACCCAGACCTGGTACGGACTCGACCGTCTCCGCACAGGTATTCTTCGATCCGAATCATGGAAACAATGGTAACATAAACGTTACTCATGTCAAGTGAACTCATGGACAAGTAGCGTGCGCTTTGCGCACAATGCCGTTGCGACAACTCTCGGGATCGTGGCGCGCGCTACTACGACGTTTTCCCAAACTTCGGCGGTCGATACGCGTTCGCTACAACATCGATTGCCTGGTCAATCCTGATCTGGTCGTGACCGAGCTGACCGTCAAGAATCAACAGGCTCAGGCCGTGGACGTGACTCCAGGCATGGATCGCGCCTGTGGTAACGCGTGGATCGTCCGGTTTCAATTTCAGCGCCTTCGCCATGTCCACGTAGATCGTCTCGAGTGCGTTTCGATTGGCTATCTTTAATTCCTCGGTTCGACGCGTCGGATCAAAGCGTTCGAACATCAGTCTGAACAGCGCCGGGTTGGCGCGGGCAAATTGAATGTACGCATACCCCATGGCACGGATCGATTCGACCGGTTTGTGCCGGCTTGACCTTGCCTGCACCCCGATGGCGGCGAGCCGGCGAAAACCCTCGGCCGCCATCGCAACCAGAAACGCCTCCTTGTCGACGAAATGGCGGTAAGCGGCGTTTGGCGACACGCCGACTTGCCGCGCGAGCGCGCGCAGGCTCAGTTCCGTGCGCCCGTGCTGTTCGAGCACAGCCAGCCCTGCTTCAACAAGCGCAGCGCGCAAGTTGCCGTGGTGATAGGAACGGGTAGGCGCAATCGCGCGGGAAGTGGTTTTCTTCTTCATGTTGACAGTGTACACATTGAGGACTATTCTCGTTGAAGAGATTACGCGAGGACTGGGCCATGTGGAAATCGAACGTGCTTGCGGTAACGCCTGAGCGGCGGCTTGCGCGGTTGCTGCCGCAGCTCACATTCGCGGACGCCTACCGCGTCACCGGCCAGGGTTCGGCGCTGACGGCGCGAAGTGCGGCATTGGCGATTTTTTCCGAATCGCCGCGCTGGATCGGTACGCTGATGTCGCTGCGCAACCGCATCGCGCGTCGTTTCGGCCTGAAAACGCCACAGCCATCACGCTACCGCGGCGACACGCCTGCCGATGGCGCGCGTGTCGGCATCTTTCCGGTGATGGCCGAAACGACGCAGGAAATGCTGCTGGGCCTGGATGACAGCCACCTGGATTTCCGCATCGTCGTCAACGTTAAACTGGAGCAGACCGGAACGCTGCAAGTCACGGTGACCTCGCTGGTGCGCGCCCACAATCTGCTGGGGCGAACTTACCTGAGGATGGTGCTGCCTTTCCACCGGCTGATCGTGCCGCACCTGCTGCGACGAGCGGCGGTGGTTCGGGCGCGAAGATCATCCAACGCGTAGTGGGATCCGCAAGAAATCGGAGAGCGTCATGATCGCGAAGATTCTTATGGCTGCAAGCGCCGGTATCTTCCTTGCGCTGGGAGTAATGCATCTCGCGTACACCTTCCTGTGGCCAAAACTCATGCCTCGCGACCCAGCTCTCCAAGTCAGCATGACTCAGATCTCGCCGGTCATCACGCGGCAAACAACGATGTGGAAGGCATGGGTTGGTTTCAATGCCAGCCACAGCATGGGATTGATTCTCTTCGGCCTGATCTACGCCTACCTGGCGGTGGCCCACACCGATCTTCTATTCAAATCGCCATTCCTGCTCGCCGTAGGACTGGCGATGGTGGGCGGCGGTGTCGCGCTCAGCAGGATTTATTTCTTCAGCGTCCCATTTACTTGGGTCTGTATCTCGTTTGTCTGCTATGTCGCCAGCATTGCCGTCTCGCGAGTCTGACTCTGCGGGATGGGTGGAACGTTGTGGCTCTCAACAGCAGAGCTGGTCTACGCTTCGTTCGCATTCACCGAACATTCGATTCGTGGAATCGCGCCGACTCGGCCTTGAGCCAGCAAAGGAT
The DNA here is from genome assembly GCA_041690895.1 of Gammaproteobacteria bacterium. Taxonomy (GTDB): domain Bacteria; phylum Pseudomonadota; class Gammaproteobacteria; order Steroidobacterales; family Steroidobacteraceae; genus Bog-1198. The sequence continues at coordinate 6,512 of JBEPVT010000141.1, forward strand.
TGATCAGTTCCACGCCGGCCGGTTCGAAGTCGGCGATATTGCGCGTCACCACGGTCAGGCGATGCGCCAGCGCAGTCGCCGCGATCAATGCGTCGCCATGCGCCATCTTGTCGGGAACATGCAATCGCGCGCAGCGCAACCCGGCCGCCGTGTCGATCGCAAGTACGCTGCTGGCGAAGGCTGGCAGCACATGCCTGTCCAGCCAGCGGCGCAGCATGGCGCCTTGCTTCGCATCGCGTCGTTCGACCTGCAGCACACCGGTTTCCAGTTCAAGTACGCTGATCGCGGACAGAAACAGGCTGGATGTCGCGAGGCCGCTCGCCCAGTTTTTCACATGCCGATCGGGACTCCACTTGCACAATTCGGTAACGACGTTGGAATCGAGCAGCTACATCAACCCAGATCGACCGGGCGAAGTAACCTGTCACGCAGACGCGGCGGCGTGAACTTCACTGCAGCGCCGTCAAGCATCGCCAATAGCTCAACAATGCTGGGTTGTTTGCCGGAGCTTCTCGTATACCTCGATACTCAGCAGCACATGCGCCATACGGCCTCGGTCGGTAATGAACACCGGACCGCGCCGGGCGGCTTTCGCTGATTCGGCGTTGTGCCCGGGGGGCTACGAGCCAGGAGCCGGTTCCGGTCCTTGGCCCAGAGCCTCGCGGCGCTCGCGAAATGTCTCCGGTGTTTGTGGCTTGATGAATAACGTCGTGATCTCTTTCTTGCTGCCCTTGACCTTGCTTTCGATGCGCTTGATGCAGGCTTCGATCTGCGGCGTCGTCAAGGCGTCTTCGAACTCGGCGCTCAACGCGGCAAGCACCTGATCGGGGCCTATCTGCACGGTGATCACACCGTTCACGTGGCGCACACCCGGATCCGCATCGGCAATCTTGATGATCGATTCGCACACATGGGGATGTGCAGTCTCGCCGATCAACAAACTCTTGCTCTCGCGGGCAAGCAGAATCGATGTAACGGTGAGCACCAGCGCAATGCCAATCGATGCTGCTGCATCAAATCGGGGCGCATCCAGAAGTTGTGCAGCCAGAAGTCCTGCGAAAGCGATGAGCAACCCGGCGAGGGCGGCGGTGTCTTCAAGCAGAACGGTAAAGACCGTCGGGTCCTTGCTTTTGCGAAACGCATCGAAGTAGCCCAGGTCACCTTTGCGCGCGCGGAATTCGCGCAGGGAAACAATCCACGACGTTCCCTCGAACAGCGCCGCGACACCCAGCATGACAAAGCTCAGGCCCGGATTTACGATGCGATGCGGATCGATCAGCTGCGACGCGCCCTCGTAGAACGACGAGCCTGCACCCAACGCCAACACCAGAACGGCGACGACGAAACTCCAGAAATACAACTCGCGTCCATGGCCAAAAGGATGCGTGCGATCCGGTTTTGCTTTTGCCCGGTGCATGCCGTACAGCAGCAACACTTCGTTTACCGTGTCGACGAGCGAATGAATTCCTTCGCTCCACATCGCCGCACTGCCGGAGATGCCAGCGGCGATGAATTTGCCGATGGCGATCAGGAAATTGCCAGCCAGGGCGACGTAGATCACCAGACGGGATGCAGAGGCGTTTGACATCGTCGACTAGTCCTTCGGCTTTGGAGGATGGGTGCATAGCAATACCCATCACTCGCTTTCATCGAACATGATCCGACTGGATTCTTGCCGATTGCCTCCCAAATCGCCACGCAAAAACTGATTTTGCGCGATAGGTCGACCAGCTCCGCTGTCAAGAGCCGCTGCGCTCCATCCCTATTCAAGCATCGACGACATGATTTTCGTTGGCGGTCTCCAATAGCGGGCCGTGGGTACCGTCCACTCCTGGTGTGCCCGCTTCAAGCATGAACTCGATCAGGGCTTCTGGCTGCAACGGTCGTGCAAACAAATATCCTTGCACTTTGGTGCATCCGAAGTCACGCAGGATCGCCAATTGCTCGGACGTCTCCACGCCTTCAGCGACGACGCCCAAACGCAGGTTTCTGGCCAGGTCGATGATCGATTTCACGATAGCGCGATCCCCGGCGTCGGTAGCCAAGCCGCGCACGAAAGACAGGTCGATCTTGATCTGCGTGATAGGCAGCTCTTTGAGATATCCCATATTCGAATAGCCGGTGCCAAAATCGTCGATCGCCAAGCCGACCCCTTTGCTTGAGAGAGCCTGGAGAATCGGCAGACAAGTGTTCATGTCGTGAACGACGTGACGTTCTGTAATTTCCAACACTATCTGGTTTGCCTCGATGACGCCTGAGAGAACCGCATCGGCAATCTTGGTCTGCAGAGTTTCCAGTCGACGCAATTGGAAACCGGAAACATTGATAGCCAGGTAGGCGGGCGCGAGACCTCGATCCTTCCACACAGTGTAGTGACGAAACGCCTCATCCATCACCCATTCGCCCAAGCGCTCAATGAGGCCAGACTCTTCGGCAAGCGCGATAAAGGTCGAAGGCCCAATTGTGCCGAAGCGCGGATGATTCCAATAAACCAACGCTTCCACCCCAAACACCTGCCCCGTGGTCACGTCCATGATTGGCTGGAATCGCAATACGAATTGTTGATGTTGCAACGCCGAGCGCAGCGCGTTCAATAAATCGAAGCGGCGCGACAGGGCAACATCCATGTCCAGATTGAACGCCACCGCCATGTTCTTGCCTCTTGCCTTGGCGTGATACAACGCGGTATCGGCATGGCGTATCAAGCTGTCCGCGTCCGTCCCGTCCTTTGGGTATACGCTAATACCCGCGCTCGCTGTCACTGCGACCTCGCGCCCGTCCAGCCACACCGGCTTGCCGATCCGCTCGAGCAGTGCCCGCACGCTCTCGTGCGCCTTGGCCTCGTCGGAGCCTGGTAGAACGAGAACGAATTCGTCCCCGCCGAACCGGGATACGACAGTTTCCTTTGCCATGCTCGTGACCATGCGCTGGGCCAACTCGTGGATCATCTCATCGCCTGCCGAATGGCCCAATGTGTCGTTGATGGTCTTGAACCCATCCAGGTCAAGAAATACCACGGCAAGGGTGCGCCGTCCCGTGCGAACAACCGAGAGAATCTCGGGGAACGTGGCGCTAAGACGGCTGCGATTTGGCAAACCGGTCAGTGCATCAAAATACGCCACGCGACGGATTTGCGCCTCGGCATGCTTGCGATCTGTAATATCGTGGCAGGTATAAATATAAACATATTCCCCGTTCGACTCGTCGCGAATGCGCACAATGGACA
>JBEPVT010000142.1:0-9673 GCA_041690895.1 Gammaproteobacteria bacterium
GTCCGTGAACGGCATATAAATGAATTGCTGCGCAAGTGCCACCAGCGCGCTTGTGGAAAACGCAAAGCACAGCACGCCGGCCATACCGAGCATGCCCTCCAACAGCCTCCAGCGAATGGGCAGGTACCCCGCCCCGAGCGTCGTGTAATTGACCAGCGCGTTGTAGAACGCGCTCGACGCGTTCGGCTGTGCGTCCCTCCAGATGAAGAACACCGCCCACACCAGCACCTCGAGCAAATGAAGGACGACGATCGCTAGGATAGTCAGCACGAACAATCCAGATGCACGGAAACGCGCCCGCCGGGCCCTGGCCCAGACCATCAGACCTGCGCTCGTACGGACCATGTAGAACATGCCGACTCCATGAATGACGAGCGTGACGGCGAGCAGCGTGCAGCCCCATAAGATCTCGTCGATCCGGACAACGTAGTCGATATCCCTCTGTAGAAATTCCTGCAAGCTTCCCTCGTCAAGTGGCGCATTCTGTGTACAGTGGACAAGCGCTCCCCATTTGTCTACCGGACGTCAGGCGACCCGCCAGTCTAGTCGCATAGTCGGATTTGCGGATGCCCGCTTCTGGCGGGAGGCACCTGCCATTTGGCGCCCCCGGCCTCGCCAGGTTCAGACTTCCGTTTGCTCGGCCATCTCGAGCGCGTCATCAGCCTCAATTCCTAAGTACCTCACGGTGCTTTCCAGCTGCGTGTGGCCAAGTAGCAACTGAACAGCGCGAAGTTTGCGGATTCGCCGGTAGATGAGGGTCGGCTTGGTGCGGCTGATCGAATGCGTTCCGTACCCGGCGGGATCAAGGCCGCTCTGCTCGACCCAGCCATCCACAATTCGAGCATACTGCCGCGTGCCAAGGTGCGGCGAGCCGTGCAATCGGCTCGGAAACAGATGGTCATCCGACCGCGATGCCGCCGACCTGATCCGTGCGTCCACGGCGTCGCGTGTCGAAGGCGTGATCTCGAACTGCGCTGGCCACTGCGTTTTCTGCTGAAGCACGATTGCTCGCGAACCGACCCGGTCACCGTGACACACGTCCCTCACGCGTAGCTTTACAAGATCGCAGCCCCGAAGCTTGTTATCAATGCCGAGATCGAAGAGCGCAAGATCCCGAGTGCGATCCTGTATTTGCAGCCGAACGCGGATGGCCCAGATATCCTTGACCTTCAGCGGCGCCTTCTAACCGACAAGCTTTCCCTTGTTCCAGGGCGCACGACGAGTTGCAGCGATGGTACGTGACTGTCACGCGTGTGAGCGCGAGGATGTCATTGCTGCCTGGACTCCCGCACCTTCAGGCAGCGCTCTAGCAGGCGGGGCGCCCCCAAACAATCGGCCCACGCTTCGAACGCCGCTCTGGGTCCACGCCAGCGCAGGTCCGCAACGTTGCTGAAGAGGTCGGCGCCAGCTTCGAGAGTCGCCAGCCTCTTGAACAACAATGCTTGGTCTTGCTGAGTCCCGAGCAGATTCTCTGGAAACGCTTCGATCGGTCCATACCGGCTAAGCATGCGTGCCGCAGTGACTGCACCGATACCTGAAATGCCTGGAAAACCGTCGGCTGCATCACCTACGAGCGCCAGATAGTCAGGAATCAGCTCCGGCTTAACGCCATATTTCTCGCGCACCGCGTCGGCGTCCAGCAGCCTGTTGGCTCGGCGATCCATTTGCACGACGCGATCGCCCTGTACGCATTGAGCAAGATCCTTGTCGACCGTCCATATACAGACCTTGTCGACACGACGCGATCGCGACGCAATTCTTGCGGCCGACGCCAGCGCATCATCCGCCTCCAGCTCTACCATCGGCCAGACCACCACACCCATCGCCTCCAGCGACTCTTCCAGCGGATGGAACTGTGCCCACAACCCAGGATCGATTCCTTCGCCAGTCTTGTAACCAGGCCAAAGCTCGTTGCGAAACGATTCAATGACGTGATCAGTGGCAACCCCGATATGTGTCGCGCCCTTCTCAAGCATCTGAATGACCGTTTGGAGGACGCCCACCACTCCGCCGTATGGGCGATCCTTGCCCTTCGTGAAACGTCTCAGACCGTAGAAATGACGGAAGAGCTCGTAGGTCCCGTCGACGAGATGGACGACCATGCGTTTAAGTCCCTGAAAATGCATCCGCGGCTACATCGGGTCGTGAAGTAATCACATCAATACGTCGTGCGGCTGAAAGAACTCGGCCAAGGAGCCATCTTTGAATGGGCCTCGCTTAGACGAATCGGCGCTGCCGTCGTCGGGAAATGACGATCGGGAATTAACCGATCCAACTGGCTGTTCCTTTTGCCGACGACCCCAATACGCGAGCCATGCGTCCTTCGAATAACCGCTTTCAGCGGACTCGCTCACCGGCCGCTTCTGGCCGCAAGTGGACGCTCTGGATTGCATTCGAGCGGTGACCGACGCGGGGTGCGCGGATCGCCGCATACGACTCGCGCATTGGCCGCGCCGAGGTGGGAGACTCGCCTACCTCGCTACCCACCCACCCACCTCGTCCAGCCAGCAAAGCAACGCCTCCGCGACCTGCCCGTGCACTTCCGCGTCAGTGCGACCACTGCGCGCCGGAACGTGGAACGAGTGATCCGCTTGAGGGAACAAGACGAACCGCGCGCGTGTTCCGATCCGCTGAACGACCGAACTCAGCAACGCGAGGTCAGCGAGTTTATCGCGATCACCTTGCAGGAACAGCATCGGCACGTTCACACTGGTAAGGTGTAACGCACGCTCGACCCCGGGCATACCGGCAGGGTGCAATGGGAATCCGAGGAAGGCAATGCCCCGAACACGCGGTAACGGCGAATCGGCCTGCGCCTGCGACGTCATGCGGCCGCCGAACGACTTCCCGCCGGCAAACAGCTCCAAATCCGGTGCGCGTCTCGCTGCCTTAGCGACGGCCGCGCGCACTGTCGCTTGGGCAGTGGCCGCAGAATCGGGGCGCTTCGAACCGCGCTCCATATACGGGAACTGATAGCGGAGGCACGCAATATTGCGTGCTGCAAGGTCCGCCGCGAACGCGGCGATGAAGGGATGAGTCATTCCTGCAGCGGAACCGTGCGCTAAGACAAAGCACGCGCGCGCGCCTCGCGGCCGGGTGAGCAAGCCCGACACCGCCTGTGCATCGTCAATCGTGATCGATACCGGCTTCGCGTTCATATGGCACTGTACGTGAACACAGGTTGCGATCGCCAGGCCAATGCTTGAGCATTTCCGGTCACATGGGAGCCAGAGCGCTGGCGCTCGGCGACGCATGCCATGATGTGGCCGCGTAACTGAGCACAGGACTACGATGGCGCACGCGGGGACCGCGACCCGCTCGATTGTGAAAATCGCAACTTTCAACATCAACAGCATCCGCAACCGCCTGCCGCGATTGCTGACGTGGCTCGCGAGCGCAACGCCGGACGTAGTCTGCCTGCAGGAGCTGCGCATCCACAACGACGAGTTCCCGGTGGACGCGCTGCGCGATGCGGGATATGGAGCGATCTGGCAGGGACAAAGCCCTCGCTACAACGGGGTTGCGATTCTCGCGCGCGGTGCCACGCCGACCGAAGTCAGGCGGGGGTTGCCCGGCGATCCAGCAGATATGCACGCGCGATACCTCGAAGCCACGATCGATGGCGTACTCGTCGGCTGCCTGTACGCACCGAATGGCAATCCGCAGCCGGGACCCAAATTCACGTACAAACTCGCTTGGCTCGCGCGTCTCGAGCAGCATGCAAAAGGCTTGTACGCTTCGGGTGTGCCGGTAGTGCTCGCGGGCGACTTCAACGTCGTGCCCACGGACGCCGACATTTACTCGTTGCGATCGTACGCGGACGATGCGCTCGTTCAACCCGCTAGCCGAGACGCCTTCCGCCGCCTGCTTGCGCAAGGCTGGACCGACAGCCTGCGTACGCTCCATCCCGACGCGGCGATCTACACGTTTTGGGACTATATGCGCAAGCGATGGGAACGCGACGCGGGCTTGCGCATCGACCATCTCCTTCTCAACAAAGAGTTGGCTTCTCGACTCGACGCCGCCGAGGTCGATAAGTCGGTGCGCGGCGATCTCGGCGCGAGCGATCATGCGCCTGTGTGGATCGAGATCGGCGATTTAAAGAAACGCCGCACTGCGCGCAAGAGCGCCCGCTGAGTGAGGAGACCGCTTTATGCCCGCTTGGCTGCGTGTCTGCTTGTGGCCGAAAGCAGACAGCAATGATCGGCCGATCTACCTGAGGGACGAATCACCGCCCAGCATTTCGGTTGGCCTTGAAAGGAAAAGTCACAGCTTGGCGTGCTATTGCGGGCGAGGGCAGGCCATGTACTAGGAAGCCGCTGCTAAGATCCAGCTGTTAATACCCGGTCCCTGATTCGAGCTATGGCCGGGGAGCCACGGACAAAGTTAAAGTGTTGGCCGGGCACCGATCAGTGCCAGGAATTCCTCTCGCGTTGCCTGTGATTCTCGGAACGTCCCAAGCACCGACGACGTGATCATCACCGAGTTCTGCTTTTCGACGCCGCGCATCATCATGCAGAGGTGGCGCGCCTCGATCATCACGCCGACGCCGGTGGCGCCGATCGTTTCCATGATCGCCTGCGAGACTTGTTCCGTCAGGCGCTCCTGGAGCTGCAGCCTGCGCGCGAACATGTCGACGAGCCGCGCGAGCTTGCTGACACCGAACACCTTTCCTGTCGGCAGGTAGCCGATGTGACAGCGACCGTAGAAGGGCAGCATGTGGTGCTCGCACATGCTGTACACCTCGATGTTCTTGACGATGACCATACTGTTGGTCGTCTGCGTGAAGACCGCGCCATTGATGAGAGTCTCCAGGTTGGTACGGTACCCGGACGTCAGGAACTCCATCGCTTTCGCAACTCTGGCGGGCGTCTTCTGAAGGCCCTCTCGATCGGGATCTTCACCGATCGCGATCAGAAGTTCCCGTGTGAGGCTTTCGATTTTTTTTACGTCCACTCTCATTGTTCATATCCTTGTTCTAACTAAAGCACAGCGGATGTGTAGCTCTCCGTTACACAATCGAATGGATCCGGTCATTTGATGCGGTCTCTTATCTTTATGTTCTCAACAATAGCCCCGCTATTTTTTCCGAAGCAAGGGGTCACTGTTTCCAGTCAAAGAGCACGTGATTGGGAGTTTCATGCCCGTATCTCATGTTCCATTTAAGGACTGCTATTTCGGCGCTCATATCGACAGGACCGTAGCAGCCGCACTCTTGGCACCAGACAGCAAAACTCACTTCCGCTGCCGTCTGTTCTAAGAGTTCCCGTACCTCGCACCGGTCATGCGCGCAATGGGGACATAGGCGAATCTGCTCCATAACGAATAAATGAATGTCAATTGCCCAAAATATTGTTGGAAAAAAGGGTTAAATTGGGGACATAATGTCCCCAAATCAACCCAGAGACCAAACCCATGGATGTCAAAAATTACTCTGCATCAGACCTTCTAAGACAAGCTCGGTTAAGGATGACGCAGAAGCAAATAGCTGCTTTGCTCGACGTGTCCGCGAAAACGATAGGTCGTTGGGAGCGAGGTCAAGTTCATCCTCCATTGATGATAGTGCCAGTGTTGTCGCAGGCGCTCTCTAAATCAAATACGGGTCTTCCGAACGAGTTCACGTTTATCGATCTTTTCGCCGGAATTGGCGGGATGAGGCTTGGATTTGAACGTGCCGGCGGCCGGTGCATCTACACCTGCGAGTGGGACAAGTGGTCAAAGAAGACATATTTGGCGAATTTCGGGGACGGACATCCGTTCGCCGCGGATATTACCGAAATAAACGAGAGAGATGTTCCACCACATGACGTATTGCTCGCGGGTTTTCCTTGTCAGCCATTCTCAATCGCCGGCGTGTCAAAGAAAAATGCGCTTGGGAAACCTCACGGATTTGAATGCGCAACCCAAGGAACACTCTTTTTTGATGTCGCAAGAATCATTGCGCATCGAAAACCTCACGTTTTCTTATTGGAGAATGTTAAAAATTTAGTATCGCACGATCATGGAAATACATTTCGGGTGATCCTAGAGACACTGCGAGATGAACTCGGCTACACCGTATTAACACGCGTCATAGACGGTCGCTCGTTCGTGCCTCAGCATCGCGAGCGACTTCTCATCGCAGGATTTCGGAGAGACACAGGCTTTACTTGGGACGCATTCACGTATCCGAATCGTTCGACCCCAGTTCTAGGCGACATTCTGCACACGGAGAATAGCTATGAGGTTGCGGAAGGGGAGTACACGGTCGGAGCCCTTGCGGCGGTGAATCCTAAGTACACCCTAAGCAAGCACCTTTGGGTGTATTTGCAGAATTACGCCGCCAAGCATCGCGCCGCGGGGAACGGCTTTGGGTATGGTTTAGTTGGACGAAAGGATGTTGCACGCACCCTCTCTGCGCGCTACCACAAAGATGGATCGGAGATATTGATCAACTCTGGGAAAAAAAAGAACCCTCGCCGCCTAACACCTCGCGAATGCGCGCGATTAATGGGATTTCCGGAAAGCTTCACTATCCCGGTTTCCGATACACAAGCATATCGGCAATTTGGCAACTCCGTCGTGGTGCCGGTAATTCAGGAAGCGGCACGTATTCTGAAGCCCCACATTGTCGAGCTAGCCAATCAAGCGCGAGAAGAGTCTCCGCAAAGGGACTTATTTCTACAGAGCGCTTAACGATGAATGCCGCGACGGATCCATGCCACGGCATTGACACGCTCAACCTCAGTGTCGACGGAGACTGTGAAACGATTCTAAAGCGCGACAAACATGCAAGGCTGGAAGGTTTGTGTGCGGAACTTTTATTTTACGAAGAGCTCATCCGACCTTCTTTCACCGAGTGTTCGGTAGGTTGGTGGATCGCTCCACACGGCAATACCTACAAGGTTGCGCATATCATCGAAGAAGGCCATGTGATTTCTTCGCTAGACGAAGATATTTACCGGCATTTCGTAAGAAATCACACTAGGGCAGTTCGATTGACATTTAATGCGTTTCGTAAATCTCTGCTGAGAGAGCAAATTGCTCTACGGGAAATGGATGATGTGCTCTATTCGAGGCGATCTGGCCAACAGCCGCACACCGACAGCCCACCGAAGCTTTCAAATTCAACTGAACGTAACGTAGAGCGAGCGAATAAAGCGATCGCATTCCTCCGCGATAGAGGGGCGCTTAGGCCCTCGGCAATTGCGCGATTGGTCGCTAACTGTTTTGTGCATGCCAGAGCACTGTGGGACATTGATGCAATTGTTCGATATGGCGACCGCTTAGTTGCATTTGAGGCTAAGCAAAAGTATCCAAGCAGAAAGGGTGCAATGGGCATCAATCAAGGTTTGAGCAATGTGTTCCGGTTCTTGAATAGTTCAGGAATGCAAGTCGTGCATGTTGTGCTCACCAAACCGGTCTGGGACACAGAAACGTCTGCAATTGACTTTATGACGGCCGATAAATACTCCGACAAGTCGTTGTGGATCGCCAGCGATAGTTCCAATATCGGAAGGCGAGGAAGAACAACGTCCGCGCCGGCGAGAACTAGCTTTGATGGTTCCACGAAATTGATGACGGACGATATTGAAATTACCGATTTTCACCACGTTGGAATACAGGGGCGGCCGATCGGCCGGGGCCTCTTGGAGTTCCTAGAAGGAAAGGCAAGGAGTCTGCTGAATGTCGAGGAAATTCCCAAGGTGGGTTGACGGTTTGTGATCTATGGCTGATGTAGTAGACGCGGCTACACGTAGTCGGATGATGGCGTCCATCCGCGGCCGCGATACGGGGCCAGAAATCACCTTAAGGCGTGCATTATTCGCGCGCGGCTATAGATATACGCTGCACTCTGCCGGACTCCCCGGACGCCCGGACCTTACCCTTGCGAAATATCGAGCTGTAGTGATGGTAAATGGATGCTTCTGGCACGGGCACGACTGCAAGTATTTTCGCCTGCCTGCGACGAACACGCCATTTTGGAAAGCCAAGATCAATGGCAACGCTGAACGGGACGCCCGAAATATAAAAGAGCTTCGCGCGTTAGGCTGGCGCGTAATGATTGTTTGGGAATGCGCTTTGCGCGGACGCGCAGAAAGCGATATTGATTTGTTGCTCGACCAAATAGAGCGATGGCTGCGTACAAACAAATCGATGGGCGAGATCTGCTTAGCGGTCAAATAGTACTGCGGGCGGGCCGTCAGCTACTTGATTAGAACGTTGGCGCGATGCCATCGAATTGCGTCAAGACTCGGCTCAAGCAGGACGTCGTTTGGTTTGGTGATGGTACGGCCGCGGATAGCGAGCAAGGGGCTGTTCACTGGCATTGTGGCGACAGATTCAGGCACTATGACTTCGCCGCCGTCGGCGATCCCGATTAGACCTGCGTCGAATGCCCAATGATGAGTTGCACAAAGCGCTAAACCGTTTCGCGCGTCATCAGCGCCGAGTTTGCTGCGCGGAACGATGTGTGCCGCCTGGGCTTCGCACGCGATTCCAGTTGGACTGTTCATTCCGCTGCCACAAATGCAACAGGCGAAATTGTAGATATCCAAAAGTGTCTCTTTGAACGCAATCGATCGGGCGACCTTTGTCGTTGTAGACGTCACAAGTCTTGCGCCCGAATCAAACAGGTCGAAAAGTGAAGCTTCAATGGTTTTTTCGTGAACTACTGCTAACGATAAGTCCGAAGCTGAAACAGGAATCCGGTCGATGATAAGCGGGCCCGCTCGTCGACCTTTCGTATGGACGGTAACGTCGGAAAATAGCGGATCGTCATGCGTAAATAGGAAAAATCTGAATCGACGCAAATCCGTCAGCGCGCGTTGCATAACTAGAAGGTCGTCGCCCCGCGCCGGCGCGCGGATCGCTTTCAAGTTACCAGTGACTCGATATTCTGGGGCTCGTTTGCCTCCCCACGTTTGGTATTGGTAGCGTGCCGAGACGGTTTCGATCCAAGACAAGCCCATAAACAGTTCGACGACAAGACGCTCGTCAATCGTAGGGGTGGTTTGAGACGGTTTGCCGATCAAACCAGGGAAGAACGGGAAAATCGGTTTCGTTATTACGATACCCGCTTGATGCCCGGCGGCAGCTAACGTGTCGTTGTTAGCGAGCACCTTAAAAAACGGTGAATCCCACGTCGGATCGTTAAATAGCCCTGACACGTTCTGCATTCCTGTTCAGTGAACTCTTGTTTTCCGACGCAGGGGCTGAGAGGATACCCGGAATGGGCCGAGGACGTTGCGAACGCCGATTCGTTCGCGCCAAATGGAAATGGGCTGTCGCCCCGTTGCGATTCTCCCCAGTCCAGCACTCGGAACTTGCTATCGCCTCTAGACGGAAATCATGGAATCACATCATCCAAGTGTCATGTTCGTTATGATTTTCTCTATCGCAATGGCCAATGCCAGTGCGGAGGAGGTAAATAGGACCAGCGAGCTCAAGCTATCTGTTGTAGTTGCACCTCTATACCCGATGGGCGCAGCCGCCAAGTCGTGGGGCGACGCGCTCAATGACAGTGCGAAGGGTACGTTCACCGTCAAGTTCTATCCCGGCGCGCAATTGGCAGGGCGTGACGCCACCAAGGAATTCCGGGCGCTGCAGACGGGCGAGATCGATCTCGCGGTAGGTTCGGCGCTGCAATGGTCGGATGCTTTTCCCCCACTGGCCGCGATTGCCTTGCCGTGGA
>JBEPVT010000143.1:0-9592 GCA_041690895.1 Gammaproteobacteria bacterium
GATCGACACCCCCAACTTGCGGCAAGTCCGGATCAACGGACTCGATTTCTAGGCCTAGGGTAGCAGATTGCGTTTCGCGTTGATCGAGGTCTACCGCGACACCTCCGTGCTTCGTGGCCGCGGTTTGTTTGCCGGCGCCAACCCCTCGATCAATCTGCAGGCACGGGTGACCGCGTCGGCGGAATCGATGCGTGATGCGTAATCCGCGCGCCGCTGCGTCGATGTGTCATCTCCCAAAATACTCTCGATCGCACGAACCACGCGCGCGGCCCGATAGTGGCTCTGCGGAATACTCCGTCCCAACCTAAGTTGTTCAATACGCCAGCCGCTGTCGAATTGATCATAGCCATGAGGCACGACGAGGTGTGGCACGCGTGCTTTGATCCCCTGCGCCAGCGTACCGATACCGCCGTGGTAGACCAACAGCGCAGCGCGCGGCAGCACCTGACTAAAGGGTAGATAGCCGAAGACTTTAATGTTGGCGGGAAGGTTTGGCGGAACTTGCTCCGGATAGTTGGTCACCAGCATGGCGCGCAGGTCCAGCTGCCGCGCAGCCTTGACCGATTCATTGAAAAATCGCTGCATCGTCGACCCCGCCGATCCGGGCGTAAACACGATGGGTGCCGCACCGGCACTCAAAAATTCCTCGGCCGCCGCCAGAGGCGCCGTTTCGCCATCCGCATCCCATAAAGGAAATCCGACTGCATGCGTATTGGCCGGCCAATCCGGCTGCGGCGCCGCAAACCATGCGGGAAAGAATGCAATCACCAATTCCGGCGAGTGCATCCAGCGATGCATTACCCGCTCGACTGACGCCAGGCCAAGCCTCGCGCGAAGATCGTTCAGCGGCGCCTTGAGCCGGCGATCGAGAATCACAGCGTCGATGATTCGAAACAATCCCTGCTTGAACCATTTCGGGCGGGATGCCGATAGTCTGACGTTGCCCATCATCCCTTGATCGGCGAAAGTGCGGATCACGCTGGGTTGCAGGTGCACCGAAGCGCTCGGCACGCCAAGCTTTTCCTGAGCGATGCGCGCGCCGAACGCCAAACTCGAGAATGCCACCACTGTAGTGGAATCCGCATGTTTTTCGATCAACCGGTAGATTTCCGCGATCGCCGGCACGATCACCTGGGCAATGACCTTGAAGCCCTTGCGTAGATGCCACAATTCAGGATTGGCGATGGCGGCGTTGGCCTCCGCGGCGCTGCCGACGGCAATAAATCCGATTCCTTGCGCCTCGATCAACGCCTGGAAAATGGGATTTGTCATAATCGTCGCTCGATGGCCGCGAGCTCTTAGCGCCGCGCCGAGCGCGATAAACGGGTGCACATCGCCGGCGCTGCCCATCGTAGGCAGCAACACGTGCAGCGAGGACTTGCGATTACCGTTGGGCGCGCTGCTCAATCGTTCACCGTTCGAACTTTGTCGACAGAATGATTGACGAGTTGGTGCGCTCTACGCCGTCGAGCGCGCCAATTCGATCGATGACTTGATCCATTTCAGCAACCGACGCGGTGATCGCAACCGCGATCAAGTCGACATCGCCGCTGACCGAATGCAGCAGGCGCACCTGGTCTATCTCGCGCAATGCTGCGGTGACAGCTCGGGTTTCTTTCGGGCCTACTTTGATCATCACGTGCGCGCGCACCGCGCCCGCCCCATGTTCCGGCGCCAAACGCACCCCGTAGCCGGTGATGATGCCCTGCTTCTCCAGCCGCTCAATCCGGCTCTGAACGCTGGTGCGCGAGCGCCCTACCAGCCTGGCGAGCATCGCGGTCGAAGCACGGCCGTTCTCGCGCAGCGCCGACAGTAGCTTCTCATCGATTGAATCCATGCATTTCGTCCATTTTACCCTGCTTAATGTAGCGAATATACCTTAAGAACATCCATAACGACCCTACCATTTGCCATGTCATCGGGTAAAAATGCCACCCCCAGGGAGACGGCATGAAAGACATTGTCATCGTAGGTGCGGGCAAAATCGGCTCGATGATCGCGGAGTTGCTAGGCAGTTGCGGCGACTACGCCGTAACCGTTGCCGATCGATCGCAAGCGCAATTGGATCGGCTTGAGACTTCCGCGCCGCTCCAGAAGGCCGCGATCGACATTACGCAAGGAGATGCCTTGCGCAAATTGCTGTCGGGTAAATTTGCGGTCCTGTCTGCGGCGCCCTATCACGCGACCCGGCTCATCGCCGAGGCCGCCAAGAGCGGCGGCGCTCACTACTTGGATCTGACCGAGGATGTCGCCAGCACGCGTGCGGTCAAGCAGCTAAGCGTAGGCGCGCACACTGCCTTCATTCCACAATGCGGACTGGCGCCAGGATTTATCACCATTGTCGCGTCCGATCTGGCGTCACGATTTGATGAGCTCAACGATGTGCGCATGCGAGTCGGCGCGTTGCCTGAATTCCCCTCCAACGCGCTCAACTACAATTTGACCTGGAGCACCGATGGGGTGATCAACGAGTATTGCGAGCCGTGCGAAGCCATCGTTAACGGCCAGCTTCGAGAGACGCAGCCGCTCGAGGAATTGGAAGAATTCTCGCTTGACGGAATCTTGTACGAGGCCTTTAACACTTCAGGCGGGCTTGGCACGCTGTGCGAGACGCTGGCCGGCAAGGTGCGCAATCTAAACTATCGCACCATCCGCTATCCAGGCCACGCCGCCATCATGAAGGCGTTGCTGAACGATCTGCGGCTGCGCGACCGGCGCGAACTTCTCAAGGATATTCTCGAGAACGCGGTTCCGATTACGCTGCAGGATGTCGTCATTGTATTCGTCACTGTCAGCGGCATGCGCGCCGGCCAGCTCATGCAAGAGACCTACGCCAATAAGATCTATGCGGCCCCGATGGGCGGCAGAGTGCGCAGCGCCATTCAGATCACCACGGCAGGCGGCATTTGCGCTGTGCTCGACATGCTGAGTGCCGGCGAGCTTCCTCAGTCCGGTCTGATTCGCCAGGAAGATATCGGACTGAAGGCCTTCCTCGCAAATCGCTTCGGCCGGGTCTATGCCATGGCCGCACCCGCCGCCGCGCATGCGGCTTGAGCGTTGGTACAGCGCCAGCTATGCGATAACCGGTGTTTTCGGATGTTTACGCCGTACCCTGGCTGACGAACTCATTAATATCGGCCAGCGTCGGTGCCCTGCCGCGCAGCAGCGTAGTCAGTGCAGCCACGGTGTCGGAATGCGCGAGTTTGGGATAGAGCTTCAAGGTTACCGAGACGTCCAGAGCGCGCAGCCCCGCTGCGAGATTACGCGAGTTCTTAGGCCACACGGTCGTGTCCTCCAGCCCATGCACGAGCAACATGGGCGGGGCATCGGCACGCACGAAGTTGATGGGCTGCGATTGCGGATAAATCTGCGGCGGACCAAACATGTCCTGAACGTCCGGCTCGAGCAACGGCAGAAAATCGTACGGTCCCGACAAGCCAATAACCCCTGCGATGCGCGGCGCCGGTTGCCCGGCGGCGGCGAAATATCGCGGGTCCAGCGCCACCAGCGCAGCCAAGTGCGCACCCGCCGAGTGCCCCATCAGGTATAGACGCTCGCGAGCGCCGCCAAACTCATTGGCGTGCGCGATGGCCCACAGCGCAGCCTGTGCCGCGTCGTGCATGAATCCGGGCATTTTGACTTGAGGGTAGAGCCGATAATTAGCGACCACGGCCACATAGCCTGACTGCGCAAGCGCCGCGCCCACAAAGCGATAGTCGGTCTTGTCTCCGTAGCGCCAACGTCCGCCATGCCAGAAAACGATCAACGGTCGAGGCCCTTCAGCCGCGCTCTCGGGCACGTACACATCCAAACGCTGCCGTGGATCAGACCCATACGCGATGTTTGCATGTCGCTTGTAGGAACCAAAAGCGGCCGGCACATTGGCGGCAATAAATCCCAGCCGCGAGCAACCCTCCAGGAAAAGCGCAGACATCCCGGCGAGCGCAGTTCGGCGCGAAATATGCTCCTCGCTATCGACAGACATAAGTCAGGCTGCTGCTGGCATCGAGCAGGCCGCGCTGGATCAGCCAGTCGCGCGCATCGTCGGCGTCGCGCCCAAACCATTCTGCCGCACTCCCCAGTCTGAATGTATAGCCCCATGCATCCATGTCACCGCACATTCGTTCCCGGTCGACATTGGGCAACGCATCCGCCAAGATGATTTGCAGGTAGCAAACGGCATTTTCTTCCGCATGATCGCCGCCGGCGTCGGTGTCCAAGCCTGCGCGCCGCTCCGGGGTCATGCAGATAAAATGAGCGCTTTCGTGCAGCACGGAATGCAAGGGCGTGTCGAGACACGAAAATATCTTGGAACCCACTAACCCTGCCTCGCGTTCGCCCCAATAAGACCCTGGAATGACTTCGTCGGGCGCCACCAGTTGCAGAACCAGGCCATAACGATCCAACAGTAATTCCAGAGAAAGCCGATCAATGCCGTTTACCAAGAGCACCGGTCGCGTCGCACCAGGGTTACTTCAAGCTCGTAAGCCGGCGCATGGTAATGGATACCAGGTCCCGTGCCATCTGTTGGCGCAGAATATCGGCTTCATGCTCCTTGGCAAGCTGTAGCGTCTCATCGAAGCTGAAATCCTTTGAGAGGCTGATGGTCTGCGGTGCCAGCAATTCCTTGCCGCCGCCACGCACGCTGAAGGTTACGGTGTATGTAAGCTCATACTCAGTTGGAATATTCTTCGCCGAAACGGCGAGTGTTCGTTGCTCGACCAAATCTTTGGTGACATCAACGGTGGCCGTCGCGCCCTCGCGCGTCGATTGCAGGGTCGCTCCCGAACTCTTGAGTTGATGCTCAAATTCGCGCGAGAAATCCGTGTACGGGTCTTTCAGCGATAGGTACGGTCGCGCCATGACCGCCGGCAAAGGATCGCTGCCTGCCAGGCGAAAACCGCACGCGGCCAACGCACCGGCGCCAATCAAGACCAAGTATCTCGGACGAGCCACGAAGCATTACACCACGATGTTGATGAGCTTGCCCGGCACAAGAATCACTTTGCGAACTGCAGAGGTTCCCACGAACTTCTGGACATTGGCATCGGCCAGTGCCGCACCGCGGACCGCGGCCTCGGCGGCGTTCACCGCAACCGTGATATTCGCGCGCAGCTTGCCGTTCACTTGCACCACCATCTGCACAGTGGCTGATCGCAATGCGTCGGGATCGACTTCGAGCCAGGGCTCATCGACTAGCGCGGTGCGATGACCCAAGTCTCGCCACAGCGCGTGCGTGACGTGCGGGATGACGGGAGAAAGTGTCAGCACTGCGATCTCCAGTGCCTCGCGCGCGACACTGCGATCCTGCGCGGCGGCTTGCGGGAACTTCGCCACAGCATTCAAGAGCTCCATAACCGCTGCAATCGCCGTGTTGAAGGTGCGGCGCCGGCCCATATCATCCGTGACCTTCGCGAGCGTCTGGTGCGAATGCCTGCGAAGGGCTTGTTGCGACTCGGTGAGGGCCGTTTTCTCGAGCGGCACTGCTGGACCGTGAGACACATGGTCGTACACGGCTTTCCACAGACGCTTGATAAAGCGAAAAGCACCCTGCACGCCTTCATCGGACCATTCCAATGTCTGTTCTGGCGGAGCGGCAAACATCATGAACATCCGCGCGGTGTCGGCGCCGAATTCGTCCACTAGCACCTGCGGGTCCACGCCGTTGTTCTTGGACTTGGACATCGTCACGACGCCGCCCGATTCAACTTCTTTGCCGTCGGCGCGCAGGACCGCAACGCGGCGCTCCGTGCTTTTATCCACCGTGACCGTCACATCGGCAGGATTGAAATACTGCACTCGGCCTGACTCCGACTTGCGGAAGAACACGTCGTTCAGCACCATGCCTTGCGTGAACAAGCGCGCAAATGGTTCTTTGAATGGAACCGCGCCCATATCTTTCAAAAACCGCGTCCAGAAGCGTGCGTAGAGCAAATGCAGGATGGCATGTTCGATGCCGCCGATGTACTGGTCGACCGGCAGCCAATATTGGACCCGATAGTCCAGCATGGCCTGATCATTGTCCGCGCAAGCGAAGCGCAAGAAATACCACGATGAATCCACAAACGTATCCATCGTATCGGTCTCGCGCCGCGCATCGGCCCCGCACTTCGGACATTTGACGTTTAAGAAGCGTTCGTCTTTCAACAGCGGATTGCCGCTGCCGTCAGGTACCAAGTCGGTGGGCAGGACCACGGGCAATTGCTCATCCGGCACAGGCACGGCCCCGCAACTGCTGCAGTGAACGATCGGAATCGGGCAGCCCCAGTATCGTTGCCGCGAAATCCCCCAGTCGCGCAGGCGCCACGTCACCCGTTTCTCGCCTAGGCCCTTGGCCTGCAAATCTCTGGCCACCGCATCGACAGCGGCTTGATATTCCAGGCCGTCATAGGGGCCGGAATTCACGCAACGGCCATGATCGGAATACCACGGCTCCCAGGCCGTTAAGGAATACGGGCGTCCCTGCACTTCGATCACCGGCTTGATGGGCAGCTTATATTTTTTGGCGAACGCGAAATCGCGTTCATCATGCGCCGGCACGCCCATGACGGCACCGTCGCCATAGCTCATCAGCACGTAGTTGCCGACCCATACCGGAACTGGTTCGTCGCTGACCGGGTGTCTGACGATCAAGCCGGTTGGCATGCCCTTTTTCTCTTGGGTGGCCAGCTCCGCTTCGTGTGCCGGGCCGCGCTTGCACTCTTCGATAAATGCAGCCAGTTTCGGATTGTCCTGCGCGGCAAAGGCAGCAAGCGGATGCTCAGCGGCGACCGCGCAATACGTCGCGCCCATGATGGTGTCGGCTCGAGTGGTGAAGGCCCATAGCACGCCGCCCGCGCCGATGTGCTGTGGGAAGCCCAATCGCACGCCTTCACTGCGCCCAATCCAATTGGCCTGCATGACGCGCACGCGTTCAGGCCACTCCTGCAAGCTCTTTAGTTCGTCGAGCAGATCTTCGGCATATGCCGTGATCTTCAGGTAGTACATCGGGATTTCGCGCTTTTCGATGATCGCGCCGGTGCGCCAACCGCGGCCGTCGATGACTTGCTCATTCGCCAGGACGGTCTTGTCGACCGGATCCCAGTTGACGGTACCGGTTTTCCGATAGGCGATGCCCTTTTCCAACATGCGCAGGAAAAGCCATTGATTCCAGCGGTAATATTCAGGCCGGCAGGTCGTCAGCTCCCGCTTCCAATCGAGCCCATAGCCCAAGGATTTGAGTTGCGCTTTCATGTGAGCGATGTTGTCGAAGGTCCATTTCGCCGGCGGCACACGATTCGCGATGGCGGCATTTTCCGCCGGCAAGCCGAAGGCGTCCCAACCCATGGGCTGCAGCACATTGCGCCCGTGCATGCGCATGAATCGCGTCAGCGCATCGCCGATGGTGTAATTGCGCACGTGTCCCATATGCAAGCGGCCGCTTGGATACGGAAACATGCACAAGCAATAATACTTCGCGCGGCTGTCGTCTTCCCTGGCCTCGAAGCTATGCTGTTGGTCCCAATATTGTTGTGCCTCCGCTTCGATAGCAGCGGGCTCGTATCTTTCTTGCATGATTGGGCCTCAGAATACCCGAGAAGCCCGACGGCGGCGAACTGCTCTTAACCAAAGGTCGCATGAGAAACTTGAATTTTTACGGCGCGCTGGGCTTGAGCACGTTAAGCGGCGGTCTGTGGTTTTTGGCCGTTACACCGTTTGATTTGTCAGCCCTCGCCTGGATCGCCGCGGTTCCTATGCTCATGGCGATTGAGCGGGCGGGAAGTTTCCGCCGCGCGTTGTTTCTCGGCTGGTGGGCCGGAGTCGTAGAAACCGGGGGCGGATTTTACTGGCTCATCGACGTGATGCGTCGCTTCGCCGATTTCCCGTGGCTCGGAGCTGCGGCAGTCTTTCTGCTTTTCTGCGCAACCCGCGCCATCATTTTCTTGCTGTTTACAGGTGTCGTGCTCGCCATTCGCAAGCGCATCCGTGTGCCGATGACCCTGCTTGCGCCTATCGCCATGGTGAGTAGCGAGCTGCTCGTGCCGCAGTTGTTCCCTTGTGGACAATGGATCAGTCAAGCATGGAATCCGCTCGTCATCCAAGTGAGCGAACTGACAGGACCGCTCGGCGTCACGGCACTGCTGATGATGATCAATGGCGCGCTGTACGATCTGATGCTCAATCCGCGCGCCGCGCGCTATCCGGCAATTACCTCCGTCGTATTGCTGGCTGCAGCGCTGATCTTCGGTGCCGTGCGCATGCGTCAAACTGACGAGATTGTCGCGCACGCGCCGCGCCTCAAGATCGGCCTGGTTCAACCAAACTTCGCGTACACCATCGATGGTGAGTTCTCGCGCGACGAAGCGCTGCGCCAGCTGACCGCGTTGCAGGAGCAGTCGCGCCGCCTGGAGAAAGCCGGCGCCGAGTTTCTAGTATGGAGCGAGGGTAGCTTTCCGGTCGCCGTACCGCGCGATTTTAGCGCAGATTTCTCCGCGGATTCTCTCGCGATGATTCGTCGGGGGTTTAGCGTGCCCACCTTGATCGGCGCTGAAATGTATGACGCCGCGCGCGAGGATGCGTTTAATTCAGCGATCCTGCTCGATCGCGGCGGAAAAGTAGCAGGTCGCTACGACAAGGTGCGTCTGCTGGCGTTTGGCGAGTACGTCCCGGGAATTGATGCCTTTCCGTGGCTGCGCGAAATTCTGCCGGCAGGTGCCGGTAGATTTACGGCAGGCCCGGGCCCTGGTGTGATCTCGCTGCAAGCGCCGGGTGGCGATACGTGGCGACTGGGACCTATCATCTGCTACGAGGATATATTGCAGGGATTCTTGCGCGGCGTCGGGCAGTTGCACCCGGACTTGCTGGTGAACTTGACCAGCGATTCCTGGTTTGGCGCAGACACCGAACCTTGGGAACATATGGCACTCGCCGTGTTCGCCAGTGTCGAGTTACGCGTCAGCATGGTGCGCGCCGTAAACTCAGGCGTATCGGCATTGATTGATCCTAACGGTCGCGTCGTTCAACAGACCTACGCCAACGATCCTTACCGCCATCCCCGATCTGCCGACGGCGTCTTGGTCGCGGCGCCCAAAATGGCCGGGGGTCACACGGTGTACGTGGCCGTTGGGAACCTGTTCGCCTACCTGTGTCTGGCGGGCACGCTGCTGTTCTTGGGCAGAGCATTTCTGATCGCACGCCGACTGCGCCAGAGTCTATCTGCGCCGGTTGTTGCAGCGCAATAAATATTATTTTTGCGACGTTTTGGGAATCAAGCCATGACGTTGAGCTTGGAGCCTGCTGCCGCCGCGGATCCGGCCGCTGCATTCGTGATTGCTGCTGCAGCAGCAGACCCAGCCGCCGCAACGTGCGGTGCCGCGGGATTCGCAGCCGCGGGTTGTGCGCCGATGATCTGCCGCAGCGAATTGAACAGCCTGCCAAAGAGATTCTGCGTCGATCCCACCGGAATTTGAGCGGCAGCGCTGCTCGAGGAATCATCCGTTGGGTCCAACGACAAGCCTTTCTTGTGGCCATGGCCGTGGGGGTGATTGTTCATCTGCGCAAGGGTGGAGGTGACGGCAGAGGGCATTGCGACTGATAACATAAACTATCCTCT
>JBEPVT010000144.1:0-9280 GCA_041690895.1 Gammaproteobacteria bacterium
GGGAGATGACATCCTGCGTCGGGATCTCGATGACCTTGATGCGCAGATCCACGCGAACCATTTCCTGGAAAAAGGGAATCAGCAGGACGAGGCCCGGTCCTTTGACCTTCTGAAATCGCCCGAGCGTGAAAACGACGGCGCGCTCGTATTCGCGCAGGATCTTTACCGACGCCGTGATCAGGACGAACCCGACGACGAGGATGATCGGGACGATATACAACGATGAGAAGAACATGGCGTTGCTCCTTTCAGATCGACCGCGCCGGGATGACGACCAGCTTGCAGCCGGAATATGCGAGGCGAGGAGCTAGTCGCGGCAATGTACGCAGCGTCGGCATGCCGGCGACGATCACGGATACCGCACTCGGAGTGCCAATCTACTCGTGAGGTATGCGCTGTTCGGTGCGCTGGCGAACATAGCCGGCCTGCACGCAGCGACCTGTATGGACTCGAACTAGCGTCGCGCTTCTTGCGATACGTCCGATTGGACGACCGGTCTACAGAGAATCTCGAGGCAGCAATGCCCGACGACAGCGCCCCGAAGACGCCATGGCCCGGCGCGTCACTCAAGGGCGCAAGGCTTCTGAGTTTTGCCAGAAGCGCGAGTGGCAATCGGAACCGCGCTCACGCGCCGGACGAGCCCTCAGCTCCGTCTCGAAGCGATGTTGTCGAGCAGCGTGTTGTCGACAGCGAGCCGGTACACCGGCGCGCTCGAGATGGTCATGTCTGCGCGGGATTGAGAGTCGGATTGTGCCAGCCGCCGTCGATGGCTATCAATGCGTCTGCCTGGTCCGGTCCCCAGCTACCCGGACGATAGGGATGCGCGGCGTCATGGTTCTCAAGTACCGGCTCGACGACGATCCACGCTGCCTCTACCGCTTCCTCGCGCGTGAACAGCGCGCCGTCGCCGACCATCGCATCGCCGAGCAAGCGTTCGTACGGCGACTTCTCGCCCGCTTCTTCTTCCATCAGGTACAGTTCGCGCTGGTCGCCGACGAACTCCTTGCCCGCACGCTTGATCCGTGCGGCGAGCGCGACGGCGGAGTTCGGGGACAACCTGAAGCGCAGATAGTTTGCGCGCCCGGGAGCGGTCGCGGCGTCATCAAACAATTTCTGCGGCGGCGGTTTCAACTCGACCAGGATCTCAGCCGCTGTTTCCGGCAGGCACTTTCCCGAACGCAGATACCACGGCACGCCGCCCCAGCGCCACGAGTCGATGAACAGACGCAACGCGCAGAATGTCTCCACATCCGAATCCTTCGCCACGCCCTGTTCGTTGCGATAGCCCTCGTACTGGCCACGCACGAGATCGTCGCGCCGCAACGGGCGCATCGCCTGGAACACCTTGGCCTTCTCGGCGTGCACGGCGCCGAAGCCCTGGTAGGCCGGCGGCTCCATCGCCAGCAAGGCGACGATCTGCATCAGATGGTTCTGAACGACGTCGCGCAGACAGCCGGCCGTTTCGTAGAACGAGCCGCGCCCGGCCACACCGAAACTCTCTGCCAGCGTGATCTGCACACTGGCCACGCAGTTGCGATTCCAGATCGGCTCGAGAAATGAATTGGCGAAACGGAAATACAGGATATTCATGATCGCTTCCTTGCCGAGGAAGTGATCGATACGAAAGATGGAATCTTCAGCAAACGCGGATTTCAGGATGCTGTTGAGTTCCTGAGCCGAAGCCAGATCGCGGCCGAATGGCTTTTCCACGACGACGCGCGCACTGTCCGCGCAGCCCGCCTGCTGCAGACCCTTGACCACTGCGGCAAACAGGCTGGGTGGGATGGCCAGATAGTGCAGCGGCCTCCGCGCAGTGCCAAGCGCCTGCTTCAGCATCCGAAAAGTCGCCGCATCGTTGTAGTCGCCGTCGACGTATTGCAGTCTTGCCGACAGCTTCGCAAACGCATTCTCGTCTATGCTGCCGCCATGCTCGCTTGCTGCCTGCGCAATGCTGTCGTGCGCGCGCTGCCGGAGCTTTTCGGCGGTCCAGCCGGAATGCGCCACGCCGATGATCGGCAAGTCAAACCCATCGTGCACAGTCAGAGCCTGCAACGCGGGAAATATCTGCTTGTAGGCCAGATCGCCCGTGGCGCCGAAAAATACCAGGGCGTCCGAACTAGGCGTCGTCGTTGCGATTGCATACTCCAATTGAGCGTCGGGATCTTGCAACGTTCACTGTAAGCGATCCCGACGGTAAGCTGATCGCCACCAGCAGATCTCGCAAAACTTTGATCGAGCCATTTCCGCTCAATCTGGTCGTTCCGTGTGTCGTGCGTTCATCACACGCAATTCTCCTCCGCATCTGGACGAATGGGTAATCTGCCGCTCAGCCGCGGTAGCGCACCTTACGAGCCCTCCTCGGCATGACGCAAGTCGCTCTCTCACCTGCGGCGCTGTCCGTGGATGAACGGTCGCATGAATCGACCCTTCGACACGTTGACGGAGTCTAGATCAGTCGAGCCGTCGCCGAAGGTTCAATTGGTAGGTCGGACGGCCGCACTAACCATCGCTCCGAAATCCCGCCCCGCTTCCCAAGAACTTGAGCGGGGGCCCTGACGCGGCCGTGCGTCAGCGTATCGCGTGGCTCCCGAATGAGCGGTTCCGAGCGCATGAAAGCGCCCAATTTCCTCTCCGCAGCTCCAAATCGCACTTGGAGCCGCGGCCGTTGTGCCGTACAGTCACCAGGTGGGCGAATCGTGCTGTCTATTCGAGTGTTAACGAGAGGAGATTTATGGCTACCAAGAAAATTGCTAAGAAAGCCGCTAAGAAAGGCGCATCGAAAACCGCTTCGAAGCCGGCTGCAAACAAGCCGATCAAGCAGGTCCTGGGGAAGGCCGGTTTAGTCGAGTACATCACCACCACGTGCGGCGTGATGGCAAAGGACGTTCGTGCCGTGCTGGCTGGACTCGAAGGCGCAGTGATGGGGTCGGTCAACAAACAGGGCGCGCGCATATTTATCCTGCCAGGCCTGCTGAAGATCTCGGTCGCCAGCATCCCGGCGAAGGTAAAACGCAAAGGGATCAACCCGTTCACCAAGCAGGAGCAGTGGTTTGCAGCCAAGCCAGCTTCGGTCAGGGTAAAAGTCCGTCCGTTGAAGAAGCTTAAGGACGCCGCCGCATAAGGTTCCGAGGCGACGGTCGAGTTTGTTGCGGCGTGTTCGCCCAAGGCGCTTGCGTCGAATAGGCTCACGACAGAGGCGGCCGAAGTATGGCCGCCTCTGTTTAAGGATGCCCGCAGAGATAGCGCCACCGCCTACTTGTTGGGCGGCAAGACGCTAGGTTTGTTGGTCGTCCCCATGCGGAAGACGCGGAATGGCCTGAGTTCGCGAATCGGCAACGCGTGGATCATCGAACTTCGTCTCACTACGCAAGCCGAGTCGCGCGACGCCTGCGCAGGCAGCATCGCCTGCGTTTCTTCCCTCGCGCTCCCCGTAGTCCATGGCAAGCCTCGTTGATCGAGATGGCCGAACAGCGTGCGGGAAGCAGCGTGTTTGGATGACCTCTGACGCTGGCATTGCGCACAACGCCAAACCCGCGCAATCGTCCCAGCAAAAAATGTCGCGACTGCGCTCATTGCAGCAAAAGCAGGATCAGGGCGTCTGCACGTCTTGTGGCTGAATGTTTGCACCAGCAGTGGTGCACTCTGAGCCCTGGGACGCACTCACGCCTCTACCACCGTACCTCGAACGAGAAATGGAGGTTCACCCGGACCGCCGGGTTCCATGGATATCGAGGATTCAAACGTCGCCTTGACTGCTGAGAACGTGACCTCACCATAGAAACAACGGACGAACGCGAGGAGTATGTTCGTTACCATGAAACGCGATATGTGGCGAACTACTCCGTCGTCAGTGCCATACACGGGATAGGGTAGATGGCACCCGAGCCATTTTACAATCTCAAATGACGGCCAATAGTAGACGTGCGGCTTGTGGGCAAGCATCGTCTCATGGATGGCGACGCGTAGAATTGACTTGGAAACACAGTCCGCCGTCATGCAGGAGATGTCCTGAAAAGTGGCTTTGAGGGGAACAGGGGACAAAGTCAAAACGATGGGCGCATTGGTGTTGACTGTGCGAATCAGGGTGATTATTTGTTCCAGGTTCTGTTTATTCTCGTCGATAGTGGAAACGCGAAATCGATGACGAACCTTTTCAAAGATCGACTCTGGAACGCCACGCCAAAAGACTTGCCCTGTCTCAGCATCTTCCCAAACCTCGGCTAAGCCGAGGGTGAAGACCAACGCGCCGGCTGACCGTATTTTGTTTAGGTATTCTTCTCTTTCGTGCGCCGGCGCCCAATCGCGGATCGTTCCATCTGAACTGCGCTCATAGCGAAAGCCACGCGCGGTTTGTTGTCCGCTCACGCACCACGTCACAAAGTCGAGCAACGCAAAAGTATTGTTCAGCCCTGAAGGTACCCAGAAACTGTCCGAGGACAAGCCGGCGACATTTAGAAAGTGACGCAGTTCCGCCGCGAAACACGAGCCCAGAGTCACTACGTTATCGCCGGGGCGCAGCGGAGGTGCGGTTGGGGCGTGGCCATGAACTATTTGTTCAACGACCAGCGATAGAAAATCACCCTGCTCGTCGAAGCGGGTTGGATAGGTGTTAGCAGAGTCTGCGTGCCATGCGTGCTCGGCCCAGGAAGCAGGGCCGCTTCCTACGCGATCCGCAGCCAAGCTTCCTATTTCGTTAGCCATTTAAGGGGAGTCCTTTTCGGAATGCGCAACCCGGCTTGAACGAAGCCTGGACTGAAGCCGCAGGCCTTTCCAGGGCAATTGGAGTCTGAGTCCTCCTTCCCGCCGCCCAGGTGGTGGTGGTTACAGTCTCGCGCGAACTCGTCTTCGCGGCAAATTCCCGCCAATAGCGATGAACGAAAGAAGGAATTCCGCGCCGGCGACGCGAGCGCGGTCGGCACGTGGCACACCCTCTCGCTGCGCGCTGGCGACGACGATCGCATGAACTTCATGATCGATGGTATTGCGGTTGGCAGCCTGCCCAACTACGACGTGCGTGCCCCCACAAAGTGGTATCTGTTCCTCTCCGCCTGGTCGAGCGATGGTCAGGTCGTTGAAGGCAGTATCGACGACGTCGACATCGACTGCGCCGGCTCGAGGCGTTGAGCCGACCGGACTGGAATCGCCGACGTACAAGCATCGCAAAATGTTTCACCCAGACCTTCTGGCCGTCGCGATGAGGGAATGGAGACAGGCGCCTGAAAAATATGGGCGGAAGGCCGCGTCACGTGGGCTTTCCAGGGGAATGGGAGCCATGTTTTTCCGTCCCGTCGACCGGGTAGGTGGACGCGAAGGGATTCGAACCGGCAAACATCGAGCATCGCAAATTTTCGCAGCAGCCCCGCGCCTCGCATTGTTCCGAGCGAGCGATCCTTGTGTCTCATTGACGTGATATCGCCCCTCGACGACCTATATTCTCGACTGTTGCGCCCAAAGCGCATGCGATAACCTCGTGGAACGCTGGAAGAGTGAGAGGATGAACGTGTGAAAGCTCCTGACGTCATCGGTGGTGCCGAACTATTGGCAAAGCGCTCCGACGTGGATGCGCTTGGCAAGCTTCGCATCGAGCCGATAGAGGGCGTGATCTTCAGGCCTACCCGACCGGTCGCTCATGACGATGGCCACGTCACCGAAGTCGCCCGCGCGAGTTGGAGTGAACTC
The DNA here is from genome assembly GCA_041690895.1 of Gammaproteobacteria bacterium. Lineage (GTDB taxonomy): Bacteria > Pseudomonadota > Gammaproteobacteria > Steroidobacterales > Steroidobacteraceae > Bog-1198. The sequence goes on from JBEPVT010000144.1 coordinate 5,680, forward strand.
GCCGCGCCGCTTGTGCAGGTTCACATCACCACCACAATGCCTGGCCGCATCCGCGCCTGGGGGCTCCATCAGTTTATAACTGATCGCCTGTTCGTTGCGTCGGGCCTGGTTCGTATTGTTGTGTTCGACGGTCGGAACGGCTCGCCGACGAAGGGCCGGTTGAATGTGTTCACTGTCGGCGAGAAGAATCCCGGCCTGCTGATCGTGCCGCCCTGTCTCTACCACGGATGGAAAAACATCGGCGTCAGCGAGGCTTGCATCATCAACATGCCCGACCGAATGTACGACTACGCCACACCTGACGCGCTCGACCTGCCATGGGACAGCGAGTCTGCGCCGTTGTTCGTACCGTACCGATGGGGGTGAGCACGCCCGAAGCGGGTAGCTCCAGACCGTCAGGCGCCCCACCGCGGGTAACGGTCGTCATCGCTGCCTACAATCGCAGTGGACCATTGCGCTACGCCGTCGCTTCGGTGTTGGCGCAGACTTTTGACGATTTCGAACTCTTGGTCGTCGGCGACGCCTGCACGGACGACTCCGAAACTGCCGTGCGCGAAATTTCCGATGCCCGCGTCGCATGGCACAACCTGCCGGTAAACAGCGGCAACCAGTTTGCGCCGAACAATCACGGATTGGCGCATGCGCGCGGACATTACATCGCCTATCTTGGCCATGACGATCTCTGGCACCGCGATCACCTCGCGAAGCTCGTGGCCGCGATCGAAGCGGACGAGGCTGACCTCGTTTTTTCGCTGACTCTGGATATCGGGCCGCCCGCCAATCCGTCGCGACATGTGCTGGGCCTGTGTCCGAACGGTGTCTATGAATGGCCGATCTGGGCGCCCCCCTCGTCATGGCTTCATCGCCGCGACGTTGCGGAGCGCATCGGAAAATGGCGCGACTACCAATCCATCATTTTGCCGACAGACGTGGATTTCTTCGCACGGATTGTCGAACACGGTATGCGGATTGTGCCGGTCATGGAGTTGACGGCATTCAAGCTCACGTCGGTGTTGAGGACCAATTCCTATCTCGATCGGACGGGTGAAGAGCAGGCACTCTGGTGGGACAGGATTTCGCGCGATGACAACCTGCAATACCGCGAGACGCTTGCCGCTCTCGCCGCGGTCGCCAGCCGACACAATGATGTCGTGTTGCGGCTAAGCCTGCCGAGTCGCATCTCTCCGGGATCGCTGGTGGACAACTATCGGGCGCGCCGCGGTCTCGATCGGCTGCCCGCGCGCGGACAGGCCATGGTGGCGCCCATCTACGAAGACCGGTCGGCGCTCAAGCTCCTCAATGCCGAACACGATATCGCGCCTCATGCCGACCGAGCCGCCTTGAATGATGATTTTCCGCCGGAAGGACTGTTCATCGGACTGAACTGGCACAGTCTTGAGACCGACACCGATGGCCAGCGCTGGCGCTGGATGGATCGAAACGCGCAAATTGTGGTAACGCGGCCGTCATGCCGGATCAGGTCACTCATCATCGACCTCACGCCGGGCCCCGGCTTTGGGGGCCGGCCCGCGGAACTCGTCTTACGCAACGCGGTAGGCGAGCCTATCGCCAGGGCCGCCGTCGAAACGGCTTGCTCGATTGTCATCGATGTATCGTTACCCGCCGCCACAGGAACGATCTACACCCTCGACACGGAGGGCGGCGGCTCGATCATCGCCGGCGATCCGCGCGTCCTCAATTTCCGGGTTTTTGGGCTTCGCTGGGCTTCTTAGACAAGTACGGAATGTCGTGGGATGAACAGGCTAAACATCAGCCCCGGACAAGGAATGATAAATCCTGTGTTCGATGATCGGTTTACGACGTGCCACAGGTAGACGTCCGCTTCCGGCCGCGAGTTGCCCGTCACAGCCGCAGTTACGCCTCCCAACAGCAGTCGTTGCGGTGGCTAGGTCGGCACGAAGGCATGTTGACGTTTCAATGGTCCTCGGCCTCCATCGTTGCCCACCAGAGAGCTAGCAGCGACATTCCGGCAATCACCGACATGAGGGTGATGGCGGATGCCGAACGTTCGCCTGTCCTATCCGCACTCCGCACCTGTCGTGCGGGACCAATCAGAAAAAACGAGACAGAAATCACTCGTAGGTGAGCTGGCATCGGAGAGGAAGAACGCGTCGGAGACGACGCCGGGCGCTTTACGGCGAAAAACTGCTCATAAACAAGAGCACGTTAACGCGGACACCGTGCGCACAGGGCACCTCACCGTGCGGGCCTTCGGTGGGAAGAGAGGAAATTTCTCTGGCCCGTCGACTAGGGTATGGGAGCAGGGATTCGAGTCGGCCACCATCCGTGCCGCGATCGCGGCATCGTTGACCACCAGCATAATTGCCTCCGCTTTTATGCGACAACGAAAGCGAAAGGTCGCGGCGTGGCGCCGTTTTCGTAAACCACCGTCGAAATTTCTCCGTCCGGCAGACTTGATGGTGGAGGTGGTCGGACTCGAATCGGCAACCATCGGATCATCGTTTCGTTCGACCCACCTGCCCTCGAAGGCACAGGAAGTTTGGCATCTCACCCGGGCCGCTCGACCGAAAGATCTGCGTGTACTAGCGGCCGTCTCATCGCCATTATTCAAGCGAGGGTCTGCCTCCTGCAACACAAGCTGCCAAATTCTTGTAGGTCCATTCGTTGCCCTGAACGAAAAATTTGGCTGCTTTCTCCCATTCTTCGCCAAGTCCCCACCCGACCATCGTAGAAACCAGTCGCGTGCCGCCGTTCGGTAACGCTTGTAGTTGAATGACCTCCTGCAATCTTTCGTCTTGAGCACGAATGTTTGCTGGGAATTTGTCGTTCAAATTGACCTTAAAAGTGAGGACTTGATTCTCGACATAGTTGACGATCGGTAAGGAAATAGTCCCAGGCTCACCAATTTTCGCAGTTTTGTCATAGTTGGTTTGGACCGTTCCGCCGATGCGCATATCAAGCTTCACGACGGGAGCAATCCAACATCTGTAACCTTCCTCGGTCGAGAACCACTTCCAGATTGTGCTTGGCGGTTGTTTAAACGTAGCGAGAACGGTAACCGTCTTTTCGCCAGACCTTGTCTGCCCGGTTGTTGCTGTCACGCTGCCGGCAAGCACATCGGCTCCCGAGAGAGCCAGAACCACGGATAGACCGAATTTCGCGGCGATCGGCTGCATGACAAGCTCCTCCGAATTGTTGCTCGGGATACTCGGCGGCCTGGAGCATTGGCGTCAAGACGCAAAAGTCATATGCCCAGGCGCGAGGAGGATTTTTGCGCTGGGGAGACCCTTCCATTCCCGCGCGTCACGCGGGCTTCCCAAGGATTGAGCAACAATTTGCTCCGACGTATGGACTTGCTTGGATTCGAAGGAAATCGAACCCGCAACCATCGGATGACCGCAATTTCGCCGAATGCCTCTTGGTCGCCGTGATGCGCAAACAGGGATGCTGCGCCCCGACACCGCAGAACGCGCCCAACACGGACTTCTCCACGACCAACAAGGTGGAGGAAAGCCCCGTCACGCGGGCATTCTGGCCTAGGTGGGGCTGGGTTTTTCTGTCCTGTCGACTAGGTGGTGGGCCCGCCAGGACTCGAACCTGGAACCAAGAGATTATGAGT
>JBEPVT010000145.1:0-8994 GCA_041690895.1 Gammaproteobacteria bacterium
ACCTAGTCCACTACGCGCGCATGGCGGAGGCGCAGTGCGTTAGTGATCACAGAGACCGAAGACAGACTCATCGCCGCCGCTGCGATGACCGGACTGAGCAGCAACCCAAATACAGGATAGAGCGCTCCGGCGGCGACCGGAATGCCAAGGGTGTTGTACAGAAACGCGAAGGCAAGGTTCTGATGAATATTGCGCACCGTGGCATTCGAGAGTCGCCGCGCTCGCAAAATGCCGCCCAGTTCGCTTTTGATCAGCGTGATCTGCGCGCTCTCCTTTGCGACGTCCGAGCCGCTGCCCATCGCAATGCCGACATCGGCAGCTGCCAACGCGGGCGCATCGTTGACACCGTCTCCGGCCATTGCAACACGAGATCCAGCAGCTTTCGCACGTGAAATCCATTCGGCTTTTGTCGCGGGCGTCTGACTCGCCTGAAATTCATCGATACCCAGTTCAGCAGCGACCGCCTGCGCGGTCGCTTCGCTGTCGCCGGTAAGCATGACGATTCGCAGTCCTTCGCTATGAAGCGACGCAATGATCTTTTGCGCGTCGCTCTTGACGCGATCTTGCACGGCGACGAGTCCGAGCAGCTTGCCATTCCGGGCCAGATACATGACCGTTTTTGCTTGTCGGCGCAGATCTTCAGCGCGCGTGCTGAGGGGTGACGCATCAGCCCCCACCGATTGCATCAACGCACTATTGCCGAGAACGATCGTCGCTTCGGCTACCTTACCTCGGACGCCTTGGCCGGTGATTGAAGCAAAGTCGTTCGCGGAGGGGACCGCGATGCCGCGCGACTTGGCACCTTCCAATATCGCCCTGGCCAGTGGATGTTCGCTGGCTGCTTCCAGCGATGCTGCCAGTCCCAGGACTTCTGCCTCGTTCGTACCTTCGCTCGCGACAATGTCGGTGAGCGCAGGTTTGCCCTCGGTCAAGGTACCGGTCTTGTCGACGACCAACACGTCGATGCCGGCCAGTGCCTCGATCGCCGCGGCATCGCGAAAGAGCACGCCCATCTCCGCGCCACGCCCACTCGCGACCATGATCGAGATCGGGGTGGCAAGACCCAGCGCACACGGACAGGCGATGATCAGGACGCCGACCGCACTGACGATCGCGTACGCCAGGCGCGGTTCGGGTCCCCAGAGCATCCAAGCCACGAAGCTCAACACAGCGATCGCAACCACTGCCGGCACGAAGAACGCCGACACTCGATCTGCCAGACGCTGCAATGGAGCCTTGGACCTTTGTGCTTGGGCGACGAGATCTACGATCTGTGCTAGCACCGTGTCGCGGCCAATGCGATCGGCGCGCATCTTCACACTGCCGGTGCCGTTGAGCGTTCCACCCGTTACTCGATCGTCCGCGCGCTTCTCGACAGGGATGGGCTCGCCCGTCAGCAGGGATTCGTCGATGCTGCTGGAACCTTCAACGACAACGCCGTCGACGGGGATTTTTTCGCCTGGACGAACGCGCAACATATCGCCGACCTGTACTTGATCCAACGCGATTTCTTCTTCGCCGCCCTCGGCAAGAACCCGACGCGCGGTTTTGGGGGCGAGATCAAGCAAACGCCGAATAGCAGCCGAAGTCTTGCCGCGCGCGCGCAATTCGAGCCATTCTCCCATTAGGACCAGTGCGACGATGACGCCAGCTGCCTCAAAGTAAACACCGACCATGCCGTGGGCATCCTGCATCGCTGGCGGAAACAGGGATGGAAGGAAAGTCGCCACCAGACTGAAACCGAATGCCACGAGAACACCTAGCGCGATCAGCGTATACATGTTCGGCGATCGTGCGACCAGGCCTCGCCAGCCGCGGACGTAATACGACGCGCCCGCCCATAGGACCAACGGGGCCGACAACGCCAGTTCGACCCACCGTAGAGCACGCGCCGTCGCTTCGCTTGGGTGAAGTCCGAACAGGTGCGGACCCATCGCGATCAGCAGCAATGGCATTGCCAGAACCGTCGCGATTACTAACTTCCGCTGCACCTCACGCAAGGGGGCATCGTCGGCGTCAGCCGTCGGCAGCAACGGCTCCAGCGTCATCCCGCATATGGGACAGTGACCAGGACCTACCTGCCGGATCTGCGGATGCATGGGACAGGTATAGATCGCGTCCACGTCGGAAGGCGTCGCGGCGGTCTTCTTACTCGATTGCAAATAGTGCTCCGGCTCCGCGACAAACTTGTCGTGGCAGCGGCTCGAACAAAAGTAAAACGTCGTACCCTGATGTTCCGCTTGGTGCTTGGCTGTCTTTGGATCGACGTGCATCCCACACACGGGGTCGCGCAGCGCATCACCGGTGCTTTCGCTCGAATCTGGACGAGAAGTGAGATCATTCATTCGACAGGTCCTCTCAATTGCCCGTTGGTGAATCGGCGCCGTGGGCGTGACCCTGTGCGGCGTCGTGATGATGGTCTTGCTCCGGTTGGCCGCTCGGGTCGTGACCTTGTTCGGCGTCGCCATGATGATGGTGGTGGCTTTCATCGTTCTCATTGCCACCACCTGTAAGCGCCTTGTACTGTTCCGGCGTCATGCCGGGCAACTTCTGTAGGAAAGCGACCATCCCCCAAATGGCCTGGTCGTCATGCGTCGTACCCCACGCGGGCATTGCTGACATCTTGATGCCGTGCTTGATTACCCAATATTTCTCCGCGGGGCTAGCCAGCAGCGGCTTGGTCAAGTCCGGCGGTTGCGGATAAAGTCCGGGCCGAATTTCCGAATCGGTTACTCCGGGTGCCAAATGGCAGCCGGTACACATTGCGCCGTAGTGCTCTGCGCCATCGGCGATCAACTTGGGATCATCCAGCGGCGGGACTTGAATGTCCTTGGCACGAAGCGCGATCGACCGCTGCCGCAGCGTTTCCATCACGTCACGCACAAAAGCCCAGTGCGGAACGTCGGCGCCGATCGGATACACGCCGGACCAGACAAAGGCAGCGCTACCTAGTACGGCCAACACAAGTAGCGTCAGCAGAATCTTGATCATCTTCATGGCTCAGCCTCCGTGATTCATTTTCATGTTGGGGTCCATCTCCATGTTCATTTCTTTTTCTGGTGCAGGCTTTGCGACACCGCCCACACGCCAGGCGATCGTGCCTTTTGGGTTCTTGTACCAGCCCGGGTCGCGGTAGTCGGACGCCACGTCGTCGCGCACCTTTAGCACCGTGAACATACCGCCCATTTCGAGTTTTCCGAACGGCCCTCTGCCCGCCATCATCGGCAAAGTGTTCTCCGGACCCTTCATGTGACCGGAGTCAGTGTGCACCTGATGGATCGCCATCCCGTTCTCGCCCATGGCCATGTAGCCCGGCAGCATGGAGTGAATACGATCTTCGATCTGTGCTTGGTCTACGCCAAGCGTGTTCGGAATGCCGTGGCCCATCGCGTTCATCGTGTGATGCGCCATGTGGCAGTGAAACGCCCAGTCGCCGGGCGCCGCGATGAACTCGATATCCCGCGTCTGGCCGACACCGACGATTTCGGTGACTTCTGGTCGCCATAGCGCCTTGGGCCAGCGCCCGCCATCCGACCCGGTTACCAAGAACTGATGTCCGTGCAAGTGAATCGGGTGATTCCACATCGACAGATTGCCCATCCGGATACGCACGCGCTGCCCAGTCTTCGCGACCATAGGAGCGATCGCCGGGAACACCTTACTGTTGAAAGTCCACAGATCGAACTCGGTCATGATCGAGGGATCGGGGCGATAAGTGCCAGGATGCAATGCCCAATTGTGCAAAAGAATCACAAAGTCGCGATCGATCGGCTCGGCTTCGCCGTCCCTGGGATGGATAATGAACATGCCCATCAAACCGACCGCCATCTGTGTCATCTCATCGGCGTGTGGGTGATACATGTGTGTGCCGTGCTGACGCAAAGTGAATTCGTAGGCGTACGTTTCACCCGGCTTGATGTCCGGTTGCGACAAACCGCCCACGCCGTCCATGCCGCTTGGGAGTAGGATGCCGTGCCAATGCACGCTGGTGTGCTCGGGCAACTTGTTCGTCACCAGTAGACGCACACGATCACCTTCGACGGCTTCGATTGTGGGCCCGGGCGTTGAGCCGTTGTAACCCCAGCACTTCGCCTTACATCCGGGTGCGAATTCGTGCTCGACCTCTTCAGCAATGAGATGGAATTCCTTGAAGCCGTCCTTCATCACGAACGGGAGCGAGCGATTGTTGAGCGTCGTCACGGGAACGAACGGATGGTTCCCAGTAACTTCCGTATCGGCTGGGTTAGGGACGGTCTCGGCGTGCGCCGGGCGAACGAAGGCCTTAGCCAGTGCGGCGACCCCCGTGGTAAGCATCATGGTGCGACGGGAAATCGTCATGGCATGTCTCCGTGGTGCTCGTGATCAGCGGCGTCGACGCCGTGCTTGCCGGGAGATTTCTTTGGTGCCTGCTCCTCCGACGGTTTTGTCATCGGCATCTGCATGCCTGGCATATCATTTCGGTCTGCGGACCCGTGGTGCATGTGCTGCATGCCGCTCATCGCCGGCGGTGGTGTCAGCAGTTGCTGTGTGCTGATCGCCTCAGTCGAGGAATGCGCATCGCTGGGTAGACAGGCACCGACGGCACGTTCCAGATCTGCACGGGCGGTCCAGTAGTCACGCAGCGCGTTCAGATACCCTTGGTAGGCATCGAACTCCGCACGCTTTACGGCGAACAACTCGAACACTCCGACGAGCATAAAGTTTTGTTCTTCCTGCGTTCGCGCCACCACCGTTTGTCGCTGTGGGATGATTTGGGTGCGGTAGTCCTGCACGCGATCATGCGCATTGCTCATGCGTTGATAGGCGATCTTCACCGCGCCCCCTACGGCCTGCGTCAATCGCCGCTGCTCGGCATCGCCCCAGATCTTGAGCGACTGCGCTCGCGCGACGGGGCCTTGTCCCTGATCGAAGAGTGGTAGTTGGATCGACAGCGAAGGTCCGAGTAAACGTGAGCGGTCCGGATCGCGCTCATAGGAGACGCCGACGCTGAAATCGCCGAGCCAGCGAAACTTTTCCGTCGTGTGTTCGGTCTCGGCAAGCAGCGTCACTAGTTTGCGTGCGGCGGCTAGATCTAGCCGATCCTTATCGGCGCGCAGCAGCAGTGCGTCTTCGGCATCCTCTTCGGCGACGGGCAAAGACAAGCGATCAGGTACCGACCAGGCAATCTTTGCTGGCAGCCCAAGCTTAAGCGTTAAGGTCGCGTGCGCCTCCGCTACATCGTCGTCGGCATTACGTGCGTCAACGAGCGCCTGGCCGGCGTTCGCCTGATACTCCGCCAATGCCCGCGCAGACAGATTGCCTGCATCGCGAAATCGTTGCGCAAGATTTGTCGATGTCCGCACCGCATCCGCGATCGCATGGCGGACTGTCGCGATCTGTTGTGCACCTACCAATCGGTAGTAGTCGGATTTCGTTTCCGCAGCCAGTTGCAGCACCGTGCCGGCGAGTTGCTGTTGAGCGCGCAAAAACTCGCCTTCTGCAAGCCGCCTGCGTGGTTCACGCAGGAGCAGACTTGTGAAGTTCTGGACGAGCCCGAGTTCAATCTGTGGCGGCGCACCGCGTGCACTGGAGTCCAGCGCCGCCGCACTCAAGGTTGGGTTTGCGACGCGTGCCGCCTGGAAAGCATCTGCGCGCGCAATCCCCAGTCGTGCATATTCCGCGGCGAGTTCGGCATTACACATCAGGGTGATTTGGACGGCCGAATCCGGCGTCAGCGAGTCCGCGAGCAACGGCGCAACGTCCGCGTTGGCTTCGGAGCAATCCCGCGGGCCCTCGACCGGCGGACTCGCTCCGCCACGCGCGGCGATCAGCTTGTGGGCTTCATCGAGCCCCCGGTTTGCGGGGAACGTCGCGCAACCCGCCAGCAGGTTCAACATGGCAAACGTAACTGTTCGCCTTAGGGGAAAAGCGCCCATTAGGAAAATCTCCGTTGGCCAGTCGCTATCGGACCTCAACGCCGTTTGGGGCGCGGGATCCGCAGCAATGGCGTATCACGACGGGCTCGCGTTTCCAGTGGACACGCGAGCCGGTTCGGGCCGCCTAACGCGGCGTTGTGGAGATCAGGCGATAGGAGGGCGCAGCAAACGATGCAGTGGCGAGATCGCGGGTTCACGCGAGGACCATCTGGCGGCGAAGACCTGCGGTGCAAGCGGTCGCAAGTCGGGAAAGACCGTCGCAACCGCGACGGACGAGATGCACCGACATTGGCATTTGCTGCCCTCGCAACAGGGGCATTCGCTTTGCACGTGCTTTGGCATGCCAGCCGCTTGCGATGCCAAGTGATGATGGCAGTTAGGACCCATCGCGGCATGCGGTATGCCATTCGAATCCGCACTGCTCTTGGCTTGCGTCGTATCCAGGGGCGCGAGCGCGCCGTTTAGGACGAGCACCGCCGCCAAGATCCAGCGAAGCCACAGAGGGAGAGGATTCATTCGAGCGAAGCGATAACGCATTGCCGATAGACTGCGCGCTAGGGATCGAAGTTTCAATAGATCCAGTGCGATGTTCGACTTGTGAAGGCACCGGTTACCACGGGTGTCCGAATGGCGTCGAGGAACACGGCAACAGCCGTTCTCGCAAATTCGCCACAGCTTTCGTTATACTTCTTAAATGAGAACGAGTCGCATCCGCAATATCTTTCCCAGATTGCTTTTTGCCGGTCTGACATTTGGGAGCCTTCTGGCACTGCCGGCGATAGCGCAGGACGTCGGCTCGACGGTGCCACAGACGTGGCAGATGCTCGACTACTTAGCTGTCGACTACACCGGTGCGGTGAAGGATGGCGCCGTACTCAGTGCGTCGGAATACGCCGAGATGCGTGAGTTCACAGCAACAGCGCGACGCCGCATCCAGGCGCTACCATCCACACCTGCCTCACCAGCATTGCTGTCGCAATCCGAAGCACTTATTGCCTCCGTCGATGCAAAGGCGCCGCCAGAGCAAGTCACACAAGAGGCTCATGCATTAGCCGACGCGTTGCTGCAAGCATATCCAGTACCGACCGCACCGGAGCAGAGTCCTGATCTAGCTCGCGGCGCTACGCTCTATCAGAACCAGTGCGCGGCATGTCACGGTGTGAGCGGTCAGGGCGATGGTCCAGCAGGATTGCAGCTCTCGCCGCGTCCGGTGAATTTCACTAATCAGTCGCGTGCGGACGAACGCAGCGCGTTGTCGCTGTACGAGGTGATCAGCGAAGGCGTGGAAGGCACGCCCATGATCAGCTACGCGCAGCAACTAACGTCGGCCGATCGCTGGGCGCTAGCCTATTACGTAGGCTCTTTCGCGTATCTGCGAGACACGGTCGCCGGCCTAGATGCTTGGCAAAAGGACTCGACTGCTCGCGCCCAGATAGCGAATCTAAAGGATTTGTCGCGCGCGCGTGTCGCGCATTTGGCGCAAACGCTGGGCGCGGAACGCGCCCGCGCTATCGTCGGATATCTGCGAGTACATCCGGAGGCGGTCCAGCAGACTTGGGCCGGCATTCCGTTGGCCCGTGGTCGGCTCGCCGCGAGTCTGGCAGCCTTTCGAGCCGGAGCGAAGAGCGACGCTACGCAATTGGCGCTGTCGGCGTACCTTGATGGTGTCGAACCGGCCGAGCCGAAGCTCAATGCGCGTGATGGCGCCTTACGTGGCCAGATCGAAACCGAGATGGGTGCGTATCGTACGGCGCTGACCGGCAACACCTCCGTGGAGACCGTAACGAAACAAGCCGGCGACATTGATGTCTTGCTCGCACGAGCCCAAGACATCATTGCAGAAGCACCTGGCGACAGCGCCTCAACCTTTGTCGGCGCGTTCACGATTCTTGTCCGCGAAGGACTAGAGGCGTTGCTCATCGTGGTCGCCTTGTTGGCGTTCCTTCGCAAGGCCGAACGGCATGAAGCGGCGCGTTACGTGCACGCCGGTTGGATCCTCGCGCTGGTCGCCGGTGGCCTCACGTGGGCAATAGCGAGCTATGCCGTCTCAATCAGTGGTGCCGGCCGCGAATTGACCGAGGGCCTTTCTTCGCTATTCGCCGCGGTGGTGCTGATCAGCGTCGGTCTATGGATGCATCAAAAGAGCATCGGAGGCCGTTGGCAGACTTACCTTAAAAAGAAAATGGCTGCCGCCCTCAACCAGCGCTCAATTTGGTTCCTCTTCGCACTAGCGTTCATCTCGGTTTACCGAGAGGTCTTCGAAACCATCCTGTTCTACGCGGCATTATGGAACGAGGGGCAGGAACTTTGGCTGCTGGGCGGCATCGCCGCTGGCGCTGCCGTGCTGGGGCTCATCGCTTGGATACTCCTACGTACGAGCCGAGCCTTGCCTATCAGCACATTCTTCTCGGCGAGTTCAGCCTTGATTGCGCTGCTCGCCGTGGTACTCACTGGCAAAGGTATTGCTGCGCTGCAGGAGGCGGGGTTGATCCGAGTGACGCTCGCTCCGGTGTCGCACATTGAACTCCTGGGCATCTTTCCGACATGGCAATCGCTGCTGGCTCAACTCGCCGTATTATTGATGCTGATAGCCGGATTTGCGCTCAATGTCCGGGCGGGGCATAGCACGCGTCACTGAGCGACAGACAATACCCCTTCAAACATAAACTGAGAGAGGTTTGTCTCAGTGGTGACAGGCTGACTACAGCGATTCTGATGAACGAAATCGAGGCCTTCAATCGCACTCTGTTCTTGCAGATGAGCGGCGGCGACGACACGCTGGCTTGGCGCTTCAATGTCGCTTCTGTTTTGCTGAGTGTCAGATTTACCTGATCCCCCTGCCTCTTCTCGGCATGTGGTTGTGGGGCGGTAGAGTCCGGCGTACCGTGGCCATCAAAGCGTGCCTGGTCTCGCTATTGGGTCTTGGGGCGAAGCGCCGCGAACATTAAACAGAACCTGACGTTCGCGTTTGTCTAGAACGCGGTCGGCCTGTCGATCGCGGTGCGTGTCATATCCGCTGACCGGTCTGATGCTCAGCCCCATGATTGCCGCCTTAGCGATGAGCTTGAGTTCGGTGTCG
>JBEPVT010000146.1:0-8958 GCA_041690895.1 Gammaproteobacteria bacterium
CGGTGCCTCACTAGATGAGGCAACGCGACCGGCAGTTCTAATTGTCGCCGGTCAAGGACCCTGTGATCGGCATATAACTGGGAACGGCCTTGACCACAGCGCCTCGATCGGATGCGGCGTACAGCACAACGTGAACGTCTTCGGCGAGGAAACAACGCACTTGGCATGCGCATCGTGCAGCGCGGTAACACTCTGTCTAACGTGCATAGCCCAGCAGCTGGTGACCAGGGTTGCATTCAATTGAATTCCGCAGTCAACCACGCCGCGAAGGCGTTCATTTGCTGAGGGCGGCCGAGAAAATTCTTCACAAGGTTGGTGGCCGGCATTGACCCCCCGGGCTCCAACACGAACCGCCGATAGCGGCTCGGCGCATCCCCGGAAGCGGGATCATCGTGGTTGAAGCGAGCGAAGAAGGCTTCTGCGATGACCTTGTCCCAGCTGTACTTGTAATACGACGATCCGTAGACAGAGAGGTGATCGAACGACGCACAGAAGTGCACGCCAGGCGAGAGGCGGATCGTTGAATAACGTTCGATGTCGTTGGAGCAGACAGTATCGAGGTCCATGCGCGCTGGGTCGGTTTTATGCAGGTCGTACGAAATGGCGGAAAAAGCATTCTGCAGTTCGGTTTGCCGTGCGCGGCCGAATGTTGAGGCTCTATTTAGCCGAACCACCAATTCCTGGGGAATTGGTTCTCCCGTCTGATAGTGACGAGCAAACGAAGCGAGTATCTTCGGGCTGCTCATCAGTTCCTCAAGCATTTGCGAGGGCGCTTCCACGAAATCGGATTCCGTGCGAATGCCGCTGATCCCGGCCCATGCTTGATTGCCACCCAGAATGTGGTGCATCAAGTGGCCAAACTCGTGAAAAAAAGTGACCACGTCAGTGTAATCGGTGAGGCCGGGGTCAGATGCGCTCGGAGCCGGAAAATTGCAAATGAGAACGGCCTCTGGCAGTTGTCTTCCGCGAATGCCGGCAAGCACTGGAAATGCAGCATTGTGGGTGTATTTGTTCTTGCGTGGATGTAAGTCTAGGAAGAAGCGGCCAATAACTTTCTCCTGATCCACGACGTCCCACGTCTCGACTGAAGGATCCCAAGCTGCCACACCCATCTCTTTCCGGAAAGTCACGCCGAAGAATCTGGCCGCAGTATCCAGGACTCCCTGCTGGACTTGTTGGAACGGAAAGTACGGTCGTAGCGATCGCGAGTCGAAGTCATACTGCGCCCGGCGCACCAATTCTGGGTAGTACCAGTTGTCGTAATTCCATAGTTCTTTGGCGTCCGGAATGGACTTTCGCTTTTCAGCGAGCAGCACGCCGAGTTCGCGGTTTGCGAAAGGGCGGACGGTTTTGTCCAATTGCTGAATGAAGGAGGCGATATGCTCGCCCGAACCAATCATCGTTCCGGCCGCGCTGTAGTCCGCCCATGATGTGTAGCCGAGCAATCGTGCGATTTCGTAGCGGGTCTGCAACATCTGCTTAACGACAATCTCGTTTCCCGGATAGCCGCGATTCACGAAGGCCGTCATCAGACGGCGGCGAACCTCGGCATTCTCGGCAAAGGTGATGACGGGGAAGAAATCCGTATACCGGACCGTGAGGCGAACCGTGCCGTCAGCCGCCTGCTTGTGACGGTCTAAATAGTCCTGCGGAAGACCTGCGAGTTCGTTCGCGGCTATATCGATAAACGAGCGATCGTCGCTGATGTTGCGTGAGAATCTAGATTGTTCGTCGCCCAGTTGCTCATTGAGCGCCTGCACCTTTGCTCGAACCGCATCATCTTTGTCCACACCAGCCAGGCGAAATTCGAGCAGCCTTCGATTCACGTAGTAGTGGGTGGCCGAGTCGGAATGAGTCAAGTTGATCGCCGCCAGGGCCTGGTAAACCTCTCGATTGAGCGTGAGTGCGACGTTGGCCGCGTTCGCCCGATTTAGCATCGCCGTGGCGGCGTCGCGAAACGCGGTGTCGGTCTGAACATTTTGCGAGATGTTTGCAATATTGTTCGCAGCGTCGAGCTGGTTAAACGCCTCATCGTAGAGCGTTAGGGTATTTTCGATGGTTCTTAAGCCCCTGATCGCAAGAATCGCTTGAATCGCTGATTGTGCCCGAGCCAATCGCTCGCTTTCCTGTGTCTCGAACGCCGCCACATCTCGCGCGGCAAGAAGCGGGGAGATCGGCAATTCCGCTGGATCTGCCTGCAATCTAAAGACTACGAGGGTAGCACCGAGGCCGAGAACCCAAAGCTTGCTCACGATGAATCGCACAGACCCCCCCTTCTTCTTCCCTGGCGCATGCAACCAGCTTCTGCATGAGTGTCAGATTACCTGAAATAGGATGATCGCTCTCGAGACACCCCAAGTGTTAGGTAGGCGCTTGGCCGCTGAACGGCGTCCCCAGATACGTGTTCGCGGTACGCTGGGTACGGATTCTGAATAAATGCCGGACGGAGCAGTGCGGCCGATCTCCCTCATTATAGCTTTTCTGAACCCGAGTCATCGGTAGTCATTCCTCGTCGGTCATCATCTAGGCGATTCTTGCTGTGCGCCAAATGTCCTCGAACGCACCTTCGCGCCCATACGTCTGCATGGTTCATGCTGCCTCTCCAATCCCCTGAGCGCGTCTCAGAACACACGATAGAGTGTCGCCCTGGACACGCCAATAGTATCGGCCTGATTCGACATTGGCCAGGCTGAGAACCAATGACCAATCCCCGACTTTGTCTCTCTGGTTGCTAACTCACTGCGATGTGCCCACGACCGCGCGTCTTCGAACGCTAATGCAATTTATCGGGAGGGTCGTCACGGATCGAAAGGGTTTGCTCGAAACACGTGCCATGGCTTCTCCTCTTGTGCGATATTTGCGGCAAGGGCCAACGCCCGATTGGAACGCGCGGCAGCGATAGCCGGTTGCAGGAGGTGCACACCGCCAAGCTCTGGACACGGCGGTGACGTCGGAGACGAATCCTGATAATCTGCGGCGGCCACTCGATATGCATTCACTCCAAGAAGAGGTTTATCATGAAACGCCAAGCCCTAGGCCTTCTTTCACTTGTGCTGGGGATGACGTCCAGCTACGCCGCATTGAAGCAAGGCGACACCGCACCTGACTTCAAAACGCAGGCTTCGCTCGCCGGCAAGGAATTTACGTTCTCGCTGCATGACGCGTTGAAGAAGGGTCCGGTGGTGGTGTACTTCTATCCCGCCGCCTTTACCGGTGGTTGTAATCTGCAGGCGCACACCTTTGCGGAGAACCATGACAAGTTCGCCGCAGCAGGCGCCTCGGTCATCGGTGTTTCGCTCGACAGCATTGCGCGCTTGAACGACTTCTCATCCGATCCCAAATATTGCGCCGGCAAGTTGCCGGTGGCTTCGGATGCGAAGGGCGAAATCGCGAAATCCTACGATATCAAAATCACGGACAGCTATAAGGGACAGCCCATTGCCTCGATGAAGGATTCGCGCGGCATCGAGATCGGCCATGCCACGGCAGAACGTACGACTTTCGTCGTCACACCCGACAACAAAATCGTTGCCACGATCGGTGGACTTGGCGGTGATGCCAATGCTGAGAAAGCGCTGAAAGTAGTGCAGGATCTGGCGACAAAACGTTCCGCAAAGAATTGAAGCGCTAACTAGCGGCGGTCGGCGTCGCGGTGCCGATTTTACTCATCCCATCCCGCCTTTTCACGTTTACGGAAGAGTTCGGCTGGCGCGGTTTCTTGTTGCAGCACTTAACCCCATTCAGAGTGCGCCGCGCACTGCTGGTGTCGGTATCAGACAGGCGGTCGCAATCAGTCTGTCGGCGCTATGGGGCTATTTCGCCGGCACTCATGGCTTGTTGAAGAATCCTCGAACGGTCGCGAATCGCGCGTCTGTGCGGTAACAGACAGATCCAATTTCCCAAGGGAATATTATAGAGCGGCGCGGACAATCAGTTCTAGCGCGGAGCGACCCGTGACAGTACGTTTATTCTTGCTGAGGGCAGCAGCAACTGGCGCATGCAAGCGTTGAGCGCCTACGTTACCCGTTTTGCGCCGCAGACTTGGGCCCTGGGGATCTATGTCGTGGCGGTGTTCGCCATCGTCGCCCTCATGCTGGTTCTTTCCTGGGTGCTTGGCGGCCGGGATCATGGACGTGCGAAAACGGAACCCTTCGAGTCCGGCGTGGTGCCGACGGGCGGTGCTCGGCTGCGGATCTCTGCGAAATTTTATCTGGTGGCGATGTTCTTCGTCATCTTCGATCTGGAATCCGTTTTCCTTTACGCCTGGGCGGTGTCGGTGCGCCAGAGCGGATGGGCCGGCTTCTTTGAAGCCGCGCTCTTCATCAGCGTGTTGCTGGTCGGACTTCTTTATATCTGGCGCCTGGGCGGCCTCGACTGGGCGCCGACCCGCAAGAGCATCGAAGCCTATCGCTGGCTGCGCCATCCGCGGCCGCTCGATGCGGAGGACGACGCAGCCGCAGACTCAGTTGCAGCGGCACACGAAGTATAAGGAGCCGATATGCAATACACACTTACCCGCATCGATCCGCAACGAGGCCGCGCACCGGCCCCACCCGGCATTAACCAGGACGACAATTATCTGATCGAGCAGGCGGTACAGAAGAATATCGTGCTCACGAAGCTCGGCGATCTGGTCAACTGGGGCCGCAAGAATTCACTCTGGCCGTACAACTTTGGCCTCTCCTGCTGCTACGTGGAGTTCGCGACTGCTCTCACTGGAGTGCACGATCTGTCGCGCTTCGGCGCCGAAGTGATTCGGGCATCCCCGCGTCAAGCCGACGTCATGATCATTGCCGGCACCTGCTTCACGAAAATGGCGCCGGTGGTGCAGCGGTTGTATGAGCAGATGCTGGAGCCGCGCTGGGTGATTTCGATGGGGTCGTGCGCCAATTCGGGCGGTATGTACGACATTTACTCCGTGGTCCAGGGAGTCGATAAATTCCTGCCGGTGGATGTCTATGTGCCGGGCTGCCCGCCGCGTCCGGAAGCGTTCATGCAGGGTCTGTTGATGCTGCAGAATGCGATTGTGCATGAGCGTCGGCCCTTATCCTGGGTCATCGGGGAGCAGGGCGTGCATCGCACCCCGATGCCCGCGCAGCGCGATCTGAAACAGGCGGAGCGACAAGCGCAAACGACGCTGCGCACACCGGATTCGGTGTGACTCATGGCGGACGGCACGCCAATAAGTCCGCCCGAGATCGTACGCGAGCTTAATGCACGCTTCGGCGAGACCACGTTCGTTCTTCAGCCAACCAAGGACGACGTACCGACGCTGTGGGTATCGCTGCAACAGCGCGACCCCGTATTGAAATTCCTCAAGAACTCGGTGCCGCGGCCATTTCGCATGTTGCTGGACCTGCAGGCGGTGGATGAGCGCATGCGCCGTCACCGCGACGGTCTGCCGCCGGCCGACTTCAGCCTGTTCTACCATCTGCTGTCGATCGAGCGCTGTGGGCCGCAGGATTCCGGGCAGGTGCGTATCAAGGTCGCGCTGCAGGGCGACAGTCCCGCGGTCCGATCCATCGTCGGTATCTATGCCAATGCCAACTGGTACGAACGCGAAGTCTGGGATCTGTTCGGCATCCGCTTCGACGGCCATCCGAATCTGCAGCGGATTCTTCTGCCGCGCTACTGGCAGGGCCATCCGGGCCGTAAGGATTACCCGGCGCGCGCCACGGAGTTCGACCCCTATCTGCTCACCGCCGCGCGCCAGGATGAGGAGCAGGCGGCGCTGAAGTTCAACCCCGAAGAGTGGGGCATGAAGCGCGGCAACGACGAAGAAGATTTCATGTTCTTGAACTTGGGTCCCAATCATCCTTCCTCGCACGGCGCGTTCCGTCTCATCCTGCAGCTCGACGGCGAGGTAATACTCGATGCGGTGCCGGACATCGGTTATCACCATCGCGGTGCCGAGAAGATGGGCGAGCGCCAGTCCTGGCACACCTTTATTCCCTACACGGACCGCATCGACTATCTGGGCGGCGTGATGAACAACCTGCCCTACGTGCTGGCGGTGGAGAAACTCGCCGGCATCGAGGTGCCGGACCGGGTTAAGACCATCCGCGTGATGATGGCGGAATTCTTTCGCATCACCTCGCACCTGCTGTACCTCGGCACCTATATCCAAGATGTCGGCGCGATGACGCCGATCTTCTTCATGTTTGCCGACCGGCAAAAAGCTTACGACGTGATCGAGGCCGTGACGGGATTTCGCATGCACCCGGCTTGGTTTCGCATCGGCGGTGTGGCACAGGATCTGCCGCGCGGCTGGGACACCAAGGTGCGCGAATTCCTCGACTGGTTCCCGAAACGCCTGGATGGGTACGTAAAAGCGGCGCTGAAGAACAGCGTTCTACGCGGCCGCACCATTGGCGTGGCACAGTACAACACCGTGGAAGCGGTGGAATGGGGCGTCACCGGCGGCGGCTTGCGCGCCACGGGCTGCAATTTCGACTACCGCAAGGCCCGTCCCTATTCCGGCTACGAGAATTTCGAGTTTGAGGTGCCGGTGGGCAAGAATGGCGATGCCTACGATCGCTGTATGGTGCGGGTCGAGGAACTTCGACAGAGCTGCCGCATCATCCGCCAGTGCCTCGAGCATATGCCGGCCGGCTCATACAAGGCTGATCATCCCCTGACCTGCCCGCCGCCGCGCGAGCACATGCTCAAAGATATTGAAACGCTGATCACACATTTCCTCGCCGTGTCGTGGGGTCCGGTGATCCCGCCCGGCGAGTCGACTCAGCTGATCGAAGCCACCAAGGGCATCAACAGCTATTATCTGATCAGCGACGGCAGCACCATGAGCTACCGCACACGCATCCGCACGCCGAGTTTTCCGCACCTGCAGATGATTCCGTACATCATCCGCGGCGCCATGATCCAGGATCTGATCGTGCTGTTGGCATCGATCGACTTCGTGATGGCTGACGTCGACCGCTGATGCCTACCAATGTCGCCCCTGCACAAGCCGCGGGGTCACCCGCGGTCAATCTCACCGACCCGCTGCAAAAGCGAATGCCCTATATGCTGCACGCCGATGACCTTGCGGCGATCGAACTGGAGATGCCGCACTACGCAGATCCGCGCGCGGTCAGCATCGAAGCGCTCAAGATCGTGCAGAAACGCCATGGCTGGGTGCCGGATGACGCGATCGGCGCGATCGCAGGAGTGCTTGGGATTCCGGCGTCCGACATCGAGGGTGTCGCCACCTTCTACAATCTGATTTTTCGCCGCCCGGTGGGTCGGCACGTAATCAAGATTTGCGACAGCGTGGTCTGCTTTCTCAGCGGCTACGATCAGCTCAAAGATGCTCTCTGCAAACATTTGAAAGTCGGTCTCGGGGAAACCACTGAAGATGGCCGTTTCACGTTGCTGCCGATCGTCTGTCTGGGCGCCTGCGACAAGGGGCCGGTATTAATGATCGATCAAGACACCCACGGCGATGTCGCACCGTCCACCGTCGCGCAGCTGTTGGAGCGGTATCCGTGACAGCGAACGCGGACAAGAAGCCGCTTACCTACCGTGTCAATCTCGACGCGCCGTTAAACCTACGCAGTTACGAATCTCAGGATGGTTACGCCGCGCTGCGCAAAACGCTCAAGGAGCTGCAGCCCGCCGAGGTGACGCATCTGGTTAAGGAGTCCAACCTGCGCGGCCGCGGCGGTGCCGGCTTTCCCACCGGCATCAAGTGGGCCTTGGTGCCGATGGGTGCGGATGCCCCATGCAACAAGTACATGATCTGCAACGCCGACGAAATGGAGCCCGGCTCTTTCAAGGATCGGCTGCTATTGGAAGGCGCGCCGCACCAACTGATCGAAGCGATGATCATCTCCGCCTACGCTATCCAGGCGAGTCGCGGTTATATTTTTCTGCGCGGCGAATATGTGCGGGCCGCAGAGCGCCTGAATCGGGCCATCGCGGAAGCGAAGGCCGCGGGCTATCTCGGTGCTCACGTGCAGGGCTCGCCATGGAGCTTCGACCTATTTGTGCATACCAGCGCCGGCCGCTATATTTGTGGCGAGGAAACCGCTCTGCTCAATTCGTTGGAAGGGCGGCGCGCCAATCCGCGCGCCAAACCACCGTTCCCACAGATCGCCGGTCTCTGGGGGCAGCCCACCGTGGTCAACAACGTCGAAACATTGTGCAACGTGCCGCATATCGTGCTGCGCGGTGTGCCGTGGTTCCAAGGCTTATCGCAGGGCAAGAGCAAGGATACTGGCACGAAGCTCTACGGCGTCAGCGGGCGCGTCAAGCGTCCGGGCGTCTGGGAACTGCCATTCGGTACAAGCGCGCGCGAAATTCTCGACCAACATGCCGGCGGCATGAAAGAGGGTCTGAAACTCAAATGCTGGCTGCCCGGCGGTGCCTCGACTGAGTTTCTGCTGCCCGAACACTTAGACCTCGCCATGGATTTCGACACCATCGCCAAATCCGGTAGCCGCATGGGTACGGGCCTGATGACCGTGGTGGATTTAAGCCAAAGCATCTTGCCCGTGGTGCGCAATCTGGAGGAATTCTTTGCCCGCGAGTCCTGTGGCTGGTGCACGCCTTGCCGCGACGGCTTGCCATGGAGCGCGAAATTGTTGACGGCGCTGGAGCGCGGCGAAGGCCGGCCCGGTGACATCGAAATCTTAGAGCAGCTGACGCGCTTTCTCGGCCCCGGCAAAACGTTCTGTGCGCTCGCGCCCGGGGCGATGGAACCGCTGCAATCGGCGCTGAAGTATTTCCGTCATGAGTTCGAGGCCGGTATCACTGCCGCTCTGGCGGTCGCTTAAAGGTCAAAAAAAGGCAACCCATGGCGAGCATTCACATCGACGGCAAACAGTACGAGGTGGGCGGCAGCGACAATCTGCTGCACGCTTGTTTGTCGCTGGGTCTCGACATTCCTTATTTCTGCTGGCATCCGGCGCTCGGCAGCGTCGGCGCCTGCCGCCAGTGCGCGGTGAAGCAGTACCG
>JBEPVT010000147.1:0-8947 GCA_041690895.1 Gammaproteobacteria bacterium
ATCCATGACCACCTCAGCTACACCCCAATTCCCACCACCTTGACGGACACGACCTGCAAAACCCGGCGCCGAGGTAGCGCCTCTCCACATAGCCCCGCCACAAGACTGGCGTGAACGGCAGCGCTGAATGCTGCCTTGCTTCAGCGAGTCGCTATATTTAAGCTGCACTCATCGTGCACCTCGTGGGGCTTGTTTTGCATGTCGTGAAACGTTCGACCGTCGCGTACCCTGGTATCCGTTTCATCTGGAGTCGTTAGCTTGCCTCGCTCACGCCGCAATGGGAGCCCATGGCTATGGAACTGCAAATCGGGTGTTATCTCACTCGTGAGGAAGCCGTGTCGCTCGCTGCCTACGCGACCGAGCACGAGTTGTCGCGCCCCAAGCTTTGTGGTCTGCTAGTGTTGCGGGAAGCGCTTCGTCAGCGATTGTACCATCTCAAGGGTCGCTATAACGGATGCGAAAGGCAGAAGGATGCGACGCGCGTGACGGCACGAATCTCAAATATGGAGGTGAAGTCGATTTTTTTGGAGAGTGCTCGCAGGTGCGGCTTGGGCTCTGACGAGGCCGCGGCAATCGTATTTCGGGCGGAACTGGACGAGCACTGGTTAGCGTCGGCGTTACGAACTTGAGAAAGAATCGTCCTTGATTCCCATCCGTATGAGAGCGATATTCTATCAGATTCCAGTGGCCACAATGGGCTTGCAACGGTTCACTTTTTGTTCCATTTATTGTCTCTTAACGAACGATCGACCCCCAGGTGCCAAAGGAGGGAGCACTCCATGCCGATAATGGCGGTTGTAGACCGGAGCGACGCTAGGGCCTCCGCACGCGTGCTGGCGAAGACGGCAAAGCGATGCATCGATGGCGAACTCGAACCCAAAACCCATATGGTCACGCTCAATAATCTCTTCCGGTTGCTGAATGCTTACAGGGCGCACGGGTTCGCCGGTTATAAATATGAAGTCCGATCGCCGCGAGGGCCAGAAGCACTTACTTTGATGCCCGCGGTGAACCGACATGTGGTCGACCTCGGTGGCGCCCTCGACCGCGCGATTGCCGATACCTACGACGATATGAGTCGGGACGAGGCAATCGAGCAGATCGATCTGGTGATCCAACGCGTTGCACAATCGCTTGAACCTGACGTCGGCGCACGCGAGTTGACGTCCAAGTTCTTGGGCGCCTTCATCAATCGCCTTGCTCCGCACTGACGTTTGGATCCGCAAGCATTTCTTGCTGAAGAGTGTCAGAGCGTGCGGGCGACGCTCAACGAGACGCTGCGGCACGACTATGGTCCAGAGCGGAGTCGTGCCTATTTTGAGGAATGCAAAGTCCGGTTGAGCGTTGTCGAGCAGGCCCTCGAGGACGACCCTAAAATGGATCGCGAGACGGTCGCGGACCATATGCGTTCTCTCGGTTCCTTGGGAAGTCGAATTTCCCTAATTGAGCGTTCGCACCTGGGCGAATTCTCTTGGCCGTTCGCCAACGTCATCGAGCAAATTGCGGAACGCTTGTTCGTCGAAAAAGCACTCGGTTCCGACGAGAAGCCGATCATCATTAAGCCGATCGTCCACGTGGTGGCGGAAGGAGCCGATTACCAGATCGTGGACGACGAAGTGCCGCCACCAGGCGTCCATCGCATTGTCATCGTCGCGTTTCCGCGGCAGTTGAAGCAGCATGTTTTGCTGCACGCAATATTCGGCCATGAATTGGCACATACTGCGATGAGAACCGAAGAGTCCGGTAATATTATGACCACAAGCGTCTTACCTTTGACGAAATGTGGGCCTTTACAGGACGCAATTCAGATAAAGGCATGGCTCTCAAGTAAAATTGCACCGGTCGCAATTCGCGCAAGGGTATGCGAGTCCGAATTTGAATTTTTGGACCAATGGTTGGAGAACTGGCGCCAGGAAATCGTCTGTGATCTTTTTGGCTTATTACTCTTTGGACCTGCGTTTGCTGCGGCACATCGGACCATCATCGAACCACTCTGCCCTGGCCCAGAAGCATTTGATCTCGAAAGCACTACGCACCCCCCATATCCGATTCGACAACGTATTTTGGCAATAGCCATCCACGCCATGAAATGGGACAAACCGGTAACACGAAAAGCGGACGGCGTTGTACACCAAGCTGAATTGGCATTCCTGAGCTACGTAACAGCAGGGCCAAGCGCTGCCTGGTTTGAAATCTTCAGCGAAGCCCAAATTTGTAAGATTCTAGACGCGCTAAAGGGGGTACTCACGCCGTACAATCTTATTTATATTTCACCTGATCGGAAACTCATTTGCGGACTAGTCCTGCGCTTGAGTGAAGAGCGACCACCAATCTCGCAGTCAATCGATAACGATGGAGTTCCAACGAATCACTATGTTTCCTCTGCGCATTGTCTATATGCCGGATGGTCCTACTGGTTTGGTCGATCATCCTTGGCGAAGGAGGCGCGCAGGCGAGATGCCCATGTTCAAGAACTGTCTTTCCTCGAGGTAAATCGGTTATGCGATCAGGCACTTCTGCAGCAGCGGGCGATCGATCTAGTGAACGACCCAACTCGACAGGCACCCTCGGCCGAAGCGAAATAGTACGGCGGATACGCCTTTCGGGAGACCTTTCTGTATCTCCTCTCCTTTCTGATAAGCAGATAGGCGCTGCCAGCGTCGACCTGCGAATGGGGAACGTCGTACTGATGGTGCGTGCCCGCGGATCTTCTCACGTCGATCCTGCCGCCGTGAAGTACTCAGTGCTGTCTACCGACCATGCCCGGGAAGTTGTGCTCCAGCAGAAGCATGAGCGCTACGAGCTGCCGTTCAAGTCCGCATTCCTACTCCATCCGGGCTCCTTGGCACTCGTTCCGACTTTGGAGTGGATTACTATCCCCAGTGATCTCGTCGGAGCAGTGACTGCGCGATCGACTTGGGCTCGCGAAGGCTTGAGCATCGCAACTGCAACCCTGATCGAGCCTGGCTACAAGGGCATTGTTACCCTTGAACTCGCCAATCTTGGCGAGATCCCTATCAAACTCTACCCGGGGCTCGAACTGGCGCAAATTTCCTTCGCGAGCGTGATTGGTAACAGCGTACGACCCGAGAGGGGGCAATTTCGCCTCTCATTCGAACCACGCCAAGGGCAAATTGCAAAACCCTCGGAATTTCCGTTTTTACCTGACTCAGTCGCTAGTGTGGAGCAGAAACTAAGCCGCGACCCACGTCAATAGAGCCTTCTTTATCGAAATTCACGATGAGATCTCGGCGCGTGTTGGCTTCGATATAGCTCCTCAGCGACGAAGCCGTCACTTGCTCACCCTCTTTTCTGAGCTTGCCCGCCCAAAGCGCGGCAACCCCCGCGACGTGTGGGCACGCCATGCTCGTTCCGCTCAACGTAAGAAGTCCTCCTCCTGAGGCCGCGGAAACAATGTCAACACCGGGCGCAACGACCAAGGGGCGCGCATTCGAGAAGTCCGCAACACGAAAGCCAAGGTTGTCACGCCTCACCGCGCCGACTGCGATATCGCAGACGGCAGCTGGCAGCGACGTCGCGATGCGATAATCCGACCGAATGTCTCGCCGACTCTCGTTACCGCACGCCGCAATAATCAACGGCATATTACCGAGTATCGGCTGGCGGGTACGCGCCATGATTAGTTCGAAAAGCTTGAGATGCGCGCAGTAGGCTTCGAGCGCTTCCGACGTAGCCAGCTCAGCAGGCCAACCGTCCGCCACGAGCTCGGCGACTTGTCCAGGGAAGTCAAACCCGATCGACATGGAGATAACGTCCACCTGTTTGTTGATCGCCCACATGAGTCCGTCGTAGATCATGGGCGTAGTGCCCTTGCCCGCGCCATCCAGCACCTTGCCAACGAAGGCATGGGTGACGCCCGGGGCGACACCGATACGTTGTCCATTCACCGTCCGTCCAAATATCGTTCCCGCACAATGGGTGCCATGGCCGTTAGCGTCGCCGTGCCCCTCGCCTGTGAAATCGCACGCGTCTATACTTATGCCGTCGAACGCCGAGTGAGCCTCATCAATTCCGGTGTCGAGCATGGCCAACCGACAGCCGGCACCATCGAACAGCGACTTATCAGCTCCGACTGCCTCAAGACCCCACGAATCACCAGTAGCATTGCTCGTGGCCGCGAGAGGCGCGATTAGTCGCGTTGGCATCTTCTTCGCGAGTCGCAGATCCGGCGACTGTGCGGCCTCGCCGGCTTGCTTTGCGTCCCAGTTCTCATGGGTGATCCTGGCCTTCCGCTGTTCGTCGACAGCCATGCTACCGAGACGGTTTGCACGTGGAGCAGGGGGCGGCCGTTGCGGCTGTGGCAGCCAGAGAACCGTGTATTCGACCATAACTATTTTCCATACTTAGCGCAAAGGCGGAGAGGGTCATAACCGCGGACCAACAGTTCCGTCCAATTATTTCCACAGTTCAACGCAGTTCGTTTGCAACCCTGAAAGGGCCATGCTCTAAACGCCAGGGTCGATCTTCCAAACTGATTGACGGCGATTAGCGGTGAGTGCCCCAGGAAGGCGACTGATAGCCCGCGCGCGAGCCACATCGACGTTGCGTTCGTGCGCGGCCCATTCCAGTGCGTTCGCTACCCCATTTACCGCGGGGAGCGGTCGTCCTGAAACAAGCAGGTGCTGGGGTGCATGAGCCGGGGGCGGGCAGCCACGATGACAAGGATTAGGTGCCGCCCGCTGTGGGGGAAACGGCGGGCTTTCAGGGCATTTCGGGGGAATAGCGTGGGATGCGAAAGCGCGAAACCCTCCGCCCGTCCCGTAACCCCTTGGAAAGAATGGTGGGCGCAGTAGGACTCGAACCTACGGCCCGCTGATTAAGAGTTCGTTTTCGGCAACCGCCTCTTGCCCGCCAAAGCCCGCCTTTCAGAACCGATCTGCCGCTTTGGTACCGACTTTGGACTCTGCCGACGCGACGTTAAGCCCGGTTGACCTCCCTTTGGCCGCGATGCGCGCGGGGGAATGGCGTGGGACGGAACGCGGCGCGCCGATGGCCGTGGCGGGGCACCAGGGCTCAGGAACGGGGCGGGTCACAGGCTGACCATGTGTTTGCTGGGACCGCCGCCAGCGTCCGCCCCCGTCGCCGTCCGCCTGCCCCGTGACCTGCTTGCCATTGAGACCACACAGCGGTGCCGGCGAGTCGTGCAGGTGATCTGGTTACCTCCGACAACGGTCGGCAAGCGTTGTATGACGCGCGGGAGCGCCGACGGGCTAAAATTCATGGACACAGCCACCGTCCTTGCCGGTTAGGCGACGGCCGCATCCACGGGAAAGTTAGTTTGACGCCGCGCCGTACTTTTCTGGGTACTTTCCGAGGCTGCCGGCCTGCGTCGTGGGCGATCATGATCAGCCATATCAGCCCTCCGGAGTACGATGCCGACTGTATCCGGACAGTACCGCAACCCAGGAGACGCCCGTCATGAAGCGATCCACTCTCGTTGCCTCGGTATCCGCCAGCATTTATCTGTGCATTGCGCCGCCCCTGCTCGCGGCCGCACCGGCGTCGGCCGGCACCGCGCCAGTCAAAGCCGCTGCCACGGCGCCGGCAGCAACCGACACTGTCAAAGGCCGGTCGGCCGACGCAAGCTCTGCCGCAGGCGCGGTCGCGACAACGTGCCTGGCCGATCTGCGCGCCTTCGAAGGCCAGATGCGCAAGGATGGCTACTGGCGCGGCGGCTCCGACTACGGATACGGCTACCCGATGTTGGGTTATGGATACGGCAACGGAATGGGAGCTTACCCAGTTCATCCGCCCGGCCTCGCGACCGCGCCTGCGACGGTAGCCAAGGCGGCGCCCGCGGCGACGAAGACAACAGCGACCACGCCGGCGCCGGCGGAAGCTGTTGCGAGGGCCAGCTACTCCTGGCGCGGACGGCCAGGCTATGAGGTGCGGACCCTCGTCGCGTCGGCAGACATTCTCGCCCGGCACGGGCAGCAGCAGCCGTGTGAGGAGGTGCTCGCCTCGGCGCGGGACACCTATACGCGCTACGCGGCGGAGCTGCGTCAAGGTGGGATGTCGATGGGGCAAATGCCGAACTGGCAGCAGCATGAGATCGCCACGGCGCAGCCGGTCCTCGGTGCGAATGCCTCGTTTCGGTCCGACGAGTTGGTCGGCACCGAAGTGCGCAACCCGAAGGACGTCGCCCTCGGTAGCGTCGATGATCTCGTGCTCAGCCCGCAGACCGGCAAGATCGCCTATCTGGTGATCGGTCGCGGCGGCATATTCGGGATCGACAAGAAATACGTCCCGGTGCCCTGGGCGAGCTTCAGGGTGACTGCCGGTCATAACCTGCTGGTGCTCGACGCCACAAAAAGCAGCATGGACAACGCGCCCAAGGTCGACCATCACCAATTTTCCACCAAGGGCGGCTTCGATGCGGTGAGCGCGAAGATCGATGCCTACTGGAAGACGCAACTTTCGACCAAAAACACCAGCACGTCCGGCGGCTGACCATCCTCTCAGGCGCAACTGACCGGCGCGACACCTACCACTGCTGGTGTCCCGAACTAGACGTTCGCAATAGGGTGCGAAGTCTGGATTGGCGACATCAGTTCTTTCCCTTCAGCAGCTTGCTTGTCTCCCTAGGTTCGCCGTGAAGTTCGGCGAACCTAGGGCGCAGGGCATCAGGAGCAGACAATGTTGCGAACTGCATCACAGATTCATGGTTATTCCATCGCTGCCACTGATGGTCACCTGGGGACCGTAAGCGATTTTCTGTTTGAGGACGGCAGTTGGTCGATCCGTTGGCTGGTGGTCGACACCGGGAAGTGGCTGTCTGGTCGCAAAGTTCTTCTCCCAACCTCGGTCCTGGCAGATATCGACCCGGGCGAACAGGATTTCACGATTAGCTTGACCAAGCAGCAGGTTAAGGACAGCCCGGATTTAGGGTCCGACCAGCCGGTGTCTCGGCAGATGGAAGCCAATGTCTACGATCACTACGGTTGGGATCCGTATTGGATGAGCGGTCTTTACGTTGGCGGGATGGGTGGCATGGGCGGCTACGGTTTAATGGGGAGCACCATGGCGGACTCGCCCTCGCTCCGAGCCCGGCGACATGCGATCGATGATGCCCGTGCCCGGCAACACGAGGGCGGCGATCCGCATCTGCGCAGTACCCAGGCCGTCACCGGTTACCATATCCACGCCACCGACGGCGAAATCGGCCACGTCAAGGATTTTCTCGTCAACGATGCCAACTGGAGCATTCACTACCTCATCGTCGATACCACGAATTGGTGGGCCGGCAACAAGGTCCTGATCTCGCCGCGGTCGGTGCAGCAGATCGATTGGGAACAGAAACTGGTACACCTCGACGTCGATCGGCAGAAGGTCAAGGACAGCCCGACCTACGACGCATCCGTGTCCGTCGATCCGGCGTATGAAACGCAGTTCCGTACCTACTACGGCCAGAACCCGCCCGACGATCGGGCCTAGCCCGGTCCAGCGTTAGCGGTGATGATCGGGGCGCGGGAAGAGGCGAGTTTGGTGCACGATCTGGTGGCGCCTGCGGGCGCAGGCTCGCCGGACCGCGTAGCGCCGCCGATCCGACCGGCTGCGGCGAGGCCGACTTCTCCGGGTGGCTCCCGTGGCTCGAGGAGCCGGCCACCTCGCACCACGTGACGTGACATGACGTCGCCGCCGGCCGGGCATTGCGGCTCCGCCTGGGTGGCGCGGCAGGTCCAAGAGGGATCCATGGCCAATATCTTCGCTTTGCGCGACTCAAGCCTGAACGCGTTTCTGTTCTCGGATGTCGGGGTGGAAGCCAACGGGAACGGGCTGACGATTCTGTCGCTGCTGGCGCGCCTCGGCAAGGATCCCTGGGTTGAGGCGGCAGCCTGGGCTCGTAAGCCGAAGAACGCGGCAATCAGGTTGCTGGCAGACAGCATTTCGCAAATGCCGCCAAGTCAACAGGCGTTCGACGATGCGAACCTGACGGCTTCGCGCCTGGTCGCGCTGCTGCCGGTACTGGACTCGACCAGGGGGCCGGGTTCTCTGCCGCCCGTTCTGGCCGCCATTCCCAAGTCCACGGTGCTGGCGTTCGTCTTGGGCACGCTGTTCCTCGTCTTCAGCGTTGGGCTGGCGATCGCCCCGAGACACCAGGCCGTCGGCCGGCCAGCGGTCGATCCGGTGATTGTGTCGGCGAAATGACGACCCGGCGACGGTCTCTTGTGTCGTCCACCGGCCAGATCCTGACCCTCAGCGCCGGTTCGTCCAGCTATCAAGTTCGCCATATTCGAACAAACCGCCTCCGGCAGGCTGCACGGCCAGTTGCGCGGCCAAGTGACCTGCTACCAGCCCGAGCGCCGCCGGGTATTCGTGGTTGGGGCAGCGCGCAGATCCTGATCCGTCGCTTGGCCGAACATTCGTTCTGATCGTGCGCGGAGCCAACCTAGTGTTCAGAACCATTCGGATGATTCACAATCTGCAACCTCGATCCTCGCCACACGCTACCGCCTGCCTGCATCATATGATTGAATCAGAACACTAGAGTATGGTCATCACACGACAGTCCGTGACATCATTCAGCGACGCGGGCCGCCCTGGCGCGAGGGGCCGACACGTCCGGGCACGCCGGCCGGCTCCGGTGGTGCGCGATGTCGCGCGGTTTCCCTGGCAGCGCTCGGAGCGAACCCGACAGAGCCGCCTGCCGGGACTGCGAATCGTTGCGCTACCGCCGGCCAACTGTGTTATTTGTGCAAACTGGACGCCGCCATTGAGGCTCCAAAAAGGACGACTGAGAAATGGCACCAAGCCGTGCACCTGCCGCTGGACCGCCACGCCCGCCTCGCGCACCACCGCTTTCCATCGTAGCGATCGGCGCTTCGGCCGGCGGGCTGAAAGCCTGCAGCAAGCTATTCGATCTGCTGCCGTCGAGTTCGGGCATGGCATACGTGGTGATCCAGCATCTGGACCCGACGCATGAGAG
>JBEPVT010000148.1:0-8867 GCA_041690895.1 Gammaproteobacteria bacterium
TATACATTCCTGCGACATATGCAAGGCACGCGATAAAACGAATCAAATGCCTCGACTTCAAAGCGATGTGCTTTGGCTGCCAGCGACTAAAAGAGCTTGTTGCCGCCAAATAAGTGAACTGGCGATCGGGCACACGATCGGAAGTAGATAAGACGCCAACTGTCACAAGTGCCTTCAACACAGAGCTGTCACAGCTCTGTAAATCAGCTGATAAGTCCATTGCGTAACTCTGGGATGGCCAACCCTTTACACGCCGCCGTAGATCGCGGGTTTGTGCTTCGTTTATCGCGAAGTATTGGCGTGATGATAGTTCTAGGAAGACTGTTCCGTCTTCGGTCTCGCAAAGGTATGTGTGCTGCCCAAGAACATACTCAGACATACGAACTCCTTACCGTACGGCAGATCCTGGCAGAGACTTCGAAGCTGGCTGTGACGATTCATACATTTCAGAGTACTCCGAGGTATGGTGGGAAATCAGCCACATCGAATTGCGCATTCGGGCGTGCCGAAGTACGCAAAACAAGAACGTGCTCAGAAGTCGCGATGGATACTTATAAACGGGCTTCCATTTGTTTGCGAAAGGGCGCGGCGCGCGTCCGCGCGCCGGCCAGACGTTTACGATTCAATTTGATTTAGATACACCTTTCTCTAGCCGTAAACGCTAAAGAACTTAAACATGTCATCATTAAATCCAAACGAGACCGCGTTCCGGGTTTCTTGATATACCTCGCCTAAAAACACCACATGTTGCTCCACTGAGGGAGGCCCAGCGACGTCAGTTTCTGATCCTTTCTTCATTGGTTCTTCCATTGCCTGCTCCTTGCACATAAGACGCGCGATTTTCTGCGCGCCAGCTCTTATAGCAGCGGGTCGATTCGATCACCATAGCGCTACAGGGAGATCGATCGTCGGGATTTCGGAGCGTCTACTCACGGCTACATACAGAATGGAAAATCTATCGGATGACAAGTCGACACAGCCGTGTTTACAGAATTGCCCGATCTCGGATCGCGTTACGCTCGAGCTAACGAATAAAACTTCCAATGCTCACAGCCACTTGGCAAATTGCATGATGCAATAGCAATTGAAGTGGCTTGAGTATGTCACTTTGAAATCGCGGCATTGTGCCCGGCGGCCAAATTCAGGGTTTAGCGGAGATATCTTCAACCATCGAGGTCTTAACGGCCAAGATTTGGTGCTGGTCAAGGTGATTGGAGTGATAGAGCCCTTTTAAGAATGCTTTGTCCCACTCGGTCAACTCAACTGGCGCGGGCTTCGCAACGTCGGAAAACAGCTGTAAAATACTGGGGGTGCTAGACACTGTGGGGTCGATCTTAATCTCCGCGAGTCCGACCATAGCAATGTATCCCGCCAATTGGCCGTAGCTCACGCCTTTCGCGCGAGACGCATCGATTAGCACTATCACCGACCAGAGATTTCGTATGTCATTGAATGTGATGTGAGTCGCTCGCGCATGTACATTTTTTCGAGCACCTTGAAGCCCCAGTCCCGGGGCAGTATCCAAATAGTTAAGCGGCGTACCGTCATCGTTGTATATCTCAACATTGTACCAAGCCCGAATTGGCAGCTTGGCGTCCAGAAATTTCCGAGTTTCTGTAAAACCATGATCATCGCCGTTGTCGAATAGGTTAACGTCGCGCTTATTCCACGCTTTAAGTAGAGCATTGGGCTCGGAGGTGACGACAACAAACAGATTCGGTTTGCAGTGTTGCGGCGCTAAGGGCGCGCCCGCCGAGGCGGCGATTTTTGACAACCGCGTTAGCATGTATTCGCCGTCCTGTCGCGGCAGGCCGGCCACCAGAGGACAAATGGGAGCTTCGCGTTGCCAATTCGCAAGGGATTGATCCGAGCGCTCAACAGCAATTGCGGAAACGAACTGGCTTACCTGCTGCGCGACCTTCTCGCGTTCTCTCGCGGCTTCTACTGTTATTGTTTCTATATCGCCTTTTGGGGTCGACGCTGCGGGTGGAACGCCAATTGCGCGAAATGCGAGTAGCGTCAGCGCCGCAGCAGCAAGAACGAACCTGCCGTTCTGGAAGATAAATGCCTTTGCCCTACGGTGATCACTCATTCAGCTTCCATTTATAGACGGGACGCGATCGGTGGGTCAGCTACCCAATAGATCATTTACGTGATGACTTTTCAAGTATTTTCTGAATGACCCATGTGTGGAACTGGTTTCCCTAGATCGAAGTACAACCATAAGCAAATAAAGGGTGGTTGTGACCGCGACCACGGTTTTGAAGGTTTCGTCTTGAGCGACGCCGCGTGCGCGCGGGGTGCCGACGCAGTTTGGTTAGAGTACGGTGGAAAAAAGGCTCCAGGACCATTTTTGCCGGGGGCCCTCGTCGGATCGAAATCGCCAGAGCAGCATTACCATTGACGGAATATCGCCTTCAGTTATTCAAAATTCCAAGTTCGAGCGGCTGGATCGCCTCATTCAAAATAAGTCTGCCAGTGCTTCTGTGGCTGTCGTTGGCCGCTATTTTTCGGGAGAGCTCGCCGGAAATTATTCTGTGCCAGATCCTGCTCACCCACATTGGGATGGAATGGCCATCTTGGTTTTTTCACCTTGCTAGTAATCCAGCAAATTCTCTCAGTTCATTCAAAATAGGAATGAATCAGGCTATGAGCTAGCCGGAACCATGCTGCGATTCAATCGCGGTCGCAACGTAATTGGACATGTGCGGAACATGCCTCTCCACACGATTGCCCAGGCGCCCAGGTAGGCCGTTTCGGACTGGCCCAACATTATGGTCTTTACGTTCACGATCGCGGCAGTTCCTAGGCCGGCGGTCGAGGTATCTGATGGCGTCGCCTCGAAGACCGCTGCGGTCGCCACGAGGCCGAACGGCTGCGCTATTTTGGCGATGTGCTCGTTGAGTTGGGTCAGCAAAGCGGAAATGGTTGTCACTGTAAAACCTCCGTGTTGATGTTTGTTGCGCTGCCGGCCCCTGATCGCGGGAGCCAGTTCAGCCAGTTCTTAATTTCCGAAAGAAGGACCGGACCCATACCTCGCTTCATTGAGCCGACCGTTATCCACACCGGTTAACGGCGGTCAGTCGGGATTCAATGCGCTTGGCCGCTTGAGCCCACACCGTATCGAGGAGATCTCAACCTCCTCACCCATCTCGAGGCGTATCGCCGTGACGTGCGGGTTTTGTCGTCGCCGTGGCTACTTCGGCTGTTATCGCTATTCGGTTGGGTGAACCCTTTCGGGTCCGCCTGGACGGGGCGCGAACCGCACTTCCGACAAAGATCATCCGCTTAGATGCATGTCCTAATGCATACCCCTGCGGGTAAGCGATCTCGGCGATACGCGCGTCGAGCGAAGTGAGGGTATTCAAAAATTTGGCTAACATTGTCAACCTCCTTTTTTTAGCGAGCTACGCAGCCCGAACACATCCGGGACAATCCAGCATACCGATTTTATCATCGGGTGATCGAGCGGATGTCTACTAATTCCGCTTCCCTGATACCGGCCTTATACAGTAACGACCGCCCGCCACTACTGGATGGACGGATCGCCGAGCGGCGCGATAATTTCCAGACCATGATGCCGCCTCGCGCACCTCTTACCGTAGTCAAACTATCAGATCACTTCGGCCAATACGTCATGCTGATCAGATGCGAATGCGGGCACTCGCGATCCGCGCAGCCTAAAACGCTCGCTCACTTGGCGGGCTGGGATGCAAAGCTTGCCGATGTGGCGAAACGCTTGCGGTGCTCTAAATGCGGCGCCAGAAAGTGCAGCGTTACGGTGCGGCCGGAATTGAAGCGGGACGGGTAGAGAATGGCCCGGTGCCCCCGAGCGGCGCCAGCCTTTTCTGACAGAGCGTTGAGGTGGAGAATCGCTGGCCCGGCCCCATATCTAGGGCCTATGACGACCCTAAGCCCTCAAAGCACGAAAGTCCGGCTCGGCAAGAACATGCGCGCCTCGCTAGAGTATGCCGTGCGCGTTCCGCACAAGTGGCACGACATCGGAAAGGGCCGCGCCGCGAGGATGGCCGTGCGCCGGCTCGCGCTGGCGGGCCTTGTCGAGGTGAGGGCAGCGTTCAATCGTTTCCGCGTGCGGCACTAGCGTGTGCGGTAGATACGTAGCCCCGGACGAAGCGTCCATCGAGCGCGAGTTCAGTCTCGTCCACGCTGGGTGGAAGTTCCCACCGAGCTACAACGTGGCGCCCACTCAACAGGTCCCGATAATCCGGAACGTCGGCGGCGCATGGCAGGGTAAGTGCGTGCGCTGGGGCTTGATACCTTTCTTCGCCAAAGGCGAGCCGCCCAAATATTCTACGATCAACGCCCGCATCGAGACAGTCGAGACCGCGGCCAGCTATAGGGGCCCGTGGGGGCGCGCGCAACGGTGCTTGCAAGTTGCCTGCGGGTTCTACGAGTGGCACTTGGACTCGAACGAGCGCAAGGCACCCTACTACATTCACCTGAATGATCAACCGGTGTTCGCATTCGCCGGATTGTGGGACCGGTCATTTAAACCCGACGGGACGGTCGTGGAAAGCTGCGTCCACATCACAATGCCGGCGAACGATCTGATGAAAAGTGTACACAACACCGGCAAGAACCCTCACCGAATGCCGGCGATATTGCGCAAAGAAGACCAAGACGCTTGGTTGAACGGTGCTGTCGAGGACGCCCGAGCCGTG
The DNA here is from genome assembly GCA_041690895.1 of Gammaproteobacteria bacterium. Classification (GTDB taxonomy): domain Bacteria; phylum Pseudomonadota; class Gammaproteobacteria; order Steroidobacterales; family Steroidobacteraceae; genus Bog-1198. The sequence goes on from JBEPVT010000148.1 coordinate 4,683, forward strand.
CTCAAGCAATACGAATCTGGTTTGATGGTCGCGCACGAGGTCAGCACGCGCGTGAATACGCCCAAGAACAATGACCCTTCTCTGATAGTCGCTGCCGGGCAACCCCCGATGGCGCCGTAATTGCGACGCTGTGCAATTAATCGCCGTGCCCGCGAGGCGGCTCTAATATCCCGCGACAGGCGTCACTGAAGGATACGGGCGCGTCTCGTGTCGTCTCTTCATGTCCGCCCAAATACTGGCTCGTAATAGCGCTGATTGTCGTTGGGGCGCTCGTTACGTCTGGATGGGCAAAGGACACGGCCCCTGCCGCAGAATTTCCCTATAAGGCTCCCGACGCGCTGCTCACCCAAAGCCGAGCTAAGCCTCCTAGGAATACTGAATAACATTAAGCCCATCCAAGCCTGCATTGATGCGAAGGTTCGTTTGGCCGATATTATCGGAGTCGATTCTGGTCTGGCCCAATCCCGCCGTGCGGGGGCCTTCAACAGAATTCAATCGAAGCACATAGATTTTATCTTGTGTGACAGCACGTCCATGAAAATACTTTGCGCGATTGAATCGCACGACAGGTCGCATGGCTCCGAAAGTCGGACAAGGCGGGACGAGTTTGTGCGACAAGCCCTTGCAACAGCAGGGGTGCCGTATTTGGAGGTCAAAGCAAGCAGAACGTACCACCCCTACGAGGTTCGCGAGCTCATAATGAAAGTGTTGAGGGCTTAATTTCGATAGACTCGGGTGCATGCCCAAAGCGCCAGCCGCCTTCATAGAATCAATGGAATGCCTGCCGGTAACCGCGTTGCCCGAAGGCCCGGAGTGGAGCTACGAGATCAAGTTGGACGGCTTCCGCCTGGAGGCGGTCAAGGTCGGCAAGAAGGTCACCGTCTACTCTCGCCGCAAGAACATTCTTAACGAGCGATTCCCGCGCGTCGCCGAAGCGTTGGCGAAGCTACCAGCCTCCACCGTCATCGACGGCGAGGTATGCGCAATCGGACCCGACGGCAGATCCGACTTCCAACTGCTGCAGAACTTCCGCTCCGCCGAGGCGCAGATCCACTACTTTGCTTTCGATATCTTGGTGCTCAAGGGCAAATCGTTGCTCAAGGTGCCGCTCGATGAGCGGCGAGATATGTTGGTCCACACCCTGCCACAGAGCGATCACGTCACGTTGTCGGTTGTTGATTATCGACCTCTGCCTAACCTGATGAGGTTCGTCCAGAAGGCGGGCCTTGAGGGCGTGATCGCGAAGCGGCGGGACAGCGTGTAGGGGTTGATGCCCGATTTCAGCAGAAAGTAGCGCTTTGAATGCTGCGGTGCCGCAGATGATTTTGCCCTTGGTCGCCCTCACTCTTTGGCGGCGCGGGACATCGCCTTCCTCAGCAACGCGTTGATTCGGGTCTGATAGCCCGGCCCTTGTGCCTTGAGCCAGCCCAGAACGTCGGCGTCAATCCGCACCGTCGTCGATCGCTTGATCGGTCTGTAAAAGGGATTGCGAACCGCTTGGACGAAGAACTCTGCCGGCAGCGGCGCAATGTCCGACGTGTCGATGCCATCCTCGGTGCGCTTTTCCGTCCGCTTTGCCTTGCGAACTACGGTCTTATTACGCTTGGTCTTCATATTGTTTCCGCTCATGCCTAAGAGCCCGCCTGGCTGAAATAATCCGAATGACCTCCTCCGAACCTCGGAGGGTGTGGGCCACGACCAGCACCAGATCAACGCCGGCGCGACCGATAGCGCGCCACCGCTCCTCGCCACCCTCGGTGGTCTCGAGCCGCATCAATGCGAACGGGTCGTCGAACACCCGGCGTGCGGCATCGAAGCTCACCCCGTGCTTGCGCCGGTTCATGCGGCTTTTCGCTTCGTGCCATTCGAACCTCACGGATTGATGTTACTACAGAGCCGTAGGTACGACAATCATCGATCCAACCCCTCTGGCCGGATCGCCATCCTTCACGCCGCCGCCCGCAGAATGCGCGCGGCATACCGCTCGACTGGAAAGAAGTACGTCCCCCGAAAATTGATATGACCGTAGGAGACTGGGCCGACGCGTTGGAGCGCGCGGAGGCACGCAGCCAGATCTGCACCGGCGGCCACCTCCGCGTCGATCGATTTCTGCAGCTGCCCGGCATTGTAGGCCATGACGATGTTAGTCATTAGCGCAAGCGCCCCCGATACTACGGCGAACTCTGCCAAGTCTCGGCCGCGGCGCACAGGAACAGCGCCAACGTGGATCGCACGCTGTAGGGCATGAACCGACTCGCCGCGCTCCAGCACCCAGTAGATCGCGTGGCGGAAGTCCGTCAGCGTGAAATAGTCGCAGAGGTAAATCGTGCGCAGGAGTTTGCCTAAGGACGTGCCTGCGAGGTAAACGCCTTCGCCCCGCGAGGCAGAACCGTAGAAGGAGAACAACTGCGTCGCGGTGCTCCAGCCGCCCTCGATGGTTGCAAAGACACGTAGTAGTTCGGACCAATATTCGCGCACGCTTTTCAGAGACACGTCCTGCACGACGTGGGCGGCAATCGACTCAGGGATCTTCATGCCGCGCAGCACGTGCAGCTTGCGATCCGCCATGCCTGAGATCCGTGGGCACAGATCAAATCCCAAAATCTTCGCGCCCGTCATCCCGAAGTCGCTGTAGCCATGCGTATCGACCGACACGCGGGTCAAGTGCGTGATGACCTGGCGCATTCGGCCGTCGATCGCGGCGCCGACCTGGCGAGTCATCAGCGGCAACGGCTGGTCATAGACGATGCCCCACTCCTTCAGAATATGCGAGTAGGAGCCCACGGCGAAGCGCCGCCGCCGTGGATCCTGACGCGCAAGGTACACATGGCGCGAGGTGTCGAGACTCACCATGTCGGCGGAGGCCTCGAACCCGAGGCCCCAGCCCTTGACGATCGGGAGCGCTCGCATCCATTCGACCACGGCATCGCTCGCGCGTCGCAGCCGCGGCTCGCCTTCAAACATCCGAAGGACACGCGTAACGGCTGGCGCCGAGAGGCCCTGTATCATGTACGCCATGGACTGGGCCTCGACGTTGGTCGCGGCGGCGAGCACGCCGGCGTAGCCGGAAATCAGATCATCGCTCGAGCGCGGTGCGCGGCCAAGCAGCTGATGTGAGAGCCCGGTCTCGCTATCGACGCTCATCAGCAGGTCCGGCAATTGCACGGTGCCGATGCGATCAGTGGTGCACGCGAGGAGTCGTTTGCGCAGCGCCGCGGTCACATCAGATTCGACGGTGACGCTGGGGTCCTCGTTCATCTTAAGATGAATGCCGCTCGCGCTCACCCAGAGGACCTTCGCATGGACTGCTTCATCGAGCGCCGCCATTCCCGCCTCGACTTGCGCGACAATGCTCTCGAGGAACGCCTAAGGGTTTTCCGGCAGCTGTCGGCGTTCGAGGAATGCGGGTTTCAGTGTTTCCCAATCCCGGGCCGGGATCAGCAGCCGATCTTTGCCGCGGTACTCGGTGGCGTAAAGCAGAAATAAGCGGCCCGATCGCAATCCGCGCCGCACGGCCCAGAGCGTGGCTGCCTCGAAGGCGCGTAGCGCGCGGGCACGATCCGGATCATCCACCAGGGGTTGCCACACGGGGCTGAAGTCCAGCCGCGCCTTCTCGTACAAATCAGGCGGGGGGAAATCGTAACAGCCTTTGAGATTGCCGAGTGCGCGCAGAACCGGATCATCACTCGGACCGTCGAGCTTAAGCGCCAAGATCTCCTTTAACAGCGGACGAATCCGCAGTTCGCTGTCCACGAGTAGGCGACGAACACGCGCCGCACGGCTCGCAGGCACCGCCGCCGTTGCGTGCCACGCGGCCAGGCGCTCACGGGACACGCTTCGGTATGCGGCGTCGGTCACCGATTCATCAATCACTTGTCGGTGCAAGTCTTCGAGTAAGGCGTCTGAATTCACCGGCGCCACGGGCTCTTTAATCCCGACGCGCTCGTGCGCCTGGCGCCAAATGCGCGCGATCGCGATCTCCTGCATCCGCAGCACCCGATCGGCCTGGCGCCCGAGGATGGCGTAGAGGAAGCCCACCACTTCGAGCGTTCGTCCCGGCTCAGTGAGCTCCTTGGCGTGATCGAGACGCCGGCGGTGCAGACGCCGGGCGTAGGCGCGCAACCGTTCCGGGGGGATCGGCAGGCTCGCGCGGGCGAGAGCACTGAAGTGTGAGCGCAGGTACTC
>JBEPVT010000149.1:0-8866 GCA_041690895.1 Gammaproteobacteria bacterium
ACCCGCATAGTGGGCGAGATTACTGTGCAATGCCTGGAAGGATGTGTCGAATTTTTCTTTGCGGGCATCAGTCAACGGATGCGGGAGGGAGATCTCATCTGCTTAGCGGGCGGCGAGACCCACGTATGGAATGCGGTGGAAGATTCCTCGGGTCTTGTCACCATTCTCTTACCTGGCGCATAGATCCATTTCGTTGGCAATACGGCGCAGTTCTGAACTGCAGTCAACACCGCTGAGAAACGTGATGCGAAAAATTGAATATGCAAATCTCGACGGGCTGTTGGCGGCGGTGCGTGGCTGCCGAGTGTGTGAAGCTCAGTTGCCGTTAGGTCCGCGGCCGGTGCTACAGGTGGGCGAATCGGCGCGTATCCTGATCGTCGGACAAGCCCCTGGCGTACGCGTTCATACCACAGGAATTCCGTGGGATGATCCGAGCGGCGATCGGTTACGCGCATGGATGCGCGTGGACAAGGATCAGTTTTACGATGAATCGCAGATTGCGATTATCCCGATGGGTTATTGTTATCCGGGGCGCGGTAAGGGCGGCGACTTGCCGCCGCGACGCGAATGCGCAAGCTTATGGCTCGGGCATTTACTCGCGAAACTCCCACGGATTGAACTGACTCTCCTTATCGGCCTGCATGCGCAGCGTCACTTTCTGGGCAACCTCCGCAAGCGCTCTTTGACCGAAACGGTCAAAGCGTGGCGAGAGTTCGCGCCTGAGTTTATGCCGTTGCCGCACCCGTCGGCGCGAAATACGCCTTGGTTCCAACGCAATCCCTGGTTCGAACGCGCACTATTGCCGGCGCTGCGCAAGCGCGTTCGATTCTTACAGACACCGATGGCAGCTGCATCCAGGAAATAGATCATGAGTGTCGCTGCACAACCGTAACGTTGACCCACCACCCATTGAAGGAACTTCAGATGTCCGACACACTCGATGAGCAATGCATCAACACGCTTCGCTTCCTGTCGGTGGATATGGTGCAACATGCCAACAGTGGACACCCTGGCTTGCCCTTGGGTGCTGCGCCGATGGCATACGCGCTGTGGACACGTCATCTCAAGCACCACCCGGCTAACCCCCATTGGGTCAATCGCGACCGCTTCGTACTGTCGGCCGGTCATGGCTCGGCGCTCTTGTATAGCCTTCTGTATGTGACGGGCTACGACTTGTCGCTGGATGATCTTAAGCAATTTCGCCAATGGGAAAGCAGAACGCCGGGACATCCCGAGCGCAGCCATACCGCCGGAGTGGAAGTGACGACGGGCCCGCTCGGCCAGGGTTTTGCGAATGCGGTCGGCATGGCGATCGCAGAAGCGCATCTCGCCGCACGCTATAACCGCGATGGCCACACGCTGATCGATCATCGTACCTTTTTGATCATCAGTGATGGCGACCTCATGGAGGGGGTGGCGTCGGAGGCCGCATCGCTCGCGGGACATTTAAAGCTCGGCAAGTTGATCTGTCTGTACGATGACAACTACGTCACGTTGTCGGCCGGGACTGACATCACGTTTTCCGAAGATCGCGCCAAACGTTTCGAGGCGTATGGCTGGCAGACCATCCGCATTGCCGATGGCAACGACGTGGCAGCAATCTGCGCCGCGCTCGACGCCGCGCGCGCCGATATCCTCCGGCCCTCCCTGATCCTGGTGCGAACGCATTTGGGGTTCGGTTCGCCGGAACAGGACAGTTACAAGGCGCACGGTTCGCCGCTGGAGGTAGAGGATGTGAGAAAAACTAAGGAAAAGCTGGGGTGGCCGCTCGAGCCACCGTTTCTGGTGCCGCAAGGTGCACTCGCGCACTTTCGCGAGGCATTGGACCGGGGTGCGAAGGCCGAAGCCGAGTGGAATGAGCGGCTCAATGCCTATGTAAAGGCGTTCCCCGCATTGGCGACAGAACTGCAGGTCCGCCTGAGCGGGCAACTGCCCGAGGGCTGGGATGCTGCGGTTACGACATTTCCCACCGATGTGAAGGGCATGGCGACCCGAGTGGCTGGCGGTCAGGTGATGAGCGCGATCGCATCGAAGCTGCCCGCGTTAGTTGGCGGGTCGGCGGATCTTGATCCATCCACCCATACGGCGTTGAAGGGACTGGGTGACTTCAATCCGACAGTGGCCGCGGGCGAGGATACGGAAGGCTCCGAGGGAGGTGGCTGGAGTTATGCGGGTCGCAACTTGCATTTCGGTGTGCGCGAACACGCGATGGGCGCAATCGTCAATGGCTTAGCTGCGCACGGCGGTTTTATCGCGTATGGCGCAACCTTTCTGATTTTCTCCGATTACATGCGCCCGGCGATCCGCCTTGCCGCACTGATGGGCCTGCACGTCGTGCACGTGTTCACCCATGACAGTATCGCCCTAGGCGAGGACGGCCCGACCCATCAGCCGGTGGAACAGTTGGCGAACCTGCGTGCGATTCCTAACCTCACCCTCATCCGCCCCGCCGATGCCAACGAAACCGCGGTCGCGTGGAAGGTAGCCGTGGAAACCCGCGATCGTCCGGTGCTGCTGGCGCTGACCCGACAGAATGTCGCCACGATCGATCGCAGCCGCTACGCAAGCGCCGAGGGTCTGCGCCGGGGCGCGTATGTGCTGATTGACGCGAAGAATCACAAGCCTGCACTGATCTTGATCGCGAGCGGCTCCGAAGTGGGGCTCATTCTGGCCGCGGCGGAGCGCTTGCAAAGCGAAAACATTGCTGTGCGCTGCGTGTCGATGCCGAGTTGGGAATTGTTCGAAACGCAGCCAAAGAGCTATCGTGACGAAGTGCTGCCGCTTGGCGTGTCTGCGCGCTTGGCGGTTGAATTGGGCGTGCAACAGGGTTGGGAGCGCTACATCGGCGAGCGCGGCGACATGCTTGGTGTCGACCGGTTCGGTGCCTCCGCTCCCGCCGAAGTCCTCCTGCGTGAATTCGGGTTCACTGTCGACAACGTGGTGGCGCGTGCGCGGAAATTGCTGTCGCGTTAACGGCCCCGACCGGCGGCTCACATCGAGGCTGAGCTGTCCTTTAAGCGATGGCCGAAGATCGCTCGAGGATGGTGCTTTTTTCGTCGACTATGAGGCGCACGACTCGATTCGCATGAAAGAATGTCAGGCGGAAGCGCCCGGCATCATCGCCAACGCCGCGCTCGCAGCGGCTGGTGATCTTGCCTTCTCGAATCCCTGCCATAACGAGCGCCGGTGTAATGTTCAGGTCCTCAGCCACAAGCGCTGCGTCAACGCGGATGGCGCCCTGTTCGAAATCGATTTGAGCCTCGGTGGCGTCTTTGGCGTCCCGCGGAAAAAGAGGCGACTCGTCACCGCGCATCGCATAGTGAGGGTGCACGGCGGGCGGATCGCTCGCCGGAAAAGACTCATCGAGAGCCTCGTCCAGGCGATCATCGAGGCTCGGCTTTTTGATGTCGTCAAGAATTTTTGCCTTCATCTCTCTGGCTCCGGTATGCGCGTTATAGTCCGATAAGCTCTGAGGTGCACCTCGGGGAGTCTTCGGGTCGAGGTTTCAGGAGCGGTTTTGTCTACCTGGAACACGCGCAGACGAACGCCAGCCGATGCCGGGCGGCTATAGAGGCGTCGATCATGAGCGTTGGGAATACTTAAGATTTTCAGCGCTCCGTTCATAGGTTATGCCTCACTATATGTCAACGGCCTGCGGCGCGCGTAGGCGTTCCGCGATCTTGTCAGCAACGCGCAGTGCGTTGGCAATGATGGTCAGCGTAGGATTCACCGCGCCGATCGACGGGAAAAAGCTCGCGTCGGCGACATACAGATTGTCGAGTTCATGCGCCTTGCAATCGAGGTCGAGAACGGATAGCGCGAGGTCGCTGCCGAAGCGCGAGGTACCGGCTTGATGTGCGGTGCCGCCCAGCGGGATGTCCTTGCCAAGATAGAGCTTTCTTTCCAGGAAATGCGGGTGCGCGCCGGCGCCATGCATCAGGTGTTCGAGTTTGGCTCTCAACCGGCGATGGGCCTCCAAATTATTTACTATGAGTTCTAGCGTCACGCGGCCGTCGGGATCGAGTCGAATGCGGTTTTCCGGCCGCGGCAAATCATCGCTCATCAGCCAGAAATCCAGTGAGTGCCGCGCCATGATATCGAACGGCATTTCGGGTACCCAAGACAGCCCCTCCGGCAGCGCTTCTGCGCGAATCTGGTCGGGGTGCGACTTGCCCATCATCTGAATCAGACCGAGGGGATAATTCCAGTCATCCGCACCGAAATAATAATCGCTGATGCCGAGCGTTTTCTGAAATACGGTGTCGTTGGGCTCGCGCGCCAGCGCCATCAGTACGGACTGATTGTGACGCAGATATTTGCGGCCGGCTTGACCGCACCCGTCCCCAAACCCATTGGGAGGCCTGGCGTGGGCGTAACGCCGCACAAACACCCCGCAACGCACCCCGCCGCCGGCGACGACCACGATATCGGCTGCGTAGCGCTCCCGACAGCCCCCGCGTAGTACCTCGACTCCATTCACCGTGCGGCCGGCCGGATCGGTAAGGAGTCGACTCGCGTACGTGTTGGTAAACAGGGTGACATTCGCCTGTGTGGCCAGCATCGGATCGATGCACATCACCTGCGCATCGGCCTTGCCGTTGAGCAGGCAGGGGAACCCGTCGAACGCGTCGTTGCGAAACCAGACACTGGTCGGCGTTGCCTCGCCGTCCTTCTCGGCGAGCAGAACACCCAACGGCAGGTGGAACGGATGCAAACCGGCGCGCGTGAAGCTATCCGCCAGGTCACGAATGCGTGGTTCGTGAGCGACCGCGGGATACGGGTAGGGCTCATTCGAATACGGTTCCGTCGGGTCCTCACCGCGCAGGCCGTGGACGTGAAACAATGCTTCGGCTTGCGCGTAATAGGGGTCGAAGACCGGGTACTTCAGCGGCCACGCCGGCGAAATGCCGTCGCAATGCTCGATGCGATCGAAGTCGCGCTCGCGCAGCCGAAACAGGGCCGCGCCATAAACCTTCGAGTTGCCGCCGACGAAATAATGCAAGTCAGGATGAAACGGTTTGCCATCCTTGTCGTACCAGGTTTCTTTCGCCTGGTACGCACCGTCGACAAAAACGGCCTTCGCGTCCCAATTCGCGCGTGATCTCGGCAAGTAATCGCCGCGCTCAATGATCAGGATGCGCACACCTGTGGGTGCGTGGCGATGCGCAAGCGCCGCTCCACCCGGGCCGGTACCGATGACGATCACGTCATAACGATCCGACATCGTCGTCTCCTGATCACGGCGACTGCACTGCCCGACAGCACTGTGCCGTTGTGCAATGCCTCGGGATCGATGTGCTGTGGCCGCGGCCATGCAGCTTCGCGCCAGCGCGTCACTGCGAGGTCGTGCCAACGACTATAGCCGCCGCCCGCCGACGTGATCATCACGTGGTAACTACCGTTGCACTTAGGATCACGCTACGAGCCAATCAATTCACATTTCGTAGGATGTGTCCTACTTGTGATGTGTGATAAACGCCCTTGCGTCGCGATAGACGGGCCGAGCATAGATACTTCGTTCACGTTCTTGATCATAAAATAAACTTGCAGCAAATAAACACGGCTGCCACTGAATTATTTTTCGACCTATGTTCGCTAGCACACAGAAGCCGATGATAGAAAGGATGATTCTTGGTTCTGGTCAGCGACTCGAAGGCGCGCGTGAGCTTTTGACTTACGTCGGTATCCGTCTTTAGTTGTCGAGCTATTAAAAGGACTTCCCATGCGCACCCCTGCGAGTATCGGCAAGCACCCCATTCATCCCATGTTGGTAGTCTTCCCCATCGGGCTGTGGATCTTTTCCCTGGCCTGCGACTTGATTGGTCTGAACGTCGCGACGCCTGGCGTCTGGTTCACGGTAGCGCTCTACACCATGGTGGGCGGATTGATCGGCGCCCTCGCTGCTGCCGTGCCAGGTTTGATCGACTTGCTCTACTACAAGGGTGGCGCACCCCCGGTTAAGAAAATAGCGCTCATTCACATGACCATCAATCTCACCGTCGTCGTGCTGTACGCTGTGAATATCTGGCTGCGCACGAGCAGCCGGGGAAACATGAGCACGCCGGTGCTGCTGTCGGTTGTAGGGGTATGCATGATCGCCGTGTCGGGCTGGCTCGGCGGTCAAATGGTGCATGTTTATGGTGTTGGCGTCGAGACGCGCGAATAGCGGTTAAGTCTCACGACCACATTTTATATATCTGACGCATATCGATCCGCGACATGTGTCGGGTTTGATCGGCATCAGGCGCAGGTCACATGAAACCGAAGGTACATCATGAGTGTCAGTAGCAGCGTGCAGGCGCCGCCTCGTGCCCGAGATGTGGCCCCCAACGTTAAAGCGTACCGGTCACGCAAGCCGATTGTGGCTGGAGCTCGACAGCGCGAGAAACCAAGACCGGCCAAAAAAACCAAACTGACCATTTGGACGATCGGTCATTCGACACGACCACTGCGCGAGTTTTGCACGCTGCTTGCCGAATATCGCATCCAAGCCGTCGCTGACGTGCGTAGCTACCCGGGCTCGCGGCATTGTCCGCAGTACGGGCAGGCAGCTCTGCGCGACGCGTTGGTCGAACAAGGTCTGACCTATCAGTGGATACAGACCCTCGGCGGGCGGCGCCGCGTGCGAGCCCACTCGCTCAACACCATCTGGCGCAACGCCTCGTTTCGCGGTTACGCGGATTACATGGAGACTCCGGAGTTTGCTGCGGGACTCGATGAATTGCTTCAACTGGCGAAAAAGAAGCGCACAGCGGTGATGTGCGCGGAGGCCGTCTGGTGGCGATGTCATCGTTCGATGATCGCCGACGCACTGAAAGCGCGAGGGGTGCACGTGTTGCATATCATGAGTGAGTGCAGTGTGGTGGAACACCCCTTTACCGCACCCGCACGTGTCGTTGACGGAGAACTGAGCTACGCCACGGAAGCGCAGGGTGCCGATTGAACCGATATATCGATCTGTGTTCGTTACCACACGGTAATGAGTTATCCCAAGGATCATGCTTCGATTCAATCCACGGTGAGGGTTTGTTGGCGAATGCCGATAATATCGGCTAAGTGAGGGTCCGATGAGCGACGAGAAGCCAAAACTCAGCGGTCCTGATCTGACGCAGGGGGTTGAACTCTCGATGATTCCTGACGGAAGCATGCTCCTTGGACATGCGCTTGGCGAGTCTGTGCTCCTGATCCGGCGCGGCGCTGAGTTGTTCGCGATCGGCGCGACGTGTACGCACTATGGCGCACAGCTCATCGATGGGCTTTTGGTGGGGGAGACCCTTCGTTGTCCCTGGCATCACGCCTGCTTCAGTCTTCGCACGGGCGAGGCGTTGCGTGCCCCGGCGCTCGACTCCGTATCAGTGTGGCGCGTCGAAGCGGTGCGCGATCTCGCGCGCCAGTACACACCCGTTGATCAGCCTATCGGCGCCGTGTATGTCCGGGAGAAGCTCGCACCCGTCGTGCAGCGATCGAAACCCAAGGCAGCCGGCGTCCCAGATTCGATCCTCATCGTTGGCGGCGGCGGGGCGGGCAACGCCGCAGCGGAGGCGCTGCGCACTGAGGGCTATTCCGGACGCATCACGATGTTAAGCGCGGACGCATCGCCGCCGTATGATCGACCGAATCTATCGAAAGGTGCGCTCGCCGGTACCGGAGCGGCCGAAGTCATGCCGCCTCGCGACCTGCAGTTCTACAAGCAGCACCACATTGACCTTAAATTGAACACGAGTGTTGCCAGCATCGACGTCCCTGCCAAGGAAGTTGTACTCAAAAATGGAAGCCGGCATGGCTATGACGCGCTGCTGCTCGCGACCGGCTCCGATCCGGTCGAGCTTAATTTGCCCGGTGCGGACCTGCCGCACGTGCATTACCTGCGCAGCTTGGCCGACGGCAACGCTCTGATCGCGAGCGCAAAAGCCGCAAAACGAGTCGTCGTGATCGGCGCCAGCTTCATCGGACTCGAGGTCGCCGCCTCGCTACGCGCGCGCAAGCTCGATGTCCAGGTGGTCGGCCGCGAGTCCGTGCCGATGGAGAAGATTCTCGGCGCCGACGTTGGCAACTTCATTCGCGAGTTGCATGTGCAACATGGTGTGAAGTTTCACCTGGGTCGCACGTCGACGTCGATCGACGCAACGGGAGTGGTCCTTGACAATGGTATACGGCTTGAGGCGGATCTAGTCGTCGTCGGTATCGGTGTACGACCCAGGATTTCGCTGGCGGAACAAGCGGGACTTGCGATCGATCGCGGCGTCAGCGTAAACGAGTATCTGGAAACGAGCGTCCCCGGCGTTTTCGCGGCGGGTGACATCGCGCGCTGGCCGGATCCGCTCACCGGCGATCGAATCCGAGTGGAGCATTGGGTCGTCGCCGAGCGTCAAGGGCACACCGCCGCGCACAATATGCTAGGATTGCGCGAGCGCTTCGACGAGGTGCCGTTTTTCTGGACCGAGCAGTACGACTTTGGCTTGGCCTACGTGGGACACGCGGAAAAATTCGATCACGTGCAGATCGATGGGGAATTGTCCAAGCGGCAATGCACCATTACCTACACCCGCGGTGGACAACAGTTAGCCATCGCCGTCGTTCATCGCGATCTCGAGGGACTACGTGCAGAAGTCGAGTTCGAACGACGGATTGCAAGCAAGCAAACGACAGTTGTTCACCCACCAGAGTTGAAATCAGCTTGAGCGTTTGCGAGCGGTGACCGATGCATGACGGCCGTTATTGTGGGGGAAGCTAAAACGAGAGGTGGATCATCATGGCGCATCAATTCAAAGTAGGCGATCACGTGACCTGGAACTCGGAGGCGGGTCATGTAACCGGCAAGATCATTAAAGTGCATACCAAAGATGCGGATTACAAGGGATATACC
>JBEPVT010000150.1:0-8853 GCA_041690895.1 Gammaproteobacteria bacterium
TCCATTTTCCGGGCGTCTTGTTTGAGTTTGGCCATTCACCAATTATACAAAATCCTGGTCAGTATGTGTAGTAATCAATGTACTGATTAGTAAGGGCAAAAGCAGCCATCACATCGTGCGGGAGTACCATCGGTTGCAACGGGAATTTTGGGGGAGGCATCTATGGGCGCGAGGGTACTTTGCCTGCACGACAGGGAACGTAACGGATGCGGTGATAAAGCAATACATTGAATTGCAGGGTGAGGCACCTGAAAATGACGACAAGGACTTCAAAGTATCTGAGTAGCCTGCATGGTCCGGTTCGGCCTTCAGTCGGCTTTAGCCGATGACCGAAGCCGCCGCCTTTAGGCGGCCGGTGGTTCACTTGACGCTCATGACGCTCTTCGATGCTGAGTCTGTGATACTCGCCATAGCAACCCAGGCTGCAAAATCCGCCGTCGATCTTCTTTCCACTGCCAACACGGACGATCGCCGGAAATTGTCTTCGACACCAAGGGCATAATCCTGCTCGCCAGCAATCTAGCAGATACGCTTCGTCGCTAATAGCCATGTTTAACTTGTCTTAGATTCCGCCGCACCGGCGCGAGAATTATAACCTCGACGATCGGGAGAATCTTCACTTCTCGAGTATCCAATAAGGGTAGCGATCGATGTACGAGCCATCTGCGGATCCTCGGACTGAGGTTAAGCGCTCGATCGCCCGCGTCGTGATTTTATTCGATGTGTTGATACAGTCGCGAACGGCGGAGGAAATCGAAGATGTCGAGTCGAGCAGCTCTGGAGCAAAAGAGGCGGCAGTGTCTGGTGCAGCACGGTTCCGACGGAATCGTCAGACTGGTGGTACGATCCGAGGATGACAGGAATTCGACCCGAGTTCGTTTTCTATGTCGTTTGACGGGGAGCTGTCGCACAAACTCCTTCCGATGTTCATTGTTTGCACAGAAGTCAGATCTTCGCGGCAGCATTTATCGGCGGGCCAAGACGGGCCGATATGTAATCGCGCAGAAACAACGCACACGCAGCGCCAGCGCATTCCCGGCGCGATTGTCAACTGACTTCCTGGGTGGCGTGTCTGAGTGGCGACGCAACTTTGCGGAAGTCTGGGGCACGTTCCTGTTGGTCGTGGTCACAGCCGGTGGCGATGTCGGTGACCTCAAGATCATCGCCAGCATCAAGAACTGTGAGGTGATCCAGAGGATCCTGCGGCACCTGCAGCGGAAAGCCGAATTCGCGCTGACCGCCGCCGCTCGAGCGCCGCCGGTGAGCGCAGCGGATCGGATTGACTAGATTGTCTCGTGGTAAGAAAATAGGGACTGCGAGAGCGCCAAATCCTCGCCAGCATTCCGCCGCATTCCTGTCAGCCTATGTGGGGTTCGTCACCATTGACACCACCAAGCGGATAATGGATCACCTCACGATCTCTGAACACAGCCGGCACGTGACCGGCGCGCGGCAGCAGGGGCAGCACCACTTGCTGCTGCTCACCGCCGATCGGCGCGGCCGCCTCGGCTGCAGCGAGACGGTGTTCGATTTCGAGTGAAGGATTCCATGCCCGGCCGGATCCGAAACGTGCAGCTCTGATTGGCTGTGCTTTTCGGCTGCGTTTCCGTGCCCGAATCGGCCTCCTTGACCTGAATCGCATATTACTCGCCTTCCTGCTTTGCGTTGATTCGCACCGTCTCACCCAGCGCGGACGCCCTCGGCGGCGTCATGCACTCCGCGAGCAGTTCGATAAGCTTGCGCACCACGAAATAGCCTTAGTTGCCCGTCATCTTGAGCGGGTCCTCGAACATCGTCAGGTCTTTGGGTCATGCCACCGCAAACACCTGCAGACCCACGATCGCGGCCGCTTCGCACATGCGGTTATGAGGCGGTTTGTCTTGTCCCATTTGATCCGGAATCCAGATGCGGCCGCCGCCAGAGCCGCAACAAAACGAGCTGTCCCTGGAGCGTCGCATGTCGATCAGCTCGCAGCCACCGCCTGGATAAGTGCGCGCGGGGCATCGTATTCCTTGTTGAAGCGGCCCAGGTGACACGGGTCGTGATACGTGGTGCGGTAACCGACATGCGCCAAAACGCATCGCGCATATTCCATTCCTGAATCTAAGGTCGCCCATGAGGCAAATAACTGCATTTATCCGCGAACCCAAATGCCTGTTATCCTGGCGAGCGCCTGGTCACCTCAACTGTCCGGTCCGCGGTCACCGATGAGGATTACTTCTGCCACGCAAGACCGGATTGATTTTGGAGACGCTCCGCGACCAGATGCTAAATTGATATGCGAGGACATGCGGCCTATGCTCCTGTGCGCAGGTTGCGTTGAAAGCAGAATTCCGAATGAAATCGCTTAGACCCCTGAGGCATGCAATGTACCGCCCTCACAAGACATGCGCAACGCAGGCGCAGAGCCAGTCCCCGCGGCAGTTATCAACTGACTTTCAAGACCGCGCCCTTGAGTGGCGACGAATCTTCGCAGAAGTGTGGGGCACCTTCCTGCTGGTCGTAGTTGCTGCCGGTGGCGAGGTCGTCGCTGCTAGAAGCGGCGGCGCGGTAACGCTGGGTATGGTGGTGGTCGCGCCAGGGCTTATGGTAATGGCGATCATCTATTTTATGGGCGCGGTGAGCGGGGCTCATTTGAACCCAGCAGTCACCCTGGCGTTCGCAGTTCGGCGCAACTTCCCATGGAACCGAGTGCCTGGCTACGTTTTCGGACAAGCAGCCGGCGGCGTCTTGGCGGCGCTCTTCCTCCGGGCCATGTTCGGCACGATCGGCGCGCTTGGCGCAACGGTACCGGGCAGCGGCATAGGCAATGGAAGAGCGTTGGCGATGGAAGTGTTGTTGACAGCCGGGTTGGTGAACACGATCCTAGGCACGGCTTCAGGGGCGCGCAACGTCGGCACCAACGGAGCCATCGCGGTGGGCGGCTACATTGCCCTAGCGGGACTTTGGGCGGCGCCAATCAGCGGTGCCTCGATGAATCCGGTGAGATCGTTCGCGCCGGATTTAGTGCGCGGCGACTTCGGTACGACGTGGATCTATATGGTCGGGCCGGCCATAGGGGCGCTAATCGGAGTCATTTTCGAGCTGATCCTCAAGGGCAGACCAACGGCAGCCGGCGCGATGACGGCGCAAGGTGCGCAGGATGTCGTTGATTCGACGGACGCATCAAAGTCGGGCGAGAAATGAATATTCACCAGGCGACTCAGAGCTACGAAGCCTGGATGCGCAGTTGTACGACCGTCATCGAAGCCCAGCTGCGATTGAAGCACAAACGAATGAGAGAAAGCCTGTTCCTCTTTTTTCGTGGGACGTTTTACCGGTGGGCTCAACTTTGGCCGGACGTATGCGCTGGCCTGCGCGATGCCCCCAAGGTATTGGCAGTAGGAGATCTCCATGTCGACAGTTTCGGGACTTGGCGCGACGCCGAGGGTCGGTTGTCCTGGGGTGTTGATGATTTCGACGAATCGTATCCTTTGCCTTATACAAATGATCTGCTGCGCCTCGCGACCAGCGTAAACATTGTTATCGACTCGGAGAAGCTCACGATCAGACTAAAAAAGGGTTGCAGTGCCATTCTGGAGGGATATCAGAAGACCCTGAAAGCCGGAGGCGGCCCATTTGTTCTTGCTGAGCACGAAAGAAACATGGATCGACTCGGAGTTGGTGCGTTCAAAGCTCCAGACGGATTTTGGGGAAAGCTGGATGATTTACCGGTTGTACATCGCGGGCTGCCTCGCGACGCGAAGAGGATCTTACGGAAGGCGCTCCCACATCCGAATCTGGACTACAAAGTGGTGCGCAGAGAAGCGGGCATGGGGAGCCTCGGGCAACAACGGTTCGTCGTGATTGCCAGTTGGGAAGGAGATCACATCGCGCGAGAGGCGAAAGCAATGCGGCCCTCGGCATGCGTTTGGCTGGTTGGTCACATCGGACATCGCCAGCTCTACTATGAGAAGGCCATCCAGTCCGCTGTGCGGTCGCACGATCCATTTCAGAAAATCGTGGGAACGTGGCTGGTTCGCCGTCTCTCACCGGATTCAAATCCCATTGAGATTGCCGACTTGTCGAAAGAACGCGATGAGGAAACGCTTCTCTATGCAATGGGCTCTGAAGCCGCTAATGTTCACCTGGGAAGCAAACGTCAAGTCGCCAGCATTTTGCGGGATCTGGGACACAGGAAATCAAATTGGTTGTGTTCCGCCGCCAGAGATGTGGCCAAAGCTACGGAAGACGATTGGAAGAAGTACAAGGGTTCCTGAGGAAAATTCGCCCTAACGTCCTTGGTTTGGCACTCTAACTTCGATGCAAAGATGATCATCCTCTGAACGAGTACTCAGATGGCCTCAGACGACAGCGACTGAATTTGTTCGTAATCTTTCCTGGTGACGGCATAGCCGGTGATCCATAAACTTCCGCTGATCAGCCTCTATCCTCGAACATTAGCGCCCGCACGGGCGTGCGCACGAATACGCGAGCAACATCATTGCGTCGAATCCTAGCAACCGTTTGAGTATGGCCAGAAATCCAAGCTGGATAACCGGACCGAATACCAGGGTTGAGGCTTCGTCCCGGTCCGTGAGAAGTGCTGAATCACGCGGAACCACGATAGCACACAGACAACCTACGTTAGCCATGCGTAGAATTGTTCTTGCAACCATTTTAAAGGCTGTTTACCGGAACGTGATGGGATGGACCCGCCCGACTTCTTTGACGGCTTCAAATGAGCCAGCATGACGATGTGTGGTTGTCATGTTCAAAAAGTCAGGAGGGTCCGGTTATGAACGTTAAGACACTTGCTATCGATTTGGCAAAGCGCGTGTTCTTTCTGCACGGGGAGGATGAGGTGGGGCATGTTGCGCTGCGGGAGAAGGTGCTGCGAGCGCGGCTTGTGGAGCGAGTCGCGCAGCTGCCACCGTGCACCGTGGTGATGGAAGCCTGCGGCGGTGCGCACTATTGGTCGCGACGATTCGCCGATCACGGACACACGGTTCGTCTGATTAATCCCAAATTCGTGAAGCCATTCGTCAAGAGCAACAAGAACGACTGGAACGATGCCGCGGCGATCTGCGGGGCGGCGCAGCGCCCGACGATGCGATTCGTGGCGCCGAAGAGTATCTACCAGCAAGAATGCCTGGCGCTGCATCGGATTCGTCAGCGACTTGTCATGCAGCGCACGGCGGTCGTGAACCAAGCGCGGGGTTTGCTGCAGGAACATGGGGTGGTGATTGCCAACGGCCTCGGCTGTGTGCGACGCGAGTTACCCAGGATTTTGGAGGACGCGACCAATGAGTTGACGCCGCGAATGCGCGCGCTATTGGCGGCGCTCCGCGCGGAGCTGCGCACCTTCGATGAGCGCATCGAGCCGATTGACGCTGCGATTGCCCGCACCGCGCGCGATGAACCGCGGGCCCGCCGCTTGCTCGAGGTTCCTGGTATCGGCCCACTGACCGCCACTGCACTGGTGGCAACGATCGGCGATGCAACGCTGTTCCGCAACGGGCGCCAACTGGCGACATTTATCGGCTTGGTGCCGCGTCAGTGCTCAAGCGGCGGCAAATCTCAGTTGGGAACCATCAGCAAACGCGGCGATACGTATTTACGCACGTTGCTCATTCATGGCGGACGAGCGGTCGTGCGATGCGCAGCGCGTAAGAGCGACGCGAGAAGCCGCTGGGTACAGCAATTGATTGCGCGCCGCGGAAAGTACCGGGCGATGGTGGCCGTGGCCAACAAAAACGCGCGCGTTGCATGGGCGTTGTTGTCCCACGAGCAGCCGTATCGGCAAGCGGCATAATTCACGAACAAAGACAGAAGACGATTTCCCCCACCATGAGGTTGCAAACGAGAGTGGCGAATGGCGTAGCGGTCGGACCGATCCCTTACGAGCCTGCTTTTGGCACCGGCACTTCCAATGTCGATAACGTGTTGAGGCGGAGGGACGCGGATTCCATCGAGGCCCGGCGTGCAAATAGCCACGCCTACACGAGGCCGGATATATGTACGCAGCCTGACTCGCCGAGTTCATCACTCTTGTTGCAAAGTCGGGCGGGTCCATATATGCCAAAAGTAACGCTTTCCTGTGGATAACTTTCCGGTCGTTGTACTGAGCAAGGGGAGCTTGGGCTTTGAAAAACAATTTGAACCTGGCCCCTTTAAACCCTTGTCCGACAAAGAAGCGGACAGCCGCGCTGCCCAGCCTCGGTGCGCGGGGCCCCTACGATTTCGAGCGTTCGTTCAAGCGGATCGTCTGTGCCGTCGTCGCCAACCACCACCCGAAAATGGGCCAGCGGGCCGTGCGTCTCGATGGCGGCGAGTTCGCTTTGGCGCTGCGTGTGCGAGGGAAACCTGTCCTTGTCGGCCTGCGGCAAGAGGCGAACGGCATGGTTCAACCCCGCCTGCGCGTCGGCGGATTATCGCAGCGTGACCAGGACCGCTTGCTGGCCAGACTGCGGCGCATCCTTTGCCTGGATCACGATCTGGACGACTTTTATGAGACGGTGGCGGGCGAGCCCGCGCTCGCGCATCTGACCCATCATTATCGGGGACTACGCCTGGTGCTCACGCCGACCGCTTTCCAGGGCCTCGTCCATGCGATCCTCTTCCAACAAATTTCCTATGTTGCCGCCCAGACCGTCGAGAACCGGCTGACCGCCCGTTGGGGTGATTCGCTTTCAGATGGCGATCGTCGGTATCCGCTCTTCCCAACCCCGGAGCGTTTGGCCGTCCTGGACGTGGCGGCATTGCGGGCGCTCGGAATCCCCGCGCGCAAGGCCCAGGCCATCCTGACTGTCGCCGGACAGACGGTGGCGGGAACCCTGGACCTGGAGGCCCTGGCCGAACAGGGGGATGTCGATCACGTCGCGCGTCGTCTCGAGTCTATCGACGGCATCGGTCCCTGGACAGCCCATCATGTGATCATCCGAGGGATGGGCATGAAAGATTGCCTGCCCACCGAAGATCCCGGCTTGCGCCGAGCGGTGGCTGAGCAATATGGCCTGACACCGCCGGTCGGTGCGGCGCAGCTCCGGAAACTCGCCGACCGCTGGCGCCCGTGGTGCAGTTACGCCAGCTATTATTTATGGAACACATTCTGGGAATAGCCCCATTCGAGGTCCACACTATCGTTGCGCCTGGAAAAGCCCGGTACGGTGGCTGTCGGGATGTGGAACGAGTGTGGGGGTGCGCTACGTCATGCCGCGATTGCGGGGACATCGGCGGGGTAGCGCGAAAGCGCGGGAACCAATCACGAAACAATGCTTCGAGTCGGTGGTCGAGTAACGCACATCGAACTTGCAGGAGCAAATGAGCGCCGTCTGCTGACCACCGCATTGGTTGCCGTTTGCCCATCCGTTGGTTGACGAGATGATTCATGCCGGACTCTGCAGGCGCACTGGAGTTGATCCGCTTTCGTGGACACCCCAATGTTAGTTTTGGAGGTGTTCGAGATGGCGACCAAGAGTGTTCGGTATACGCCGGAGTTTAAGCGGCAGATGGTCGATTTGGTGCGCAGCGGGAGGAGCCCAGCGGCGCTGACGAAGGAGTTTGAGCCGACGGCCTGGACGATATCGCTGTGGGCCAAGCAGGCCCAGCGCGATGGCCGCATAGGGGACGGCGGCTTAACGACGCTGAAGCGCGAAGAGCTGGCGCGGTTACGACGTGAGAACCGCAGGCTGAAGGAGGAGCGGGAGATCCCGTCAAAAGCCACGGCCTGGTTCGCGGCCGAGAGCGGGACCTCGAAGCGCTCTTCGGGTTCGTGAAGGCGAACCAGGCCACCCATTCGGTCGGGGTCATGTGCCCCCCTGTGTCAAGGTAGTTGTCGCCTCCAAATATTCATCATAGATGATAGAGAGCGAGGACAATGAATCATGAAGCAAAGAAAGTATCCGTTGGGTTTCAAAGAACAAGCGCTGGCAAAAGTATTTGCGCGTTCCGATGATCAAACCATTGTCTCGATTGCCGACGAATTGAACATGAATATGGGGAACCCTGCGAGGTTGGATGAAAGTCGCGTTGCGCGATCAGAAGAATCCACCGGTGAAGTCGGTTCACGTGACCGAGTGGACGCCTGCGCAACGCTTGTTGGCGTTGCACGAGAGTCACGGGCTGGGTGAGGAGGCACTGAACGCCTGGTGTCGAGAACGCGGAATATTTGTACATGATCTGGCGAGGTGGTGCAGCGATTTCTGCGAATCCGGTGGGAGCGCGGGTGGGCGGGATGAATCGGCTGAGCTGCGGCAACTGCGCCTCACGAACATGCAATTACAGCGCGATTTGAATCGCAAGGACAAGGCCTTGGCGGAGGCAGCGGCGCTGCTGGTGCTCCAAAAAAAATATCGGGCGCTGTGGGCGGCAGAGGACGCATGAGCGCCGTGCCGCAGCGTCTTTCGATCATAGCCTTAGTGTTCGAGGCCGTGCACGGGGGCGCCCGAGTGGCGCCGGCGTGCGCGGTCTTAGGCTTCAGCGAGCGCACTTTGCAGCGCTGGCAGATCGGAGCCGAAGTCAGCACCGATGCGCGCACCTTGCGACACGAGGCACCCGCGCACAAGCTCTCGATCCTCGAGCGCGCGACTGTGTTAGCGGTGGCGAATTCGGTGGAATTTGGCCACCTGCCACCAAGTCAGATCGTCCCAAGACTCGCCGATCAGCAGCGCTACGTCGCCTCGGAATCGACGTTTTACCGGATATTGCGCGAAGAGAATCAATTGGCCCATCGTCGCCCGGAGCGGGCGGCACAAAAACGCAGCAAACCGCGTGCCGTGTGCGCGACCCAGCCAAACCAGCTGTACTCCTGGGACATTACGTATTGTACGCCTAGACGTTGTCGATCCCCGCCGCATGGGGGATGCAACGCTT
>JBEPVT010000151.1:0-8793 GCA_041690895.1 Gammaproteobacteria bacterium
GAGTAAAAGACGAGGGTAATTTGTAGCCGAGCGCATTTTCGACTGACGCAACTTGACTTGGCGTGAGCGGAGGGCCGGTAAATTCCGTCGATTCGCTCCAGAACGGATCCATGCGGAAGGCTAACTACAAGTAGACCCCGAATCCGGGGCGTTGGATGGGATGTTCACGCTCGAGTTGTTCTACGTCAATAGCTTGGTCGCGAACGAGGCTCGTGAGTGAGGGTGTAACTGCTCTTACGAGATTGGATACGGGGTGTAACGCGCCCGGGGGATCGAACGATCTGACTGTACTGCACTGCTTACTTGACTTATTCGGGGTAGTGTCGCGTAAAGAGCTCCGGTTCCGCCGCCGCGCCACATAGATCCCTGTTATGTTCCCTGATCACTGCCTGTTACGTTCCCTGCTAGGTTCTTAGGGTTCTTGACCGAATTTGGCGGGAACCCGCATGCAGTCTGGGGTGGCGGAGGCTGGATCGAGACTAAGACAAGAGAACTTCCGCAAATTCCCTGAAAATTTCCCTGTTAACGGGAATTTGCCGCGGAGACGGGTTCTCGCGAGACTGTGTCCACCACCAACAGCCTGCACGCGCGGAGCATTTACCGCCGACGTACCTGAGAAGCCCGCACTGTGCGGGCTTTTTCTTTTTTGTTGGTCGTGGAGAGTGTCGTTGGATAGCATGTTGTGCAAAAAAGGAATTCTCAATTGCTTCAGACATTCCCGTTTTTTTGCCTAAATACAAACAGACCCCACAATCGGCGCCTTGGCGAGGATGCTCAGGATTGAACCGTGCTGCGACTGCACGCCAGACGCTGGCGAAAATGGCCAATTCTGCAATTTTTCTTTCGATCGTTGTAGAAATCTGCGAACCGCAGGGTCGCTCTCGAGACCTATCGCGACATCATAGGCATGCATTGCGTCGCCAATGCTGCCCGCTCTTGCGAGCAAAACGGCGTTCGCGGTCCAGTACGGCTGATATTGTTTTATCTGAGGGTCATCGTTGCCGGGAGGCATCGCGCGGAGTGCGGCGTCGATACCTTCGACTTCCGCGAGCACCAACGCACGATTAATCGCGACAACCGGCGAAGGTACAGCTTCGAGCAGCGCATCATAGATGCGCAGGATGTCCTCCCAATTGCTAATACCCGTCCTGCGGCGGTGAACATGTGCGGACTGCAGCGCTGCGAGAACACACCATCAAAGTGGCTACATGACTCGTCTCAGGTCAACAGCACCGAGCGAATGCACAAAAGCGAGCCGTACTAAAACGGGCGTCGGGTATCCGCGGCAATAAACTAGCCCTTAGCTCCGCTACTCGCGCGTCCGCTACTCAGTAGACGAGTGGGATCTCTAGGTGCGACGCAAACGCCGCGTCGTCGGTGACCTGGAGTACACAAGTCAGAGCGGCGTGGAACGCCGCCAGGGTTTCGTCGAGCTCGAGTTCACCGTGAGCGAGGCTCGGCAGCATGAACCCTCGGAAGGTCAGGATACCTCGTTGAAGCAGTTCCTGCTGCAGCAGCGTTCTCAAGTGCGCTCTCCTGCGCTCGTTGGCATCGTTGAACACGTACACCATCCGGTACGGCAGTCCGATCATCTTCCCATTGACGCCGAGCTCAACGCTGATGCGATTGACGCCTTCCATCAGGCGCTGGCCGAACGCCTGGATCCGTCGCGGCACGTCGTCGCGTTGATAGATCCTGAGGGCCGTCCGCGCCGCGGCGAACGAATACACCTCGCCCTTGAAGGTCGGGTGGTAGAAGATCTTCGACAGAACAGGTTCCAACACTTTGCGCCGTCCGACCAACGCCGAGAGCGGTAACCCACTGGTGAGCGCCTTGCCGAAACATGCAAGATCGGGGATTACCCCGGTCGACTTCTGCACGCTCCCGCCCAGCGTACGAAAACCCGTGAAGATCTCGTCGAAAATGAGCACCGCATCCTGTTCGCGACACACCTCGGCGATGCCCTGCAGGAACATCCGATCGGCATCGCGAACTGGCCCGTCCACGCCTTCCACCTGCGCGGCAGGCTCCAGCATCACTGCGGCGATCCGTCCGCGGTGGACGTTCGCCAATCGGCGGAAACCCTCCAGATCGTAGGGAGCAAACCGGAAGACATCGGGGGGAAAATCGGCCGACGACAGATGCGGCTCGGCCGCTACGGCGAAAGGCTCCTGCCACCCGTGATAGCCGCTGAACAGCACCACGCGGCGCCCCGTATGAATGCGCGCCGCACGCACTGCAGCCGAGCAGACGTCGGAGCCGTTCTTGCCGAACAGCACCATCTCGGCGCAGGGAATCAGGTCGACCAGCATCCCGGTCACCTCGGCTTCGATCTCATGAGGCAGGCTGAGCACGGCGCCGCACGATAGCGCATTGGTGACTGATTGGCTGATCTCGCCGTGCGCATACCCAAGGAGAGCCGAGCCCCAACCCATCACGTAATCGATCCACTCGTGCCCCTCGGGATCGCGAATCCGCGCGCCGACAGCTTCCTTAATGAGCAGCGGATACGGTCGCCCGCTGCGGCTACGCGGCACCCCCTGACTGGGGCAATAGAACGTCGGGTTCGAACTCCGCAACAGACTCCACGCAGTCCGTGACACGCCGTAGACCAAAGCGGCGCGGCGAATTGTGACAGTCAGCGGCGCTACGCCCTTTTGCTCGAACCACGTTACATTCTGCTCGACGAACGTGAAGCTGAGCGTCCATTTCGCGGCGTCGGGAAGGCGCAGCCAAAACCCCAATATCGCGTGCTCGCCAGGCTGTATGTCGTGTGGCAGCGGGAACATCGCCATGACGTCCTGCTCGAGCCGCACCACGAGGTTGACGTATCGGCCTTCAGGATGCTGCGCGGCCCATGATCGAGTTCCGCAATTCTCGAAGCAGAGGTAGACATAATAAGGTTCGTCCGGAGTCCACTCGAGTGGCAGGTTGGAAGCGCGCCATCCGACGGCATACGCCCTCGCTCCGCGTGGGTCGGGCGGCGTGAGCGAGGCTACGTCCGTGCGGACGCCACTGCTTCCGAACCCTCGCGAGCCCGCTCGGCAAGGTTCTCGTGCTCCGTCCGCAGGAATCTCGACGGGAATGCGGCACGAGAGTATGTCAAAGCCCGCATCCTCGGCGTAGCCCTGATACTCAGCCAGCATGCGAAGACGTAGATCGAACACTTCCGCCTGCGCCGGAGCGGCCAGCTCGAAGACGAAATGCCCCCGCGCTCCCGGATGCACCTCGTGGCGGAGCTTTGCGTCGGCGACTTGCACACCGTTTACGAAGACGGCGAGCCGTACGCCTCCGTTCTCCCAGACGCCATCCGGGAACCACCCACGCGTCCCGATGTTCTCCAACTGCAAGCGACATACGCGTGTCTCATTCGGGCACAGGCAGTCCGGGATGTCGCGCATCACCACGCGGGCCGCAAAGGTGCTATCGCCACAGTCGGCACGGCCATCCCCTGGCGGCGGCGGCACAAGACCGCGTTCAAGAAGCTCGACCATCCGTTCGTGCGTTTCGGTCAGGTGGGAAGGGAGATGGATGCCGTATGGACACGCACACGTGACGCGTTCGCAGGTCGGACAGTTCGGCTGCAAAGACGGATGCAGGCGGAAATAGTCGACATCGCTCCAGGTCTCGAATGCCTCGGCCGGTTGCCCGGCCATCTCGCGTGCTCGCAACAACCATGAGATCGGAAGGAGTTGGCTGCACGTCTTTTCGCACGCACCGCAGCGGCTACACACGCTGGTTTTGAGCTTAGTGATGCGCTGTGAGACGACGGACCGTATCTCCGGGGAAAGGGCGAGAGGCTGGTGTCCCGCACGGGCGTTTTCCTCGGCCTCGACGACCGATGCCGTTCCGGGCATCACACACGCTACGTCGAGATCTTGAAGGATCGTGCGCAGCACGTCCGTGGCAGTGACCCGCTGAGACTGGTCGTCACGACGGCCGCGAGGAGGAAACGCAAGACTGTCGACAAGGAGCCCTCCGGCGAGCGGCATCATCGCCATCACACCGATGTCCCGCTCCCGACACAGAGGGACGATCTCCGAAGAATTGCGATCGACATTTTCAAAGTGTCGGCCGGCCGGCGGATTCAAAGTAAGCAGGTGGTAGCCGAGCGGGTTGAGGGAAATCATCATCGCATCGAATACGCCAGATTCGATGAGGCGGCGCATGTGAGCCGGTTCGCCATGGTTCGTACAATAGATACCGCCGAGGCGGCCTTGCTGCTTCATCCGGAGCAGGTACTCGACCATGCCGTGCCGGCCCCACACGTTTTCCTGAAAGGCCTCTCTATCGTCGACTGCCGCGATACCGAACAGATCGAGCCGATCCGTGCGCAATCGGGCGCACGTGCCTTCGAAGAGACGCTCGAAATGGTGAACTGGGCCGCTGGTGTTGTAATGAACGTCATAGGCCTGCGAGGCGACGATGATCTTGCGGTCGGTGCGGGCGACCGCCTTGGCAACGATGTCCTCGGCGCCTTCATAGTCGGGAGACGTATGGACGATGTTGACACCGAGCTCGAAGGCTCGCAGCAACGCGTCGATAGCTTGTGTCTCGGGGACGAGCCTTAGCTCGTTAGTGCCGAAGCCGACGACCGAGATTTGAAGCCCGGTACGGCCTAGTCGCCGGTATTCCATCTCTGCCTCCTCTCGCGAAGCAGCGTCAGCACCTTGAGACGGTATCGACCGAGGAATCGCGCGAGTCGATGGCGCCGCTCGAGCTGGTCGTTCATGCTATGAATAGCGGCGTCCTTAGCGTTGCAATGCGCATAAAGCTGTGCGAGCTCAGCGTGTAGATCGCGGATCGCAGCATCCTTGGCGTCGCAATGTGCATGAAGCCGGGCGAGCTCGGCGTGTAAATCGCGGATCGCCACGTCCTTGGCGTCACAATGCGCATGAAGCGTGGTCACTAGGTCTTCGACGGCACCGTCGACGCAATCGGGGACTGCGTAGTCCTCGCTGAGCAGGATTCGCCTGATCTCCTGCAATTGTTCATGCTCGAAGGCTGCGTGCACCCGGTCGGCAACGTTGTTCTCGGCTGCGAAATTGTCGCCGGTGAAGCCGTAGCGAACGTGGAGTCCGGCGCGGGAGGCTCGATGGCGCAGCCGAGCGATCGCCAGCACTATATCGGTCTTCGGGATCGGGAAATCGAAGTCGATGTCGAGGATCAGGTCTCGGGCGCCGATCGCCACTGCTCGTGCACAGAATGCATTAATGTCAGCATCCGAACAGTTGTCCTCCCGAACGATATATTTAATAGTGACGCGGCAACCCGCGGCGATGTAGGCGGCCAGATTGGTCCAGACACGTTCCAGATAATTCCGCTTTTTCATGCGGAGATAGGTTTGGGGCAGCCCCGCATCCACGGAACAGATGACGTGGATACGGTCAGCATGTGAGGTCTTGCCGATCAGCTCGGGCAATCGCACGCCATTGCTGTGCACGTAGTGGAAGGCCCCCCGCTCGAGTGTGAGGGCGAGGATATCGTCGAACTCGCGGTAGGCGGTCGGCTCACCGCCACCCCAGTCGATGATCGAATCTGGCGCAAGAGTGCCTTCGTCCAAAAGCTGCCGCACCGTGTTGAGCAGCCGATAGGGGCGGAAGCCGCTCTCGAAAGACGCCGGGTCCTGGGTCTGAAGGTAGCAGTAGTTACACTTGATGTTGCAATGGGAATAGTGGGCGATCCCGACGAGGTTGATACTGTGTGTGGGCGCGGGCCATTGCTTCTTCTTGAGGTGCGCGCATCCCCGGCACTCGGCGTGGGGCTCTCCAGACCGGTTCTTTTCACGGATATCGTTGCGGATGCGGAGGATGTGATCCAGCGGCAGTGGCCCGCCATTGTAATCTGCGAAGAACGGCAAACCCGTTCGGTGATGCACAATCAGGCAAGCGTGCAAGCTGCGACGATTGAACGCGATGCCACCCTCGATCCATTCGCAACTTAGATAGTTATCCTGAACCATCCTGGGTATGCTCTGATCGAGGATCACATCACCGTTCTCATCCATGCTATCCACCGAGTGCGTGAGCAAAAATCGCCGCGGCGGTTCGGGAATATTTCAGGCCCCGCGCGGTAAATGTCAGAGAATTCGTGGTGCTGAGATCGATTCCATCAATTATGGGTTGCACCGTCTTTGTAGGATATGCGGACTACCCCTACTGATCAACTTCGAAGGGCAGAGGCTGGAAAGCGTCCGCCTACCCCTACTCCGATTCGATGGCAAACGAGTTAAACAACGGACCACCAAGCAGGCACTCGTTACAGCGGAGTAGCTTGTTGCATCGCATTCCTTCCACCCAGATACAACGAGAGTTGACGTCGAGCTGTACGGCTTAGCCTGCTCCGACGTTTGCTTCGCAAGTCAAGCAAGAGATCGCCACGCAACGCCAGCGTTAAGAGTTAGCGGCTAGGGTCGAAAAGAAGTATCGCGGTCCAACTACTCGGTTGTTCCTGCGCGGTGAACCCCACGACGATCAGTGAACGCAAATGACTATCCGCTGCAGGTTCGGAAGCGAAAACCGCAAGTGAGATCAAACCGGAGAAAGTGGACTAGGAGATGAGTACTTAGCCTGATTACTCGCGATCCGCATGGCCGCCGTGCCTTTACTAGCAAAGTGGACCCATGCATGGCTCGCGCGGCACTCGGTGTCGGCAAAGGGGCGATGCGGCAGCACTGATAAATCCAGGTCGACCGATTCGATCTTCGCCATCGTTTTTGCCTTCCCCCAGATCGCGTTGGCGACCGTGACGTTTCCGATGCTCACGCGCGAGCCGGGGATCCAGGCGCCATCCATGGAGCGCCGGGTCGCGTTGCCACGCTATGCGCAAGTCACCATCGATCGTCACGGTTCTGCCAATCGCTTGCCCCACGGTCGTGGCCACCCAGGTTTTGGCCCGATTCCAGTCGAACGTGATGAGCACTGCGAGCGCAACAACGAACAAAAGGGTGATCGCACCCACTATACCCAGCGAAATGTTCTCAGCTTCATGCGTGGATCCACACCCATTTCACTTATTCGAGATGTAAACCGCAGGCTTTAAATTTGCCACGTCAAACATGAACGTTAGCGCACAGCGATCGCTGGCTAAAAGCAATCCACTGAAGCATGTCCGCGGTTTGGAGAAGGGTTCAGGCCTGACCCAAGGAGCGCGCGCCGAGTGCCATATCTGCGAATAACTGATCTAGCAGCTGCGTCAACACGCACGTGCCCGGTACGTCCGTTCATCGATGGACCGGTGCTGCGGCAAATTCACGCCAGTCGGTTTCTGACGCAAAATTCGCTGTTAGCCCCCTGATCCGTCCCTGTAGTTTCCCTGCTTGGACTAGTTGACTGGGCGCGCACCCGATCGCTGGAAGCCGCCAAAGCCTTAGGTTCGGGCCAATGCGTTCGGACCGCGCAGCCGAAAAATCGCCGCGATTCCCTGAAATTTTCCTTTTTGCAGGAATGTGCCGCGGAGACGAGTTCGCGCGAGACTGCGACCACCACCAACAGCCTGCACGCGCGGAGCATTTACCGCCGACGTGCCTGAGAAGCCCGCACTGTGCGGGCTTTTTCTTTTTTGTTGGTCGTGGAGAGTGTCGTTGGATGCTTTTCTCGCCGCCATGGGCCACGCCGTCTCCGTTTCCGCATCGCGACGACCAGCAAGTAATTTGACGAGGGTGTCCCGTAAGCTCCCCCGCCCGACGCACACCCGATAGGTAGAACTTTCTGGCATCTTTAAGCCAGGAGGTTCCAATGAAGAAATCAAAGTTCAGCGAGACCCAGATCGTTCTATTCTGCAGCAGGGCGATGCGGGCGTGCCCGTGAAAGACCTATGCCGCCAGGCGGGCATCAGCAGCGCGACTTACTACCAGTGGAAGTCGAAGTACGGTGGTATGGAGGCGTCGGACTTGAGGCGGGTGAAGGAACTCGAAGCCGAGAATTCCAAACTCAAGCGGATGTATGCGGAACTGGCTTTGGACAACGCGGCGATGACGGATCTGATCGCAAAAAAACTGTAGGGCCGGAGCAGAAGCGCGAGGCGGTGCGATACCTGACCCAGGTGGGCGCACGGCCGCTGCGCCGGTCTTGCGAATGCGTGGGCCTGTCGCGATCAGCCTGGTATCAGCCGCCGATGGAGTGGAGCGTACGCGATGCCGAGGTGATAGCCGCGTTGGCGCGCTTGGTCGAGGCGCATCCCAGCCGTGGTTTCTTGAACTGCTGCTCGTTGCTACGCAGGGAGCGGCGGGATGGAACCCAAAGCAAATCTACCGGGTTTACAAGGCCATGCGACTGAACCCGCGCCGCGCTGCCAAGCGAGGGCTACCCAAGCGCGAGCGCGTACCGCTTTACGTACCGAGGCTTCCCGACAGCGTGTGGTCGGCCGACTTCATGTCCGATGCCTTAACCTGTGGCCGGCGGTTCCGCACCTTCAACGTGGTTGACGATTTCAATCGCGAGGTATTGCACATCGACGTCGACACCTCGATCACCTCAGCACGCTTGGTTCGAATCTTCGAACAGCTACGTCACGATCACGGCGCCTTGCCGCAAGTGCTGCGAACCGACAATGGCCCTGAATTCCTTGGCGAGGCGTTCGTGATGTGGGCCAAGACCCATCGCATGGCTATCCAGTACATCCAACCCGGAAAACCCAAACAGAATGCCTACATCGAACGCTTCAATCGAACCTTTCGCGAGGAAGTGCTCGATCAGCATCTGTTCCTTCGCACAGACGACGCTCGTGAAGCCGCGCATTGGTGGATGATCGAATACAACGAGCAACGACCGCACGACTCACTCGGCGATCTAA
>JBEPVT010000152.1:0-8476 GCA_041690895.1 Gammaproteobacteria bacterium
CTCGGGCACCGAGGGCTACCGTAAGGCCGAAGTCACCGCCGGCGGCGTCGATACCCGGGAGCTCGACTCGCGCCACCTCGAAAGTCGGTTCGTCGCGGGCCTGCATTTCATCGGCGAGGTGGTCGACGTCACGGGCTGGCTCGGCGGCTACAACTTCCAGTGGGCTTGGGCGTCGGGGCACGCCTGCGGCGAGGCGCTCTGAGCGCAATGCGATCCACGGCTGGGCCTCCAGCATGGGTCCGCTACTCGGCGGCCTCCGGCTGGATTCGAAAGCGGAAAAAAAAGCCCCGAAAATAAACCGGCGCCGGCCCGGGGGAGAGGGCGCGACGCCGGGTTTTGCCTTCGCGGCGCTCACGCGCGGCGGTATGGAAGTACCTATGGGAGGGCTTTCAACAATTCAAGGGTCATCAGCGGCGGCCGCGGGGAAACGGCGCCGGACCTGGGGAAAGGTCCGGCGCCAGCCCCCTGTACGCGTAGCTCCCGCTAGGCAGGGATAGTTACGCGACGGCGCGTGTTTCGGATGCATAAAGGCCGCTGCGAGTGGCGTAGCGAGGTTCAATCGTTCGCCGGGACGGTGTCGATCGCGGCCGAGGCCGGATGCGCCGGCGGCGCGGAGATCTCGCGCGCGGCGCGCAAGCGCTGCCAATGGAGGAGGGCAGGCAGCAGCACGAGCACGAGCAGTACGCCGTCGCCGATCCCGACGATCCCGGTCGAGGCGGGATCGGAAGGAAGCGTCGACAATGCGAGCGTCACCGAATACGCGACGCACCAGATCACGCAATACGCCGCAAGCAGGCGGGCCTTGCCGAACTTGCCGAGCGCTACCAGAACGTTCGTCAACACGCACCCGAGCGCGGCGACCGGCACCGACAGGTAGAACAGTACGACGCCGAGTGCGCCGTCCCGATACGACGCATGCGCGAGCTCGGGCACTGCGAGCGCGAGCGCCGCAAAAACAACGTATGAAGAGGTTCTTGTCATCGTGTCGGCAAGTCGCTGAAACCCGCTCGGTCGCGTAGCGGGATGGCGCGGTGATTCGCAACGCCGACGTGAGCATTCACGACGCGGGCCGACGGCGGCGGAACTGCGTGATCTCGAGGAGCGATTGGCGAGTCACGCTCGCACGCACGCCCTCTCGTCAGGCGCATGCATTCACATCGGGGGACTTGCGAGCAGAATCATGAGCTCGCGCTGATACGAATCTGCGGTCCTGCCGCCGAGGAGCGCGATGACCTCGCTCTCGTCCGATGTGCCGAGGTAAGTCTTCGTGCTCGCAACGGTGACTTCTCTCGCAAACGAGACGATCGTGTGCTGGGAACGTTCGACCGACTCGCGCTGCAGGAATCCCGCGAACGCGGACTCGAATTGTTCACGTAATCGGGACTGCCGGCTCACTGCATTCAAGAACATTTCGCCCCCTGGCGAGAACTCATACAGCCAAGAAACAGGCAAAGGGCGTGCCAGACCTGCGGCGGGATCGTGATTGTGCCGTTCCGCCGCCATTTTGCGCGCGGCGCTCGGCGCAGGCTCGCCAGCGCGGCGCCAGGACATCGTTCGAGAATGTGCTCAAATGCGGCACTTTGTGGCCATCCCGCAGGCCAAATCATGCGGCAAAGACAGCCGCCGCCGACGTCGCGTCGCGTCACCCCGGGTGACTCGCGAGCAGCTGCGAGAGGTCTTCCTGATAGCCGTCGTTCGCCCGGCCGCCCAGCAGCGAAATCACCTCCGCCTCGGTAGGCGTGCCCGAGGTGGTGTGCGCTTCAGCCTTCGACACTTCCAGCGCAAACCACACGATCGTCTGCTGAGAGCGGCGGACGCCATGCTGGTATAGAAATTTCTCGAACTCGCGTTCCAGTCGCGCGCGCGGGCTGACATTGTCGTCGTTATCTGCTTCGAAAATCATCTTTCGCCCCCTGGCGTTGTCGATCACTGGAGTACAGCAAGGGGCGTGCCAGAGCGTTGCCACTATCGAGAATGCGGCTCTGCAGCGCCGTTTCCCCGCGGCGTCAATGGTCGACGCAAATCACGGGGCCGGAGGTTGTCGCATTTCGTCACGATTTTGCGTAGGAGAATCATCTCCTTTTCGGATGAAATCGCTGGCCCTCGACTCGCAGATGAAAGATGGAATGGCTGCGATGGCGTGTTGAACGACGGTTCAAGGAGGCTGGCGTGATTTGCGTCTACCGGGTGGAATCGATGGTGGCCAATGTGAGCATCGGCGGCCGGCGCTCGCTAAACAGTGGTGCGGCGATCTGAGCCTCGCTCGCGTCTGCGGCCACGGCGGCCTTGCTTGAGCGACTGATCTTCGCGCTCCCAGCAGATGAACCGGGCGTTCCTCTTGCTTCCCAAAGAGGCAATGAAGGCGTCTTCGTTGAATCCCTGAAGAGTCTGCAGCCTGGCCACGAAAATGCCAGTTCCATCAGCGCTGAGCGGGATGCCAAAGCCACCGATCGAACCATCAACCATTAAAAGCCCGTCAGAAGCCCGCGGACCATACATCGTGGTGATCACGCTCACTCTCGTGAGGTCCATCCACCAAAACGTCTTGGTCTCGCCATGCTCGTCCGTGAAGATGATGCGGTCGTCATCAAATGCAACGCGGGGACGTACGCGTCTGAAGCGCTGCGTGAGCCATCGGAGGACTTGCACGGAACTCCCCATACACTCGCCAATTACGCGGAAAAGCAACCTGGACCGTCACGTCGTGGAAAGTTTCGCTTCTTACCGTCGCCCTTTCTGAGACCTGCGTCCGTACTCGCCACTTATCGGAAACATTTGAGCCCCTTGATCAGCGCGCGTGGTTGTTTCCCTGTCGTTGAGACTGCCGCAACATCCAGGGCCGGCACCGCAAAGATTCGTAAGAATGGCTCTTACAACGATTGATCGTTGCGCTCAACCTCAAGCGAACACACTGCGCGGCCTAGTCCGAGGGTTACGCTCATGAATCGAACGCAGACTTCTATGCTTGTGGCGGGTTTCGTCGTTGTCGGGATATTCCGTCACGAAGCGTGCAATGCGCAAGCGGTGCCAGACCACGCAGCAGCGTCGCCAGTCAGCTCTGGAGGCCCACACGACTTCGACTTTGAGTTTGGCGACTGGCAAGTTCACCATCACACGAAGCGAGATGGTCGCTGGATTGATTTCGAAGGTACCTCCTCGACCCGCGTGTTGATCGACGGATCCGCCCATGTGGAGGAAAACAAATTCCTCAGACCCGCCGGAGTGTCTTACGGCATCGCGATGCGGGCATACGATCCGAAGACTCGCCTATGGGCCATTTGGTGGGTAGACGGTCGAGATCCTCACGGCGCGCTTGATCCCCCGATGAAGGGCCAGTTTGTCGATGGCGTGGGCACGTTCTATTCCGACTCCGTTGTAAACGGCAAAACGACGCGAACCCGCTTTATCTGGTCGCATATCACCGCTTCGTCTGCGCGCTGGGAACAGGCGTTGTCGAGCGATCTGGGCAAGACCTGGGATACGAATTGGGTCATGCAGTTCACGCGCAGTCTCCAGTCTGCGAAATGGTGTCGTTCGTGCGGTGCCGGCGAGCTTGCTCTGCGACGACCGTAACGGCTCGGATATTTATGCCGAGCTACCCAGAATAAGTAAGAGCGGTAGACGGATGGCATCGTCAAAGCGACGATCGTCAGGACTCGCCAGCTCCGCCGGCATATGCGGTCATCGTGCGCGGCTTCAGGACAATCCGCGCGAGTGTTTTGGACACCAGCACTAGCCACAGTAGCGCCTCGTAGACGAACTCTTCGAACGACTTGAGGAGCTTCAGAAAGTCCATTGCTATTCCAGCGGGTCAACGATCCTCCGACGTCCGCAATTGGCAGACGACGGCAGCGCAAGCCTGGCAACGCCCAAACGTCGCGGCTCTCAGTGCAATTCCGTTGTCTTTGTCTGTACAAAGCGTGCAAGGGTCCGACTCAGAATGCAGCGCGCACTGCAGGTATGGATTCCGGCGGCGTCCGATGTGGAATTTGCCGCGCGCACGCCGACAAAATGGTCGAACTTTAGCCCGCTGACGCGACCGGCTGGATCGCGTAGGACCTCCACTGGTACCCAGTAGCCACGGTCGATGAAATGATCGGCGCTGACGGGGACTAGCGCCGACACATCGCCGTTCGGCCAGAGCAACGTAACGTCGGCGCCCTTAACGTTGAGCTTCAGCGTCGCGCTGGGCTGATAGAAGTCAGCGGGGAAGCCGAACGCGCTGCCATCCAGTCCCGTGAGGGCCTCTGGAGTCAGCGGCGTAGTCCGAATCGTCGGAGACTGGACTGGCCGGCCCAACGCCAGCGCTGCGATGTCGGAACCGATGTCGGAGGTGACCGAAGCATAGATATTGCTCAGCACGACAATACTCAGGCGTTCCTGCGGTAAATAAACGATCGCGGAGGCGAAGCCGGGCGCGCGGCCGTTCATGTAATAGAGGGGCTCGGAGAACCGGACGCTATTGGTCTTGAACCAACCATAGCCGGCGCGTGACGATAGGTTGAGCAGCGCCGCCCGATTTGCCTCGCTGAGAAAGTGCCCGCTTGAGAAGCTGCTAACCCACTTCTGTTCGTCGATGACGGTTGAGTAGGCCGAGCCGCTGCCGGTCTTGGCCGACCAATGAATGGGCTCGGCGGGCTGGAGGTTGAAGACACCTAGTGGCGCGTATCCCTTGGCGACGGGCGCGACACCCTTCAGCTTGTCGTCATCGTCAATACCGCTATCACGCATCGCCAGCGGCTCGAAGACCAGGCGTTGCACGGCGTCCCTGAAGCTCAGCCCGGTCTGTTTCTCGACGATCAATGCGAGGAGGTTGTAGGCGCTGTGTTCCTCGCGCACGTACGTCCCTCCCGCCGGATGAACCGGCTTGAGGTCACGAAACCTTGCGACCAGCGAGGCAGCGGTCTGGTGCGATTTAAGAAGTGCTTCGTAGTCCGGCTGATCGTTGATGTCGGCGATGCCAGAGTTCTGGACCAGCAGGTTGCGGATGGTAATTGCGCTGCCACCCGGATAGTCCATGATGATGCTGGCGACCGATGCGTCCAGCGACAGCTTGCCGGCATCGGCCAAGCGCAGCACTGCCGCCGCGGTGAACTGCATCGACATCGATGCGACATGAAACCGAGTCCACAACACGTTGGGGCGCCGCACCGCGGCGTCCGAGAGGCCATAGCCCCGCGCGAAAACCACCGCTCCGTCGCGAGAAACGAGAATAGTGCCCGAGAAATTCTGCGTCGACACATAAGACTGGACATAGGAGTCGATGCGCTCCTGCAGCGCAGGTTCGTTCGCTGTGGCGACGAGCGGCAAGAGAACACTGACGAAACCTACCAGCGCGGCTCGGAGCATTCGATCATTCCTATAGTTGTGTCAGCAGTCTTGCACAGTGCAATAGGCCTGCCCCGCGGAATTTGTCCGTCGTTCCGCGCGACCAGCTTCCGATTCGCATGCCGTCTGGCAGCGTCGGCAGTACGAGGCCAGCGGCTCAACCGTTGCTTACAAGATCGCTACAAGGTCGTTGATCGAATGCCCAGGTCAATGTGGCATCGGGGTTTGCTCAAACCAGATCTGTCCCTGACGAGCAAGCTCCAGCACCGACGAGTCTTTCGGGACATTCGAGCCCGAAATGATGGGAGCCCTGATTGTAGTCAATCAGGCGGCGAGTACCGGTTCGCTATTTGCGGTTTCTTGCCAGCTTCGGCGAACCTGGTTGGGGGTTGATAACGGCGCGCGCTGTGCAGCCGTTGCTCATTGTAGAAGAGCCGCAAATCGATCGATGATCACGCGCGCTTCGACACGACTGCGGAAAAAATCTCGCCACGCGTAGAGTCTTTCATAGATCAGCGCCTCGACGGCCATTAGTAGGTGCAGCGCGGCGTAGATCAAGCGCGCGTCGTCAGCGGAATCCATAGCCGCTCGTGCAACCTCTAACGCATGGCTAGCGTATTGGCGGCATTCGGTATCGTCTCTCATATGGATGCAATCTTTTTACGAAATTGGACTTCCACTCTCAATCTAAATTGAGTGCGACGCGCCTATAGCGCTACAGCTCGCCTGTAGCCGGCTCCGCGTACATGGATTTCCCGATCTTCGCGAGTTGCTCATCGAGCGCTTTTCCGCCTTCAGTGTGTCCGACTCCAATTTCACACCCATTTATTGTGAGTAAAAAATCCGGACGCTCGCGCTTGATCAGCGTCATCGGAAAATCGACCGGACCAAATCCCAATGTTCGAAGTAGCCTCACAATGCAATTTACCTCGACATCTTCAGAAGTTCTGCGATGTCCACGTGCGGACACATCGACATCAACTTGCGGTAAAAGGGAATGCAAGCTACGAAGTGAAGATCAGGGCCACTTCGTTCGCCTCCAATGCTCGCCACGAGCCCAGCGGCAGCTCGCCTAGCGACAGTCCGCCCAGCGACAGGCGTTGCAACGTTTCCACATGATTGCCGGTGGCGGCAAACATGCGACGTGCCTGATGGTAACGCCCCTCGGTCAGTCTCAATCGCACATGACGCGGCCCCAGCACCTCGAGCGCCGCAGGTGCCAGCGGTTCTTTTTCCGACTCGAGCATCAGCGTGCCACTGGCAAATAACTCGCCCTCGTCGCCGCGCAGGTCCTGCGCGAGGGTTGCTGCATAGACCTTGGCCACCTTTGCTTTGGGCGAAATGATCCGATGCAGCAGTGCACCATCGTCGGTGAACAACAGCAGACCCGAGGTGTCCCGATCAAGCCGACCCACGCTGGACAGCGATGGTGAACGCACGCCGTAACGCCGTGGCAGCAGATCGTAGACCACTTGGCCCGGATCTTTGCGCGAACACGTCATGCCCAGGGCCTTGTTCATCATCAACACCAAGCCCGGGGGTGGATCCAGCGGCTCGTCGTCCACGCGGATCGTCTCGTACGGCACCACATCGTCGGCGTACAACACCTCGCCACTGGCATTGGTGACACGCCCGCTGCGAAACAACTGGGTGACGTCCTTGCGGCTGCCGTAACCGAGGTTGGCGATCAATTTCACCAGTTTCATGCGCGTACTCCCGTCGCCTGGATCACCTTGAATCCGTCTTGCGTCACCAGCGTGCGCACCTCGCGGAATCGCTGAAGCAAGATCGCCTCGTACGGCAAGTGCCGGTTCGCCACCAGCAGCAGGCGGCCCGCGGGCAGCAACGCGTCGGTGGCACTGGTGATGAACGCGCGGCCCAGCTCCGGCAGATCGGCGCGACCCTGATGGAAAGGCGGGTTGCTGACGATGGCGTCGTAACGCTGCGGCAACCCGCGCGTCACATCGTGCCAGTGCACCGCCAGCGCCAGCTCGCGGCCGACCTCGCGCTGCGCACGCGCCAGGTTGATCCGTGCCGGCTCCAGTGCGCGCGCTTCGGCCTCGTACAAATCGATAGCGCGGATCTGCGGACAACGCGCTATCAGCTGGCAAGCGAGGTAGCCATTGCCGGCCCCAAGATCCGCCGCACGCCCGAGCAAGTCCGGCGGCAGGTGCTCAGCCAGCAACGCCGAAGCACGGTCGATGTGATCCCAAGCAAACAAGCCGGGCCGACTGATGTAGCCATCGGCAATCACACGTGGAGCATCCAGTGCCAGCCATTCCGCCAGCAGGGGCTGATCGACATCGTCGGGGTTCGGCGTAGCCCAGAACACCCTGCATTTGTGCTTGGACAGGTGTTGCACGACGCCTGCCAAGCGGGCCAGATCACCTTCGCCCGATTTCGCACCCTCGGCATTCGGCATGGCAGCCAACAGCGTGCCACCCGGCGCCAGAAAACCCAGCGCACGAGCAAACAAGGCGCGCGCCTCGTCACGCTGCCGCGGCGGCAATGCCAGCGCGAGCGCGAATCGCTCACCGGCATTCGGTTGGCCCACGCGCAGCCCCTGGCGCGCAAGCTCATCTGCAAACGGCATGAAACTCTGCTCGCACAGCCAGTCAGGCTGAGCCATTTCGCGCAAACGCATGCCAAACCGCGCGCGCAGAAACAGCACGCGACCGGCCACCTGCAATGACAACTTCGAGGCCTCGAATGGCACAAACAACGCAGCCAGCGCGGCATCCGGTGATGCCGCATGGATTCCGACAGCTCTCACATCAAAATATTCAGTAGCCAAGCATGTCAATAGTGTAGTGGCGAAGCGCGCCATCTTCGCGCCGTCGAAAAATTGCCCCAGCAAAAATCACACAGCGCAGACCTTTCCCGAGCTGTTACTCCCCCGGCCGTGTGCAGTGAGGCGAAAGCTGCCGGTCGCCATAGGTGCTTCATAGCGGACGCGGGCGATCTCGATGGCCGCTCGACGCATCGAATCGGCGCTCTGGACCATCCACGATAAATATCCATGTGCTGCGCAGGTCCGGCTTCCCGGCACCACCGCATTGGCGGTCAGCGGATAGTGTCACCGGCACGCACGGAGTTGTCCGATTGCGTCGATGTCGATCAGGCCTGGAGCAGGAAATTGCTGGAGAAC
>JBEPVT010000153.1:0-8467 GCA_041690895.1 Gammaproteobacteria bacterium
TCAAGACCGGCAAGAATAATTGTCGCCACCGGAAGAAGTAATTGACGCCAGACAGCAACGCGTTCTGTATGTGGCTCGGCGCACCTTGGCGCGCAACCCACGGTAATGGAGGCAGACCTCTTGATCCTAACTATTGCGACCCGCCCCGCATTGCGGGGGCCATGATGTCTAAGCTCCCTTTGTGCCGCTTCCCTGTAAGAGGAACGCTTGATGTTGCCGGCGGATTAGGTCGAGGTTTGTCCTCGGAACAAGTATAGATCGCGGTTGAATAGCAGCTCAGCGGCCGTCAAATTCAGTACCCAGAGCCAGATCATCACGGGGTACGCCACTTCGAAGGAAAAGCCGAGCGTCATAGCGGCAAAGATGAATAGCCGTAACGTCACGCCCGCGAATGTTAGGGAAAAATTGCGAATCATCCATCGCTGATGCGATCGGACGTCACCAGAGCGGATTGCTGCATAAGCACGATACCCGGTGTAGAGCCAAGCGATCGCCAAGGAGGCGAACCCCAGTTTGGTGGAAACCCCGCCAAAGGCGTTCACTGATATGAATAGTCCAACCAAGCCGCCAAACAATACCGAGAGTAGATAAATTCGACCCAGCCATCGGTGCAAAGAGATTCGCTTGGTCCGTAGCCTTGTGAAGAACTGCGTCGGCCCGATCAACAATGCGAGTGCCGCAAGAAACACATGTGAGTAGATCAAAGGCGGGTGCGTTTCAAAGCTTGCCCTCATTAAGGGGTGTGCCGTCGCTCCTAAAGGCAGGAAACCGTAAATGCCAATAACGTAGATGACGCCAAGCAGTGAGAAGATCGCAAGCAACCAAAAGCTAGCGCGTCGCATGAACTGCTCGCCGCGATTGCCCTCGACAGTTAGGCACGGCGAGCACTGCCTGCGCGGTCGCGCTCGACGATATTAAGAACGGTATTCTTACTAATCGCGATACGATGGCTGATTTCCCGATAGGATTGGCCGGCCTCCACCAGTTTTAGGACGCGCGATGCATGGCGATCCGCCTTGACGCGCTGGCCGAGCTGGCGACCGAAAACTACGCCGCGCTTTCGTGCCGCAGCGATTCCGGAGCGAACCCGCTCCGGCAGCAAATCGCGTTCGAACTCAGCAAGCGCCGCCATCAGAGAGGCGATCAGCTTGCCTTGGGCGGTGCGCAGGTCGAACTGGATGCCGGTTTGCGCGACGAGCGAGACATCCCAGGCCTGCAGGTCGTGGAGCGTATGGAACAGATCGAGCGTTGATCGACCCCAGCGGGTGAGCTCGGTCACGAGGATCACCCCGACCTTGCGGGCTTGCGCGAGCGCCAGGACTTTCTTGCGTTCGGCCCGATCGTCTTTGGCGCCGGAGGCCGTTTCTTTGTAGACGCCTACGATTTTGTAACCGGCCTTCTTGGCGAAGGCTCGCAGGTCCCGCTCCTGGCGGGCGCATGTTTGATCGGCGGTCGATACCCGGCAATAAAGCGCTGCGGACTGTCCCAATTGAACCCTCGGCTCAAAGCACCCCTAAATAGGGCACTTTTTCAGCATCAACGTGTCGATATAGAAAGTCCACTACGTCCTGCTTCACGAGCTGTGGACCGACATGGCGTGAAACCATGGACCGTCTTGCCGTGAATCGCTGGCCTTCCTTGCGCGAAATACGCAGATCGTGTCTTCTCAAGAGATCTTTGAGTGTATTCAGCAGGAGAGCGGGAAGCTTTCGGCCTAGTCGCGAGCCACCAAAAGGAACTCCGCCGACCCCTTAGATTCGGATGTTTTTGCCGCCTTCTGACAGATTAATTGATGAATTTGTGGATAGAATCTAGCCGGCAAGCTTGTACCTGGGTGCGAAAATTGGATCTCTAGAAAACACGCGCAGCTCTCTAGGAATAAACAATGCATACCGGCAATACCGATTCTCAGTCGAACTCTGCAGCGGCTGATGCGGCCCAAGGCAGTTGGCAAGATCTCTTGGCCCGCATTCCCATAGCCGCTTATACGTGTAACGCGACGGGCCTCCTCACCTATTTTAATCCCGTCGCCGAAGCCGTTTGGGGCCGAGCGGCCACGCTGCGCGATCCTGCTGAACGCTACTGTGGGTCTTACCGATTATATTCATCCGACGGCTCGCCGATGCCCCACAACGAATGTTGGATGGCGCGCGCATTACTGGAAGGCAAGCCCTACAACGGTCACGCAGTGGTGATTGAGCGTCGGGATGGCACTCGCTCCGCGGGCGTGGCGTATGCGAATCCCTTGCGAGACCCCGAAGGCCACCTCATCGGCGCGGTTACTTTAGTGATAGCGAAAGTATTGCCGGCGGCTTTATCGATCGACGCCACGGAGGATCGCGTGGCGGCAATTCCGGAAGACGCTGCGCTGGCGATGACCGAAGTAACCTTAGGTCTATTCGCCAATCTCGCGTGGCCGACGCAAAGCTTTAACTAAAGCGCGCTCACCCCCTAGGGCAGTGTCCTACAGCGATAGGCTCCAGAAGCGTCGCTTCTTGGTGAAGGCGATGCACGACAGCCGACGCCGCCACGCCGCGCCACGAAAGTTCAGGAGCGGATCACCCTCGAAGCCGCGAAATGTCTGCGCGCTGCCGCTACTACAGGTATTAACAAAGAGATTGCTACCTTCCATTGAGGCGCCGAACAACGAGACTGACAATCACCTTATTTTCACTGGGGTGCTATTCGTCTCGAAACCCACCCCTCAATAGAGATTACTATGCCCTGTCGGAGATTGGCCCCAGCCGCCAAAGGTTTTTGACTTACTCCAGCATTATTGAATGCCGCCCGCCGGTATGTGCCCTGCCGAACAGACCCACCGTCGATAAATCCCTATGCTTGCAAAATACGCTGGACGGTAGTTTGCGTATTTAGCCTTAATCGTCCACCGCACAGCCTAGGGAGCAACCCATTGTTACAAGATTTCCTTGTTACGCACCGGTCTCAACTCATCGAACGGTGTCGTATTACCAGCTCGGAGCGACGATCGCCTAAGGCGACGGATACGGAGCTCGATAAGGGGATCCCGCTATTCCTCGATCAACTTATCACGACACTCTCTCAGGAGGGACGCCAATCGCCATCGTTAACTTCTCACGCGGCAAGCGGGGGCACCAGCGGCGGTGAAAGTCCAGAGATGATTGATACTGCTTTATTGCACGGCCGTGCGTTGCTAGGCGCCGGATTTACAGTAGAGCAGGTCGTTCATAGCTATGGCGATATGTGTCAAGCCATCACGGGGCTCGCCTTTGAGGAAGAACTATCGATCCCAACGGATGAATTTAAAACTCTCAATCGATGTCTCGACAATGTGATGGCCGCCGCGGTCAAACAATATTCCTCGGAACGAGATGCGTCATTGACGCGCGAGCCGCAACCGCTGAATGTGCAATTGGGCACTCTGGCTCACGAGCTGCGAAACATTCTGCATACCGCGACGCTCGCTTTTACTGCGATAAAGAAGGGCAACGTCGGAATCTCTGGGGCGACGAGCGCGCTCCTTGATCGCTGCCTCATTGGCTTACGGACGCTCATCGATCGGTCGCTAGCCGATGTGCGCGTCTCCGCCGGCATGCCCCCGCGGCCGACCTTAACAAATCTCGCAGAGTTTATTGCCAAAGTGAGCATATCCGCCGCTTTGGAGGCGCACGCTAAAGATTGCGAATTAAAGGTGGCTATGGTCGATCCGGGACTCGCGGTGTTTGTAGACCAAGATCTGCTGATGTCGGCGGTGGGTAATTTGCTGCAGAACGCATTTAAATTTACGCGAAACGGTAGCGAGGTGTGCTTGCACGCTCACTCGCTTGCTGGACGAGTCCTCATTGAGATTTCGGATAACTGCGGAGGCCTGGCACCCGGCGTCGCGGAGAAGATGTTCACGCCATTTACGCAGCTGAGCGATGACACTTCCGGACTCGGGTTGGGTCTTTCCATTTCTCGTCGCAGCATAGAAGCCAATCACGGAGCTTTAGCAGTGCGCGATGTTCCAGGCTTTGGCTGCGTTTTCACTATCGATCTCCCTCGGCATTCGATGCCCGTCTTCGCACACCAGACAGTGAATTGAAAGGCATTCATGCGCGACAAGGTGAGACTGGTCATAAATGTCGTGTTGGTCGAGGTCATCATTGCGCGCATGTTCATTGGACGCCGTTCAGCGGCTCGACACTGAGCAGCTACTGATGAGTAAACCGAATCGAGTTCCTAAAGCAGAAATCGCCCCAGCGGTATCGTTGGCTCACGTTCTCGACAAAAGCGAGCAGATAACGGGCGTTGTGGAAGAATGCGCCCAGGAACTCTCCGCGGTGAATTTGACGCTGAGCGATCAACTGAGTAGTAAAGATGTCCATCCAGGAGTACTCGGGGCAATCGAAAAAAGCGAAGGAATAGAAAACAAAATCCAAGACGCCGCGGAGGATTTATCTGCTGTCAATCGGGCGCTGGAAGCGGAAATCAAAGCTCGCCATACTCTGGAAAATCAGCTCAATGCGACCCAGGAACAAGCCGACGCAGCTCGCCACGCTGCCTTCCATGACCCCTGACCTCGCTACCCAATAGGGCGCTATTCAATGATCGGCTCGAGCACGGCTTAGCTCAGGCTAGACGGCATGGCTGGATGCTCGCCGTGATGTTCATCGATTTAGATGACTTCAAGAACATCAATGATACGCACGGACATGCGGCCGGTGATCAGCTACTGCAGGCGATAGCGAGCAGACTCAAAGGAGCAATGCGTGCCGATGATACGGTGAGCCGTCACGGCGGAGATGAGTTTTTGTATCTCCTCCTAGATCTCAAGCACGAAGCCGACGCGGCCCGCGTTGCCGAAAAAATCCGCAAGAAGATCAGCGAACCGTGTGCCCTTACCGTCGATGGAATTGTAATTAGTGCAGTTGTCCGACCGAGTATCGGAATTGCGATTTTCCCCCGAGATGGCCAGAGCGGGGACGCCTTAACAGAAAGTGCGGATTCAGCGATGTATCGCGCCAAATACGGCAGTCAAGCCATTCATCACATTAATGATTGAGCTGATCTAAACCATTGAATGATCCGTTTCGTTCTTTCAAAAAGGTTGCAAGGCCGCGAGTCTCGCCTGCAGGTCCGCTGGTCGTTGAGTTTCGGCCACCTCCTGCCGTCTCGGACGATCCGGATGGAGGATTTCGCGTAATGGACCCACCCGATTTCTTCTGATTGGACCCACCTTGCATGGGACACCGGCGGAGCCGCAGG
Source organism: Gammaproteobacteria bacterium (assembly GCA_041690895.1). Classification (GTDB taxonomy): domain Bacteria; phylum Pseudomonadota; class Gammaproteobacteria; order Steroidobacterales; family Steroidobacteraceae; genus Bog-1198. Next base: position 5,227 of record JBEPVT010000153.1, read on the forward strand.
GGAGAAGTTTTACCCGTCCTTTTTGCGCGAAGCAAGTTTCTTGGCTTTGACGGCGCGATAGCTCTCGCCTGTTACCTCAATAGTGAGCGCCGAGTGCCGTAGTCGATCGAAGATCGCGTCTGCGATGACCGTGTCCGCAATCACTTCGCTCCAGTGGTCGAGGGGCAACTGCGAGGTAAAGGCGACGGATTTATGATTCGATCGCTCCTCCAGGATCTCGCATAGATCCTGAGCCTCGGTGGCGGTAAGTTTGCGACTGCCCATCTCGTCAAAAATTATCAGATCGAACTTAGCAAGCTTGTCTCGATAGCGAAGATAATTGCCGCTGGAGCGCACGAGATTGAGATTCTCGAGCCCGTAGTGCCCAACAATTGAAACGCCTCCCGCGGACATGCTCCAATGATGCGTCGTTCTATATAATCCACCCGAATGTCCACTTCATTTGCGCCTCTCCATATTCTTGTCCTGATGTTCGCCGGTTGGGTCAACCGCCGTCAGCTGGACGTGATCGAGTATCTGCAGGAAGAGAACCGAGTGCTGAAAGAGCGATTGGGCGGCCGGCGCCTTTGCTTCACCGATGCCGAACGCCGCCGACTTGCCAGGAAAGCGCAAGCACTCGGGCGCAGGGTGTTAAACGAGCTTGACACGTTGGTCACGCCGGACACGCTGTTGCGCTGGTATCGGAAATTGGTGGCGTGCAAGTGGAACTATAGCCACCGGCGTGGCCAGGGCCGAGCTCGGGTCATGAAGGCGATCATCGATCTGATTCTTCGCATGGCACTTGAAAACCCTTCGTGGGGTTACACGCGGATTCGAGGCGCGCTCGCCAATCTGGGACATCAGGTTGGACGTGGCACTATTGCCAACGCGCTCAGGGATCACGGTATCGAGCCGGCTCCCGAGCGAGGCAAAAATACTCGGTGGTCGACATTTCTGAAAGCTCACTGGGAGTGCCTGACGGCGACCGACTTCCTAAGCGTCGAGGTGTGCACGTTCAAGGGCCTCGTCACGTATTACATACTCTTCTTTATGCACATCGCCTCCCGATCCGTACACATCGCCGGCATGACGCCTCATCCTGAGAACGTGTGGATGATGCAGGCAGCACGGAACATCACCGATGTCAATGATGGATTCCTGCGCGACACGCGGTATTTGTTTCTTGATCGAGACACCAAATATTCAGCTGGCTTCCGCGATCTTCTCGTCCGCGAGGGCATCGATGTCATTCGACTGCCACCGCGAAGTCCCAACTTGAATGCGTTCGCGGAACGCTTTGTCCGTTCGATCAAAGAAGAATGCCTGAATCGAATGATCTTCTTCGGACAGGCGTCGCTCCGGCACGCGGTTACGCAATTTGTGGCCCACTACCACGGCGAGCGCAATCATCAAGGAGTGGAGAACCGCTTGTTGCAGCCACTGTCGATCGTTGGCGAGTATCGAGCCCAGGTCAAACGCCGCGAACGACTCGGCGGAATGCTCAGCTACTATCACTGTCAGGCCGCATGACTAACCGAGTTGCTGCCGGCGGAGATTTTGGACACTACGGCATTGCGAGTCTTGGAGCCGCGTGAATGGTTTCACGTTCCTGCGAATCCCGCTTGTTCCCAAAATGGGACCATGCTGGGTTGCTCTTATGCGGATCATTGCCCGGCGCACGCTCAAGCGATTTGTGGAATCGCAAAGCGGGCGCACTGGCCGAGCGGCGCTGAAAGGCGCCCTAGATGCGTGGTTCGCTGAGGCGCGGCGCGCGAAATGGGCCGCCATGGCAGGCGTGAAGCAGCAGTACCGCACCGCGAGCGTGGTGTCGGCCGACCGGATAGTATTCAATATCAAGGGAAATGACTATCGGCTGGTGGTTGCGGTCGACTTTGAAAAGAGCATTCTGTGGATTCTGTGGATTAAGTGGATTGGTACACACGCTGAGTATGACCGCATTGATGTGAAGACGGTGACCTATGAGAAGCCTAAAGCCCCTTCGAAGTGAGCGAGATTACACGCGCGCGCTTAGCGATGTTGAACGCCTTTGGGGCGCCAAATCAGGCACCTCAAACGGAGATCGTCTCGACATTCTGGCGACGCTGATCGATGCGTATGAAACCGAACACGACCCCATGGATCTGCCCGATCCCATCGAAGCGATCAAGTTTCGAATGGAGCAACAGAGCTTGACCCGCAAAGATCTGGAACGAGTGCTGGGCACGCGCACACGTGTGTCCGAAGTGCTCAATCGCAAGCGGGGCCTCTCGATTAACATGATCCGCCAGCTACACCAGAAGCTCGGCATTTCCGCCGACGTGCTGATCCGTTCGATCCGAGGCCGCAAAGCAGCCTAGATTCGCTGAAAGTCCTATTTTTCAGTCTTCCTTACCATGGGGCCTGCAGCTCGCTGCGGGCGTTGACGTTCTGTTCGCCCAGAACGGGGCGCGCATCACCGACTTTCGCCGCGGCCAATCGCTCGGGGCGCGCGATCACGTCGTGTCTTGGCCCAAGCCGGTGACACGTCCGCAGTGGATGAGCGAACAGCAATACCGGGCATTCCCGGAGCAGATCACGGTGCGCGAGGTCAAGGTCGGTAGTCGAGTGCTGGTAAGCACTCTGCTCGATCCGAAGCAGGTCAGCAAAAACGAGCTGAACGAACTCTACGCGATGCGTTGGCATAACGAACTGGACCTGCGCAATCTGAAGACGACCTTGGGCATGGAAGTCCTCAGTTGAGACACCGCGCAGATGAACGAAAAGGAACTCTGGGTCCATTTATTGGCCTACAACGTGGTCCGTCTGCTGATGGCGCAAGCTGCGCTGATTGCACACGTACTGCCCCGCGACATTAGCTTCAAACATACCGTGCAACTGTGGGTCCAGTGGACTTCGCAGCGCCTGGCCGGCGATCCCGCGCATAACGATCTGCTGTTCCGATTGATCGCGCAGTCCAAAGTCAATAATCGTCCCGGTCGCATCGAGCCTCGTGCCCGAAAACGTCGGCCCAAACCCTATCATTGGCTCAAAGAATCTCGGCCACGAGCTCGTCGCCGCATCCAAACTCAGGGTCATGGTCGGAAACTTAAGTAAGTGCCATTCTCCTTAAGTGTGTTCTTGCAAGGCCCTGATGCTCAGTGGGGGAAACTTTGCCGTTACGATTTTAATGGAGACGGCCGCGACGATCTCGTTGTTCAAATCCAATCAGGTACCCTCAATACCTACGAACTCACATCAACAGGTAGCGGCTTCACCGCCGCCA
>JBEPVT010000154.1:0-8332 GCA_041690895.1 Gammaproteobacteria bacterium
TCTCCAAAAGCCAATACGAAAACGTGGTGAGCTTGCCGGTTACCATCGCCCCGCCAAAGAGGACCATGACTACTCCCGCCACGGCTTGCAATGGTCGTGCCGCGCGCCGTAACCCTTTGATGCGGTCGAGCAGCGTGCGCATAAAGACCGCCGCCAGCAGAAATGGAATACCTAGTCCCAGCGCATAGGCCGTCAATAGCCCGAGGCTCTCCTGCAGCGAGCTCTGGACGGCACTGACGGTGAGGATCGCACCGAGAATTGGCCCGATGCACGGCGTCCATCCAAATCCGAAGGCGATACCGAGAACAAATGCCGTGGCCGGGTGTCCTCCGACGGGGCTGGGATGCAGTCGAAAATCGCGCTGGAGCCACGTCACTCGAAACAGGCCGAGCGTGATCAGGCCGAACACCACGACTACGACACCGCCGACGATGTTGGCCTCGTAGCGATATCGCAGGAAAAGCCGGCCGATTGCGGTCGCACTCGCGCCAAGGGTTATGAACACGGCGCCGAAACCGAGCACGAAGAACGCACTCAGCACCAGCGCCTTGACACGGCGGCGGCTGTCGATCGCGACGTCCACCGCCAGCCCGGTCTGTCCAGCGATGTAAGAAATGTACCCGGGCACTACAGGCAATACACACGGCGACAGAAACGACACGATGCCCGCGATGAATGCCGTGACAAGGCCGATGCTGGATGCGTCCATCATCTGCAGGCAAAGGGCACCATCCCGTTGGCTACGGCTTGGCGCTCAGCATCCGGTCAATCGCGGGAACCAGATTGTCAGCGGGCACCGCTCCCACCACGGCCTCGCTCGCCCCCGTTCGATTGTTGCGCACGACGGTGGTCGGGGTCCCGCTTACACCCGACGAATTGCCATCAGCGATGTCCTGCTCGATGCGTTTTATTGCGGCGTCCTCGTTCATGCATTTGGCCAGTGGCGTACTCTTAACGCCGGCCGCTTCCGCGAGCTTGTCGATCGACTTGTCCTCGGGGAGGCCGCCTCCATTTGATTTGGTGCTCGCGAACAGCGAATCGGCGTATTTCCAGTAGGCATCATTTCCACCCAGCTGCGCGACGCACTCCGCGGCGAGCGCTTCCTTTCGCGCGGCAGGGTCGTGAAACGGCAATGGGTAATTGCGATAAACCCAATTGATCCGACCCTTGTAGCGGTCGAGCAGCGCGCTGGGCGCGCCGTGAAACTGTTTGCAGAACGGACACTCGAAATCGCTATATTCGATCAACGAGACTTCGGCGGATGCATTGCCGCGGATATGATCACGCTTCGCGTCGACGGCGCGCGCAGTCTTGGCTTGACCCTGCAACTGTGCCTGTTTTTGCGCCTCTGCCTCCTGCGCGGCCTGCTGCTGTCGTTGTGTTTGCCGGCTTAACGCCCGGTCAAGCGCGGCATCCAATGCGCCGCTGCTTTCAAGTTTGCGGACAATTGCATCGATTGTCGCGGCGCTGGGCTCGGCCGTGGCGTTCGCCGGATCAGCCGCCCGCGCACCCATGCTAAGAGTTGCGGCGAGAACGAGCGCGAATGAAGCAATCCCGAATCCGATTCTCATGACAGTTTCTCCAATTGTTGGGTATTTTCGGTCTTGCGCTGTGCTATGGCGGATACGATGTTTGCTCACGGCGCCGTTTCGGGCGGAGTCTTGGTCGCGGAAGTGTCAGAACACTTTTTCCCGGAATGGCCGCCACATAGTCCCAGTGCGCACATCGCGACACACGGCAGGAATCCGAGAACGATCGAGGACATTCCGGCCGTGACGAGCCAGCCCCATCCCAGGAAGAGGCCCAATCCGACCACGGCGGCCAGCCAGACAACAACGGCGACGCGCCGCCCGAGTTGATCACTCAGCGTGAGGATCCGCCAAACGCGCGGAGCGAACGAGGCCGGTACGTTGCCTGACGGGTCAATCGCACTTGCGTCGGTCTTGCAAGTTTCCATCAACCATTCTCCCGCTCAGATTGCGACAATTTGATAAACAACATGGGTCACGCCGAAGTGGCCAGTCCGGGCCCGAGCCGGCACAGGCGGCTCTAATAGTCTCGGTGGCTTGTTCTTGATCGAGGGTCCGGCAGCGACAAGGAAACGCGCCGCGCACAGTTGGGCGACCCGTGCCCAGTCCATGGGCCAAATATCGCTCGTGGCTTGTGCACGATTCACGTTTTTGGCACCGGCAAGTACCGGCTGATGAAGGCGGTGACTTCCGGCCGATCCCATTGTGCCGGCCCGATGTGGCGTGCAATCTCACGGCCCTCGCTGTCGATCAGTAATGTAGTTGGAATGCCAACGATGCCGAGCTTGTCCTGCGAGACTGCACTGGCGTCAACGTAAATCGCCAAAACCTGCACTTTGGTCTCGTCGAAAAATTTTTTAACGACGACTTGACCACCGCGATCGATCGACAGGGCGACAACTTCGAAATCCTTGCTGCCCAGTTGAGACTGCAGGCGGTCCAATGTGGGCATTTCGACCCGGCAGGGTCCGCACCAAGTTGCCCAAATGTTGAGCAGTACCACTTTGCCGCGAAGGCCTGCCAGCATTTGCTTGCGACCTTGGCCATCCTCAAACTCGACATTCGCGATCGGACGCGGTGACGCGTAGGGCCTGAAGACGAATTGCGATGGCGCCGAGTCGACTGAAAGAACGTCTGGCGTTTGAGCCGTTGCGGACTGGCGAAGAGACAACCAGGCGCCGGCTGCTGACACCGCGAACACCAGCATGCCCACGGCAACGATGCCGGTCTTGATCATTCTCCAATTGCGCGTAGGGTTCGGGTCGCACGGATCTGGAATGTTCATGGTGATTGCCGTTGCAGCGCGCGAATCCGCGGCAGCAGAGTCTCTTTCCAGACTGCGGGCGTGATCGCGCCGATGTGCTTGTAATTGATCGCTCCCCTAGCGTCGACAACAAACGTCTCAGGGACGCCGTAAACCCCCCAGTCAATCGCGACTCGGCCGTCCAGATCGGTGCCAGTGCGGTTGTATGGATCCCCGTTCTCGTCGAGCCAACGCGCGGCATCCGCGGGCGCGTCCTTGTAGTTGAGGCCGTGGACGGGAATGATTCCGTCACGCTTGATCTGCATCAACAGCGGATGCTCTTCGCGGCAGGCGACGCACCAGGAAGCGAAGACGTTGACCAGTGACACTTCACTTTTCAAGTCTGTGTTCGCGAGTCCCAGCGACCGGCCCCGAATCGGAGGCAATGAAAAAGTTGGAGCCGGCTTTCCAATAAGCGCTGACGGAATCTCATGAGGATTGATTCCCAGGCCGATCGCCAATAAAGCGACAATGCTGATGAACACCAAGAGCGGCAAAAGCAGCGCCAAGCGGCGCGCGCGCATTGGTCGCGGCGCGACATGTCGCCGAATCGGTCGTGCGACGGAGGTCATAGGAATCACGGACATTCCTTTTTGATCAACGTGCCGATCTCGGAAGGACTCGAAAATACCAGTTGGGCGCGATCGCCTTGCATGCCCTGGCCGACGAGGACTGGTTCGCCCTTGCGCGGGCCGTGTCCGCTCGAATCGGTCTTGAAGCGCAGATTGAACTCCCAGAACGTGAGCTTCTTACCCGCACCCGTTGTGATCGTGTATGTGTCGCCGCAGTAGCCGATCGTCCTGGCTTGCGCCTCAGGCCTTGCATCCTTGAGGTCGGGCAACCCGCCACCCATGGTCATTCCTGCCTGGAATGCGGCCGAGCGTCCTTTCCCTTCCGAAACGGATTCGAGATACGCGACGAGGTTGCCTCGAGTCAGCGCATCGGGTATCCCGGGAAAGCGCATGTCATTGCCGGGAACGAGCGCGGCCGGGTTGTAAATCCATGCGTTGAGCGTTTCCGCGTTCCATACGATGCCTGAACGCTTGAGCGCATCCGAATAGCGGCGAAAGGTCGGGAGGCCAGCCGCCTTGCGACCGAGCAAACCGGCAAGGCTCGGGCCGGTCATGTTCTGCCCCTCCTCGATCGAGTGACACGCCATGCAATTGCGAAATGCCAACGCACCTTGCACAGGGTCGCCCGCCGCGAAGGCGGAACGGGGGCTCGCGGCGATCAGGACCACGCTTAGCGAACCAATCAGCCAACGCGTCGTAGTGATCGCGCACCAATGAACCTTCGACGACAACGGCTGGGTCATCTTCATACCGTTCCTCCTGCATCCGCCGGCGGAGTACCGCGCCTATGAGCGGCGAATGTCATGGTCGAGTGGTCCTGGACTTGTTGTTCAATAGCAGCTTGAGATCGTGAACCATTGCGTCGATCCAGATCTTGGAGCCCATGAAGAGTCGCAATCGCCCCTCTGGGTCGAACACGAAAATCCCGCTGGTGTGGTCAACCGTGTAGACGCCGCTTTCTGCGGGTTTCCCGGCGGCGTAGAAGAGCTTGAAGTCTTTGGCGGTGGTGGCGATTGCCATCTCGCTCGCCGAAAGGCCTACGAAGCTCGAGTGAAACGCGGCCGCGTACTTTGCCAACACTGCCGGTGTGTCACGTGCCGGGTCCACGGTAACGAGAATGCCTTGAACCCGCTTGCCGTCTTCGCCAAGACGGTCGACTGCCTGTGCCATTTTCGCGAGCGTTGTCGGACATTCGTCCGGACAGTTCGTGTATCCGAAGAAAAGCATCACCACCTTGCCGCGGTAGTCGGCCAGGCTCCGCGTCGCGCCGGTTGTATCGACCAGGTGAAAATCGCGTCCCCAGTCGACACCGGTGATATCGCGCGCCTGGAACTTCACTGCTGGCTCGCTGGCGCTGCAAGCCGCAAGCACCAGCACTGCGGCCATAAGAGGCACAGCCAGCCATAGGCGATGGCAATTGGGGCTAGCGGGAGTCATCAGGAGACTCCATGCGCACTGAGCGCCCATTCGCGTTACTCATGGGTCAGCGTTAGAACGTCGCAAAAACCCGCGGCGACGACATCGCATCCAGGTAGTACACGTTGATTGGCGCTTGCTTGGTACCCGGCATGCCGGGCGCGCCGACAGGCATTCCTGGAACGGACAAGCCTTTGATCGGCCGACGCTCGTCTATTACGCGTTTGATGTATTCCGCGGGAACGAGCCCCTCGAAGACGTAGCCACCGATAATGGCTGTGTGGCAGCCTTCCAGTCGGTCGGGGACGGCGTACTTCTGATGGATTGACGTGGCGTTCGTGGTGTCGATCAACTCAACGTCGTAGCCATTGTTGCGGAGATATTGCGCGTACGCGTCACAGCAGAGGCAACTCGGATTGCGGTACAGCTTCACTGGGACGCCGGCGGCTAATGCCGTTATTTGAAACGCCGCTGCAAATGCCATGATCAAAAGCTTCCAGTAGCGCATGGTCGTGCTCCTTGTCGGGTTATCAATCGGGTTGTGGATTGCGCTGTCGATGCCATGGGAATCAAGGCACGGTTGCCGGGAAGGGCTGGCGTCGGCTTTCTTCCCATTGGAATTGGCGTTGCTCGGATGTCCAGAGGGTCTTCAGGTAGGTGACGACAGCGATCGTCTCGGTGCGCGAGAGTTGTCCCTCGTAGGCGGGCATCGTCAGCCGATCGGTCTTGTTGAACGCATCGCGCCACCCCTGCTGCACGATGCGGTACAGCATCGCGTCGGAATGTTTCCAGGTGTGCCCGTGCGAATCGTGTGGCGGCGCGGGGAGTTCACCTGATTGATCCGGACGCTGCCACGCTTTCGCTCCTTCCCCGCGCGTTCCGTGGCACGAGGCACAGGATTGCCGATAGAGGGTACGACCGGTGTTGACCAGCGCGGGGTCGGGCGGCCAAGGTATTGTTTCGGCGAAAGCCGCGCGCGCGATCATGCCGCTCAAGACCACGATCGTGCCGAGGATGACGCTACTCATCGATCTGTCGCCACGTCATGCCACGGTCGGTGCTGCGCAATAGCTTGCCTGCGCTTGCGGCGGCAAACAGCATCCCCGCAGGTGCCGCCGCGAGCGCGGAAATGTTGTAGCTCGGCGATGGCAGCAGCGACCAATGCTCGCCACCATCCGCGCTGGAGAAAAAATCGCTCCCGGCGGCCGCATAAACCTGCTTGGGTTGCCCTGGATCGAAAGCGACGGCCGTAGCCGCGCGACCCAGACCGCCGGCATCACGCCATCCACAAAAGCAGTCCATCGAGCGGCTGATACCCTTGGCGGTGGCGGCGAAAAACCATCCTGTCTGCATGCTCCCCGACATGTTCGAGTGGACGAACTGCAGGACTTTCGCGCGCGGTCCGGCATCCATCAATCGCCAGTGACCGCCCGCGTCTTCGCTGCGGAAAATACCGTGCTTCTCCACAAAAACGTACAGTGTCTCTGGTTGATCCGCGTGTGACGACAGCGCCACGATGTCATTGGACGGCAAACCGTGGTTGATCGCATCCCAGCTTTCCCCGCCGTCGGCAGAACGTAAAACTCCGAACCCTGGGCCGGCGACGTATAGGGTCGCCGGACTTTGCGCGGAAACGGAGACGGAGACGATGCGACCGCGCTCTATCGCCTTCGGCAATGCGATGGACTCCCAGTCACGGCCTTCATTTCTGCTGCGGTAAAGCGTCCTCGAATAGGCCTTGATCAGCAAGTTGTCGTGGACGTCGAAGTCAAGCGCAGTGATCTTGTCTCGCGGCAGAACAATCTCGCCGGCAACCGCAATGCTGCCGATCGCGAGCAAGCCGGCAAACAGCGTGGCCGTTACGGCGCGAGCACTGCGCCAAAAATAACGAAACATGATGTTCACGGCATGCTCGCCTTTTCATCCTTGATCTTGTCGGCGTACCTGCCGAGGATCTCGCCCATCTTCTGCATCATTTCCGCACGCATTTGCAGCTGCAGCTTTTCATTGCCGGCGGGCAACTGCGGCATCATCGGATCGCTCATCATTTGGTGGCAGCCCTTCATCATGTGCATCATCCCGCCTTGCATCATGCCGCCCTTCATCATGTCGTGGTCCATGTCCATCTTTTCCATTCCCGCCATCCCCGCTGCGGGTTTCTTGCTTTGCGGCGGGTCGGCGGCGGCGGCGAGATTGCTCGCCGTCACAAGCGTTACAAGCAGAAGCGTCATCACTATCGGTCTGGGCTGCATTTCGAATCTCCATGGTTAATCCAACACGTCAATACGGCACAGCTCGAGTAGCGCGACGGCACATGGCGTGCAACGGAACGGTCACGATTCGCGAAGTCGAGCGTGCTACTTCAATATCCTTGCCGTAGCAATCGATGCCGAGTCCTCGAACGAACACGCGTGGCGCATCCAAAACGCACGAGCCGTGAAATACACGCCAACAGCGGCGACGGTTGATCGAGCTAGCGGATGACGACGAGAGGAGCGTTGGTCACAATCGCGAACGACTGTCGCGATCGGACCAAGAACCGAGCGGCAGGACTGCCTAACTCAGAAATCGATGGAAGACGATGTACGCGGGAAGGGGTGGTCCCACCGAGGCGGTGGGAAGCAGAACCGAGACTGACGACGCGCCGGCGCTGGCGGTCATTGAATAATCTCGGGAGGGGAGAGCCAAATCCAACAGGTGCGCGCTACCGGGGGCCATCGCGGCCAAGCTGAGGTCACCTAGCGCAATAAGACACGGAGTGGCCGGCATCAGGTTAGTCCCACAGCACGCAGGCGAGTCCATCGCCGCCGACATGCTATGTGCAGCTTCTCCGCGTACCTGTAGAGGGCAGCCGTCGGGTGCGCCGCCCATGGCCGAACGGCAGACCTGGCCGGCCATGGCGAACTGTGTCGTCAATAGCAGGACTAAGGTCAGCGCAGCACGGCCAATACGGCTACGTAGGAATGGCATTTGTAGAATTGTTGTCCAAGCTCGACAAATAAGCAACCGAGAAAATATTAGCAGCGTGTCATTGCGTGGCGAAGGCCGACTACCGGCAAGACCACGCCGCCCGTCGGCATGTTGCGAACTTTGCGCGCGATGCGACGCCCGCCTCGCACATCCGCGAATGACATTTGCCTACGGCAGTCGAGGCGGTGTAATTACAAGGGATTTTAGGGATTGCGTACTGGCGTGGCTGCACTCGGTTTGACACGCGCCTCCACCGTCTCGCCTTCGTAATTTACTGCGAATTGAGCAGTCCGACTGTTCGCAAAACGGCGCGGTGACGTTCGCGAATCGCCCATTTCAATCGCCGCATCGGGTCGAAAGCGACAATATAGGTCGCCGAGTCCGCTCACGTACGCTCAAGCAGGTTGCGCAATTACCGCGACGAGCCACGCTACGGTTTGTACAACTGCTAGCGCGGCACATAGCTGCGCCACGTTCCGTGAGCATCCGCGCCATGACCTGGGCGTGGCAGGCGCCGCTGCCGCCCGGACCCAAGATCATCC
>JBEPVT010000155.1:0-8254 GCA_041690895.1 Gammaproteobacteria bacterium
GCGTCCCGATGTGGCCGCGAGCGAATGATGTCGCATGAAAGCTAGCACCGCGTCGCTGGCGTCGGCGAGCCGGCGTTCGTCACCGTCACAGCGCATCGCTTGCCGGACGCTGACCGCGGAGAGCTGCGGCATCATGCGCGCCGTCTCGGCCGCCGACATCGAGGTTCCATGGGCCAAGATGCCGGCATATACCATCAGCAGTTCCTTCTCCGACCGCGGTTCGCGGCCGAGCATGAGCCAACTGAAGCGCACCTTGGCATCGACCTCGAGCAGCAGCTCCGGCAGCTGCGCCTCGCCGATCCGGTGATCGAGCGCGGCGCGCAACTTGACCAGTTCGGGCTCTTCTTCCTCGGCCGCCAGCGGCGTGAGGTGAAGCTCGTCATCGACTCGTAGCGCACCGGCCTCAACGGCTTTGGCCACGGCCGCGACGCCGGCCTGGGCGCGCTCGATCAGGGGCTCGAGGTAGACTTCCGCCCGCTTGGGTAATGACAGGCGCCGATAGTAGGAATTACGTTCCTTTTGCCAAATATCTGTGGGAATAAACAGCTGTTCGCGGCTGCGAAATGCGAGGCTGTGATCGATCCATACGGTGCCGTTACGCAGCGCGCGGCGCAGTGCCAATAACGTGGCGACTTCGAAGGCGCGAAACGCTTGTTCACGATCGGTGCCGGATAACAGTGCCCGCCACACCCTGCCAAGATCGATCGTCGTCGTCGTCGGTAACTCTCGTGCATCGTGTTCATACAATGCCCTGATTAGCTGTATAGCGGAACGAATCTCCAGCGTCAGGTGATCGCGCACAAGCTGTGCGCGCGTTGGCGGCTTGCGTTGCTGATGCTGCGCGACCAACGATCGTAATCGCTCACGAACTTCGCTATCGGCCACCGCCGTATCACTTGCCAACGCTCCCACTGAGGCCAACAGTTGCCGATACAAATCCGCCCAGTGGATCAGTACTTGATTGGCGTCCTTTGCCGCGCGACGCCACAGATCAGCCACCCGACGACGCACCATGAGCAGCAACCGATCCGTGTTCGTGAGCAGGCTAAAGCGCATAAAGCAGGCCACTTCGATGGTGCGGCCTGGTTCGACAATGAGCCGCCCGGCGGATGGCGGACGTGATGCCAAGCGCCGTGCATAACGACGCAGCAAATCATCCGGCTGATCCCGCAAGTGGTGCTGCACACCGAGCTGATATGACACCTCGATGCGCTCCAGCAGCTCATCAATCTGCCGTGTCGAATGCTTGGCCGGCGGTGCCCACAGCCAATTTTGTGTCGTCAGCGAAGACTCCCGCGCTTGCACCAAGGTATCCTGCCAGCGCTCCAAAACCGCAGTGCCGGCATCGGCTTGAATCGTCCGTCCGAGCTTCGCTTCGAACTGCCGGATGGCGGCGGAAACGGCGCGCAGATCCTTCTCGCGCATGACCAGCAACTTGCGGTCGTACAACCATTGGCGCGCGTACGCCAGTAGTCGCTGTCGATCGGCCGTCTGCCGCAGTTCCCGTCGCAGGGTGCGAACCAGAGCACGTCGCTGTGCCTCAAGCAGGGGATGAAAGCCCAATGCCTCGCAGGCCAGCTCCTGGTGATCGAATAAAGTTCGGTGCCGCCGATACATCGCTCGCAGCGACGCCAGATCCGGCGCCTGCTCGCCGAACTGACTACCGAGGTGTTTCCACAGCGCGGGCGGCACGATGCGCACCGCATCCAACACCCGGCCACTCATGTGCAGAAAGCCAATCTGCAGCGCCAGCCCCAATTTGAGCGACGGACCACGCCGCGCTTCAATCAGAGCACGTTCGCCCGCCGTAAAGGTGAAAAAGACCTCGATCTCGAAACTGCTCAGCTCGCGCGGCAACTGTTTGAGTCCTAAAAACGTCGCCTGCCAATGGTTCCCTCCCTGATCGGGATACGATAGCCCTGAAAAATCACGAACAGCAACCACTGCTGTCCAAATTAGCTTGATTCCGGCATAGGCGACTGTGTTTTCCCCTGGCAATTGGACGGGTTTTGGCGTGAGTCAAAGTCGCACCCCCTGCCTACTGTCCAAGTTAAAACGCCATGCCGATTTGCTTGGGCGCTGCCGAATCCGGCGGTACTCCAAGCGGATCGTTGAGCCAGGGCCAAAGGTCGCGATGGGTGAACAAGTTCATGCGCAGCAGCGCTACCAGATTCGACAGCGACCAGCGCCACTGGGATTTCAATTGCATGAAGCGCAGCATCAACATGGTGATCAACGCTGTCCACACTTGGGTCTTTACCGCATTGGAGGTGGTGCCGACGAACGTCTTGATCTTCAAGATTTGCTTCAGCGCTTTGAAAAAGAGCTCCACCGCCCAGCGGTCCTTATAGATCGCCGCGATGGTGCTCGCCGCCAGCGCAAAATTGTTGGTCAGGAACTCGAAGGTTCGTTCATGTTCCGCATCGTAAAAACTCACCAGCCGCAGCTCATGCGGGCATCTGAGCTTCGTATTCTGGCCGGTGAAGCGAATGACCTGATCTTTGACCACCGAGCCGCTTTTGCGGTCCGGGACAGGCAGGTTCTTCACTACTCGGTAGACGGCGTTGTCTTTCATGCGGGTGACGAAATACACACCCTCATCCGTCCAACTCCCAAACAGCCCATAATCGTTGTAGCCCCGATCATCGACCACGATCGTTCCAGGCTGCAATTTAAGGCCCTGCGCCACCGTCATATCCGCCACCTTGCCGGTAGTGATGACACAGAAACACGGCAAGTAGCCGTCGTGATCGAGCAGCAGATGCAGCTTGATCGCTCCCTTGGTGGTGCGAAATTTCGCCCAGTCGTACATCTTCAGGCACAAATCAATGACCGAAGAATCCAGGCTCACCAGCTTGTTCTTGAACCGAAACTTGCCCTTCTTCCTGCCACCGCCCAACGACAGTTGACCCTGAAAACGCGCGAACAGCAGGTGAAACACCCCTTCGTACACCTGCCACGGTCGATGCGCGTTGGCGTAGGACAAGGAAGACTTCGACAATGCCTCGATCCCAAGGTGCGACAGTTTTCCCTCGCAACTCTTCAGCCCTTGCTCGATCTCCCGCAGGCTATGTGCCCGTCCCAGTTGGCAAAACAGCATCGACACAAATTGTTGCCAACAGCTGACTCCCCGGGCGTGACGCTCCGCATTGCGCTTGCGCACTTCGCCCTCAAAGTCGCTGCGCGGAATAAATTTGAGAATTTGGCTGAACAAGCTGCAAAATGTCTTCACGTTGAGTCCCTTGGCGGTTCGCAGAAACGATCTGGTAGTCGCTTAGCTTATTCGCAAGGGGCTCAACGTACCTCCGCTAATTTGGACAAGAGTGAACAGCAACATATTGATTTAGTTACGCAAACCCGCCACCACCTCTATGATTATCGGTAAATCCTACCGTCACTTTTGGAAACAAAAATGGGGGGACCCCCAAGGCCGCCGATCGTCTTGTCCGACTAGGATCAGTTCGGGCCGGCCTTTGCTCGCACCGTTAAGAGCGGATTGTATGCGGGTCTCTGACATCGACGCGAAACACATCCTGCGTCCGCTGCGGCATTCCAGAATTAGGGTGTCGGCTTTGAAGTCCCAGCCCCTTGGTCGTGAAGTAAGCAGGCTCCGGGTATTGCCACTGACTCCAAAGTATTGGAGATGGCCAAGGAGAGATGTTGTTGAACATGCTCCATCATGGCTCGCCCCCGTGCGTGCATAGACGGTCCAAACGCACGCTGAGTTCCTTCAACTTCTTCTGTATTCGCTCGCGCTGGGTCGTTCGCCCATCATTTTGGTGGGCGCCGCCTCCAGGTCGAGTGACGTCAGCCGATCCTTGAGTTTAATCAAGAACCGTCGAGCGTCGTCCTCCCGTTGAAAGCAAGCCACAAAGTCATCGGCGAAGCGGGCCAAAGAGGCCTTGCCCCGACAAGACTTCACGCAGCGCTTCTCAAACCAGAGAACCAACACGTAATGGAAGTAAATGTTGGCGAGCACACGTTACTCAAGTGTACTTTTTGCGTGGCTCAACCGTATTGGCGCGCGCGCCACACCATAGCGCGGTCGACCGCGTTGCATTTATTTAGCTCAGCACCAAAACGTTGCATCAAAACGGTCTGGCGCCGGCACTAACCAACACGCAGAACATATTTCGCGCAGCCCCCCTCTTGCACGGCTCATTGTACGAGGAATGTGTGCAAGCTGTTTTGAGTGCAGTAACCGAACGGCCACCCGCATGCGGGCGGCCGGCACTTGGTATTCATTAATCATTGTTGGAGTTAAGCATGAAAGCCCAGACGCTGATCAGGACCACCGCAGTACTTGCGGTTGGCCTCTTAAACTACGCCCACGCGGAACAACCGCCGGCCCCTTGTCACCGCAATCCGAATGCTGCAGCGGACCGACAGACCGTCGCCACGCGCGGCGATGTCCTCAAGCTGCCTGATGCACTGCAGGATCGACTGGTGCGATTGGCGGATCGGCCTCATACCAACCTGCCGACGCAAGTATTTGCCGAAGCGGACAACGCCAGTCAGCTATTCCAATACTATTTGCTGGATACGGAAGGCTTCGAACCGAATGTCTTCACCCATATCTTCCCGGGCATCAATGACGCCGCCCAGCTCACGGCCACGGGCGGCAATTGCGGCTTGCCCACGCTCGGGTCTGTGCGCGTGGTCCTGGAGCCGAAGCCGGGGCTTCCCACCGACCCCACGCATCCGAAAGCCTTCATCGATGTCTTTACGGATATTTCGCCCTTATTCGTCATCAATAACGAGAGCGGCTGGTACGAAGGCTGGATGATTCATGATGTTGTGGTTCCCAGTACCGCGGCGCCCCGCAAAGATGGGCATGCGCAGTTCGGCACGATTACCAAAGCAGATGCAGACGAACTCAAGGAGATGGGCGATCACCACAACGTCGCAGGAGCGCTCTTCACGACGGATGGGAAGAACGTGCACTTCCCGAGCAAGTCGGACCACTTTCCGGACAGGCAAACGAACGTCGTTTCGCTCTTTGAAAGCATGGGTGCGTACAACGCCATGCAGCAAAGCGATGTCCATTCCTACTGGGAATTCAATTACCTGGGAACCAACTGGATACACCCTCTGTACGAGCTGCCGTCAACCGGCGGATTTCCCGATGACTTCGGCAAGGCTCCCGATGCGTTCAAAGATGGCGAAATCGGCAAGCTGCAATCCATCGTTCCAGGCTCAGGTCCGCGCGGCATCAACAATGATCCTCGCGTCGTGGGGGACAATCCCAATCTGCCCCGCGACCCTGATAAGTTTGATGGCACGGTGGACGCACAGCGGGAGTCTCGCCAGCGTGGAGTTCCGAGCGGTCTAGCAAATGAAATCTACTTGGACGTCTATGCTCGGCCGGTCTCGTTTCAGCCAGCCGTGAAAAACCTTCAGCGCCGGTTGTTCGACGCGTATGCGGCGGAAGTGGCCCGTGTCGATACCAACCATGATGGGATAATCTCGGCGCCCGAAGGCGATGCGGACACCGCATCGGACGGCTTTACGGACAACTTCCGCCTGTATCTCCCGGCGCCTACGTTCAACCGCTTTGCTGTTACCCGAGAGATCAACGACGGCTTGCTCGCGCCGCGATTCTCTCCCAGCCAGAGAGCATGGGTCCTCTCGGGATTCCGGGTGGCGGTCAATCCGTCCGTGTCCGCCTCCGGAGAACGCGATTCTGATGATCGATAGACAGGCACGTTGTTCTTGAAATGCCTCGGGCCATGATCGCCAGATCATGGCCCGAGGTGCAAGCAACTAGAGCAATATGAGGGTCGCGTACTTACGTGCAAAAGAGTCCTAGTTTCTCTGATGCCGATTGAACCGCAAGCGCCGATCGCGCACTAAAAATTCATTTCCTATATCCCTCGTGCGAATTGAGCCCGAGACGTTAAAAAAAGTTCTTTAGCTTCGAATTGAGTCGCGCCCCGGCCCGTACCTACGCTCAAATTTTCCTGAACCAGGACTGCCTCTATACGCTTCAAAGGATCCAGGTCTTGCATGCTCGTTGTCACCAAGTTGTGCATCACCGATCTTCCTATGGCACCGTGAATAGGATGCCGAGGCAAGAGCTGACCACTTACAGAGCGGCGCTCGCTTCTTCCTACATCGGGGTAATCGTGCAATTCGCCCAGAAACACCCGCTAGCCCGCACTATTCATGAAGCGGTGATTTTTCATGCGCATGAGAGCTGAGTGTGCAGGCTTGTTCAACATTGTGGTGATAGTAGATCCTCGATGAGGGGTTTGGCGAGCATGCGGAGCGATCGACACATGATGCGGCCGTTGGGGGATGATTTTCAGGCGCAGTGTTCCGACGATGTCGGATTCACCGGTCAAGTCCGACAGGGTGAGACGGTTTTCAATCTACGCGGGCGCCGCACCCAGAGCGCGCGCGATGCGCTGCCACTCGGCGCGGAAGGCGAAGGAACTGGGCAGGTGCAGCACGACGCAGCGTACGGAAGTCTGGATGCGGGCGCCCAGTTTCAGCAACCGCTCATGCAAGGTACTGATTTGGGCGCGAGCCAAACTCGTGCCAGCGGCTCTGCCGCGCAGCTCCTGCATCAACACGTACGCGGCCGCAGTCAGCAATACGCGGAACTGATTGGCGAGGAAGCGGCTGCAGCTGGTGCGGTCGATCTCCAACCCATGGTGCAATTCCTTGATCCGGTTCTCGATGTCGCCGCGCGCACAGTAGATCTTCTCATACAGCCGTCGCGGCGCGCCTTTGAGGTTGGTCACGACGAAGCGCTGATTCATCTTCGGCTCGCGCCCCGGATGGCGCACGACCTCCGCCTTGATGATCACGCGGCGCTTGCGGCTCCACCGGCGGGCGGCATAGCGCGTCTCTCCGTAGACATGTTCGGTCTGCCCGGTGCGTCGGGAGAGTCGCCGGGCGCTCCCCATCAGGCGGGCGGCGCGCGGCGTCAGACGCTTGTTTTTGGCCATCGCCACGACATACTCGCAACCTTCAGCTTCCAGAAAATCAAACAGTTCACCCGCCGCAAAGCCGCCATCCAGACGAACCAGGACGCGGGCGCGGGGGAAGACGGCCCGCAACCGTTCCAGCAGGCGACGCAAGATCCCGATCGCCCCGCTCAGCGCCGGCGCATTGCCGGGTCGCAGTACGTAGGCCACGAGGTATTGCTCGGGCTCGCCATTGAAGGTCACGAAGCCGGCGACCGGCAGATAACACCAGGTATCGTAGTGGCCGTTGAAGAAGCTCAGCTGCTGAGCGCCATGGGTCGGGTCATCGGTCGGGTCCAGATCAATCGTCAGGCGTTTGCAGCGCTTTCCGAGCCGGCGTCGATGCCGCTCGATCACGCTGTCGACCAGCGCTTCGCCCAGCCCGTACAACTCGGCACGGCGCGGCGCGTTCTCAAAGCGCGACAGGGTCGGCTGGGACGCCAATCCCGCTCCCGTCATCGGGTCACGATCCAGCAGCATCTTATGGATCGGATCCTCGGTCAGTCGCGCTGCCTCATGGGCGTCCGCGTAACCGCAAGCAATGCCAAAGAGACGCTGGCGCACCAAATCCTCGATCGAGTGCTCAACTTTGCCAATCTGCCGTGCATCGATCAGGCACGCCGCAATCCGCCGACTCAAATCCAGGCGCGCATCGCACGCCTTCAGCAGCACCGCGCCGCCGTCGGAACTACCGTGCCGTTCGTCAAATTTGGCGACTATCGGCTTGGAAAAAACTCCCGAAAACAGGACACCCTGTCCTGTGATATCGTCGCGCATGCAAGGGCCTCTCGAGTGACTGAAGTGCTTGTCGTAAAGCCATTTCTATCACAACAGCGGCCTTTGCTTTTTACTACTTCATGCGCCTTCAAGAATTTTGCAGGCTAGAGGAGGGCGTGAAATCAACAGGTTGCCGTGGGTCCGAACCGCTTCAGTTGCAAAGTCAAAGGGTTATGGTTTAGGTGCCTCTCGGCAAGGCCACGTGCTACGCTCGCCCGCCCCTATATAGGAATGAATCCCCGGGGGCATGATGTTGCACTGGCAGGACCGCTTCCTCGGCAGCAGCGCACTCTCGCGCGAACTGTCCTCTTTCGAGCAGGGCCTTTTTCAATATTCGCCCGAGGATATTGACGCCGTCCGTCAGGCGTTCCGGCCGAAATACCGCATCGCGGTCGCGATCCAACTGGGATTCATGCGCCTCACCGGCGGTCGGCTGGATGTCATGAACGTCGGGGTCCCCTCATTTTTGCTTCCAAAAGTGACGGTAGAAACACCGCGTATTTCCC
>JBEPVT010000156.1:0-8131 GCA_041690895.1 Gammaproteobacteria bacterium
GGTACCACGAAAGCGCATGGCGCTGCTGCAAGGCATTGTGCAAGCTACCGATTGCGGCGTCCTTAGCGTCGCAGTGCGCCTTAAGGAGAGCGAGTTCGTCGTGCAGTGCGTGGATGGCTGCATCCTTGGCGTCGCAATGCGCATGCAGTGTGCTAACGAGATCGTCGACGGCGCGATCAACGCAATCGGTGACCGCATAGTTCTCGCAGCGCAGGGTCCGTCCGATCGCCTGCAATTGTTCGCGCTCGAAGGCTGCGCGCACACGATCTCCTACTTTGTTCTCGACGGCAAAGTTGTCGCCGGTAAACCCATAGCTGACCTCGAGCCCGGCCCGCGAGGCGCGATGCCACAAGCGGGCTATCGCTAACACCACGTCGGGCGTCGGATCGGGGAAATCATAGTCGATGTCGACGATTAGATGGCGCGCACCAATCGCCAGCGCGCGCGCGACGAATGCATCGAGGTCGGCCTCTGACAGGTTGTCCTCGCGCACGATGTACTTGAGCGTGACGCGGCAACCCGCGGCGATGTAGGCAGATAGATTGTTCCAGACACGCTCGAGATAATCCCGGTTCTTCATCTTGCGGTAGGTGTCGGCCAGCCCGGCATCGACCGAGCAGATCACATGGGTGCGGTCGGCGTAAGCTGTCTGACCGATCAGTTTCGGCAACCGCACGCCATTGCTATGCACGTAATGAGTGGCGCCGCGCGCCAACGTGAGGGCGAGGATATCGTCGAATTCCCGGTAGGCGGTCGGCTCCCCGCCGCCCTAATCGATGATCGCATCGGGGGCAAGGGTGCCCTCGTCCAACAACTGCTGCAATGTATTGAGCAGACGGTACGGACGGAAACCACTCTCGAACGACGCCGGGTCCTGGGTCTGCAGGAAGCAGTAGTTGCACTGTATGTTGCAGTGCGAGTAGTGGGCGATGCCGACGAAATGGATCTGATGTGTCGCCGTTGGCCAGGGCTTTTGTTTGAGATGTGCGCAGCCACGGCATTCAGGGTGCGGCTCGCCAGATCGGTTCTTCTCCTGGATCTCGCGGCGGATGCGCATGATGTCGTGCAGCGGCAGCTCCCCGCCATTGTAGTCCGCGAAGAACGGCAAACCCGTACCGTGGTGCACGATCAAGCAGGCGTGGAGGCTGCGGCGATTGAAAGAGATGCCGCTCTCAATCCATTCACAGCTCAGATAGCCTTCGGTACCCATCGTGGATTTTCCGACGCCCATTGATTGGTGGATCTGCAATACCCGCTGCGCCTCGTCGATGCTTCTGCGGGTGCGATTGCAACGTTCTTGAACTTGATTATATGTCTAGACGCGGTCGTCTGCCGGAAGTGTTTCGGATGTTGCGTAGTTGGGTGGTCTGTTTATCCGATGGGTAGAAACGGGAGCTTTAGCGTAGATGCCGACGCCCCAGGCTTTGAGCGGGACCCTTTGGAGTCCGGGATTACCAGTCAAGTTCATTTTCGGCAAGAGAGGGCGCAGGCAACTACATCCGAATAGCTACTATCGGTCGCCCCCTTTTTCTGCGGGTTCCTTTTTCGGTGCGTTAGACTGGCAGCATTCCCCGACCGCATGCTGGATCAATGATCAACAACGACGTCCTGCGCAGCATCCGTTTCATGCTCGACTTGAGCGAGCCCAAGGTGGTCGAGATCGCGCGCCTGGCCGATCCGGCGTTCGTCATCGAACGCGACGATGTGCGTGGTTTCCTGCGGACGGAAGGTGAACCGGGCTACCTGGCCTGCGATGACGCGGTGCTGGCACATTTTCTCGACGGGCTGATCGTCCACCTTCGCGGACGAGATGACAGCCTGCCGCCACGACCCGTGGAAAAGCGCATCAGCAACAACGTAGTGTTGAAGAAGCTGCGGGTGGCGTTCGAGCTCAAGGACGTAGACATGCACCAGGTGTTCGTGGCTGCGGGATTTCCTGTGTCGAAGCCGGAGCTGTCCGCGCTGTTTCGACAAACCGGGCAAAAAAACTTCCGCAAATGCGGCGACCAGCTGTTGCGCAATTTCCTCAAGGGACTGACGCTTCGCGTGCGTGGCGCGTAGGTCCAGACCGTGTCAGGCGCGCTCTGCGCCTACGCTCGCCTCAGAAACGTTCGCCGACGGGCAGGTAGCGCCAGGTGCCGGCGGGCATCTTGGCAAGCGCAATCTTGCCGATGCGGATGCGCCGGATCGCCACCACCGCAAGGCCGACCTGCGCGCACATGTCGCGCAGTTGGCCGCCCTGCGCGCCCTTGATCGCGAAGCGCAGGCGGATCTCGTTCTGCCAGCTGACCTTGCAAGGCGCGAGCGCACGGCCGCCGTAATGCAGCCCGTGGTTGAGCCTGTGCAGGCCGTAAGGCGCGATGTCGCCGCTCACCTCGACGACGAATTCCTGCTCGATCTGGTCGCCGTCTTCGGTAAGTCTGCGCCACACGCGGCCGTCCTGGGTCAGCACCATGAGTCCGCTGGCCTCGGCGTCGAGCGGCACCAGCGGCGTCAGGCCATGGAAGTGGCGCGCGAGCAGGCGCACGCCGGAAGGATCGTCAGGCCAGCGCGTCGCCGCGTTTACCAGTTCTGCCGCTGGGTTGCGGCCGTCGATCGTGTCGAAACCGGCTGGCTTGTGGAGCAGGATCGTGGCCGGCTCGACGGGTTCGAGGCGTGCGGCGGTGTCGAGCGTGACAACCTCGCCCGAGACCGGGTGCGCCGGATCTTCGACGACGCGCCCGTCTACCGACACCCAGCCGCCCCGGATGTACTGCTCGGCCTCGCTGCGTGAGCAGCGGGTCAGGTCGGCCAGGTGTCTGGACAGTCGAACCGGTTTGTTCATCCGTAGGCGCCAAGTGTGTCGGGGGCAACGAGTGTACCGGTCAGGGGAAAAGGGGTCAGGTTCATTTTTCAATTGAAAAAGTGAAAAGGGGACGGAGGAATTATCCGTTTGAGTTGATCACCTCCGTACCCTTTTCCCCTACTCTTTGAATCCCCGTTGCTCCCGATGCCGCTGATGTTGTCCGAGCTACCACACGCCATCCTCGAACTGGGCTTACCCGTGGCTGCGTTGAGCTGGCTGCTGTTTTATCGGCTGTATAGTCGCGGCGAGCTCGCGCGCGATGCGGACCGCAAATCGATCGGCGAAGATCTCAAGACGATCCGAAAAACGGAGAAGGAATCCGAGCAGAAATCGGACAGCCTGCTGCACGCGAAGTGGATGAAATTTGGCGGCGGTTTCTATGGCGTCGCCGCGGCATGGACGCTGATCAACATCGAAGCGAGCGGCATCGTCGCAGTCATCCTGCACCCGTCGATCTTGCTGACGATGTTCCACAAGGGGATCGTCGATTTCCTGATCCAAAAGATCACCGGCCAGGTTGCGAACCTCGTCGATGCGGCGACCTGGTTCGCCTGGTGGCCGCAGAAAGGGCACGGCCCGGTCGTGTGGTTCGTCGTTGCCTATTTCGCATACCTCGCTGGACTCAACCTCGCGCGCTACGAAACCGGTTTCGGCGGCCGGGTCATCGATCTCGATTCGCGAACATGGTGGCGTTCGTGGGATCCGTTTTCGAAAGGGCGCACCAATGCGGCCAGAGAAGCGGAAGGGGACAAGCTAAGTCCGCCACCGGGTTGAACGGACTGCAGCGAACGTGCGTTGTAAGTCACTAGGAGATGTTCGCGCGGGCACGCAAGAAACGCCGCGATTCAAACCCATAGATCCGCTATCCCTTTTTTGTCCCTTTACTTCGACGCAGCAGTGCGGTACTTCCCATAGCGAAGATGAGAAAAACAAAGAACGTTTGCACTGAACGGCTAAAAATCGGGGCGGGGAGCGGATCGTCGATCAAATTTCCCAACGCTCCAAGAGAAAGCCAACCAGTCGGCGCGATAGCGACGACAGCGTCTTCAACATTCCCATCCTGTATATCCGTGTGCTCCTGATAGCCTCCCGGAGACCCGGCAGGCCCGATCCGACTCGCGCCGTTCGATTCGAAAACATAGTAGATCGGGTAAGTCTCCACTATGGGGGAAACAGACATGAAGTATGTTCCCGATGGGAGATCGATGGATAGGTCGCTGACCAGAAACTGGTATTCGATCTTTCCATTCGGGCTGCGTCCTGTCGGTGAGACGGCCATCGGACCAATTCCGCTGTATTTGGTTTGTCCAGGATTGCCAGGTCCCATGCCCACGCGGATCGACCAGGAGGCGCTCGTTACCGGCTCAAGGCTGAAGTCGAAATCTGCCAAGTTGTTTGTGAATAGCGACGTGATGTGCCAATGCTGACCACCGGGAACTCGGAAGTCATCAAAGACGCGATCCCCGTAGACGCCGGAGGTGGCGGAATTGTTGAACGACCCTCCGGTTTCATCGCCGCCATAAAATAGCGTCTCGCCTGCAGCGACGCTCGATGCGAAAACAAAAAGTAGCGCAATATATTTTGCGAACAAGTGCGGGCCCCTACGGAAATGACAGTGCCAAGAATCTCCTAGTCCTAGCGTAACTTATTTGCTATGGAAACCGGGAAAGGGACGGAGTTAGTTGAGCGAAAACAGCTCACAGCATGAAAAAGGAGGTGGAGGAATTATCCGTTTGAGTCGTTCGGTGCGCGTGCGCGCGGGCGCCTTCCAAAACAGGGTGAAGGGAACGGAAAATTTTTTCGTTCGAAACGAATGATTCCGCCGTCGCATTTTCAGAAAGCAAGCAATCGGAGCACAAGCAACCCCATGTTGATCCTTCATTCCTTCTGGCTGTCCCTCGCCACTTACCGCGTGCGCA
Organism: Gammaproteobacteria bacterium; assembly: GCA_041690895.1. Taxonomy (GTDB): domain Bacteria; phylum Pseudomonadota; class Gammaproteobacteria; order Steroidobacterales; family Steroidobacteraceae; genus Bog-1198. Next base: position 4,765 of record JBEPVT010000156.1, read on the forward strand.
TCGCCCTTCACTTAAAGGATGTCGCGTTTGAAGAACGGGCCCAGGACCTGAGTAAGGGCGAGCAGCACTTGCCTGAGTTCCGCAAGATCAATCCTGCCGGGGCAGTGCCCGCTCTGGAAGGAGGCACGCGCCAGCCACTCACACAAAGCCTCGCCATTCTGGAATGGCTGGAGGAAACCTACCCGACACCGCCGCTGCTGCCGCCCGATGCGGAAGGGCGCGCCATCGTGCGTTCTCTGTTCCTGCTGACGGCTGCAGACACCCATCCGATCGTCGTGCCTCGCGTGCGGACTCGACTGGCTACGCAATTCGGAGCGGATGACGCGGCAGTCAATGCCTGGGCTGCACACTGGTTTCGCGAGGGTCTTGCTGCTTACGAAGCGCAACTCGCGCCTGGCGCGACGCGCTGCCATGGCGAGGCGCTTAGCATCGCCGACCTCGCGCTCGCAAGCCATCTGATTGGCGTCGCGCGTTTCGGTGTGGATCTTGCTGAGTTTCCACGCGTCGCTGCGGTCGGCGAGAGTCTGTTTGCGCTGCCTGCGTTCGCAGCGGCGCACCCGCGCTCGCAAATGGGCGCGCCTTAGAAGGGGACGCAGGCAAGTAAGCCGTGGCAAGTTTCGAGACAGGGGTCGGAGTTGTGCGCACTTTTCCCATTGGGGTCATTCGACGCTGAAGTGGCCGCGATGCGGGCGCGCATCAACAAAGTCCCATTTTTGCAACGAACTTAGCAGCACCGATCGGAACGCCTTGGGTCCAAGGCCTACCCATCATTGGGTTGGCTTGACCGGCCTCGGCGCCACGGCCGCCTCGCGTTTGGCTTCGAGATTTCGCGGAATTTCAACCGGTTTGCCATTCGCTGCAAGATATCGCAGCGGCTTCATTCCGACGCGCGAATCGATGGGCGCATAGATCAAGCGGATGGCGGCTACCTGCTCGTCGATGAACGCGGCCGCGCCCGAGTGCAGGATTCCCGCCTGCGCCTGCTCTAATTTTGCGCCTGGCATGGGCGGCGCTTCGTACCGCGACTTCACGAGCCGCTGCAGACGAATGCCTTCTTCCAGTATCTTGGGGTCGATCTTCGGCCACGAAATCTCGAGCGCGGCAATCTTGCCCTCGGCATCGAGATCGAGCGCCAGGCGCGAGTCGAACACCGGCACGCCCCGCACGGCGCGCAGGAACAACACAGTGCGGCGATCCTTCTGCGCTGCTTCGGCTTGCATTTTCTTGGTCGCAGGATCGACTTCGCCCACGGTGGTGTATTGCTGGAGGACTTTCGCTTCGCTGATCTCGGACTTTCCTATGCCCAGTGCGGCGAGAATGGCGCGGCCGCGCGCGATCAACTGCTCGTCGCTTCCCTTGAATGCGCTCCGCTTGAAGACACTTTCGCTGCCGGTCTGCAAGAAATAGGCATTGCCCTTGGGGCGATAACTGAGCGTGGTCGCGCCGTCCGTGACGACCTCGAAGCCGCGGTCGGCCAAGGCCAGTACCTTTTCTCGCCATGTGATTCCGAACACTTTTGTGCCGATGCCCTTGAGCCGGTTCGCCGCTGCCTCGGGAAGCCGTTCGGCCTTGGGCAGGCGTGCACGTTGCTCAGGCGAGGCGACGGTGAAGTCTGCCCCCTGTGCGACGCCATGCAGGCCGATCGAAACCGCAAACGCCAACACCAATAGGAATACTTTCATGGCAAGCCTCGCTTTGATAACGGTGGGTCGACGGGAGTCTGCGTGGGTGCTCATTTGCAAACCCAGCGCCACGCGTACCAGTTGCCGCTCGGCTGGCCCCAGGGCGGGGTCACGGGCTCGTTGTCACGACGGTTGATCGCAGCATCGCGGCTGGCATCGTTCGCGATGGCGACGGCGCATACCTGATCCTGCACGTCGTTCAGGCCGGTATCCATCCATGACTGCGACACCGATTCTTGCGGCGTGGTCCAGATCACGAAGCCCAGGAAAGTCGTGACCGAACCTGTCGTCCGTGCGGCGAAATCCGCTGGCCGTGACGCGCTGTCCAGCGTGTCGTGGCTCGATGTTCCGGAATGACCCGTGGCGATGTGGAGGCCCTGGAAAGTGGGCCACCAATTGCTGGAGAGGGAGACAAGATCCATCGGGCAGCTGGCATCGATGAACGCGAACTTCAGGTGGCCTCCCGCATTGCCCCAACGCGACGAGGCGCCGATGTCGGTGAACATGCCTGAACCGTGACTGCAGGTCACGAGGAAGTCGGGGTCGCTTGCCGTGGGCGGATTCTGGCAACTGCCGTGGCCAGCGAACAGGTAGATGTCCGGCCGATCGCTGCCGCCGCTGGGGTCCATGTCCTTGCCGGGTCCATCGGTGAAATCGGTGTTCCACACGTCGTCGTTTTCCCAGCGTGTGACCAACGGGAAGCCCGCCTGGTTGTACCAGTCACGAAAACGCTTCGCCGCCTCGATGCGATTCGGCAAGTCAGGCGAGAGCCCGCACGTGCCATAGGTGTTCACCGCGCCGGTCGAATAACTCTGGGCGCAGGCATTCATACCCCACAGGCCCAGGACGATGCCAGCAAGTGCGCTTGGTAAGCGATTCATATTGGCCTCCACGACCGCGATGGAAAATTGGACTTCGAACGTATCCGCTGCCAGCAACCCTCATCTGATTCCTTCAGGAACCGCTCGCGCGAATTACACGGGAAAAAAGGGACGGAGGATTTACCCGTTTGAATCGCCCGGCGCAAGGGGAGGTGGCCCATCGCGAGAACGGGCAATGGAGCCGATCCGGCGCTGATAAACGACAGGGAGGAAAAAGGGGACGGAGGAACCAACCGTCTGAGTCGCCAGGCGCGCGGAAGGTGGCCTTCCGCATGGACACGTGGTGGAGCAGATCAGGCGCCAAAAACGAAAGCAGGGCGGGGAAAAGGGGAGGCAATTGAAGACCCGCTAACTACCTCCGTCCCCTTATCCCATCATACGAACGTAGCGATCTCGTCCAGCGCCAGGCGCCGGATATCCGGCACGCGGCAATCCGGCGCGGGATGACCGACGACGAGCAGAAGGTATGGCATCTCGTTCTTCGGCCGCCCGAGAATCTGGTTGAGAAAGGCCATCGGACTCGGCGTGTGCGTGAGCATCGCGAGCCCTGCATCGTGCAGAGCGGCGATCAGCATGCCGGTAGCGATGCCTACCGACTCGTGCGGGTAATAGCGCTTCTGTTTCTCTCCGCGCGCGTCGAGCGCGAAGCGTTCGTAGAACACCGCGATCAGCCATGGCGCGACTTCGAGAAAGGGTTTTTCCGCATCGGTGCCGAAAGACGCGAGCGCCTGCAACCATTCCGCGGGCGCGCGATGCGCGTAGAACTCGCGTTCCTCCGCTTCGGCCGCCTCGCGGATGCGATGC
>JBEPVT010000157.1:0-8094 GCA_041690895.1 Gammaproteobacteria bacterium
CCCTCGCGTAAGTTCGAACTTGGCCTCCGGGTACACCACTTTGACCTGCTTGAGGGTCCGCGTGAACGTCCACCGAAACTGTCGAATCTGCGCATAGCCATTGCCAAATTGTTCCCAGAGTGAGACCCAGGGAACCAGGGCGGTCTTGCCCTCCTCGACCCGGTGCAACCGTTGCGCGAGCCAGGTGTAGATATCGAGGGCCATCGCGCTGTGGGAAAGCCGAGCAATGGCCGTCTCGTTGAGCGGCACCGCGTGCTTCATCAGGCTTTCAAAATACCGTTGGGAGAATGTCACCATCGTCGGCCACAAAACCCGCTGTTGCGGGTCCCGTGTCACCCACAACTCGAACCCTTCAATGACCGAGCCTTTGAGGGTCACGGCGCGCCCCTCCCCGACCATCGTTCCGATCCGAAAATCGGCCGCTGACAGGCGCGTCAGTTGGTCCTTGACGGTGCGAATGGTGCGCCCTCCCGGATCCAGCCCGAGCGTTCGCTTCACGAAGGCGGTCAAACTATCCTCGAGTTCGATCTCCGGAGATTGCGTACGCAGCGCCTCGGCGTTCAAGTGATACAGCACCAGCCGGGGCTTCGGACCGAAGGGCAATCCCACATCGATAAATCGGCGCGTGTCCGGGTGGAAGGCTTGGCCGGCGGCGAGCAAAAGATTGACTACCCCGTTGGTGCGCTCCCACTGGCGCACTTCATTGCCGGGATCTCGAAACGGCAGGCAGGTTTGGCAAAGCACCGAATGTTGATAAAGGATCGGCCCATCGGGATCGACCAGTAACGGGTCGGCCAGCAGCCGATCGCGGAGCGTCTTCGATCTTTTGACGAAGTCCGGCACAAGGCCGAATACCGGCTGCAGAGCCTTTTTCGGGGACTTATCGTCACGATCATCACCCATAGCGTTGCCCTTCCCTTTCTGCATCCGCCGCGTTTCGCGCGAGTTTAAGGCCTCGTTGCCGATCATGCATCGGGAAATAACAAGGATTCGTAGTCGCTTGCGCCGTGCAGGACGTGGACGATGTCGATCGCCTCCTCGCGCACGCGGTAGAAAATCAAATAATTTCCATGCACGCACCGGCGAATTCCCCAGTGCTCATAGCGAGGCACCAACGGATGTCGCCGCGGCAACTCGGCCAATGTGTAGCAGTGATCAATGATCTCGTCGACGAACGTAACAGCCCGCGCCGGGTTCTCCTTGCGAATGCGTTCCCCAATCTCGAGGAGCTCGCGCGTCGCCGCCGGCGCAAAGATGACCTTCACGCAGAGTGCGGGCTCTTGGCGCTGAGCTTTTCCTTCAGCTGCTGACGCACTTGCTCGGCATCCTGGCCGAGTCCGGCATCCAGTTCGGCGACGCCGCGCGTCAGCGCCGCATCCAAGGCCGCCAGGCGCCGTTCACGCTGCAACCAGGCACGCATGGCGTCGCGAATCACCTCGCTCGCCGAGCCGTAATTGCCGGAACTTACTCGCTCGTGAATGATTCGCGCCATTTCACCAGGGAGGGTGACCGAGAATTTCTCAAAGCCTTGTGATTCCATATTCATTCCGTTAGGAGCACTGAGGAGGATTCAATCCTACCCAATGCGCCTTTGCGCGTATATAGTACCATAATGATATCTAGTAGCTATCCAATAGCTACTAGATATCCGGTAGCTATCTGGTATCCTTTAACATATTCACACTTCGCGAGCCGCAACCATGCCCACCATTGTTTTCGTCAGCCCCAAAGGCGGAGCAGGTAAAACAACGGCCGCGCTGCTACTCGCGACCCAGCTGGCCTCTTCGTATGACGTAACTATGATCGATGCGGACCCGAACCGTCCGATCAAAGCGTGGGCTGCGGCCGGCAATGCTCCCAAACGTCTCCACATCGTGTCCGATGTGGATGAGGAAAATATCATCGAGCGCATCGAGGAGGCGGCGCAGAAGACGCCGCTCGTGATCGTCGATCTGGAAGGGACCGCGGCCAAAATTGTCGTGCTGGCTGTATCGCAGGCGGATCTCGCGGTGATTCCCATCCAGGGCTCGCAATTAGATGCAGAGCAGGCGAGTCGTGCGATCAAGGTCATCAAACAGCGCGAGAAAATGACGGGGAGGGCGCTGCCTTACGCCGTACTGCTGACACGTACCAACCCCGTGATTCGAACGCGCACGATGTCGCACATTCAACGCGGCTTGATCGAGGCGGGCGTACCTGTGATGGAGACCGAGCTCAACGATCGCGAGGCGTTTCGAGCAGTGTTTTCTTTCCGTCAACCACTCACGGGGCTCGACCCGGCTGAGGTGGCCAACCTCGATAAGGCGATCGCAAACGTCGAGGAATTCGCACTTGAGATTTTGCGGGGTCTCGCGCCGGCATCGTCCAATTCGCGAGAAGGGGTCAAAGTCGCATGAATACCAGTCGCGCCAATCCGTTCGCCGATATCGAGAATCTGCCGAAATTTAATCCCAAACCCACTGGCGCAAAACCGGTGACCAACGATCAGATCGAAAAGATCGCCGATGCCAACGGCTTTCCGAGCCGCCAGGCCGCGCGCGCCGGCGCACGCAAAAACGGGTCGTCGGTACAAAACGGGTCGCAATCAGCAAATCAACATCAAGGCAACGTCGCAAGTGATCGAGCAGTTGTACAAGATGGCGGATGCCAGGCGAATACCGTTGGGCGAGCTGCTCGAGCAGGCGTTAGGAGCGCTCGAAAGCGCTCAGCGAACCGCCTGACTGTTTGGGGCAGCGCCTAAATGAATGGTGCGTGTGACGGGATTCGAACCCGCACTGTATGGTTTGGTAAACCACTGCCTCTGCCAAATTGGGCTACACCTATCTATATATGCATCGGCGCAGAAATCCATGCTTTTTATTGGCTCGATTCGTCTTAGGCTGCGGGGCTTCATGATCGTCCGAACAACGAGGAGAGCCTCCCAAGGCCGTCAGCCGCAGTTTCATCGTCCACTTGGCTCCTCAGTCCTTCCAAAACTTCTTGAACCGCTCCGGGCTGAGCTCCGTGTAGCGAACGGTGTGCCGAATATTCTTGTGCCCGAGGTACTGCTGCAGGGCACGCGTGTCTTGCCCGTCGTTCGCGAGCTTGTAGCCGGTCGCGTGCCTGAGCATATGCGGGTGGATAGGGAAGGGGAGTTTCGCGAGCTCGCCGGCGCGCGCGAATAGTTTTCTAAACGTCGCCGGCGTCAGCGGTCCGCCGCGCTCGGTCACAAAGAGATACGGCCCGTCTGGATATTCCCGGCGGAGCTGCCGCAGCGCGCGGATCTCCGGCCCACGGATCGGGTGCGTCGAATCGACTCCGTTCTTGATTCGGGCGACGTGCATGGAGCCCGCCTTCAAGTCGATCTGCTCCCAACGCAAGGCGACGAGCTCCGAGACGCGCAAGCCATGGCGATAGGCCAGGAGCACAAGCGTGCGATCGCGATGCCCGTGGCGACCGACCTTGGCGCAGGCCTCGAGCACCTTGTCGATCTCGCCGCCGGTGAGGTATTCGCGTTGACGCTTAGATTCGTTAGAGGTTCGGCGTGGGGGGAGGGCGGAGTAGGGGGCCGCTCGAGATCTCGGCTCTGGCGCCTTCCTGTTGCGCCGGCGAGAGCGAACTTTCCCATTTAGGGACGTTGGCGTCGCTTTGGTCGCCGCGGTCTTTTGTGAGTTCCAGCGATAAATGGCGGGGTTTCTCCAGCGCTAATTGGCGGTACCGATAACCAGCATACGCCGTGCCGCATTGACGACATCGTCAGTGATGGCCGTCAGGTGATTGATGTCCATAAGACGCTCGATCTGAACAAACAGCCGGTGGATGAGCCGGAAGTTTCCGCCAGTGATTCTGGTGACCGCGGCAATTGCCTGAGCATCGGCGAAATCGGCGCCATCGAGGCACAGACCAAGTTCGCGCCAGTGGCGAGCGAGAACAAAGCTCAGCTCGTTGCCCTGCAGGGGTCGGTAGTGATGAGCGAAGCCAATGCGGCTGTAGAGTTGCGGGTAACGCGCCAAGTACTTGTCGATCCCAGGCATGCCGATCAGTATCAGGCCAATGTTGGAGCGATCAAAGAGGTCGCGTAAGAATTCGAGTGCCGGTGTCGAGAGTCGCTCTGCTTCATCGACGATGACCATTTCCATGTGGTTGAACGAGCATTCTCTGTGGGCTCGTTCGTTGTGAGGACGGATACAGGCCGTGACGCAAGCCAGCAGACGGTGGATATCCCTGTTTAGGATGCGCGCCGAGATGCTGACCGCTGGCGTATAGAAGAGCGTGCGTGAGCGAATCATGGCGGCGAGCATTTTCGCGCTCGATCGCTCGCGCAGCCCCCAGTCCGAGAGCAAAGACTCGACCGCGGGCCAGTTGGCGTAATGACGGGCGGAGAGCGTCTTGCCGACACCGGCCGCCCCGTAGCAAAGCCCGATGTAGCGATCTTCACGCACGGCGGTTGCGAATTCAACGAAACGACGATGCTCTTTGGTATCGATAAAAGCACCTGCGCGATGGCCTATGGTGTCCTTGACAGCTGTGCCCATTTTTAAGTGTCCTCCAAGTAAAGGCGCAGAGCCGGTCCGCGCGCACGAGCCTCGGGTTTCGCGGGTACCGATAGAACTGGCGCCTCAATCTTCGCGGAATTCCAGAAATTGCCGATGCCAGTGACCCGCTCAGTAATCTGCAGTCGCAACGCGCGCCGGCGAGCAACTCGAGCCGCCTGGATATCTTTGAGGGATACCATTTGGTCGCTGAGCTGCTGATTAATGGCTCGACAAAGAAAACGGTGGTGGTGAAACACCCTAATTTCGGCCAAGTCTCGCGGGTCGTAGCGAATTGTCACCGACTCGCCCACGTAGGCCGCGAGTGTGGCATCGAGATAGCGCAGCCCCTCGAAATGGATGCCATCGCGCCGCACGATGCGAGCGGTGGCAACCGCGATCAACAGCAGATCGAGAGCCTCCAAGCTCTGCGGCATCCGCGGGATCCACCCGTTGCCGAGCCACGCGATGCGCGGGATCGCCTCGATCTGCTGATGCTCCCGGACGTTGTAAACGCCGATGATGTGCGCGCCGATGGCGGCATCAAGTTCGGACAGCGATAACTTAGGGATGCTGGCCGGCTTCCCTTCCACCAGATATCCCGGCAGATCACAAAGCAGTTCCGTATTGAGCGTACCGAAGAGTCGCTCGACTTTGCCCCGGCCTTGAGGGCGAGCGACGGTCGAATGGATCAGGCGCATCTTCAAATCCGCGGCGACCTGCTCAAGGTGATGGCTCGTGAAATCACAACCATGATCGACATAGAGCACCTCCGGTATCCCGCAGACAGGCCATGCAGGATCTTCCTTGCGCCAAATGGCCTGCCGGAGAGCCAGGCACGTCTGCAGCGTCGATGGAGCGCCGAGAAACACGGTGTAGCCGGCGACCACGCGCGAGAAGTCGTCGATCACGGTGGTGAGCCACGGCCGCCTCTGCTGGCCATCGGCGTCGACGACCAGGATGTCGAGCTGGGTATGGTCGGTTTGCCAGGTCGCATTCGGGCGCTCCGCCCGATGCCGATAGATGAGTTCGAATTGGTCGCGATAAGCCCCTTGGCCTTGATGAGCCAAGGTCACCATGCCCGGATCGAGTGCGCTGACAATTGCATGGATGCTGCTGTAAGCGGGAGTCGGCAGCTTTCGTTCCATGGCGATCGCTGCGACTCGTCGATGAATCGCGGTCACCGATGGGCGAGGTTTGCTCAGAAACAGTCCCTCGATGAGACGAACGAGCTCCTCAGCAAGCCTGGGACGACCGCCATCGGTACGCGGTGCGCGCGCCAAGCCGCCCAATCCTGCCGCTCGGTAGCGCGAGAGCCAACGCTCTGCGGTTCGAAGCGCAACGCCGGCGGTGCGTGCCGCGTGCGCCAGAGCGACGCCGTCCTCGAGATGAGGACGCAGCACCGCAAACCGAGCCATTGCTCGTTCGCGCTGCCCTTCGGACAGCTGCGTCATCGCAACTCCGGACTGCTGAGGCGATTCTTGGGGCGGCATGAGTGTCCCCTTTGAAGTACACTTCAAATGTATCGACAGATTGATGCGGGAAAAGTGCCCTATTTAGGGGTACCTGGAGCCGAGGATTCAATTGGGACAGTCCGCAGCACTTTATTGCCGGGTATCGACGGCCGATCAAACCTGCGCTCGTCAGGAGCGCGACCTTCGAGCCTTTGCCAAGAAAGCCGACTACAAGATCGTCGGCGTGTATAAGGAAACGGCTTCCGGCGCAAAGAACGATCGGGCCGAGCGGAAGAAGATCCTCGACCTGGTCCAGGCGCGAAAGGTCGAAGTGGTCCTCGTGACCGAGCTAACCCGCTGGGGACGGTCAATGATCGATCTATTCCAGACACTCCAAGATCTTCAGGCCGCAGGCGTCTCGCTCGTTGCTCAGACTGGACTGCAATTTGATTTACGTACCGCCCAGGGCAAGTTGATTGCCTCGCTAATGTCGGCGCTGTCTGAATTTGAGCATGACTTGCTCCGCGAGCGGGTCCGCTCCGGCATCGCCGCCGCGCAAAAGCGCGGCGTGGTGTTTGGTCGACGGCGCGGGCAAAGAGTAAAGGCTGATCGCCATACCCCGCACGTTTTGAGGCTTGTTGGTGATGGGCAGTCCTATCGAGAAATTAGCCACCGACTCGGCATCAGCAAGAACACGGTGCTCGGTATCGTCAAACGTAATCGCTCCGACAGCGTTCACCCCGCATAAATCCTCGTTAGGTAGCCGTGTGTCATACCGCGCTTTCTTCTTTGCCGCATTGTTACTTCCGATCGGTGTTGGTTATCTGGGCAAATTTGTTCCCGCGTTAGACGCCATCTATTTCTTATGGCAATTCGCAGCTATCCCGTACATCGTCTCTGCGATCGTGCTCGCGGTGCTGCTTGCGCGCGCGCAGAGTCTCTCGCAGATGACCGTTCTAACTATGTGCGCTCCACTACTGATGTGCGTCGCTGAGTGGATCTTCTTTGTCGCCATTGATCCGCCCGAGCTTCGTGGAATTGGCCGGACGTTACAGCTATTCCTGTCGACGACGCCAATCACTTTGACTGTTGCTTACGTATTTGTGGGAATTACTTGGAGTCTATTCGCGTTATGTCGCCGGATCGGTTTTATCACAAGTCCGCCAACCAAATAATCGTTGGAGCGGCGGCTCGCAAGTGTGCGCACTCCGCACTGACGCCTCATCCATCCCACGGAATTACCGCCAATTAGTGTTGGAGAAATCCCGCCATTTGCTGCTGGAAATCACAGATTTTCTAGCAGAGCGGGGCACGCCTTAGTATATATCTTTCCCGAAAAGGAACGAAAACGGGAAAGATATTATCTCTATTCTTGAGGGTTATACGGCTTCGATCCCGGAGCGGGCCTATCGCCCACGGTCAAGACGGCGACAGTCATGCCGACGCTCAAAACAAGGAACACCGATAGCGCAATGACTATCCTCTTTCGGCGAGACAATTTGAATGTTAGGGCAAACGTCCCTAACGCTACAAGCGCAGCGATAATATAGAACAAGATCACTTATGAAAAAACGAGAACTATATTAACTACGTTCAGTGCTTCGACCAAATAGCGCCCACACGCGATCGAGCGGACCACGATGCGCAGCAAATGCAGCCCTAACAGGCGACAAATCTAATGCAATCTCGGGTTTCGGGTCCCGCGCGCCGATCAGATAGCGACTATTGTCGCCCCATGGCTCCAGCACAGCGTATGGCTGGCCTTTGAAAAGAAACACGACGCGCTCATCGTCAGTGCTATTTCGCCTAACATTGGCAACGCCGCCGACGCTCTCCAGAAGTTTTATGACGGTTCCAATCCAGACCGTCGTATTTCGTATCTCGAACGCATGGAGTGAGCCATCGCTACGGTAGATTGGATTAGTCCACATATTCCGCCTGAGATCGAACAGTTTTCAAATCGGTCGAAAATGGGAATGTTTATTGGTCGGCCGGCTTTTTGCGCCCCTTCTTTAATGCCCAAAACAATATTGAGGGTCTTCAGGAAGTCGTGTGGGTGAAAGTTGATCATTTGTCGATCACAGCTTAGGCAACATGCAGGTGAGGACCTTCAGCCTGAGGTATTGCTC
>JBEPVT010000158.1:0-7824 GCA_041690895.1 Gammaproteobacteria bacterium
GACAGCAGCAGCGGCTTTGCATTGCGCGCGCCATCGCCGTGCAACCCGAGGTGCTGCTGCTCGACGAACCGACTGCAGCACTCGATCCGATTTCGACCCTGCGCGTCGAGGAGACCTTGCAGGCGTTGCGCGAGAAGTATTGCATCGTCGTGGTCACGCACAACCTGCAGCAAGCTGCGCGAGTGTCGAACGTGACCGGCTTCATGTTCATGGGCGAATTGGTGGAGATCGGCCCGTCGAGCGAGATTTTCACCTCGCCCAAAAATCGCAAGACCGATGACTACATCACCGGACGATTCGGTTGACGCTCATGAACGACATGAATACCGACAGCAAGGCGGCAGCGGTGATCGTAGCAGCGGCGGCCCGCGTTAAGCTGTTTGACGCCGTGATGAGGGCACGCAACGTCAGTGTCCATTACGGCGACAAATGCGCCGTTAGAGACGTCACCCTTGATATCGGGCGCAACCAAGTGCTGGCGCTGATCGGACCATCGGGTTGCGGCAAGTCGACCTTTCTGCGCTGCCTGAATCGCATGAATGACACGATTCCGAGTGCACGAGTCGACGGCAGCATCACGCTAGACGGACAGAATATTTACGATAAGAAGCAGGACGTGGCGCAGCTGCGTGCCAGGGTGGGCATCGTATTTCAGAAGCCCACGCCCTTTCCGCATTCAATCTATGCCAATGTCGCGTACGGTCCGCGCATCCATGGCTTGGCTAAAAATCGTGCAGACATGGATGAATTGGTCCAGACCAGTCTGGCGCGCGCCGGCTTGTGGGAAGAGGTGAAGGATCGTCTGTCGACTTCCGGCACCAGCCTTTCCGGAGGCCAGCAACAGCGGCTGTGCATCGCACGCACCATTGCGGTCAATCCCGAAGTCATTCTGATGGACGAGCCGACTTCCGCGTTGGACCCGGTTGCGAGCGCCAAGATCGAGGATCTGATCGATGAGCTGCGCGAAAATTACGCCATCGCCATCGTCACGCACAACATGCAACAGGCCGCGCGCGTTTCACAGCGCACCGCTTACTTTCACATGGGCGATCTGGTCGAGATTGGCCCGACCGATCGCGTGTTCACCAATCCTCAGCAAAGGTTGACCGAAGACTACATCACCGGGCGCTTCGGCTAAGCGGACAGTTCCTAACGCTGCGCGGGAATAAAGTCCTCGAGCACCGCGGTACGCATCAGATCCGGCGGCAGCAGCCCTTGGCTCAAAATGAAATCGTGAAATTTCCGCTGATCGAATTTATTCCCCAGCGCCGCCTCAGTTTCTTTGCGCAGCGCCAGCAGACGTGTGTAGCCATAGAAGTAGCTGTTGGCTTGTCCCGGACTGCGAAACGTGAAGCGCTCGACTTCTTCCTTGGCGAAGGCGTGGCTCAGCAAGACATCTTTCTCGAGCACCGCATACGCCTGGGCTTCCGTGACGGCGCCGCTCTGCAGTTCAGGATCCAAAAAAGCTCGGGCGGCGCGCAGTAGCCGCAGCTGCAATGTCAACAGCTGACCTTCGACCGGCTCGTAGGGCTGCATGATGTACTCGGCGTAAAGTCCCCATCCCTCAGCGTTCGTGGAGTTAAACGCGTACAACGCGCGCGCCAGGCTCACACCGTGTTCGACCATGGAGTCGAATTGCAATTCATGGCCGGGCCGAGCCTCATGAGCTGTCAATGTCCATGCCACCGCATCGAAAGTGAAGTCGTCGTACTGGTCTTCGGCGCCGCCTGTTGCCGAAGGGATGTTGAGCGGCAGCACGAATTGTCCGCGCTGACCGGTATTGTGCAGAAACGGCGGCGGCGTCATGTGCGGCGCCGGCTGTTGCGCGGTCTCCGCCGGCGTTGCGAGGCGAATAATCGCGGGGCGGTTCGGCAGGGTGACCAGGTTTTTCGCGACGATGATCTTTTCGATCTGGTGCAGCCGATTTTCAAAGAAGGGCAGAATGGCCTCGCCGGTGACTTGCTTCTTCTTCAATTCCGCGATTACGGTGCGATAGTCGTTTGCAGGATAACCGTTGGCCTTGGCCAGCTGCGCCGCCAGCGGCGCCATCTCGGCTTGATATTGCGCGAATGCGCTGTGCGCCATCTTGGCGATCTGTGCCGGTGGTATGTCGATGCCGTAGCGCTCGAACGCCAGCACATATTTTTCGGGCGGCAGACGAAAATCGGCGCGGGCCCTTGGAAGAATGGCAGTTTTGACCCAGGCGTCGTAGTCGGCCAGCTGCGATTTCAATTCTGCGTAGGCAGGCTCCCAGCCGGTTAGCTTGTATTTCTTGAACAGCGTGGCGATGCCCTCGAGGTAATTCGAGTCGCGGCCGATATCGGTCTCCACCTGTTCCCTGGACGGGAAATTAATGCCTGGTTTAGCGATTTGCTCCAGTTCGCGTTCTTTCAATCTATCGGTAAACGGTTTGTAGCCGGGCTCGACGCCGGCATACTTGCGCAATCTCAGCAACGCGGCAGCGCGCCGCGGCGCGGCCACTTGATCGTCGAGTAATCCGCGCAAGCCTTGGAATACCTGCGCACTCGCGTTGTAGAATGGCACTTCGTGGGCAAGATCGAAGTTTTCCTCGCGGAATTGCAGATTGAAGCTCTTTTGCAGAATGTCGATATCTTCTTTGACGTACTTGTCCGTGACTTTGGACCGGGCCGCCTCGATCTTCGTCAGCACGGCTTCAAGTTCATGCCGCTCCGCGATCTCATCGGCACGCGAAGGATCCGAGATTCTATCGTCGAATTTTGCCACTCCCTGCGCTGAACCTTGCTCAGGCGAATGTTCAAGCTGCACGCTCAAGAGCATGTTGGTGTATTTATCGCTCTGTTTTATCCAAGCCTTTGCGGACTGGTCGCTGCCGGCGGATTGCTGCGCTGCTCCCACGAAAGCAATTGCACTAAGAAAAATGACGGCGCTCAGTCGCTGCAGCATAGTATTTCCCCGGCCAAAGTCGGCCATTGTAAACAATAGTGGCATGAATCGCCTGGCGTTGACGCGCGCAGCAGAGACCGTCTCCTCAATGGCCGCCGATGAATCGATAGCCCGCGTCTTTGAGGTTCTGGGTAGTCTTGGCAATTTCCGCTTCGTCAAATTTCGCGATCGTGCGAGTGTCGTAAATTGATCCGCTCGCAAGTCTAAGTTCATCGCGCATGAACGGGATGATATCCGTACAGGGAATTATGCTGCCTTGGGTCTCGCTGGAAAGAGCGACGACACAACTATGCCGTTGACCATCAAAGGTAACGATCACGTCGGGTTTCGCGGCAATCGCCGGCGATACAGGCGCCGGAGCGTTGGTGGATGAACCACAACCGATGAGCAGCATAGATACGAGTGATGCAAGCGCCGCGCGAAACGAGACCTGGGGGCGTGCGGCGTTGTTTTTGTTCATCCGTTATCTCCTTGAGGAGCGCTGTTGCGAAGTGTTAGTCGGGATTGCGCAGTAGTTCGTTCAGGGAAGTCTTGGCTCGAGTTTGCGCATCGACGCGCTTGACGATGACGGCACAGGCAAGACCGTACTTGCCATTCGGGGCAGGCAGGGTACCGGGGACCACTACCGCGCCGGCGGGCACGCGGCCGTACAGGATTTCGTCGTGCTCGCGATCGTAAATGCGCGTGCTTTGGCCGATGAAGACGCCCATGGAGATGACGGCGCCGGACTCGACCACGACCCCCTCGACGATTTCAGAGCGCGCGCCGATAAAGCAATTGTCTTCGATAATGGTCGGGCCGGCCTGCAGCGGTTCGAGCACGCCGCCGATGCCAACGCCTCCGGACAGGTGCACGTTCTTGCCGATCTGCGCACAGGAGCCCACGGTGGCCCAGGTATCAACCATGGTGCCGCTGTCCACATACGCGCCCACATTCACGTAGCTGGGCATCAACACCACGTTCGCTGCGATGTACGCGCCGCGCCGCACGGTCGCTGGAGGCACGACGCGCACGCCGGCGGCGGCAAAGCGTTCGGCGCTCCAACCGGCGTATTTCAACGGGACCTTGTCATAGAAATTCAAGACGCCCGCTGGCATGGACTGATTGTCGTTGATGCGAAAGGACAGCAGCACGGCTTTCTTCAGCCATTCATTGACGCGCCATGCGCCGCCCTCAGGTTGTGCCACGCGCAGCTGCCCCTCGTTCAGCAGCTCGATCGTATTCTCGATCGCCGCCCGCAAACTGCTCGGCGTATTGCGCGGGTTGAGCTGTGCCCGCGCTTCGTAGGCCGCATCGATGATCGAACGCAAATCCTCGAAGCCGGTCACGTGCGGGCCGCGTCGCGTCTATCCAACGCCTGCGTCAGCGAATCCTGTACGCGCCGGCACACTTCATCCGCAAGCAGGCCGCCATCCGCACCCGTGATATAGAACACATCTTCCGCACGCTCGCCCACGGTCATGATTTTGGCGCCGTTGATGGCGACGCGTTCGGCGCGGAATACCTTGCCCACCTCCGACAGCAGGCCCGGACGGTCGCCGGCGATCAGTTCCAGTATCGTCCGCTCGTTGCGCGTGTCGACGCTGAAATTGACCTGGGTGGGGGTCCAAAACATGCGGACCTGCCGGGGCGCACGCCGGGTCACCGCGGGCGGCGAATCCTCGACCTGCTGCAAGACGCGCGACAGGCCGCGCTCGATGTCCCGAATGCGGGTCGGATCCGCGATAACCGCACCGTTCTCTTCGAGCACCACGTAGGTCTCGAGGCTAAAACCGTTGGCGCTGGTAATGAGCCGCGCATCGACGACATTCAAGCCCATTTGATCGAGCATGCCGGTGGTGCGCGCAAAGCTGCGCAGGCGACGCGGCGTATACGTCAGCACCGCGGTGCCGCCGCGATCGGTGAGTTGCCGCACAGCGACCAGCGGCGTGTCATCATTGGACGCGCGCTGCGCGAGCAGTGCCGTGTGCCATGCAATCTCCTCCGGCGTGTAGCGCAGAAAATACGCTTCGGTCCACTGCGTCCAGACTGCCGCAGCCTGCTTTAAGTTGACATCCGCGGGCAACTTCGCCAGCGCCTGGTCTTGAGTCTCCCGCACCAGCTGCTCCTGGTCGATCGGCGTCTCGAGCCCACGGCGCAAGGCGCGCTTGGTGCGCTCGTAAAACTCTTCAAATAGCCGCGCCTTCCATGAATTCCATAATTTTGGATTGGTGCCGCGCACGTCGGCAACCGTCAATACGTACAGGTAATCCAAGTGCACTTGGTCGCCGACATGGCGCGCGAACTCCTGAACGACGTCCGGATCGCTGATGTCTTTCTTCTGCGAAGTGATCGACAGGATCAAGTGATTGCGCACCAGCCACGCGACCAGCCGCGCTTCGTAGCGGCCCAATCCTTGCTCCAAGCAAAAGGCCTCCGCATCGACCGCGCCCAAATCCGAGTGATCGCCGCCGCGACCCTTGGCAATGTCGTGAAAAAGTGCCGCCAGATACGCGACTTCCTGGCGCGGCAGGGACTGCATGATCTGGCTCAAGGCCGGAAATTCATGATTGAACTTCGGCATGGCGAAACGGCGCAGATTGCTGACGACGAACAGCGTATGCGCATCCACGGTGTACGCGTGAAACAAATCGTACTGCATGCGTCCGACAACGCGTCCGAATGATGGGATGTAGCGTCCCAGCACGCCGTAGAGGTTCATGCGCCGCAATTCGTGCGTGACGCCTACGGGTGCGCACAGAATCTCGACAAAAAGCCGGTGATGCCGTGGATTTTGGCGAAACTCCTCGTCGATCATCCAGACATGCGTGCCGATCAGACGGATGGTTTCGGCCCGTACGCCGCGCAATTCGGGGTGCTGCTGCAGCAGCACGAATAGCTCGAGCAATGCCGAGGGGTAGCGTGCAAACACCTCAGGATGGGTCACTTCCAGATAGTCGTTGCGGATTTGGAAGCGCGCGTTGATCGGCAACGGCGGCGCGCTTTGCGTGAGGATGGCTTCGCGAAACAGCTGCAGCAGCATTTCGTTCAGCAGACTGATGTCCATGACGGTGCGGTAGTACTTTTGCATGAGCTGTTCGACCGCGAGGGTGAAGCTGGCATCCTCGTAGCCGAACAATTTCGCGAGCTTGATCTGATAGTCGAACAACAACCGGTCTTCGCGCCGCCCGGTCAGCACATGCAATCCGAAGCGGACTTTCCACAAGAAGGACTGCCCGGCTTGCAGCTTGCGCAGCTCCTCTCTGCTCAAAAACCCATGCGCCACCAGCTCATCCAGCGTATCAGTTCCGAATTGGCGCTTGGTCACCCAGCCGATGGTCTGAATGTCGCGCAATCCGCCTGGGCTGGATTTGACGTTGGGTTCCAGGTTATAGGCGGTATCGAAGTACCGATGGTGCCGCTCGGTTTGCTCCTTGACTTTGGCTTCGAAGAAATCTTGCGAAGACCAGAGACGATCCGGCGCCAACGCGCGCCGCATGCCTGCGAACAACGCTTCTGGTCCCGCGATGAGGCGCGCCTCGAACAGCGTGGTCGCAACGCTGATGTCGGCGAGACTTTCGCGCTGGCAGTCGTCGATTGAGCGCACGCTATGTCCCACCTCAAGACCGATATCCCACAGAAACGTGAGAAAGCGTTCGATGCCAGGCTGCCAGTCCGCCGACTCGCTCTTCGGCAACAGCACCATGATGTCGATGTCGGAACTCGGATGCAGCTCGCCGCGCCCGTAGCCGCCGACCGCGACCAGCGCCAAATCCCCCGCAAGATTGACCCACGCCGTGCGCAGGACAATATCCACCAGGCGCGCGCGGTCACGCACCAGATCTTCGATCGGTTCGTCGGCGACGAACCGATCCTTGAGAAGCTCGGTGCCCTGATCGAGTACCTGGCGAAACGTGATGGGTGAGAACTGACCCTCTTCGAGGGCTGCGGGCACTGCCGTAAGGTAAGGCCAGTCGGGGATTTGATCTAAGAACTTACCGTGGGCGTTCAAGTGACGGCCACAGCCGAAGCCGCCGCGGCAGCCGCGGCAATTGCGCTCGCGCTCAAGGTCAGCACTTCAAAGCCACCGTCGGTGACCAGAATCGTATGCTCCCATTGCGCCGACAGGGACTGATCCTTCGTCACGACCGTCCAGCCGTCGGATAGCAGACGCACGTCGCGCCGTCCCGCGTTGATCATGGGTTCGATGGTGAAGGTCATGCCGGTCAACAACTCAAGCCCGGTGCCCGGTTTGCCGTAGTGCAGCACCTGGGGGTCTTCGTGATACACCCGGCCGATGCCATGACCGCAATATTCGCGAACTACCGAGAAGTTATTGGTTTCTGAGAAGGTCTGAATGGCATAGCCGATGTCTCCGAGGTGGGCGCCGGGCCTGACCTGTTGAATGCCCTGCCACATGGCCTCGTGGCAGGCCGCGGTGAGGCGCTGGGCGAGAATGGCGGCATTGCCGACCAGGTACATGCGGCTGGTGTCCCCATGAAATCCGTCGCGGATCACGGTGACATCGATATTGATGATGTCGCCGCTCTTGAGGCGCTTATCACCCGGTATGCCATGGCAAACCACGTGATTGACCGACGTACAGATGGTCTTCGGAAATCCGCGATAATTTAGATTGGCGGGGATGGATTTTAGCTCCTCGACGATGAAATCGTGACAGCGCTTATCGAGTTCCTCGGTGCTCACTCCCGGCTGAACAAAGGGCTCGATCATGTCCAGAACGCTGGCGGCGAGGCGGCCCGCGGCGCGCATTTTGTCCTGTTCTGCGGGGGTTTTGATGGTCACATTCATAATAGGGTCTGGTAAACCTTACGCGGCGGCGGGCTTTGTTTCCACTAGGGGTTCATGGTATAAAGCGCGGCTATTTTTAACAACCCCGCACGCGTGTCGTCACAATCG
>JBEPVT010000159.1:0-7652 GCA_041690895.1 Gammaproteobacteria bacterium
GTGGACAACTTGAAGTCCGCGGTGCTGAAGCGTCTGGTCGGCGAGGCGCCGGTGCTGAACCCGCGATACGTGGATTTTGCCCGCCATCAGGGTTTTAAAATCGCACCGTGCAATATCCGCGCTGGCTGGGAGAAGGGGCGCGTGGAATCGGGCGTCGGCTACGTGAAGAAAAACTTCCTGAACGGCCTTGACCTCAAAGATTTTGCGCACGTGAACCCGGCGGCGCAAGTCTGGCTTGCCGAGATCGCCAACGTGCGCATCCACGGGGAGACCCATCGCCGGCCGGTGGACTTATTTGCCGAAGAGCGCTCGCATCTGAAGCCTGCGAACGCTAACCCCTACGATCTGGCCCGGGTTTTGTCGTTACGCGCCTCCAGCCAGTTCCGCATCGTCCTCGACACCAACCGTTACTCGGTACCCGCGCGCTATGCCGGACAACTGCTCACCGTCAAAGCCTACCCTGATCGGCTTTGTCTGTACCATCAGAACGAGCTCATCGCCCGTCACGTGCGCAGTTTCGAGCGGCGCCAGGACATCGAGGACCCCGATCATCCGAAGGTCTTGCTCGAACAGCGCCACAACGCCCGCGAGCAGCGTCTCTTGTCGCAGTTCCTGACTCTGGGGCGCAATGCCCAGCCGTATTACGAGGGGCTCGTGGCCCGGCGCTTCAATGCACGCGCTCATATGCGCAAAATCCTCGCCCTCGCCGAGATCTACGGCCAATCCGACACCGAGCGCGCCATCGACGATGCCCTCGCCTTCAATGCCTTCTCCAGCGAATACATCGCGCATCTGCTCGAGTCGCGCGCCCGCTGTAAACCGCAGGCCCCAAGCCCGCTGTCTCTGATGCGCAGTGCCGATCTGCTCGAGCTCGACCTGCCGGAACCCGATCTGTCCATCTACGAGGTCGATGAATCATGAGTGATCAGCTCACACCGGACGACACCGAATCGAGCGACATCCCCTCGCTCTCGAAAATGCTGCTACGGCTGCAGCTGCCCTTCCTGCGGGAGAACTATCACGAACTCGCCCAAACGGCCGGCGAACAGCGCTGGAGCCACCTGGACTATCTGCAGCGGCTCGTGGAGGGCGAAGTCAATCGGCGCGAGGACAGCGGCCTGGCGCGACGCATCCGTCTCGCGCGCTTCCCGGTGCTCAAAACGCTCGACCAGTTCGACTGGAGCTGGCCGAAGAAAATCAACCGCCCTCAGCTGCAGAACCTCTTCCGTCTGCAGTTCATCAAGCAAAAATCCAACGCCATCCTGTTGGGCAATGTCGGTCTCGGCAAGACCCACTTGTTGATCGCTCTCGGCCATACTGCCTGCCTGCGCGGCTACAGCGTGCACTTCACCACCGCCATCGACATCATCCATACCCTGTCCGCCGCGACCGGCGCCGGCAATCTACAGCGCGCCATGCAGCGCTACCTCAAGCCTTCCTTGTTGCTGATTGACCTATGTTGAGCACTCAGATATGTGGAGCTGGCGGACCTCGGCATCGGTTATGCAGGGAGAAACTGAAGAGCGCGCTCCACATATCTTTAGAGCCTCTGGAGCCAAGGGATGAGCTCCGCTCCATTGATCATCAGCTTCCCACCTTGGGGAGGCGGCAGGGCGCCCGGAAATACCTGGGACAGCGTCTGACGTTTGAGATCGATATCCGCACGAGCGTAACGCATCGTCGTGTTGAGGCTTGCGTGCCCGAGTCACTGGCTGATCGTTGCGAAGTCGACACCGGACTTGAGAAGCGCAATAGCGGTGCCGTGCCTCAGGGAATGCGGATGGAGATGTTTATCGCGAAGCGTCGGCGCTTCACGGCCCGCCGCGGCAACATACTTGCGTAGGAGATATCGCACTCCGAACCGGGTGAGCTGTTGACCGCGCAGATTGGTGAACAGGAGCGCGTCGGATGCCGCGTGCGCGCCACACAGGTCACGCAGGAGCCTCGCAGTAGCAGGCCATAGGGGACACAACCGTACCTTATTGCCCTTCCCCAATAGCCGAACCTGGCAGGGCGAATCGAGTCGGACATCACGACGGCGGAGATTGAGAACTTCCTGGACGCGAGCGCCGGTGTTGAACATCAGCGCGAAGAGTGCGTAATCGCGTTGACCGGCCGGTCGGGTCCGATCGATGCTTTTGAGCAGCGCGTTCATCTCTGCGCCGTCGGGGTACTCGATCGGCGCATCACGTGCACCGCGTTTGAACGGCAGGTTGATCACACGTTGCAACGTGCCCAGATGCTCCGGTCGCTCTGATGCGAGGAACCGCGCGAGGACGTGAAGAGCCCCGAGCCGAGCATTGCGAGTCGTAATGCCATTGTGCCGATCGGTCTCCAGGAACTTGAGGAACTTCAGGACGCGCTCGGCGCTGAAGTCCTTGATGTTCAGCTGTTCGACACCGCGACGACAGTCACGTGCTGTAAACTGCAACATCAGCACCACGGCGTCACGATAACTCCGTATTGTGTGCACACTCATTCCCCGCTGCCCCGGAAGATACTCCTCGAAGAACCGAGTGATGCTGGCGCCGAGATCGGTGGGACGGGAGCGCTTCATGAGGCACCTCCCGTGATCATCGCCGCATAGGCGCGGGCGAACCTCTCGTTGGCGCGAATGACCACGGCAGGCACCTGCCGCAGGTAGTAAGCCGTCGAGACGATCGAAACGTGCCCCATGTACAGGGCCAGCTTCGACAGGCAAGATTGCACATCGGCACCCGCTTCGTACCAGCGCAGCAGCGCAGCGACGGCGAATGAATGCCGCATACTATGGACGCAGGGATGTCGGCCACTGCTGTCGCGAAACTTTGCCGCCACGATCAGACGACGAATAGTCTGGCCCATCCCGCCTCCAGAACAGAAGCTGGAGCTGCGCCTGCCGTTGAAGAGCAACGGCGCCGTCGGGCAGGTTCCATTGTGCGTTTTGCGCCGAAGCGCCAGGTACTGGCGCAGTTCCTCCCGGGTGCTGTTCGACAAGGGGACCCAACGGCTCTTGTGGAACTTCGACTCGCGGATGTGCAAAACGCCTGATCGCAGATCTACATCGTCCGTCCGCAGTCGAACGAGCTCACCCCGACGCAGTCCCGCTGTGTAAAGCAACACGATCGCAAGTCGGACAACATGAGGGCGCAGCGGAGAGTGGCTGTGCGGTGGCAATGCCGAAGCCATGCTCAAAAGCTCGGCAATCTGCGCCGGCTCGAAAAGCACTCGTAGAGGATATGGCCGAGGTCGCGCGAATGATTGCGGATCTGGCACGAAGCACCGCGGCTCAGTCCGGCGTCTATAGCGGCAGAACTTGTATGCTGCAGTTTCGCGCCCGCGTTGGGTATTGCGACTGAGATGCAGCAGGGTCTTTCGCCATCGATCGAATACTCTCAGGTCGAGATCGGTCGCGCCTCTGGCCAGAAGAAACCGGCGCACCGTCCCCAGCATCCACTCCTCCGAGGAATACCGTCGCCCGAAAGCACGGCGGTTCGCGAGGTAGGATGCGACGGCCGCATCCCAGCGGCTCAAGCGATTAAAGTTACGCTTGACGCCCTCCACCGTTCGCGCCGTTCAATACTGGAACTTCGAGCAGACGCAGGTGCTCTCGAGATCACGGTGACCAAGCAAATCCCCAATCGCCTTGATACCGACTCCGGTCGTCAACAAGCGCATGGCGAATGCGTGCCGCAGGGAATACGCTGAGTATCGACTCGGATCCTGACCGCCCTCCTTGAGGCGCTTGATGAAGATCTCGTAGACGCCCGTGTTCTTGAGCGGCCCGATGGGACAGCGTTCCCTCAAAAAGAGGGACGTTTGCTCTTGGGCCTCCTGTCGTCGATCACGATCGCGACGGAGATATCGGCGTAGAGCTTTCACCGTTGCTGGTGCGAGCGGCAGCACCAAATCAGAGTGCGTCTTGCGTTGCTCGACCTTAAGCGTGGTGCTCGTCCAATCGATCGAGTCGAGACGCAGCGATGCGATCTCTGATGGTCGCAGGCCGTAGTGCGCCATCAAATGAAGGATAACGTAATCGCACTCGCCTGATTTACTGCCTCGATCAATGGAGCCGAGCAGCGCCTGGACTGCAGACCACTCGAGCGCCCTCGGCGGCAGTTCACCTCGATAGGTGCGGGGTGTATCGATGGCGTCGAGGCGTTTGGAAAGCTCCCCGAGATCGTGACACCACAGAAGGAACGCCCGCAGGGCAGCAATTGTATGCTGCAGCGTGTGTCGGCTAACCTCCGTGCTCCTCACGCCAACGAAACGCTCCACGTCGGTGCCGGTCAGGGTTCTAAGTCGTTGACGAGGACGAAGTGCTCTGTCGAGAAAATCCGCTACCGTCGTGCTGTGATGCGCCAGCGTCGAACGGGCAAAGCCACGCACCTCGACCAGATGACGTTCGTATCGCCGGCGCAGGTCCGCGAATCGACAGTCACCCGTCTCGTCTTCCAACCGTCATCGAGACTGAAGAAACCGCTGGTACGCATGTTGTGTCCCCCGATACCAGACCAAACGGGATGGCGGTCTGCGGTGCTTGCCGAACGCGGTCTGCAGCTCCGCTGCCGAGTACGTTGCGCCTGAAGCGGCTCGCGGCATCGTACGAAGCGTCCCGTCCAGCCGGAACAGATGCCGACGCAGGATTACCGTTGTGTAGTGTGCGGCCTTGAGCCAGCCGGCAAACTCCTCCAACTCAGGGCGAAAAGGTGATTGCTGAAGCGGTTGGCAACGCCATGCGGCTCCGCTCCGAAAGAGATCGTTCAACATCGTGCTCTCCCAGTGAAGTAATGACCGGGGAGCAACGTAATGGATGCGGCGATTATTTATGTGAACAGAATGTCGCGTCCTGCCGGATTTTTACCGGGAAATCCTCTCAGCTCCACATATCTGAGTGCTCAACATAGGTCAATGAATGTTGCGCGCAACATTCATTGACGAGGTCGGATATCTTCCCGTCGACAAGCTCGGCGCCGACCTGCTGTTCCAGATCATCTCCACCCGCTACGAACGCGGCGCCGTCGCCCTCAGCACCAACCGCGCCTACAAAAAATGGCCGGAAATCTTCAATAACGACTCGACCCTCACTTCCGCCATCCTCGATCGGCTCCTGCATCGATGCGAAACCGCCGTCATCGAAGGCAAAAGCTATCGCGCCAAAGACCGGGTCGAAGACGTCTGAGATCCCGCCAATGCCGGCCCGATAGTCCCTCCTACCAACCCCTTTGCACCACGGTTTTTAAACCGCCCAATCTCAACGGTTTTGGAGCCGCCGCTAACATCTGACGAAAGCGATTGCCGGACGATGGGCCACTACTAATGTATACGGGCCTGTCTCCCCCAAAAGCGTGGTCTATCACGGGGAGCAAGTCTGGAGGAGTGGCCCAGGCGGATTTACTCTCCTTGAGGAGGAGCACGGTAACACGCCATCGGGAGAATTTTTCCTGCTAGCACTCCATTGGTGGGACAGCAGCACGAATGCGTTCAAGGGCATGCTTTGTAACAATTCTGGCCCCGGCGCTTGCAATGTCGATTCGTACTTCAATAGTTCCGTTACTTGGGATGGAAAGCAGCTAGTGATCGATCTGGATTTCCCGCAGGCTGGAAAAAAGATGCGATGGCATGAGGTGTTCGGTGACTTCACTTCTGATTCATTTACGCAAACAGGCGATATGGGCGAAATCGGGGGAAATGCGCAACGCTTCATGACCATTCATGCCACGAGAGTCGTTGAGACAAAGTAATGGCTGGGTACGAGCAGGACATTGCAGGAAACGTTGTCCCAATCTGGAAGCGGCCGACTTTTGCGGCGCTTAGCAAGGGTGTTTACCGGAACGTGCCAAAAGTAACGGTTTCCTGTGGATAAGTCATTTCGATCCGACTGCAATTTGTTGAGACTGCGGCGAGGGTAGTAGCCGGTGAAGGTATCGCTCCAACGGAAACCGATAAGTACCGTTGAAATTGATATGGCGGAAGGCAATTGGAGCGATGTGCGCGAGAATCTCGTCGCTCGGAACCGGTTGGCCGCCTTCTTTGTACCGTTCGAGCACCTGATGCAGCTTCCAGGTGTTGTAGGCGATGACGGCATTCGTGAGCAGCGTTAGTGCGCCGCTGATCATGATTTTCTCATCGCGCCGACGGCCTCGATCATAGCGGATCGGTCCTGCATGAATGACGCGTTCGAGCTGGTGGACCGATTCACCGCGGACCAATACTCGGTTGACGCTGCGACGAAAGTGCGGCTGAGCGGCGTAGTCGCAGAGATAAACGGCATCCCAGAGTTGCCCAAACTGCGTGCCGGCACGATGCAGTTTTGAGTGTCGTGCCGCCGAACCATGACGCTCAAGCAGGAATGTGGCTGACCCGTAGCCATCGTTGATCGAAGCAGCCATGCGCAAGAGTCCGTCGAGTTCAGATTGAATGAAATCGATGTCAATGTCGCGCTTCAGCACCGGTTCCAGGCCAGGCACTTCCGGCCAGTCTTTGGGCACGTGAAGCCATTGGCCGCGCATGTCGTGCCAGCGAGTGTACAGATCAAATCCAAGGAGCTTCGCTTGGCCTGAGCCAAAATGAGTATGACCGTTCGTATCGACCGCCAGGGACTTAATCGGTGTGACGCGCTGGCGCACGACTCCTTCAATTGCAGCGCCGACTTGGCGGCGCATCAGTGCCAAGGGCTGATCGTAGGGGATCCCCCATTGATCGAGAACCGTTTGATAGATACCCATGCCGAAAACTCGGCGCTTAGGATCCACGCGGGCATCGTAGAGATGCTTACTTGCATCCAGGCTCATCAAATCGGACGAAGCCTCGAATCCGCTGCCCCAATGATTGACGATGCTGTGGCTGCGGGCGAAGTGCAGGAGCGCGTCATTGGCCTCGCGCAGTGCCGGCTCGGTCTCGAACAAGCGCATATATCGCCGGATCGTGCTTTCGTGGACGCCGCGAATCATCGTCGCGACGCCGCGTGACTCAAGATCGGTGCCGGCCGCCAGCAGCGCTCCATACACGCCGAGCAATTCTTCGGCGCTTTTCGGATCACGACCCAACAGCTTCCAGCTGAAATGCACCTGTGAATCCAACTCCAGTAACAGGGTCGGCAGCTGGATCCGGCCGACCTTCCGATAGAGCTGGATTTGCGCGCGATCCACGCCTTCGGGTCGCTCTTCGGCCTCGTCCTGCCGAAAATAGAGGTCTTTGCGACCGACCCAAACCTCACCCGCGACGACCGCCTCCTGAAGCCCCGCGAGCGATGCCCGCAGAGCTGCCTCAGCACGGTCTCGGCGCTGCTACACATTCACGGCGCAGTGATGACTGGGTGGGTCGTGCTGCTCGTTGCTCAAACCAGTCTGATTGCCGCTCATCGTGTCCAGTGGCATCGGCGGCTCGGTGTATGTGGTGCCGTTTGCGCCGCGTTGGTTGTGCTTGTTGGATCAATTACGACGCTGCACGCCGCTGCGCGCGAAGTGCGCGGTCACACGGATTTCGCTGCGAGTCAGGTCGTCATCACGAGTCTGGATTTGCTTCAGATGATGTTTTTTGCGGGTTTCGTCGCCATTGCGATCCGGCAGCGCCATCGCCCCGGCTATCATAAGCGTCTCATGCTGTTAACGATTGCGGGTCTTCCGGTAAACGTGTGGGTACTTTTGGGGTAGAAAGTGATTGCGAGGCCT
>JBEPVT010000160.1:0-7547 GCA_041690895.1 Gammaproteobacteria bacterium
CGACCGTGCGCCAAGGGCTGCGGCTTGCGCCTCCGCCCTTAGGATCCCAAGAGGGAGGCAGCGCCCTCCCGGCCTTGGCTCGTTGGCCGGCCGGGATGCGCTGCGAAGAGGAAGACGCCGGTTGCTCATCCCTCTCGGGACACGCAACCGGCAAGAGCGGATCGCGCTCACGTTCAGCCCCACGCGGTGCTGAGCATCGAGCGCGAAGAAGCGGCGTCGGAAAAGAGTCTGATCGGCGCAAGGGTAAGGAGAGGTAAAGCAATGGCGAGTTATCACTTGACCGTGAAGCCGGTGTCCCGCGGCGATGGCCGTTCGGCCACCGCCGCCGGGGCGTATCGGGCTGCCGCGCTCGTGCATGACTTAAGCACCGATCAAGTGTTTGACTACCGGCGCAAGCGCGGCGTGGAGCACAGCGAGATCGTGCTGCCCACCGCGGCGGCCAAAGCGGACATCAATTGGGCGCGCGACCGGCAGGCGCTCTGGAATGCGGCGGAGATCGCCGAGAAGCGGATCGATGCGCGGGTGGCGCGAGAATATGAGGCCGCACTGCCCCATGAATTAACCCGTGAGCAGCGGGTGATCTTGGTGCGGGAGTTCGCCGCCGAGCTCGCTAATCGCTATGGGGTGGTGGTGGATTTTGCGCTGCATGCACCGCACCGAGCGGGTGATAAGCGCAATTACCACGCGCATATTTTGACGACCACGCGTGAGCTCACGGCAACCGGGTTGGGGAAGAAGGCCTCCATCGAATGGTCGAATACGGATCGCGCCAAGGCGGGACTTAAGGCCTCAAAATTTGATGTCAGTGAGCTGCGCGAGCGCTGGGCGAGCTTCAGCCGTAGCTGGAAAAGGGGAAAGGCGCCGGCGCACCTGAGTACTACGGGCCGACACAATGAGCTTTAACGCGGAAGTCCACAGCCCCAACTCCGCGCGGCATCTCTGCTCTGGACATTCCCATTTTGGGCCTTTAATGGGAATGTTCTATAATGCGCTGTGGCTAAAGCCCGAAGAAAACACTGTGAGTTTCGGCGAAATATGGCGGGCTTTCTTCAGCGCTAATTGGCGGGGACACGCCGCGCATTATTAACGCGTGCTGCGAGATTTGTGGCGAGTCTACTCGCCTCGGTTGACCAAGACCGCGACCCACGCTCATACCTCGGCAAGAATGCAATTTGATCGCCCAGTGGGGTGTTGGCGAGGAACCTCAATTTTACTACGGCGATCGTCCCTAACATTGTTGACGCTTCCACGAGAGAAACCTGAGACAGCGGTACGAGTTGGTTGGTCTTACCGCGGCGAATTTGTAGCCGATCGCCTAAATCTCGAACCTCATCAGCGAGTTTTCCGATGCCGGCCTTTAGGAGAAAGAAAACCCAGAAGAAAGCCAATATGCAAATTGGTACGATGCGAATGATGTAACTATCCGACGGGTTAGCAGATGCGGATTGGAAGACGTAAACAAGCGCAACCATGGCTGCCGCGCCCAGCCACATCCCAACTTTGAGACGATTCGAGTGGTGATATGAGATCAATTGGTCCATTGTCGTTTCGTTGTCCTTAGGCTGCGCGATCGCGTTTCACTATACCGAGCACAGTGTTCTTGCTGATGCCGAGTCGATGGCTGATTTCTCGATAGGATTGGCCGGCACTCACGAACTGCAATACTTTTGCGGCGTGCCGGTCCGAGATCGGACGCTGGCCGGGTAGACGGCCGAATCGAACGCCGCGCTTGCGGGCGGCGGAGATGCCAGAGCGCACTCGTTCTCTGAGCAAATCGCGCTCGAACTCGGCGAGTGCCGCCATCAGTGAGGCAATGAGCTTACCCTGGGCGCTGCGTAGATCGAGCTGTAGGCCGGTCTGGGCGATCAATGAGACGTTCCAGGCCTGTAAGTCCTGAAGCGTGTGCAAAAGGTCCAGCATCGAACGACCCCAGCGGGTGAGTTCCGTCACCAAAATCACGTCGATCTTGCGCGCCTGGGCGAGAGCCAGTATTTCCTTGCGCTGCTTGCGATCGTCTTTGGTGCCCGAAGCCGTTTCCTTCCACACACCGACGATTCGATAGCCGGCTTTCTTAGCAAAGGCTTTGAGGTCCCGCTCCTGTCGACCGCAGGACTGATCTGCCGTCGACACTCGGCAATAAAGCGCTGCGGACTGTCCCAATTGAACCCTCGGCTCCAAACATACCGAAAATGGCACTTTTCCTGCGGTGGCAGGTCGATATGTTCAAAGTGTACTTCAATAGGGACACCTATGCCGCCCGACGAATTACTGGAGCAGCACGGACGCGTGTTGGCGCAGCTCCCCGAGGCCCAACGTGAACAGGCGATGGTCCGGTTTGTGGTACTGCGCCCACACCTCGAGCACGAGGTGCCTCTATCGCGAGCTGCCCACGATGCCTGCGTCGCGCTGCGAACTGCCGAGCGGTGGCTGTCCCGGTACCGGGCGGCCGGATTGATCGGCTTGGCGCGCACGCCCCGCACAGACGGTGGTCGGCCCAAACTCTCTGTGGAGCTCGTCCATCTCATCGAAGGCCTCTTTCTAAAGAAACCGCGCCCCTCGGTCACCGCCATTCATCGGCGGGTTACAGCGATCGCGAGAGAGCGAGACCTCCGCATCCCTTCTTACAGCAGCGTCCATGCGATTGTCACCGCACTCGACCCGGGCCTAGTGACCTTGGCTCATCGGGGCCACGCTGCTTACCGAGACCAGTTCGAACTCATTTATCGACATCGGGCGGAACGACCGAATGCCATATGGCAAGCCGACCATACGCAACTCGATATCTTGATTCTCGATGTTGATGGTCAGCCGAAACGGCCGTGGCTGACCACCGTCATCGACGACCACTCTCGCCTCGTAGCCGGCTACACGGTTTTTTTAGGTGCCCCTTCAACCTTGCAAACTTGTCTCGCTCTGCGCCAAGCGATTTGGCGTAAAGAGGATCCCGCTTGGCCGGTCTGTGGGATACCCGAGGTGCTTTACGTCGATCACGGTTGCGATTTCACCAGCCGCCACCTGGAGCAGGTCGCCGCGGATCTCAAGATACGATTGGTGCATTCGGCGGTCGCCCGCCCTCAAGGTCGGGGCAAAGTCGAACGGCTTTTCGGCACGCTCAATACGGAACTCCTTTGTGATCTACCGCGGTATCTGGTGGATGGGAGATCAGCGACTGCGCCCAAGCTATCGCTATCCGCGCTCGATGCCACCATTGGCGCCCACATCATCGGCAATTACAACGTCCGCGAGCATCAGGAGATTGACGCCATACCCCGCATCGCCTGGTTGGGCCAGGGATGGGTCCCGCGGATGCGCAGAGTCTGGAAGCGCTTGATTTGCTTCTGATCGCGGTGGCCACAGCCCGCGTCGTGCGACGCGATGGCATCCATTTCGAGGGACTGCGCTATCTTGATGCGACGCTCGCTGCCTACGTCGGCGAATCGGTGACCGTCCGCTACGACCCGCGTGACCTGGCCGAGATTCGAGTGTTTCACCATGACCGATTTCTATGTCGCGCCATCAATCAACAGCATAGCGACCAAACGCTGTCACTCAAGGACATCCAAACAGCTCGAGTAGCCCGCCGGCGCGAGTTACGCGGGCAGATCACTGAGCGGGTTACCGGTATTGGTGATTTCTGGGGAGTTCGATAAAAAAGTGCTTCCGTCGCGATCCGCATCAGAAAAGCCGGTGGCCACGGTACATAAGCCAATAGCTCTGCGGTTGTACTTGGAGGACACCTAAATGGGCGCCGTCGCAAAGGACACCATTGGCCGCCGCACAGGCGCTTTTATTGCCACCAAAGAGCACCGTCGCTTCGTCGAGTTCGCAACGGCCGTGCGTGAAAATCGCTATATAGGCTTGTGCTACGGCGCAGCCGGGGTCGGTAAGACGCTCTCCGCCCGACACTACGCCAACTGGCCGGAGGTCGAGTCGTTGCTATACGACTGGGGACTGCGCGAACGCTCGAGCAGGAAAATGCTTACCGCGATGAATCGCTCGCACACTCTCTTCTACACGCCAGCGGTCAGCATCTCGGCGCGCGTCCTGAATCGTGACATCCATCGATTATTGGCGTGCGCGACCGCCTGCATTCTCCCGCACAACGAACGAGCGAAGCTCGATTGCTCGTTCAATCATATGGACATGGTGATCGTCGATGAAGCCGAACGCCTCTCAACCCCAGCGCTTGAATTTCTGCGCGATCTCTTCGATCGCTCCAGCATTGGTCTGATACTCATTGGCATGCCGGGGATCGACAAGCGTCTGGCGCGCTACCCGCAGCTCTACAGCCGCGTCGGCTTCGCTCATCACTATCGCCCTCTGCAGGGCAATGAACTCGCCTTCGTCCTTGCTCGCCACTGGCGAGAGCTCGGCTTATGCATGGATGGGGCTGACTTTGCCGATGCGCAGGCAATCGCTGCGGTTGCTAGAATAACTGGCGGTAATTTTCGGTTGATACATCGGCTCTTCGTTCAGATCGAGCGTCTCATGGACATAAATCACTTGACCGCCATCACCGACGATGTCGTCAACGCGGCGCGCCGCATGCTCGTTATCGGTACCGCCAATTAGCGCTGAAGAAAGTCCGCCATTTATCTCCGAAAGTCACAGAAAACACGCAGCATCAAAGCCGACGCCAATATCCCTAAATGGGAAAGTTCGCTCGCGCCGACGCAATAGGAAGCTCGCGGCGCCGCGATCTAAGGCAGCCCCCTACTCTGCCATTCCCCCGCGCCGAACCTCTAACGCCTCCAAGCGCCAACGCGAATATTTAACCCCGGACGAGCTCGAGCGCGTGCTTAAGGCCTCCGCCAAGATCGGCCGGCACGGTCATCGCGATCGAACCCTAATACTCCTGGCCTATCGGCACGGATTTAGAGTCTCGGAGCTCGTGGCTTTACGCTGGGAGCAGATTGAATTGAAAACGGGTCTGATGCATGTCGCCCGAATGAAGAACGGCATCGACTCTACGCACCCTGTCCGCGGGCCGGAGCTCCGTGCACTGCGCGAGCTCCGCCGGCAATATCCGGATGGCCCGTATGTGTTCGTGACCGAGCGCGGCGGACCGTTGACGCCGGCGACGTTTAGGAAGCTCTTCGCGCGCGCCGGCGAGCTCGCCACCCTGCCCTTTCCGATTCATCCGCACATGCTCAGACATGCCACAGGGTACAAGCTTGCGAACGACGGACATGATACGCGTGCCGTTCAGCAATACCTGGGCCACAAAAATATCCGGCACACCGTGCGCTATACAGAGCTCTCCCCGGAGCGGTTCAAGAAGTTTTGGAAGGACTGAAAATCACGGGCAGTTTGTGGTTACTTTGAAAGCGCCATTGTTTGATCGAATCCGTCGGCGCCGAAGGCCTTGGTGAGAAGTTGCTGGACATACATAATTTCCTCAGCATCCCCATCTTTCAAAATAGCCTCGAGGAAATGACTGGCTAGCTCCTGGTCGCGCCGAAAGCGTTCCATGGTGGCTTCTTCATGCGAACGAGTTAATGGAATGCTCATGTGAGACTACGCCACTAATTCAAGTACTTCTTTTTGGACGCGACGCTCAATCTGGTTTACTTCCTTGGCCAGGTTGATTTGCATAGTGATGTAAGCGATGTCGATCAAAGACTGGTTAATAGAGTAACCGGCACGGTCCTTGAGCCAGCTCAGTATCGGAAACAAGTGCCACAGCGCTGCACTGCCTTCATGGACCGCGACAGGAAAATTATCTTTGTGCGCGAGCATGAGTTTTCTCATGTTTTGCCGGCTGACTTCGACTAATTCCGCAACATCGCTTAGCCCCACAAAATCGGGTGCGGCCTCAAGAAGTTTCGCGCTAGGGATAGCTCTCTTCACCGCTTCGAGAGCACTGACGATCGCGTTTTGGGCAGAGTCAGAATCTCGGGTGAAATCCAAAGCCATACGACCGGGCTGACCGATCCCGATCAACGCATCGTCACAACCCGCGGCACCGAGTCGCTCGACGAGCTCATCAACCGCCGCGGCCTCCGCCGCCAGCATGAATTTCAATGTGAATTCGTATTCCATCATTTACTCCGAATCGGACTCCTGTTCAGCGGCATCCTGCGCTCGCTTGTGTGTGGTGCAGTTATCGACAACACGTTTCAATTGACGAGCATGGTTGCCAGGATTCTTCGGCGTGCTCCACACGCTCGTGATGCAAAATTCTCCGCAGCGGCACTCAGCATCGTTATAAGGGCAATAAATCTTGCCCCAGGCATGACTGCCGCCGACCTCGACTCGCCAGCCATTCGCTTCCGCATGCCGAATAGCCTCCTCAATCTCTTTCTTCGGATGCCGTGTTCGGGCCATGTTTCGTGTTTACCTAAAGGTAATTAAAGACAAACAGGTTGTCAACTGACAACCATTTATTTTTTGGAATCGACCACGGTGAAAACGGTCGCCCCACGGACACTTTGTCACGCAGTAAGAGAAAATGATCATAGAGGCGCCCTATTGACGCTTTTTGTTCTTAATCTGTAAATCTGTGTTTGTTATTATGCGCTCAATCGTGTTAACATAAAATATGATCTATGCGTTTTTGAATCAGAAAGGCGGTGTTGGCAAAACCACTCTGTCGTTGCATGTCGCCAGTGCCCTGGCCCGCTCCAAAGGACGCGTTTTATTGATCGATGCGGACCCTCAGCAAAGTGCTATGAAATGGTCAACCATCCGTACGGGCGAAGTTGCTTTCTCCGTGATCGGTATGGCCAAGGCGACCTTACACAAAGAGATTGCCTCGCTCGGCGGCGATTACGATCATGTGGTGATTGATGGTCCGCCGCGAGTCACTGAGCTCGCTCGCTCGATCATCCTCGCCTCCGATGTGGTGGTAATCCCTGTGCAGCCCTCGCCTTTTGATGTTTGGGCGGCCGCAGAGACCGTTGAACTCATTAAAGAAGCTCGAATTTACAAAGAAAATCTGCAATCTGTGATTGCTATTAATCGTAAAATCGTAAATACGGCTATTGACCGTGATGTACGTGATGCCCTTGCGAGCCTCGAAGTACCCATTCTGAAAGCCGACATATCGCAACGTGTGGGGTTTGCCGAGGCAGTGGCCAGCGGCCAAACCGTACTCGAGACGGACCCCGACGGCACTGCTGCTCGGGAAGTTATTTCCTTAGTCAATGAATTGGTGAATCTGCATGAGCAAAAAAGTGAGCTTCGCCGCGCGCCCGGTCACGCCGTCGCCGGCGGCTGATCAATGGGTCAATGAACGAGCGGTGGTAACGCCGTCCGTCGCACCTGTGCCGATGAAGCGGCTGACCATCGATCTTGAGGCGACCCAGCACACACGCTTTAAGACCCTATGCGCTCAACATGGCCTCCAGATGGCGGACGAGCTTCGCCGTTTACTTGAAATCCGCATGTCCGAGATCGAGCACGGGCAGGGCGCATAAACAGTAACACGCAAATACAGAAATAAAGAAAACATCAATTCTGTGAGACGTGCCAATCTCGATCGTTTGATCACGGAAGCGCTGGCGATCGAGGCGCAGGATGCCAAAGAGGCAGGCGCTTTAGGATAT
>JBEPVT010000161.1:0-7432 GCA_041690895.1 Gammaproteobacteria bacterium
TGGTCGGGGTGACAGGATTCGAACCTGCGACATCTACGTCCCAAACGTAGCGCTCTACCAGTCTGAGCTACACCCCGAAATCCATGCACTCGACGGGGCGGCAATCGTAGCAGGTCAGCGGCTGACTTGCCTCAGTCGCTGTTAACCTCCTTGAGAATGGCTGCGGTATCAGCCCCGAGCAGCGGCGCCGCGTTGCCAATACGTCCCGGTGTCTCGGATAGCTGCACAGGAACGCCGATCACCCGTATGCGACCTGCGACCGCGTGCTCGACGGTGGGTGTCATATTGCGCGCAGCAGTTTGCTCATCGTCGAGGACTTCTTTGAGATTGCGCACCACAGTGACGGGAATTCCGTGCTTCGTCAGCAGCTCGACCCAGTACGCGGCGGGGCGCGAATGAAACATTGCTTCGAGCATGGGCTCAAGCACGCCACGGTTCTTCACGCGCAAGGGATTGCTGTTGTAATCCGGATGGTTGCCCAGTTCGGGTCGGCCGATTGCTTCGCAAAAGCTCCGCCACAGCTTATCGCTCGCCACTGCCAGGGTAATTTCGCGGTCTTCGCACACAAAGTTTCGGTAAGGGACGATGCCCTCGAACAACGTTCCCATCGGCTTCGGCACGATGCCGGAGGCTAAGTAGCGCGCGAAGCTTGGCAGCATGGTCGACATCACCGTGTCCATCATGGAAACATCGACGAACTGTCCTCGGCCCGTGCGGTGACGCGCCTCGAGCGCCATCATGGCGCCAATCAAAGAGAACAGCCCGGCGGTGATATCCGCGATGGAGTGCCCCGTCTTGACGGTTTCGCCCGCAGCAGTTCCAGTTATGCTCATCAATCCCGACGCGGATTGGATAATCAAGTCCATCGCGGGTTCCAGGCGCCTAGGACCTGTCTGTCCATAACCGGAGATCGAGACATAAATGACTCGTGGATTCGCCGCGGACAGCGACGTGTAGTCCAGGCCCAGGCGATTCATGGTACCGGGCCTGAAGTTTTCGACCACGAAGTCGGCTTTAGCCGCCAATTTTCGGCAGACTTCGAGCCCTTCCCGTGTCTTCAGATCGACGGCCAGACTTTGTTTACCGCTGTTCAGGCCGACGAAATAACAGGCATCAACACCGTTAAACGGCGGCCCCCAGGTTCGCCCGATATCTCCTTCGGGACCTTCAACTTTGATTACCTTGGCGCCGTAGGCGGCCATCAGCATGGTGCAGTAGGGCCCGGCCAGAGCATGGGAAAAATCAAGGACTGTTAAGCCCTCCAATGGCGTGCTCGAATTTGTCATGTCGCTGAATCTTAATGCATCAACTTCGCGTTGTCCCGTGCAGCCCGAACCTCGTGTATCGTTTCGAAAACTGGAGGTAATCGATGCAACCATCCCTGTATGCACACCCGTTTGCGGCCTACTGCCAGAAAGTATTGATCGCGCTCTACGAGAACGGCACGCCCTTTACCTACCGCAAGATTGGGCCCGAAGATCCAACCGCGATGAGCGAACTCGCGGAACTCTGGCCTCTAAAGAAGTTTCCCGTGTTCGTTGACGAGGGACATACCTACATCGAATCGAGCGTCATCATCGAGCATTTGGCGATCCGCCATCCGGGCACCGTTCAACTGATACCGAGAGATCGCGAAAACGCGCTCGAAGTTCGCATGATGGATCGTTTCTTCGACAACTATGTCATGACGCCGATGCAAAGAATTGTCGCGGACTTCATCCGCGCACAGGGCGACCGCGATCCCCTCGGGGTCCAGGAAGCACGCACATTACTCGATACATCTTATCGCTGGCTAAATGGGGTGTTGGCAACGAGACACTGGGCGTGCGGCGATGATTTTAGCCTCGCCGATTGCGCCGCGGCGCCGGCGCTGTTCTACTCCGACTGGGTTCGTGAGGTCGGCGACGAGTTTGCTCACGTGCGTGCTTACCGACAGCGGCTGCTGGCGCGTCCTTCCATAGCTCGGGCCGTTGATGAAGGCCGGCCGTATCGCAAATTGTTTCCGCCGGGCGCGCCGAATCGCGATTAAGTACGAACGAATGCCTCGCGCAATTTACCAATCCCGAACTTCCAGACCTGGTCGCAAGAACCGCTGGAGCCTAGAACCTCACCCCCGTAACGAAGCGCCACGCATCTTGGACCGAGAAATTTTGGTGTGGATCATAGGCCAGACGCACAAACCATCGCGGCCAATCCCAATTGACGCTAAAGCCCCAACCCGTGATTGGCCCGGCATCCGTCAATTCGCTCTTGCGTAGCAAATCCAGCGTTGCATGGGAGTCGCCGCAGGGAATTTGCACATTGGCATGCCAGTCTCGTTGTCCAGTGTGAAAGCGATCATCCGCCACGACGAAGATCAGGTAGCTGATGCCGTTGTCCGCGTGGTGGCCAGCTCCGAATGTCAGCGCATCATTGGGATCGAAATTGAGATTGAAGTATGGCCGCGCATCGGTGCGCCCGAACCCAACCAAACCATACCAGGTCGCCCCGGCCAGGAGATTGACGCTGCCACCGAGAAATCCCATGGATGCTGCCTGGAGCGATGGCTGCACTTGCAGATACTGGCCGACGCTGATGGTCGTGTCGGCACCCAGCCGTGCTTGAGTGCCGAATACCTTGTCTGAATAGGTTCCCACCCACGCGCTGGTATCGTCGGCGCGCCAGCGCAAATTCACGTCGGTGCCGGCGTAGTTGCCATACGCATACTCACCCACCGTGAGCTTCCATGGCAGACTCGCAGCGGCATCCGTCGTCGGCGACGCTGCCGTCGCACTTGAAGTTCCTAGGCACAGAAGCGCGCCGCAGGCGAGGATCGACTTATGCGGCGCGCTTTCGCTGCTGCAGCGAACGCTTGGTGGCGCTCGTCGCGAGGATTCCAATCGTGGAGGCCACCAAAACCCCTGTTGCCAACGCGATCCACGGATAGTTCTGCACATAGTCGTTGAAGGAAGCGGCCACATCACGAACCTTCACATGCTCGCGAGGCGGGCTGCTTTTCAGTGCAATTCTAGTCTTTCCCATGGAACGATGTAGTTTCTCGCGCAGCTCCTGGATTTCCGGGCCGCGCTCGTTAGACAGTTTCGCCAGTAGCTTTTCGGTTTGATCGAACAAATCATTTAACTTGTGTGCTGAGTCCATCGTTCACTCCTACAGACGTGGGCCTAGATGTGCTCGTCGCGGATGCGGCCGCCCAACGCCGCGGAAACGCTCGCGATAAAAGCGCCGATCAACATGGACAATGCCAGATAGATGGAGGCCTCCGCCGCAGCCTTTCTCGTCGAGTCCGCATCCGCTTTCAATTTGGCCTGGGCTTGTGTCAGGGTAGCAATGAAGCTGTCCACACGAGCCTGCGCGTCGGCCTGTGAGGATCCCGTGCGCGCGGCGACCTGGTCTATCAGATAAGCGCGGTCCGCATCAGGAACGCTGCCGCGCGCCAGCGCATTGGCGACAATGTGGCCGGTTTCCATGCGCGCGTCGGCCAATGAGCCAGCGCCACTCGAATTCGAGGACCTAAAAAGCTTGTCGATGTCGTATGGAGAAACCGGCGAATTTGCATTCGGCGGTCCCGCGTTTCCGGGCATTCCGCTATGCGCCCCGACCATTGCGGCACCTGCGCCGGCATCCGCCACCGCATGACCCGCCGCGCCCGCCGCGGACATGAGAGAACTGGCGGCAACTGTGGCGACCAGAATTGTCGCAACCGCCCAGGTGATGAGCCCATGTGCCGTATCCCGAAAAAACACTTCATGCACATTGGTACCGATCCAGCGCGTGCGCAGTCGGCCCGCGAGATAGCCGCCCAGCGCCGCAGAACCCCACTGCGTCACGATCAACCAGATAGCGGTCGTAATGGCGAATGTCGTTACCGACGCACCGTGATTTGGCCAAGGAGAAATCGAAGCAAATCCGATGCCCGACCCCAGTGCGAGAAGAATGATTGTCGCCGCCGCTGCCACGAAGGCACCGGCGATGATCGACGGCCATGACGCGGCGGATTTTGCAGGAAATGATCCCGTATCCATCGCGCCGGCGGTCCCGGCGATAATTGGTTCTTGCATGATGTTCAGCGGTGCGAACACATCGCAAGCAGAAGAATGATCGGAAGAGGAACGCCCAACATCCACAATAGAATTCCGCGACCCATGCTATGCCCCTTTTATCTGTACGTTATGAAGAGCGCTGTCGCTCCTCTGATGCACAGAATATGCTGCGTTCCATAGTGTCCCGCTATGGCTACAAAGACTGATTGCCTGTAAGGAGTTTCTTACGATGCGTGGTGGGTCTCAATGTGCTGCAGCAGCCTTGCCGTCTTGATTCGCGCGGTGAATGATGAAGTTACGTATGGCGCTCACATCGTCGCGGCTCAGCGCGCTCTTGAAAGAGGCCATCCCAGCGTCTTTCAGCGCGCCATCGAGCACGATGTTATAGAAGAAGTCCATCGCCAAAAAATTCGACGCGCGTAGATCGGGCACCACACCGCCGCCGATTGCGTGCTCGCCATGGCACGCGCTGCAATACTGATCGAACAGCGGTTCCCCGCGAGCGATGGACGCCGCGTCCGCAGGTTCGGGAGGCGGATTGATGACAATCGCGCGTGGCTCGAGCGCGGGCAACGATTCTGTGCCGCCGAGCTTGAACACCAGCAGCCGGCTGACATTACGCAGATTGCCCGACATGGCTGCGGCCTTGCCGCCGCTAAGCGCATAACTGCCGCCCCACCCGCTCAGCACCGCAATGTATTGCTCCCCGCTCACCTCAAAGGTGCTGGGCGCTGCAATGATTCCCGACTGCGCAAACATCGACCATAATTTCTCGCCAGTGTCGGCACGGTACACATTGAAGTTTCCGGCCGCATCACCCTGCGCCACAATGTTCCCGGCGGTGGTCACAACTCCGCCATTCCACGGACCTTTGTAAACGATGCGCCAAGCTTCCCGCTGATGCACCGGATCCCACGCCAGCAAGAATCCCTCGTTCTGAGGCGTGAGCGAGGCCAATGCGACTCCCAAATTCCAGCCCATCGGCGCGATGCGCAGCGGCGGCAGCGGTAAGTATCGGAGGGGTACCTGTTGGGCAGGAATATACACAAGTCCGGTGTTCGAGTTGAACGCCATGGGCTGCCAATTGTGCGCACCCAATGGACCCGGTTTGATGTCAACCGGCTTGCCCGTTTCGCTGTATCGAGCCTCTTTGTTTTCGATCGGGCGGCCGGTTTTTACGTCCACGCCGCTGGCCCAAGTCACCGGCACAAAGGCCTTTGCAGAGATCAATGCACCGGTCTTTCGGTCCAGCACGTAAAAGAAGCCGTTTTTATTCGCTTGCATCAGAACTTGACGAGGCCTGCCGTCGATATTGAGGTCGGCCAGCACCAATTGTTGAACGGCATCGAAGTCCCACTCCTCGCCGGGCGTGGCTTGATAATGCCAGGCATATTCACCCGTATCGGCATGCAGCGCGACAATCGAAGCGAGATAAAGATTGTCGCCCTGACCGGCGCTGCGTGCCGATCGAGCCCATTGCACGCCGTTGCCTACGCCGAAATAGAGCAGATTGAGCTTGGGGTCGTAGGAAATTGCATCCCAAACCGGACCGCCTCCGCCGAGCTTCCACCACTCTCCGGACCAGGTTTTAGCCGCGCGCGCCATGGCGTCGTTTTCAAAGGGCTTCGATGGATCGCCAGGCACCGTGAAAAATCGCCACGCCAGCTTGCCAGTCTCCGCATCATAAGCAGAGATGTATCCCCGCGTCCCGTACTCGCCGCCGCTGTTGCCGATAATCACGCGCCCGTCAATCACCCGCGGCGCTTGCGTGATGGTGTAGGGCTTGGTGGTATCGATGGTCTGGGTGCTCCAGACCGGCTTGCCGCTCGCCGCATCCAGCGCCACTAACCGCCCGTCGTAGACGCCCACAAAAATT
This sequence comes from Gammaproteobacteria bacterium, assembly GCA_041690895.1. GTDB lineage: Bacteria > Pseudomonadota > Gammaproteobacteria > Steroidobacterales > Steroidobacteraceae > Bog-1198. Next base: position 5,917 of record JBEPVT010000161.1, read on the forward strand.
TTATGATTCCAAGCAGCGACGCCGCGATTGCCCACATCGCAGCAGGCATTAACGCCGAGTTCGCGACGCACTTGTGGGTCATACGCCCATAATAAATGGCCGCTACGCGCATCATAGGCCTTCACCAGACTCCATGCGGTCGACACATACAACACGCCATCGACAATCAAGGGTGTCGCTTCCTGTGCTCGGTTGGTGTCTAGGTCCGCGAACCACGCGAGACCTAATTTTTGTGCGTTCTTGTCGTTGATGCGCGTAAGCGGGCTGAAGCGTTGCTCGCTGTAGGTGCGGCCATAGGAAAGCCAATTGCCGGGCTCCGCATCGGCATTGGCGATCCGCTTCCCGTCGACCGGTTTACCCTCGGTTTGCGCCGCGCGCCCAGGTCCGTAACCTAACCCCAGCAGAGCGGCAAACAGCAGCAACGCGTCGTGTCGAATCATGCTCAGCCCGTGCCGCGAGCGTTATACGTGAATTTTTGACCGGCAAGCGCAGCGGCATACATCAAGCCACCCTTGGCGATCGTGAATACCGCCATGCCATCATTGTAGTTGCCATCGGTGGTTGCATCTTTCTTGCCGGCGCTCGCTCCTGAAGTGACGCCGGTCGTGCCCGCGCTGGCATTGGCGGAGGCAGTGACCGCTATGGCGCTCGCGCCTGCCGAGAATTCGAAGCTGCCGGATTCAAATTGATCGAGCGCGCGTTTGTCCTGAAAGAAGATGATCTGAGTGAAGTCCTTGCCGCCGGCCTGGAATCCGACGCTTAGCTGCTTCATCGTCGTATCGCCCACGAGTTCACCATGCACATACACATGGCCTTTGCCGAACGCGCCGCCCACCACAAACCCCGCCTCGCCGATGTTGGGAAATACCGCATAAGCATAGCTGTTTTGAAAAAAAGCCGCGCTTTCACCCGCATTCTTGAACAGCGCAATGGTGTCTGCATACTTGGCCGCGTTCGCAGCGCCGGCGGCCGCGAACATCGCTACGAAAAATACCACATGCTGGCTGACGCGCTTCATTGGAGACTCCTTGGTTGACATGATCGTCCGGCAACATCAGCCGCGCTCGCGAAAAATGAATACTATGTAGCTCGACTTATATCAGAGCCGGCAGAAAAATGGACCTCTCCCGGCTACCCGACTTGCGCGCCGGACTCGTGGATTGGCCGTCGCAGACCGCCTGCGTTGCGCAGGCGGCGCTTCTACCTCAGGCACGCGGAAATCTGCGATAGAATCGACAGCGACGGTTCGCCGCGCTCGCGCGACTGTGCCGTGACATGCCGGCGCGCAGGCCGTATCCTGGCGGTAGCCACCATATCTCGCGATCTCGAACTAACGCAAGTGAGCAACGCAAATGGACAGAACAAATGGATAGGCGCGCATTTCTCGTGGTGGCGGCCGCCGCTGCGGCCGCCGGCGCCGCCGCCACCACCACCCCCGCCACCAAAGCGGCTCACACATACCCCCCTCCCGGGGCGGGATTATAGCGTAGCAATATTTAACCCCCCCTTTCCCAAC
>JBEPVT010000162.1:0-7392 GCA_041690895.1 Gammaproteobacteria bacterium
GGCTTCACCACAATACTGTGGCCAACCGAGGTGTGACCGGGAAGATCGTGATCCTCGACTTAAGCGCTTCCGCAAATCCATGACACCGGGCTGCAGCCGTCTTACGTGCACCACGATCATGCACGATCCCCAATGGCGCCAAGGCATGGAAAATCGATTCAGGGGCATCCGCCATGCGCCTCTTCGCTCGGCGTGGCAGGCGCCCAGAAGACTCTCCGCGGCGGGTCGCGCACTGCATAGTTGCCAACGAGGGGGCTTTTAGTGGCGCTTCATCATGCATCGTCTGGCGATCTAATTGACGTCCGACCGCTGAACGCGAATCTGAGTGCTGCGATCACAAAGACTCTGTACAAGTCGGATCATCTGGAAGTGTTCAGAATGATCCTGCGCGCGGGAAAGTCGATGCCGCGCCATCACGTGGCGGGCGAGGTCACGATTCAATGCCTGGAAGGTGAAATTGAATTGGCGCTCGCCGACAGATCACAGCAGATGCGCGCCGGGGAGCTTGTTTGTTTAAGCGGTGGTGAGGAGCATGCGCTGAGAGCACTCAAGGGCTCCTCGGTTCTCGTGACCCTATTACTGCATGGCGCCTGAGTGCAAGCCTCCGTCGTTATTGGCGCCACAGCGCAGCGAACTGCGCTGTTGAAGGCGCCTAATCTCCGCGTCGGATACTCTGATATGGAGACGCTCCTAAACGAGGTTCGCCGCTGTCGCGTATGCGCGGCGCAGCTGCCGTTGGGGCCGAGACCAATAGTAAGGGCGCACGCAGCTGCGCGTATCCTGGTCGTCGGCCAAGCACCCGGCCTTCGAGTGCATACGACTGGAATCCCATGGAACGACCCAAGCGGCGATCGGCTGCGCAGATGGATGGGTGTGGACAAGGATCAGTTTTACGACGAGGCACAGATCGCGATCATCCCGATGGGCTATTGTTATCCGGGCCGCGGGCGAGGCGCGGATTTACCGCCGCGAAGAGAATGCGCCACGTTGTGGCTCGATCAGTTGCTCGCCAAACTCCCGCGGATCGAATTGACCCTCTTGATTGGTCAGTATGCCCAGCGCCACTTTCTCAAGAATCGCCGCAAGGGCTCCTTGACCAAGACGGTTGAGGCATGGCGCGAATTCTCGCCCGAGTTTCTGCCGCTGCCGCACCCCTCCGCACGCAATACGCCTTGGTTCCAGCGCAATGCTTGGTTTGAACGCGATCTGTTGCCCGCACTGGGTGGCCGCATCCAGCCGCTGCTGGTACCCCGCGTACGGACGATACACATCCAATGAACGTTGCCGCACAACCGTTGGTTGATGAGGATGAGGCGCTGTCTCCGTGGTGGATCCGCGGCATGCTGATCGTGATGGTGCTGGGATTCGCAGGATTGTTCCTCATTACCACGCTGTCCTACCAGAATGCGCCGCCAATCCCTGCCCTTGTGGTGGACGCCCAAGGGCGCACGCTCTTCAGCGGAGAGGATATCCGCGAGGGGCAGAGTATCTTCCTCAAATACGGCTTGATGGCCAACGGCAGCATCTGGGGACACGGCGCGTATCTGGGTCCGGACTTTTCGGCTGACGCCTTACACCGCATGGGCAGGGTGACGGCCGAGGCTCTCGCGCAACAGCAGTATCAGCATCCCTTTGGTGCACTGTCCACAGCGCAACAGGCCGAAGTGCAGGCCGAAACCATCCTGGATCTTAAAGCCAATCGCTACGATGCGACCCGCGCTGCGCTGCACATGAGCGACGCGCAAGCGCAGGCGTACCGACAACAGATTCTCTATTGGGCGGATTATCTTCACACCCCCGGACACAACGGGGGGCTGAAGGCCGATCTCATCACGGACCCAACCGAGTTGCGAGACTTTGCCGCGTTTGTGACTTGGGCTGCCTGGGCATCCGTGGCCGAGCGGCCGGGCAAGTCCTATTCCTACACGAACAACTTTCCGTTTGACCCCAGCGTTGGGAATCTTCCTACCCCCGAGGCCGTGTTGTGGAGCGCCTTGAGCTTGATCGTTCTGCTGGCCGGTATTGCGGTCGTGCTCTTGATCTTCGGTCGCTTTGATTACCTCGGCTGGATCACCCGCGGCCATCACGTCCATCCGCAACTAATGCCCGGCGAGTCGAGCCGCGGGCAGCGGGCGCTCGTGAAATTCTTCGTGGTCGTTGCATTGCTGTTCCTCGCCCAAACTCTGGTGGGCAGCGCAGTGGATCACTATCGAGCAGATCCGACAAGCTTTTACGGATTCGACCTGTCGCGTATCTTCCCGAGCAATCTGCTTAGAACCTGGCATTTACAGACAGCGATCTTCTGGATTGCCACCGCCTATGTCGCGGCGGCACTGTTTCTCGCGCGGTCGCTGCGCACCGATGAACCGCGTTGGCTCGCCGTCACGACCCATGGGTTGTTCGCGGCGTTTTTCGTGGTTATTGCCGGGAGCCTCTTGGGCGAGTGGCTCGGCATCTCGCAACTGCTCGGTCGCTGGTGGTTCTGGCTCGGCGATCAAGGGTGGGAGTATCTAGAACTCGGCCGTGTCTGGCAATATTTGCTGGTGGGTGGTCTGTTGATTTGGTTCACCATGCTCTGGCTGCTAGTGCGGCCCGCGTCTCTGGTACGGCCGGCGTCCAGGCCCCTCGTCCGGATGTTTTTGGTTGCGGCGCTCGCGATCCCTGTGTTCTATGTCCCGGCTCTGATGTTCGGAGCGCGAACCAACTTTACGGTGGTTGATACTTGGCGTTTCTGGATTATTCATTTGTGGGTGGAGGGCTTTTTCGAGTTCTTCGCGACCACCATCGTGGCGGTGACGTTCTATCAGCTGGGTCTAACCCGCCGCAACGTGGCGCTGCGAGTCATCTACCTCGACGGCATTTTGTATTTTGCCGGGGGTTTGATCGGCACCGGCCATCACTGGTATTTCACCGGCCAGACCAACGTCAATATGGCGCTTTCCGCGCTGTTCTCGGTGCTCGAGGTCGTGCCGTTGACGCTGCTCACGCTGGATGCCTGGGATTTCGTGCGCACGACGCGCGGTGAGTGCGATGTCTGCGGAAAGACCATTGCGATCCCTCACAAGTGGACCTTTTATTTTTTGATGGCAGTTGGCTTCTGGAATTTCGTCGGCGCCGGCATTTTCGGTTTCCTGATTAACTTGCCCATCGTCAGCTACTACGAGGTGGGGACGCAGCTGACACCCAATCATGCGCACGCCGCTTTGATGGGGGTTTTCGGCATGCTGGCGGTCGCGCTGATGGTGTTCGTGCTGCGCCAGACCAGCGATGAAGCACGCTGGGCAGAAATCGAGAGATACATCAAGATGGCCTTTTGGGGCACGAATGTGGGTCTTGCCATGATGGTGGTCATGAGCTTATTTCCGAGCGGCGTACTGCAAGTATGGGACGTCGTGCAGCACGGCTATTGGCACGCACGCAGTTTGGACTACATCGGGACGCCACGTTCACATCTGTTCGAATGGCTCCGGCTGCCCGGTGACCTGGTATTCATTCTCGGCGGTGCAATGCCGTTGGTGATTGCGTCGATCAAAGGCTATTTAGGGGTTCGGGCAAAATGAAACTACGCGCTGTTGGGATTGCGAGAGGGTTATTCTTACTTTGGGCATCAATTGAGGCAGCGGATACTGCGAGGAAGTCAGAGTCGCGTATCTGGGTGACGGTGGACGCTCACGCTCAGGCCGAGTTGCTCGCGGAGATGCGGGCGCATCTTGTGAATGTACAGAAACTACTGGAAGCACTGTCGCACAAAGATCTGCCGGGCGTGGCGCGGGCAGCTCGTGCCTCGGGAATCGCATCCGCAGTCGAAGCCACCGACGATCTGATGGGACATCTTCCCCAGGGCTTTATAGCCTTGGGGATGAGTATGCACCAGGGCTTTGATCGGTTAGCCGACAAAGCGGCGCAGGGCGAGGACGGCGGTCAATTGCTGGAGTCGACTTCCATGATCCTCAAGCAGTGCGTCGCGTGCCATACGACGTACCAGTTACGCGTTAGCTCAGTGGACGCGGTACGCCGTGCGGAGCATTGACGTGAAGACCAGGCGGAATGAAAGGAATCTCGGAGATCCTCGTACCGTTGTACCGATCCGGAGTAAGCAATGAAGATTTTCGAATCGTCCGAAGAGATGCAGAGGCGTCGACTCGATGCTCGACTGGATGAGGCGCTGGCCGAGTCGTTTCCGGCCAGCGATCCGCCCGCGGTTCACGCGCTCGATACAGTGCAACGTGAGGAGTCGGCCCCTCTCTCATCGACCGTACTGGACTCGCAAGAGACCCTGATCAATTTCGAAAACGGCGCCATCCGCATCGACGCGACCCTGGTGGCCGCGGAACTCGGTATCCCACCGCCGCTCGTCTTAGCTCGAATGCGCGAGGGTCGAGTCACGAGCCGCTGTGAGCGGGGGCTGGGCGAGGATGCTGGGCGCTTCCAACTGACATTCTTTCACGGCAATCGGTCCGTACGCCTGGTGGTCGACAACGCGGGTAATATTCTTGAACGGTCATCGGCGGATGTTGTCGATCGCGCGCCCCCGATATCGAGTCCGTGAATGTGGGGCAGGGGGATATCCTTTGATCATTACTTCATCAGATCAGACGCCGGCGACTACCGTACTCAAGCGGTTTCCGGTACCGCGAAACTTTGGCGTCTCGCCGGAATCCAGAATCAAGCCTGGGCGGACATGGCCGGCACCTGCCGGCGCCAAGCGCGTGAAGTCTTTTGCAATCTATCGGTATGACCCCGATGGCGGGGACAACCCGCGTCTCGATACATTCCATGTCGATCTCGAGGACTGTGGCCCGATGGTACTCGATGCACTCATTTGGATTAAATCCAAGATTGATTCGACGCTCACATTCCGACGTTCCTGCCGCGAGGGAATTTGCGGCTCCTGCGCGATGAACATTGATGGCACCAACTGGTTGGCGTGTACCCGCTTTATCGCCGATACGCGCAAATCCGCTGCCATCTATCCGCTCAACAATATGCGGATCATCAAGGATCTAGTTCCAGATCTGACTCATGTCTTCGCCCAATATCGTCTCATCGAGCCTTGGCTGAAAGCCAGCGTGCCAGCGCCAGATCGGGAGCGGCTGCAGACGCCCGAAGAGCGGCGCAAGCTGGATGGTTCCTGGGAATGCATTCTCTGTTTCTGTTGTACGTCGGGCTGCCCAAGCCATTGGTGGAATGCAGATCGTTTCTTGGGCCCCGCGGTGCTGCTGCAAGCATGGCGCTGGCTGGTCGACAGTCGCGATGAAGCCGCCGGTGAGCGGCTGGATGGGCTGGAAGATCCCTTCCGACTGTATCGTTGCCACACAATCTTGAATTGTACGCGTACCTGTCCGAAAGGGTTGAACCCAGGAAAGGCGATTGCAGGGATCAAGAGCTTGATGCTTGAGCGTCGTAGTTAATCTGCACGGAACAGCGCCGTGTTGAGTCCTCCGAAAACGCCAGTGCGACCACTTTCCCCTCATCTGCAGATCTACCGTCCGCAACTCACATCGGTCTTATCCTTCGCCCATCGGCTGAGCGGACTGACCCTCGGCATATACTCGATCGGTCTGGTCGCCTGGCTGCTTGCAGCGGCGTCCGGACCTGCAGCCTATGGCGTCGCGCTGAGGTTCGTCGGCTCCTACCTCGGGCAGATTCTGTTGGTAGCAGGCACTTGGTGTTTTTTCCTACATTTCTGCGGCGGTATCCGACACTTGTTCTGGGATGCAGGCCGCGGTCTGGAGCTGCGCTCGATTTACCTCTCCGGTTGGGCGGTGATGGTAATGAGCACGGTCCTGACAGCGATGGCCTGGATCGTAAGCTCTGCGCTGGTAAAGTAAGGTAACGAACGAATGGATACGAAACGTCAGCGCTCGTGGTTCGGAAATGTTCGCGGGCTCGGGTCGGCGCGGCATGGGTTAACAGCCTGGTGGATGGAGCGCGTGATGGCCGTCGCTCTGATACCACTGACGCTCTGGTTCACGGGTTCACTCATTGCGTTAGGCCGCGCCGACTATACTTCTTTGGTGCATTGGATCAGGGCGCCATTTGCAACACTGTCCATCGTGCTCCTGCTGATCGCCCTCTTTTCTCATTTGGCGCTCGGATTGCAAGTGGTCATTGAAGATTACGTGCACTCCTGGGCCAAACTGCCCGCTTTGTTGGTTGCACGCTTCGCTTGCGTCGTGCTGGGCAGCGCCGGAATTCTGGCGACACTCCAAATTGCCATCAAAGGGTAGGTAAGGAGCATATCCATGTTTATTGAGCAGCTTCTTCCGACGGCGCGGGGGCGGCTAGCAACGATGCGGTACGACGCTCCCCTCACCGAGGTGGCAATGTTGTTGTCGCATAAGCGTCATGCCGAGGCCGTCTGGTCGTAGGGCGATGGAAAAGTAAGTATGGTGTCCACCTTCTATAAGTTGGCCTGCTACCGGTTTTGTTGACACCTGGTTAAGAGCGATGATGCTTAACGAGGTGGGATATGAAGAGGCAGAAGTTCAGCCGCGAGTACAAGCTCGAGGCGGTCAAGCAGGTGCGGGTACGGATGTATCGGCGGCCCAGGTGGCGCGGGATTTGGGCATTGGCCCGAACGTGGTGAGCCGCTGGGTGCGTGAGGCCAGTGGCGATGTGCGCAAAGGCCTTTCCGGGCCAGGGGCAGCAGCCTGCCGAGCAGGCTGAGATCGAGCGATTGAAGCGCGAGATCATCAAGCTGAAGGCCGAGAAGGACATATTAAAAAAAGCCGCGGCCTACTTCGCGAGAGAGCCGGGTTGAGATTCTCGTTCGTGGCGAAGCATCGAGGGATCTGGCCGCTGAGATGGTTGTGCGAGGCGCTCGATGTCTCGCGGGGTGGCTAATACGGTTGGCTGAAGCGTCCGCCGAGTGCGCGTGCGCGGCGCGATACGGAGTTGTTGGGATCGGTCCGACGCAGCTTTGCCGACAGTGACCGGACCTACGGCGCTCGCCGCGTACGTCACGATCTGCGTGCCTGGGGCCAGCCGTGCGGTATTCATCGCGTGGAGCGATTGATGCTTGCGGCGCCGGGTGCCGTCCGACACCGGCCAGCGGCCCGCCGACGCCATTGCGCAGAATGTGCTGGATCGCAACTTCGTGGCTTCGGCGCCGAACCAGCGCTGGGTTGCGGACTTCACGTACCTGTGGACGGATGAGGGCTGGTTGTACGTGGCGGTTGTGCTGGACCTGTTCTCGCGACTGGTGGTCGGTTGGTCAATGCAGTCGAGCATGGCCACACAGCTGGTCAGCGATGCGATGCTGATGGCGATCTGGCGACGACGACCGAGCACTGAGCTGCTGCATCACTCGGACCGCGGCAGTCAGTACAGTAGGTAGCAATCACCGCCGCCGCTTGCGCGCATCAAGGGCATTTGGCTGGACGGGCATAC
>JBEPVT010000163.1:0-7385 GCA_041690895.1 Gammaproteobacteria bacterium
ACGACGCCGTCGTGGCGGCGCCGATTGATGTGGCCAGCAATATAGAGAGTGCGAGTTTTCGCATGTGCCATTCCTTTCAGTTAGTTTCAAATTAACCAGCGGCTGTGAGAACCCTTAACCACCTAAATACACAAGCGGTCGAACCAAACTTGGAGACCGCTCGAGCACCCGCCAGAATCGCCACGAATGGGTGGCAGCTTATCCTAAGTTTGAACGGCCGTTTAGCGTCTGGCGAACAATGACTTCGGGCACACCAGAGACGGTTGTCAATCTTCAGCATCCGGCTGAAGTCGGCCAACTGCGGTCGTACGTCGTTACCGGAACAATCCTCCACAGCGGTCGTTCGTATTGCAGTGGGCGGTGGATCTGCGCGAGATCTGCCAACCGGGTCGTTAGGAGGATGCCATCGAGCGACCCAGTCTGAACTCTACAAATTTTTGAGCCGGTGCAAGTTGGGCGTGCGCGGGACAATCGGCGCTTTCGGACACACGCTCTAGCGCGAGAACACGACGCCGTGCGCCTGCGCCGTGCCTGTCCAGCCGTGCGGCCAGGCGCGATTGGTCAGATCAAAGCCTGGCCGGCCCTCCTGATCGTGGAAGGCGCCATCCATAGCTACGGCGCCCGTCGCGGGATCGAACTTCAGCATGAACAGGCGGTTCTCCCCATAGCCGGTGACGGCAATCCGGTGGGTCTTCGCGTCATAGCCGCTCCAGTGCGGGAACATCGTGCCATCAATAACCGCCCGCGAGACCTCAAGCGGGTGCTCCGGATTGGCGATATCAATGACTACCACCGCATGGCCGAGACGCACCGTCTGGATCAGATAGTGCGAAACAATACTGGGCACGCCGCAGAAAGAGCCGGGGAACTGATAGACGAGCTTTGCGTGCGGCGTATCGCCGGCGATCCCAGTGATCCGCTCGATGCCGCAGCCAGTGGTCTGAATGAAGACCGAGCCGTCCGGTCCCCTGCGGGCTTCTTCGGGATTGATCTCGCCGTAGCTTCCGGCGGGCGCATCGAGGTCGTTGGTGGAAAGCCGTGTCAGGTCCGACAGCCGAAAGAGCTGATAGGTATGGCCGGTCTTGTCCTCGTCCCGCATGGAGGAGTTGGTGACCAGCACCCGATCGATATCCGGCAGCGGCAACAGGCTGTAGGCCATCAATAGATCGTCCGGGCGCGCTGGATCAGCGGTGGAGGCCGCGCGGATCATCTTTCCCTGATCGTCGATTTCCACAATGCCGCCATGCACCGCCTTGCCGGAATCAATTTCGTGCGTCGGCGTGGCCGAGGGCGCCCTCGCCGCATGATCCATATGCCCCTCGATCTGGAAACTCGCCAGCACATGGCCGTTGGGGAGGCGAAGGAAAGAGTGCGGGTGGCTGTACCCGGCCAGATCGCCAAAGCTGGCATGGACCTTTGGGTGAAGCGGGTCGCGCAGATCCATCACCACGGTGCGCCCGGCGATGTGGTCATTAGCGAACAAAAGACCGCTCTCTGGCATCCAGTATTCGGTGTGATGCATTTGCCGGGTATTGACGCCGGAGGCACCCGTGGCGACCAGATGACCATAGTCAGGAGAGGCCGGATCGCCATCAATCACGGCGATGAAATCTTCGCCCTTCCCGGCTGGATCGCCCGCCCAGGCAAATATGTAGTGCGCTTGAGCCGCCGAGGGCGCTGAAAGGGCGGCAGAGCCGAGGCTGAGAAGCGCGGCCGCGAGTGCGGTCGATACCAGGTGACCCATTACAAAACCTCTCCCTGTGTCGCTATCCGATAAGCTGATCGATCTGGTAACAGGCAAGAACGCCAGATGGCCAACCGCTTCGTCTCTGGCAGTCGAAACAATGGCATGCAACGACTGCGCGAATATCGCGCGGCGGTCATTGTACAGAGAATCTGCGAGTGGCCGCTTTGACGGTTTTGAATGCCGGCAATCCGGCCGGTCGTGTGACCGCAGTGGGCACACTCCGGCCGATGTGCGGTCGCTCACTAGAGGGGCCGCTCGGTCGCCGGGGTCGAGGGTCGCTGTCCGGCCATTTCCCGCCATTCAGTGAAGAGGTCACGATTTTCCATACAGCCGACGTTGCCGGGAGCACAGTTGGGACGCGTGCTCGAATATACCGGCCGAGGTATAGTCTGAGACTACAGATTCTCGTGGAAGCAGGACTTTCCCGATTCGGGCCAGGAACGTAACTTGAAGTGGTCGAATTGCCGTCCGGGCACCGATCCTCGGCGTGCGATTTCGAGCGTCCAAGACGACTGGCCATAGTGATTTAAATGCCACAACTTTCCCCTAACGGCGGGATCGAGACTAACCATTAGCAATGGGATACCTTGGCGTATGAAATTGGCGTACCCGCGACCTCGACCAACCGCAGTTTTTGTGTTGTGCACGATGGCTGTTGGCTGCTTTGCGGCAAGAGCTGGCGCCGAACCGAGGCATGTGGAGGTGTGGAGTGGGGGCGACGATGGTTTAACACTGCGTCTTAAAGATGCAGTTCAACGCACTCTAGAATCATCGAGCGATTTTGTGTTGAGCAGCGGAATGAAGCCGGGCACGCTTGTGATCACGATCCCCGCGCACGTGGCATGGAGCCAGGTTGGAAATAAAACTCAGATTAGATATAACGTGGAATTTTCGACAGGGGACAATCAAATCGTGGATAAGGCTACTGGCACATGTTTTGAAGACTCGATTGCGGTGTGCGCCGCTGCCATCTGCGAACGGGCTAAAATTGTGGCGAATCGAATCTGATAGCGCCTGTCGGTAAGCTTTCCCATTGTTGTCCGTCTTTGGAACTGTCCAGGTTTGCCCCATGATCCGCATTTTTTAAATCGAGTTATACGGCATGACTGGCGAAGTATGGCGCGACGAGGCATTGCGACGGTTCCCCGATCTCACGGCGGAAATTCGTCAGGTTGAGACGCCGTACGCGTTGTGGATTGACCTGTGGTCGGCGTTTGTGGACGCCTTACGATTCCGGCAACGCTTCAAGGGTCGAGGCCATTTACGCTTTCGCTGAGTGGTGTGGGACCGTGCCACGTGGAGACACCGCTGCGGACGACTTGCCAACCTGCGTAAACGTGTGTTTTGTTGAACACATCCCCACCCGAAGGCTTTAGATGACATGCCGCGCTGGTTCACACTTGACGATGTCAGAAGATTGGAAGCCACCTTGAGCTATATCGTCGGCCCCGACGGTTACAACAGGATACTGTCACGTTATCCCGTCTAACTATCGTTGGAGCGGACCGTGAGCCCCTCTCCGGATCTAACATCAATACTCGCGGGGATCGGAATGGCATCTTTCTCGTTTTCGACCGGTTTCGAGAATGCCCACTAGGAGTCACTGGAAATGAGCTTGTGGAACGATCCGGATAACTGGTCCGCGCTCTGCTCCGGAGCAGCATGTCCGATTTGCCGGCAGCGTAAACCTTTCGATGTCGTAGCGAATCTGGAAACGTCCTGGGTCACCATGCAGGAGATGGCACCGATTCGTGGCTATGTCTGCCTTGTCTCTTACATTCACGCTGTTGAACTGCATGACCTGCCTGACGACGCGGCTATGGCGTTCATTCGTGATGTCTTGAAAGTGTCTCGAGCCGTGTCTTCCGTCACAGGTGCGGTTAAGATGAACTACGAAATTCATGGAAATTCGCTGCCGCATCTGCACATGCACTTCTTTCCCAGATATCGTGGCGACCAGTTTGAAGGACAACCAATTGACCCAAGGTTGGCTAAGAAGCCTGTTTACGATCCTGGGCAATTCGCAAGGTTTCGATCCTCCATCCTTGAAGCGCTCGCCTAAGAGAACATTCCCATAATGTCCGGAATGTCACTGAGCGCGACCCGAGGCTAGAGGTGGAAAACGATGGATAAATCGAAGAAGTTCGACGTGGCCAAACCGTTCGTCTTTTTCGTTGCCGCGATATTGGCCGGCGGCCGAGCCAGCGCTAAATGTGTAGAGCGCCCGAACATTCGAGCGAGCATGGCAGTTCTGTCGTGCGTCGGAGTCGTCTTTGCATCTAGTAAAATGCAGGTTGCGAATCCTGACGGCACAACGGCGCCGTTTTATAAGGAAGGCGAATCGCTCGTGGGCACGCTGCTAACGGCCAGAGTCGCGGGAATTGTGCGCGGCGTACTCGATCCTGGCGTAGGGGCAGAACGCTGGCGCGATGGCGCTAGTAGGGTAACGTTGTTTGTAAGGCGGCCGCCGGATCAGGTCTGCCCTAAGTTAGCCGAGGAGATCTCCGTCGTCACCAAAGGCATTTGCTGCGATACCCAGCCGCAAAAAGGGGAATGCATACTGCCGGAATCAGTGATACTCGCTACGGTGGAGAAGCCGCCAAATTCGCCTGGCCTGGATCTGCGATAAATCGATTTCCAGCGCGGCATTTTCCCCTATCGCCGGGCCTAATAAACTTTCCCATTTTCGTTCCTGAACGAGCAAGTTCTACGCCCAGGTGTGGCGTGCCCCGCGAGAAAACACGCAGCCCCAAATAGCACCAACGCTCGTTAATGGGAAAGTTTGAAAATTCGGTACCGCGAATGGCCGCTCCCCTTTTTTTCAGCGTCCGGTCTGGACGAGGCCCAACGGCTCCTCAGGGCACTTTGCCGCCTATCAATACAAGCGCTTTCGGCCAAAACCGGCCGATGGCTCGCTCCGCGCGACCTCCTCATCACCGGCCATTCGAAACCGGTTCATTTGCGCCAACATGTATATGTTGGTAATATACAATCATGGTCGACCTATCGAAAGTCGTTGGCTTTGATTGGGACGATGGAAACGCTCGAAAAAATGAGCGTCATAGAGTTTCCGCTGCAGAGGCCGAGCAGGTTTTCTTCAATGTACCGCTACTTCTGCTGGCCGATCCACGGCACGGCGAATCGGAGCTCCGATTCCACGCGCTGGGCCGGACGTCGGCGGATAGGCGGTTGCACATGTCCTTCACGCTCAGGGAAGACGCGACATTGGTTCGTGTGATATCGGCTCGAAGCATGAGTCGGAAGGAGAGAGCAATTTATGAGCAAGCGTCCAAAACCCACCCCTAAGTTCGCGAACGAATCCGCGGAAAGAGCGTTTTGGGAAAAGACCGACTCAACCGGGTATCTTGATTGGACCAGGGCACAGTCGGCGACATTCCCGAACTTGAAGCCGTCCACCCAGACGATTTCGCTGAGGCTGCCTCAGCACCTACTAGATTCCATCAAGTCGGCCGCCAACTCGCGCGACGTTCCGTACCAATCTCTGATAAAGGTATGGCTGCAAGAGAGAGTGACCAGCCGCTAACTAATTTGATAGCGATCCGAGACGTTGGCGGCATGCGACCACTACCCGCCGTTCGCTTCATGAATCAGACTTCCGCAAACCGGACATTCGATGCACGATGTGGTGGAGAAGCGCGCGTTCGGACCCGAACTCGCCCATGCAGACGGCCAAAGTCACGCGCTGCAATTCGGTACGCAGCGACAGTCACGCCTGAAAGCTCTCCCACATTGCGCGCGCCACATAGAGTAATGCCACAAACCGAGGCTCATTACGGAGGGACATGAACAACGGGTCGTGGTGGGCAAGGAACGGATAATTAATAAACCCGCGTCGGATTGCCAAGTCCAGCCAAAATATTGCTAATTCTGACTCCCCCGCCAATGCGAAACCTTGAGCTAAAAGCCGTGGGAATACATCGGTCGCCTTAGCTACAGCCTCTATCTCCGGGCTCAGAAGTGCCCGTGCTTCCTGGATTTTACCCTCCCAGGCCATGGCAAGGAAGAAGCTGAGCCGACCAGGGATGGTATCTCGCTGTTCCTTTGGAAATGCAGCTAGAATCGTGCCGATCTCATCCGTACGTCGATTGAGAATCAGAACCCACACGTAGAACAGTCTGGCCATCGGATTCGATGGGTCCATATTAAGCATTTGATGATACGGCTCAATCGCAGCCGCAAGATTCCCCTCCATGATGTCTGCAAAGGCTGGCATGCAACGCGTGAGCGGGGTGAGAGGATCGACAGCCGACAAGCGCTTTAGGAGCGGCCGCGCAGACGCAACGCGTCCGGAGATGAGGTAACAATTGCAAAGCAGCAAGAGGGTATCGGCATTGTTTGGCTCTAAGTCGAGGGCAGCCTTGAGATCACGAACTGCGTCCTGAATAAGTCCTCTGGAATATCGAACCCATCCGCGAAGCTGCAATCCGGAAGCTGAGTGGCCATCTAGCGCGAACAGTTTCGCCGTGCAAGCCTCAGCCTCAATCAGCGGACGCTCACTGAGATCGATACCCGCCTCGCGGTACTGCAGGTGCGCAAGACCCAATGCAGCGTAGAGCCGGACATTGTCACCGATGATCCGAAGCGCCTCATGTAACAACCGCACAGCCTCGTCTATCGCATCCTGCCGCCATCGCCAGCTCTCGTGGCGCGCGCGCAAGTAGCATTCGTAGGCTGCAATATTCGCTATTGCTCGCTCCGTGATCTGCTGCTCCTCGTTCGCGGTGAGGCGGACCTCGAGCGCGGCGACGATCACTCGCGCCAGCCGCTCTTGGATGGCGAAAATGTCGTCGATCGCGCCCTCATAGGTGTCAGCCCACACGTGGCTGTCGTTCACCGCATCGATGAGTTGGGCAGAAATCCGCAGACGGTTGGCTGTCCGGCGCACGCTTCCCTCGAGTAGAAAACGCACTCCCAACTGTTCGGCAATGGCCTTTGCCCCCTTCGTTGTCCCTCGAAACGTCGAGGACGAGGTACGGGAGGTAACCTGTAAGGCAGCTACCTTGGATAAAGTAGTCGTGACTTCTTCGGTGAGGCCGTCAGCGAAGTACGCGTTTTCGCGGTCGTCGCTTAGGTTGGCGAAAGGCAGGACCGCAATCGACAGCGGAGGTGTGTTGGCGGCTAGCCGTGCAACATGATCCGAGCTCTCCGGAGTACGCGCGCGGGTTTGCAGCCATGCGTCCAGCTCAGGCTTCAGGGCGAACACGCGTCCAAGTGTGCGATGTACGTGCCGATGTACCGGCAAGCCTTCTGACCGCTCCCACCTGCGGACCGTTCGCACGCTACGGTCCAGATAGGTCGCGATCGCCTTCCATGAACCTAGCCGGTCGGCGGAAGCCATTGGCGTCGAGATACGTTGCAATGCGCTGGGCGAACAACTGGCACGGGGCACGGTGGGCCAAAGTGGGACATCCGAGTCATTGACGCATTGTGCCATCTTGGGGTGCGCCCCCCAAACGGGTAACTTCATGCCTGGCCACCCGCCGGTCGGCGGGTGCAGGCGGAGGCATTCATGCGGTCCCTTTCAGCGTCTTGGGTCACGACAATCGTAACGGCATTGTGCGTCTGACCGGCGACAATTAGAACTGCCGGTCGCGTTGCCTCATCTAGTGAGGCACCG
>JBEPVT010000164.1:0-7347 GCA_041690895.1 Gammaproteobacteria bacterium
AACGTAGCGTTGCTGCTGTCAAAGGAGCTTCGGTAGCTCGCTGCGCTCGCATTTTGTATGTTCCTTTGCAGCAGAACTTGGGCGTCAGCTGGCAGGAGGTAGTTCCGTGAACTGGATGCACTATGGACTTGCGGTTGTAGTCGCCCTGATCGCCTGCTCACTGAGCGACTGGCTTTTCATGGGCGTTCTGTTCCACAACAAGTACAAAGAACACCCGGAAATCTGGCGCAGTTCGATCACAGAGGGTGGCGAGTCCAAGGCCATTGTCTGGTCTACGCTTTTTACCTTGCTGACCTGCGTGGGGTTCATCGGCGTTTGTAGCATATTTGGTTTTACTACGGTCTCACGGGCTCTGGCGCTGTCACTCGGCATCTGGATTTCAGTGCCACTTCCGTTACTTATCACAAACGGATTTTTCATAATGATCCACCCTTACGTCACTCTTTCCCACGCGGCAGGTTGGCTTGCCAAGCTTCTCATATGTGCGCTCTGCGCGGGTTTTCTTCTGTGAGTCGTCAGCCAAGCGAGCGACTGCCACCTAATACGCGTTATACAGCAACGATCATCATTGTCACTTTGAGATTTCACGCAATCAGAACCGTGCGGATGTGCCTCGCGAGGAAAGCGCATTGGTATGGCTAAGCTCGTGTTTGGAATGAACCAGTCTCTGGACGGCTACGTCGACCATATGGCGTTTGCGCCAAGCCCCACGCTCTTCCGCCACTTCATCGAGGAGGCTCAGGGGCAGGCGGGCAGTGTCTACGGTCGCCACATGTATGAGGTCATGCGTTACTGGGACGACGATCATCCTGAATGGGATGCAGAGGAACACGCCTTCGCGGCGGCGTGGCGGAACCAGCCGAAATGGGTCGTCTCGCGCTCGTTGAAGTCGGTCGGCCCCAACGCCAGGCTTGTTGAGGATGATCTTGAGGGCGCGATCCGCGAGCTGAAGGCCGAGCGCGACGGGGAGATCGAAGTTGCTGGCCCGGCCTTGGCGCAAAGCCTCACCGAACTTGGTCTGATCGATGAGTATCGAATCTACCTGCACCCCGTCGTGCTTGGTCACGGCAAACCATATTTCGCCGGACCCCGGCCGCCGCTCCGCCTTATGACGAATGACCGGATTGGCGAGGATGTGATCAGGTTGACCTACGTTCCTGCTTAATCCCCCAACTCGCCGGAGAGATCACCGCTGACCGCACTGGCACGGTGGAATGTGGAGCGGATCCTTGGACATGTCACGCGTCTCGAGCCGTGGAGGAGCAGTGCAGTTTAGAAGGAGTGTTACCCATGTGCTTGGACAGATGTGTTACCTATCTACCCAGTCTATACCCGCCTGCGGTCTAACGATCGCTGAAGCTGGCGAACGATCTTCGGATTGGCTCGTTCGCAGCTTAACTTGGGCGTTGAGGATGTAGGATAACTACGTTTGCGTCGCTCAAAATCGTGCAAGCACACAGGCGCATGCGGGGGCACGAGACGGCGTGCACGTGCGACAAATGGTGTGGGTTGCTGCGTAATGCGACTGCGTGTAGTGCTGGAGCCGCAAGTGGCGTGCGGTGCTACGCTAGCTACGCCGCGTATCCGTGATGGGCGAGCTTCTCGATATTATGGACCAGACAGAAGAGCTTCCACTGCCCATCGGCTTTGGTGCGGCCGCGCAGCGTGAAGCGATCTAATCCCTTGTTGTAGCGCAGGTTCCCGAACACCGGCTCTACGGTCCCGAAGCGTGCACCATACCGCGCGCGACCCTCGGGTGAATCGATGTGCTGTTTCATGCGCGTGGTGTGGCTCTCGGGTGTGTCGACGGCCTTACCGCGGAAGAAGGCGACTTGGCGTGCCTGGGTCTTCTCGGGTGTGCGCAGACACTGCGCTCGGAGCGGACACGGCACACAGTCGCGCTTCGCCCCTCGAAAGTGCTCCGCGACGTAGCCCTTGATCACGAGGTCGCGACCGCTCCGGTACAGCGACTTCCCAGCGGGACACGCGCACGTGCGCGCCTCAGCATCGTAAACAAAATCACTCGGCCGATACGTCGTTGCTTTCGGCGTGCTCTTGGGCGTGTCGTACAGCGGATCCGGTGCTGTCTGTGCCGATCCTGTGTCGTGAAGCGTTCATCCCGGCGACGCATGTCGTTGTCCGCGATGAGAGCGTCGACTGACATGGTAGCGAGCTGTGCCAAGTTCGTCTCGCTATGATAGCCTGCATCGGCCGTAATGAGCGAGTCATCGGCCAGCAAGTCTTGCATCGCGACCACCACCGGCACCAGCAGCTCCTGCTCCGCGCCCGTGCCGTGCGCTTGGGCTTCGACGATGATCTGATAACTGCTGTCGACAGCGGCCACTCCCGTATAGCCCTGAATCACGCCTTTACCTGTGGCCATCTTTGCGCTGTCATTATCCGTGCGATTGCTCTGGCGCACTGTACCCTTCGGCCCGCGGCGCTCCTCGGGATGCATGGTGAGCCACTCGCGTAGCTGTGAGGCGTCGCGCTTGAGCTGTGCAAGACGTTTCGCATCTTTCGCGGGCAGATCGGGCTCGGTGGGTAACGCATCCGCGGCACGATGCCGCTCAAGCATCGCCGTCGCTGCGGTCTCGAGCTTCATTGCCTGCCGCTCGAACTCCGCGCGCGTTCCACTCCGCTGTTTCGACGCATTACTCGGTAGCTTTACGCCATCAATGGCAAACATCTCGCGACCGATTAGTCCCTCGTGATCGCAGACTGCGAGCACAGCCGCGAACACATGGGCGATCTCCTCGCCCAGGGTGCTGATGAAGTGGGCAATCGTCGTGAAGTGTGGCGCTGTATCACCGCATAGGGCGATGAACGTCACGTGCTCGCGACAGGCGCGCTCGATCCCACGACTACTCACGATGCCATGCGTGTGGACACAGAGCACAACCTGGAGCAACATGGCTGATGGATAGGCCATCGCGCCCGTCGCATCATTGCTAAAGCGGGCATCGAATGATGACAGATCTATCGTGTGCTCAAGCAGGTGATGGACGGCGTGCTCGAACGTGCCGGGCAGGAGCGGCTTGGCGAAATCGACCGGTAAGAAGCGCGGATTGGTATCGATATACTTGTAGCGGGCCATGTGCAGTCCTTGGGCTGAGAACGGCAGATACGAGAAGCGGCGTCCACGATTGCCATGCATCGTCACATACAGCAAGTTTCGCACGAGGCTTTTTCTGCAACCTTGATAGGGCTCAATGAAAACTCTTTGCGCACTCATGGCTTTTACGTCGCTTACCGTTTCGGCGACACAGCCCGGCACCCCCGAAGAATGGGGCTGGTTCAGGTCGTCTCCGGCCGGCTCAGTCTGGTCAACCGAGACGGGTCGAGCAACGCTTCAGTTGTCAGGTGCCACGTTGCGCGGGCAACTACGTGGTGGGCAAGGCACGAATGTGTACCACCACTTTACGGGGAGCATCATTGGCAAAGAGATTACGGTTCGGGTCGTTGATGACGGTACAGATGCCTCCCCAAGCAATTTTACGGGCGCACTGCATCGAATCTGCTATGACGCTCATTCGGGTCAAGAGTACGTATTTCTTCGCAATGGTCCGACGATCATTGGGCTGTCCCGCGAGTTGCATGCTGTTCGCACCTGCGCACCGGAGTCCTAACTAAGTGCTCATGCGGACCGTGCGGGATGAAGTTTCCGGTGCAGTCGTGCGCTGCGGCCCGCACGGCCGCTTACCTTAAGCGTGGAGGATGTCGAATAAGTCCAGTGGATTTCCCGAGGCGGTCGTCGCCGCGAATCGACCTCACAGAATCGCCGTAGATCGACGAACATCGATTCGGCAATGATATTGGACGGCTCGCTCTTAGCCGCTCGCCGACTCTTGAGGCTTATTCTACAGCCTCGTTAGATCTCATCCCACCTACGAGAATGTGAAACCTTGACCGGTCCGAATGCATTGCGTGAGTCGGTAGAGTCCCTTCAGAACATTATGATCGCGCGAGCGACAGGAGGTCAGGCGGATGACGCTGGCTATCGGTCCTCGCGCGAGACGCTGATCAGCGCGGCTGAAATACATGAGGCGCTGCCGTCGTTCGTCAGAACAGCCAGGGATCTCTCGCAATTCTGGTCCTTCATATCGAAGACACAGGGATACGCACCCAGACGCGAGTTCATCTGGAATGCGTTCAGTCCTTTGTTAGATCATCTCGAGAAGCTGGCCTCGGGCAATCCAGCTCCCGCTACCACGACAGCCCCAACTTTCAACCAGCGGGCGCCCGCGAGCAAGCAGACTGCCAAAAAGCTTCGCGCGTTCATCAGCTACTCCACGAAGGATAAGGTCACTGCGGGCGCAGTTAAGCATACGCTCGCTTCCGCAGGCTTCGACTGCTTCCTCGCACACGACGATCTGCAGGTGTCCGAGGAATGGCGCCAACGCATTCTGGAGGAACTAGGGCGCTGCCAAGTCTTCTTCGCCCTCCTGAGCGCGAATTTCCTCGAGTCCCCATGGGGCGCCCAAGAGATTGGGATTGTTGTGGGCAGAGGCGATGTTCCAATCGTGCCCTTGTCCCTCGATTCAACGCTTCCTTTTGGCTTCATATCGCACATCCAAGGGAAGCCACTTCCTCAGGGCGGCATTGACGTTGGTGCTGTGCTTGAGCCACTCGCTCGCAAGTACCCTCGTCTTGCTATTCCGATCTTGATTCGCCGAGTGCGCGAAGCGAGTTCTTTCCGCGGTTCGGAAGCAGCTCTCTTGCCTCTAGTAGCCCTCTATGGCCGCCTGACTGATGAGGAACTCTACGACCTTGCAGACGCGGCCATCAACAATGGTCAGGTGTGGGATGCGTCACTCTGCCGAACGGAGTACCTGCCGGAGCTGATCGACGTTGCTGGAGAGCGCATGCGACCGGAGCAGCATCGCGCTCTCTCACACCAACTACTCCACAGCGAATGGTATCCCGGTGATGAGCCCTAAGGTGCGCTGCGCCAGTCAAAGTGAAACAGGGGTCAGAGTACACTTTGCCGAATCAACGATTTGGGACTGGTTGTGAAGAAGTGCACTCTAACCCTCGTTCCGCGACCCTCGTTCCCCGCGATCGTACATCGGCGTATATTCCTGCCCGTTTGCATCGTGCAACCTCTGGCGCCGTTATCTGCCATCGCCTTCAAATGAAGACTCGCGCATATCGCGATACCGACTGGTCAGAGTGGCTCCGCTTGAGCGTTGCGCTCTTCCCGCACCACTCGACCGACTACCTCGCGGCTGGCATGCATAAGTTTCGCGCTCGGCCCGATGCCGCCGTCTTCATCGTTGAGCGTCCCGATGGCTCGCTGGCCGGTTTTGTCGAGGTTGGAGCACGTACGCATGCGGATGGCTGTGACACGAGCCCCGTCGCGTACATCGAAGCGTGGTATGTCGATCCCAACGCACGGCGCCGAGGCCATGGACAGGAGCTGCTCGCTGCTGCAGAAACATGGGCTCGTAGCCGCAGCTACCAAGAGATAGCGTCTGACTCGCGCCTGGACAATGTGGCCAGCCACGCCGCCCATCGGCGTGCCGGCTACGAAGAAGTCGACAGGGTCGTACAATTTCGGAAGTCTTTTGATATTCAGAACTAACCATCGCGACTGCATGGTCGGCGCACCGGCATGGTTCGCGGAAACTGAATCTAGCGTGATTTGGCCTTATACCACGGTATCATCATACCTGCATCGGTTCGTCACTCATGATCGCTGTCCGCCCTGCTTGTCTGGAGAATGCCGCTCGGATGTCACGCGTCGCCGCGGACGTGCAATCTGTGCACTCCGACCAATTGCCTGGAGTGTTCCAGCCACCTTCGACGGCGTTGTTCCCGATCGAGCACAATGCTGCGCTGCTCGAAGCGTCGCAACATCACCTCTGGGTTGGACTCAACGACGGCGATGTCGTTGGCTACCTCTACGCCGAGACGCCACGAAAGCCGGCTAGCGCAATCAAGCAAGCCGCCGATCGTCTCTTCATACACCAGATGGCAGTGTTACGTGCGTTCCGCGGGCGCGGGATCGGAACCGCACTGCTAGGCACGACGAGGGGCTTTGCTGAGCAACACCAGCACCCCGAGCGGTAGCTCGCTACTCCGCGATGCCGCCAAAGCCCGAAAGCGCCTCTCGCCTCGCACTCGAGAGTCGGCGAGTTGAAGCAGTTTTTCTGCCACGGCCGTGTACTAGGCTGCGGGGATTGCAGCATAAGACGATGAGAGTGAAAAGCCTGGGGATGGTGTAAACGCTTGGGAACGCGAGGGATACGCATTGCGTACGGAAGGTGCGGGCGCATCTTATACGTCATGCTTGCAGCGTTTTTGAAGCAGAGCTTTGCAGTCTAATACGCGTTCGGCAGCTATACGCTCTTTCGCGAATAATGGAGACGACTTGTGACCGACCAGACTGGTTTTGCCGCAATGCAACTTGATGATTTCATCGCATCCACGCTTACTCAGATCGTCGCCGGTATTCGGCGCGCACAGGAAGGCGTCGCCCAATACGGTGCCATCATCAACCCCCAAGTTGAGGGCAAAGCGGCAGGCGACTTGGATCCATCGACCCTCACATTCCGCAAGAACGTCGAATTCGATGTTGCCGTCACCGTGGCCAAGACCACGGGATCGGCGGCAGGGTTGAAGGTCGCTGCCTTCGGAATTGGCGGGAGCCTCGACGGCAAGTCTGATCAGCAGCACTCCGCTGTTAGTCGGATCAAGTTCTCCGTACTGTGTGTGTTTCCGAAGCAGCTGCCGCGCGGTGCGGACGACGCTGACTACGTTCCGCCGATCAGGTAGCATTTGGCCTCACACGCCTCGCTTACTACCATCCTTCCTTCATCATCAACTCTGGCGTTGATCGGCTTGGGGTTCGGCCTCATTGGCTCAATCCTGCTGGCCATCAGCCTCAATGAGATTATCGACGCATTGGCGCTTGCCACAGATGCGCACGACGTCGCACTGGAAGGCTTGGTCGACTCTCGACCGGGCGCCCCTATCATTCGGTTTTCGGGCACGGATCTCCACGTCGAACGAGGGCGTGTTCGGGCGAAGCGTTTGACGAGGGCTGGACTGTGGCTGCTTGCGTTAAGCTTTGCGTTTCAGGGAGTGGCGCTATTAACCGCGACCTCCTCCGTATCCACCTCGCCCACGTCTGTCGGCGCGCCGAAGTAGACCCTTATCCGGCTACGTCCCGCGAGCAGCCGAACGTGCGTTGCTCTTGACAAAGGAGCTTTGGTAGCTCGCTGCGCTCGCATTTTGTATGTTCCTTTGCAAGTGAACTTGGGCGTTGATATGACTGGGCTGTTGTCAAGAGGCATCTGCGCAGTTCAGGTTGGCGATCATGGTACGACGTGAGCGCGAGGCAGC
>JBEPVT010000165.1:0-7250 GCA_041690895.1 Gammaproteobacteria bacterium
AAATATGAGAGCACTGAAGATGATGTCGGCCGGTGACCTCAGGGTCACGGAAGAAATGGAACCTTCCGATAGCAACGGCGTGTTGCTGAAGGTCGAGATGGTCGGGCTGTGCGGCTCTGACCTGAATAGCTTTCGGGGAAACAATCCGATGGTCAGCTACCCCAGAATTCCCGGCCATGAAATTTCTGCGACCGTGATGGAAGGCTCGGCCAAATATCCTGTAGGCACTCGAGTTACAGTCTCTCCCTACACTAGCTGCGGCAAATGTGCTGCATGCAACAGTGGCCGCAACAATGCATGCCAGTACAACCAAACTCTAGGCGTGCAGCGAGATGGGGCGCTGGTGGAATGGCTTCGAATCCCAGAGGATAAGCTCTACACATCCCCGAATCTTACGTTCAAAGAGTTGTGCCTTGTAGAACCTTTGACCGTCGGTTTCCATGCCGTAGCGCGTGGTCGCGTCAGCTCCGCAGATACGGTCGCAGTCTACGGGTGCGGCGGCGTGGGGCTCGGTGCCATCGCAGGATCCGCCTTCCGCGGCGCGACAACTGTAGCGATCGATCAGGATGACGAGAAGCTGGAGACGGCACGTAGGGCGGGAGCCCAACATCTCATTCATGCAAAGCGCGAGGACGTATCTGCGCGACTCAAGGAAATCACAAGTGGTGTCGGGCCCAATGTCATCATCGAAGCCATCGGCTTACCCGAAACGTTCCGCGCCGCAGTAGAGCAGGTAGCCTTTACAGGACGCGTCGTGTATATCGGCTATGCGAAGCAGCCAGTAGCCTATGAGACAAAGCTGTTCGTTCAAAAGGAACTGGACATTCTAGGCTCACGCAATGCTTCCGCTGAAGATTTCCGCGACGTGATCGCAATGCTCGAAGCTGGAAGCTTTCCCGTGGATCGTGTCGTCAGCTTTATGGTTCCACTGGAAGAAGCTCCTGCCATCATTTCGCGCTGGGCAGCAGATCCCGCTTCGATCACGAAGATTCTGGTTCAAGTCAGAGCCTGACGTAAAACAGGCCTCCGGAATAATCAGCGCTACAGCTTTGCTGAGTAAATGCTTCTGGCTAACAGATTTTCGATTTGCTCCTGCTTGCCGGATCGTGCCTGTGGGTCAATGGCATCGCTCACCGCCTTATGCGCTACGTCTTCGAGCGTCATGCTGCCGTTGAGCATTGCCTGCCCCTCGGGTGTACTCCAACCCGCATACCGCTCTTGCAGTATGGCGTCGTACTTGCCGTCTTCGATCAGTTTCGCAGCTGTCAAGAACGCGCGTGCGCACAGGTCGACTCCACCCACGTGCGCGTGGATCATATCTTCCGGTGTAAAGCTTTGGCGCCGCACCTTCGCGTCGAAGTTGCAGCCGCCCTTGCCCAGGCCGCCAGCCTTGATGACGTGATACATGCTCATCGTCATGGTCCACAGATCATTCGGAAACTGGTCGGTGTCCCACCCAAGCAGGGCATCTCCCCGATTGATATCGAGCGAGCCCAGAATGCCAAACGCGCCGGCCGTTGCAATCTCGTGCTCGAAGCTATGGCCCGCAAGCGTCGCGTGGTTCGCTTCGATGTTGACGCGCACTTCGTTCTCCAGCCCGTACGTTTTCAGAAAGCCGTAGACCGTCGCAACATCAAAATCGTACTGGTGTGCGGTCGGCTCCTTGGGCTTCGGCTCAATCAGGATCTGCCCATCGAAGCCGATCGTGTGCTTGTAGTCGACGACCAGCGAAAGAAAGCGGCCCATCTGGTCGAGTTCCTGCTTCATGTCCGTATTGAGAAGCGTCTCGTAACCTTCGCGTCCGCCCCACAGAACGTAGTTGGATCCGCCGAGCTGTTGCGTCACATCCATGCAGTTCTTCACGGTCGCGGCGCACCACGCGAACACTTCGGGGTCTGGATTGGTCGATGCGCCCGCCATGAATCTCGGCGCGGAAAAGAGGTTGGCCGTACCCCAAAGCAGCTTCGCCTTGCTCGACTCCATCTTCTTGGCGAGGTAGTCGCCCATGATGTGTGTGTTCTTCAGCGTCTCCGCGAGCGAGCCGCCCGCAGGTGCTATGTCCGCATCGTGAAAGCAGAAGAATGGGAGATCGAGAACGCGAAACAGGTCGAAAGCGGCGTCGGCCTTGAGTTTCGCCTGGCGGATCGGGTCACCGGCAGACATCCATGGACGATCCATGGTTGGCGCGCCAAAGGGGTCGCTGCCTGTCATCGCGAGCGAGTGCCAATACGCGACGGCAAAACGCAGGTGCTCCTTGAGCGGTTTTCCCAGTACGATCTTCTCTGCGTCGTAGAACTGATAGGCCAGCGGATCAGAGGTATCTGGCCCTTCATAGGTCACCGTTGCAAATTTGCTGAAAACTGAGTCAGACATTCCAGGCTCCTTCGGTGCAGTTGCTTAGATGGCGCGTTGATTGACGATATCGAGAGTGGAGTTGCGACTCAAGCTGACACGTAGCCCGACATGAGCGTAGAAGATCGCTAGAGCAAATTCGCCATTGCTATAGAACCACCCCTCTCGCGCCCGTCATTCCGGACTGCGCTTTTGCAGTCCGGAATCTCTGTATTTATATTCGAGGCCGCACTACATCTTAATGGAAAATGCTCTAAACGCGGTTTCTATCCCCTTTGTGCGGCCAGAACCGCAGCGTATAGAAGCCACCAAACAATACCAGCAGCATCCCCCACCAGAACGTCGGATGCAGGTTGTTCAGCACGGTGGGTGCCTCGTGTCCGCCAAACCACTCCCACGCACCGTATGGCAGCAGCACCACGCCGTACGCGAGCGTCATCATGCCCACAAAAAACCAAATGCTGAGCGACTCGCCTTTGCCCGTTCCTTCTGCCATGTTGCACCTCCTCGTGCGCACCGCGCGGGGTTAGAAGAAAATGATGTTCAGCGCAAGAAATACAACCGCAACAATCACCGCCCAGAACGCTGGCTTCTGCCATACCGTCGTGGCTCCATCGTGGGGGATCACCGTCGCACCATAGACCAGGCCATTCAGTTCGGCGTCGGTCTTCGGTGCCGTCATGTAGCTCACGATCACCGTTACCAGCACGCAGATAATCCAGCTCCACAGCGCGCGGTACATATTCTCCGCCATCGGTTGCGCATCGCCCGAGAGAGCGATGCGCGCGAGCGCAGCCTTGCCGCCGGTCTGCACGAAGATGAACATCCCTATCGAGCTAACCGTACCCGCCAGGAGACCCCAGAAGCCGCCCTCCTTGGTGGCGCGCTTCCACAGCATCCCCAGGATCACTGTGCCGAAAAGCGGCGCGATAAAGAAGCTGAACAGTGCCTGCACGTAGTCCATGATGGAGGTCGCATGTTGCAGCAGGTAGGCCGAGGCGATCGAGATCGCCATACCCACCACGGTCGACCAGCGACCCATGGAGACGTAGTGGCGGTCGCTGGCGTCCTTCTTGATGTACGCACCGTAGATGTCGTAGGTCCAGACCGTCGAGAACGCCGAGACGTTACCAGCCATGCCGCTCATGAAGCCAGCGATCAGCGCCGTGATGCCGAGACCAAGCAGCCCCGGACCGCAGTAGCGGATCAGCATCAGCGGAAGCACTTCGTCGTACGCATGCTGGCCGGTGGCGCGGGCAATGTCACCCGGCACCAGGTGGAATAACGGTTGCCCGTTCTTCATCAATCCCAGCGCGATCAGGCCGGGAAGAATGACGATCAGCGGGACGGCCATCTTGAAGGCAGCGCCAATGACCGGGGCCATCTTGGCTGCGCGTAAATTGTTCGCACTCAGCACGCGCTGCACGACCAGGAAATCGGTTGTCCAATAACCAAAGCTGATGATCACGCCGAGTCCGAAGACGATGCCTGTCCAATGGACGCCCATGGGGTTGTCTTTGAACGTGCCCAGCGTGCTCCAAAGGTGCGTGTAATCGTTGGTGCCCATGTTGTGAGCAATGTTGGCTTTCAGTTGTGTCCAACCGCCTGCTTCGCGCAGACCGAGAATCGGAATCAGCGCCGCGCCCGCCCAGATCAACACGAACTGCAGCACCTCGTTGATGATCGCCGAACGCAGGCCGCCCAGCATCACATAGACGGCCACTGTGACCGCGCCCACGATCATGCTCAGCGTCATGTTCCATCCAAGAATCGTCTGCATCACGACGGCCATCGCATAAATATTGACGCCGGACATCAGAATCGTCATGAGAGCGAAGCTAACGGCGGCCAGCCCCCGCGCCCCCTCGCCATAGCGCAGTTGCAGGTAGCCAGGCACCGAGTGCGTCTTGGAGATGTAATAGAACGGCATCATCACGATGCCGAGGAACAGCATCGCCGGAATCGCGCCGATCCAGTACCAGTGTGTCGCCAGGATGCCATACTGATACGCCGCTCCGGCCCACCCCATCAGTTCCAGCGAGCCGAGATTGGCGGACACAAAGCTCAGACCCGCAACCCATGCAGACATCTCGCGGCCCGCAAGGAAGAACTCTTCGCTGGTATTCGTCGACCCCTTGACGTAGAAACCGATGAAGATGACGACTGCGAAATAGAGCGCGAGAATCACGACGTCAACGGGGGACAGGTGCGTCAGTTGTTTCGGCAGAAACACGATAGCGAGTGCTTGCATGGATGAGGTCCCTGAGAGTTACGAAGTCACAACCTTGGGGTCGTCTGCGGAGCGGGGTGCGAGAAAAGGATACTGCCTCGCAAGCTCCGCGCGATACAGGGCTCGAGCTTTTGTATAGGCTTTGTGAGCGTCCGGTCGCGGCGTACAGGTGGCGTCCGGGTCCATCTGGACAATGGCTTCGGTCGCTTCGAGAAACGTTAGCTGCTGTCCCTGCCTCGCAGAGTAGGCGACCATGGCCTGAATGGCAGCTCCCAGACAGCCCGGCTCTTCTTCGCGCGGCACATGGATGGTAGCGCCGGACGCATCGGCCAGCAGCTGCCTCCATTGCCGCGAGCGCGCGCCGCCGCCAATGACGCAAATGACCTCGGCCGTTCTGCCCGCAAGCACCAGATCAAGGCCGTCGAGAATGCCGAAGCTGACCCCCTCCACGGCCGCGCGAATCAGGTGGTGCGACGTGAAGTTTGTCGCAGAAATGCCGTGTAGCGAGCCGCGTGCGGCAGGCAGGTCGGGCGTGCGCTCCCCATTGAGGAACGGAAGGCAGACCAGACCGTCGGCACCCGGCGGCGTGGTCTCGATAGCGGCCTCAAGATCGCCGACGGTTTTGCCGAGAAGCTCGACCGTTCCGGTAACGACGCTGGTTGCATTCATCGTGCAGACCAGCGGCAGCCAGCCACCCGTGGAGGAGCAGAAAGGAGCAACGCTGCCACTTGGGTCATGGGCCGGACTTGCACTATAGGAATAGACCGTGGATGAGGTGCCAAGGCTCAGTGTCACCACGCCTTCGCGAACATTGCCCGTACCGATCGCACCCATCATGTTGTCGCCGCCACCGGACGAAACGAGACAGCCGGGGGCGAGTCCGAGTTCTGTTGCAACTTGCGGGCGCACCGTTCCTACAATGTCTTCCGGACCAAGCAGCGGCGGCAACGCGGCAAAGAGTTGGCCCGTGCCGCCGTCGATCGCGTCCA
This sequence comes from Gammaproteobacteria bacterium, assembly GCA_041690895.1. Classification (GTDB taxonomy): domain Bacteria; phylum Pseudomonadota; class Gammaproteobacteria; order Steroidobacterales; family Steroidobacteraceae; genus Bog-1198. The sequence goes on from JBEPVT010000165.1 coordinate 5,572, forward strand.
GAATTTCACGGACCCATTCGCGCGTCCGCACATCGAAGAATGCCGTGCCGGAGGCATCTCCGAACTCTGCGCACAGCTTGCCGGTGAGCCAGAAATTTAGATACTCGTGCGGAAGCAGGATGTGGCGAATGCGCGCGAAGTTTGCGGGCTCCTGCTGCGCCAGCCAAAGCAGCTTTGAAACGGTGTAGCCCGCTAACGGCAGAATGCCGAAGCGGCGGTAGAACTCCTCGCGGCCGCCGAACCGCTCGATCAGTTCGGCGTTTTGCGGCGCGGTCTCGGTATCGTTCCACAACTTGGCCGGACGAATTACACTCTTTTGTTCGTCAAGCACCACCAGCCCGTGCTGCTGACCACTGACGCCCAGTGCTAGTACGGGCAGGGCTGTGTTGTACTTGGAAGCGCCCTCAAGCGCCTGCTCCACGGCGGTGCGCAGTGCCGCAACCCACCACGCCGGATCCTGCTCACGCGCACCGGATGCCCGCTCCACAAGCGCATGGCGAGCGTAGCCGCGACCTGAAGTCATTCCGTGTTCATCCAGCAGCAACGCTTTTGTGCCTTGCGTCCCGCAATCAATGCCTAGATACATTCCTTGTCGCCTGGAAAGCTCGAAGTTGAAATACCTAAATACTATAGACGCCCAACCACAGGAGTGAACGCCGCGTGATCCCTGCGAGCCTGCTTCGCGAACCGCCATTGCCTGCGACACACTACGAGCGCAGTATTCCAGAAAGAAGCCATCGCAATCGGCATAAGATAGTTTGCAGAAACGAATTGGGTACACCCCGCGCTATGCGAAACCGGTATCCAGATGCGCTCCGCTTTGGTGCGAATCTGCAAGTCGCGATACGTTCTTAGCAGGAGACACCGTATGCGCTGCATCGATGCACACCACCATCTCTGGCGCTATTCAAGTGCGGAGTTCGGGTGGATCGACGATCCCATGGGCGCAATGAGGCGTGACTTTCTGCCCCAGGACTTCCAATCCCAAATCATTGCGGCGAGCGTGGACGCCAGCGTGGCCGTGCAGGCTCGCCAGTCGCTTGAAGAAACGCGCTGGCTACTCGACCTGGCTGCGCAAAATCTCTTTATCGCAGGAGTTGTAGGGTGGGCACCGATTGCCAGCGCGGAATTCCCGCAAGTGTTGGAGCAGTTGCGTGGAGACAAAAAGTTGAAGGGTCTGCGTCATGTTCTACAGGATGAGCCAGACGATGCCTACGCACTGCGCGAAGACTTCCAGCGCGGCTTGAAGCTGCTGGATGAAATCGGCCTGGTGTATGACATTCTGATTCACCCACACCAGTTGCCCGTTGCCGTTCAGATGGTCGATCACAATCCGAATCAGATTTTTGTTCTCGACCATATGGCCAAGCCGAAGATTGCCGCGCACGAGATGTCTCCGTGGCGTAAAGATTTGTGCGAACTAGCCCGGCGGCCGAACGTGATGTGCAAGGTTAGTGGGATGACGACCGAAGCGGACTGGAGCCAATGGACCATGGCCGACTTAGAGCCTTACCTGACGACGGCGCTGGAGTGCTTTGGGTCGCAACGGCTGCTTGCCGGGTCGGACTGGCCTGTCTGCATCGTGGCGACTACCTATCCGCAATGGTGGGAAACATTGCGGCAGTGGGCATCGGCGCTCTCTATTGCTGAACAGGAAAGCATTCTTGGAGCAAATGCTG
>JBEPVT010000166.1:0-7129 GCA_041690895.1 Gammaproteobacteria bacterium
CGATGGTGCCGGTCTCCAGCAGGGACTTGAGATTGGAGAGGACCTTCGGCCAGCCACCGGACACTGCGGCGAGGAGTTTCGAAGGTTCGCGATCGATGGTGTGGGTGACCGTGAGCTTGACGGCGCTGCCTTCGGGTTCGAGTTCCATCGTGCAGAAGGAATCGCCTTCGGCCTTGAGTTCGGGCTTCTGGTTTACCCAGCGGATCACCATGCGCCTCGGTGGATCAGCCTCGACGATCTCGCCCGCGTCGAAGACCTCGCCAGTGCTGGACACGAGTTTCCACGGCGATCCGGCCGTCCAGCCGCTTTCGCCATGCATGCCAAACCAGTACTGCTTCATGAACTCAGCGTCGGTCAGCGCCGACCACAGCTTGTCCTGCGTAGTGCGGATGTAGGTCACGTAAAAAAAGGTGGATTTACTCATGTTCTTTCTCCAGTCGTCGTTTTAGGTCGGATAGAGCTTTCAGGCGTGGCTTTTCGAACTTGGCGATCCAGCGCTCATAGATCGCCTGCAGCGGAACCGGGTTGAGAAAATGCAGCTTTTCGCGGCCGGAGCGCACCGTGGCGACGAGGTTCGCGGCCTCGAGCAGATCAATGTGCTGGGTCACCCCCTGGCGTGACATGTCGAGGTGCTCGCACAGGTCGTTGAGAGTGCGGCCGTCGTGCGCGTGCAGCAAGTCCAGCAGCTTGCGCCGGCTGGGATCGGCCAGGGCCTTGAACAGCACGTCGGTGTCGTGGCGCTTTGCCATAAATTATACGCAAGTATTTACTTGCCTTAATGATAGGCAAGTTTTGACTTGCATGTCAAGCATTTTGTACACAATCGCCAAAAAGCGCTCACCGATCGACGCCACCCGGCTTATTCGTCGTCTTGAAAGGCGGCTTTGTTGGGTCGAATTGCGGTGCTGTTAGTTCCGCTCTTGGCCGTTTGGCGACTAACGCGACCATGCACCGATTGAGACACCCGGACCAAGAGAGAGGACAATGCTGTGGCTGTCGACACCAGAATTCGCCGATTCGCGGCGAACCATCGCTTTTTACTAGGAGGGGATATGAACAAAAGATCGATCATTCTAACTTTGCTACTGGGTTTATTCGGCGTGTCGGCGTTCGCTGCTGATGGCAATATGGGCACCTGGAAGTTGAATGAGGCGAAGTCGACGTTTCCCGCAGGGGCGACGAAGAACACAACCGTCGTCTACTCCGCTGAGAGCGACATGATAAAAGTCGTTGTGGACGGCGCGAGCGGAGAGGGCAAGCCCTTGCACAATGAATGGAAAGGCAAGTTCGACGGAAAAGATTATCCCGTCACTGGCGATCCGGTTTCCGACAGCCGTGCGTACACACGAGTGGACGACCGCAAGGTGAAGTTGATTGTCAAAAAGGACGGTAAGGTCACGGCCACCGGCCACATCGTCCTGTCTGTGGACGGCAAGAGCCGCACGCTGGAAGTGAAAGGAACCGATGCGAAAGGCAACAAGGTCACCAGCACCGCGGTATACGACAAGCAATAGCACACACTCACTCGCCGACAGCGCCAGTGGTGCCCATTCGAAGTAATGGGCATCTCTGGATAGTCTGCGACACGCTGAAACGGGCCATTGCCCGTGGCGTCAACAAGACGTATGTTGCCCGACTAAGGGACATAGCGTCATAGATCTAAGCGCAGCTATTTCACGCTGTACGTCTTGGCATCTTGGTTACTTGTCTGGTCGATTATGGGTAACCCAAATTCGTCCTCGGGAGCCGCTGGCCGAACAGCGACCGTTTCGAATGGCCGCTGTTCGGATCAATCACGCTTACACTTCGGTTTGCTCCGCCATCTGCGGCGCATCGTCGACCTCGATGCCAAGATGCGATGTTCATGAGGCGCCCCTGCCTTAGGAAGGAGCTTGACAGGATGCACCCGAACGGGCGGTCTTCGACCCATAGGAGACGGTGGAGAACGGCTGCTTTCGAGTATTCTCGCTGATAAGGCGAAATGATCTTTGTAACGAGCCCTCGCCCACGAACCGGAGGGATCATGGCATCGCACGTACATCACACGAACTACTCCGGATGGATGCGCGCAGGTGTTCTCGGAGCGAACGATGGCGTGCTGTCGATCTCGGGCTTGATGCTTGGCGTCGCCGCTGCGCATGCGAGTCCCTCCGCGGTCCTGGTAGCTGGAATCGCGGGGCTCGTCTCAGGAGCGCTGTCGATGGGAGTAGGCGAGTACGTGTCGGTCAGTTCGCAGGCTGACATCGAACGCGCCGACATTGAAGTCGAACGCATCGCGCTGCGTGACGACTACGATGCCGAGCATGAAGAGTTGCGCGACATTTACATGCGGCGCGGACTCGACAGGGAACTCGCGACGCAGGTCGCTCGGCAGCTCATGGCACATGACGCGCTTGGCGCTCATGCGCGCGACGACATCGGCATTACAGACGCGCTGACCGCGCGGCCGTTGCAGGCGGCCATAACATCGATGATCAGCTTCGCGCTGGGCGGAGCCGTCCCATTGCTGCTAGGAGTGCTGGTTCCGGGTACGCGAGCAGTTGTTTTCATCGCATCCGCCTCTCTCGTTCTGCTCGCGGTTCTTGGCGCTGTCGCTGCCCGCATCGGTGGCGCGCCAGTCCTCCGAGGTTCGATACGCGTGCTGGTATGGGGCGCGTTGGCCATGGGTACAACATTCGCAATCGGCACGCTGTTCGGGGCAGTCGCTTAGCGAAGTCGCTAGAGTCCGACTCTCCTGCCAGGAACGAGCGTCCAAGGCTGTCGCAGTCCAACTCCACCGGACTTTCGAGAAAGTCGGCTTCGAGGAAGTCTGGCCGTCAGGGTGAGCTAGACTTCCAACGGGTCTTGCCGGCGGCACGTGGACGAATTTCCTACTGCAAGCGTTACACCGAAGCCGAGGCGCTCGCACGTCAATTCGCGTCTTGGCCGACAAAGATCCCGAACTCTATGTGACGCTAGTGCAGGTGCATCCGGCGCGGCGCGCGAACGCATTGCGGCTCATGAAAACAAACCCGCCGCGGGATCCAAATTGGGGCTTGGAAATGGCCTATTGGCTAGTGCCGCTTGAGCCATAAGGCAGCCGCGCTGTCGACGCTGGGACACACTTTGCGAACGGCCCGGTCGGCGGCGCGATGCGGCTCTGGTTGCCGGCAATGTGTAGCAATGCTACTTCCGCCAAACAATACGACACACGTTTACTACACAAAAGCCTTGGATGCTATTGGATCTCCATGAACCCTTCAGGCACAAAAAACCCGCTGTTACTGCGGGTTTCTTCGTTTCTTTAGACTTTCTCGGATACCCCAAGAAGTCGTTCTGGCTGGGAGACTAGGATTACTCGCGCCATCCATGGCGCTCGGCCCTTCGGGCCCAGCTGTGCGCTGCGCCGCTCCGCTGTTCGCGTTCGGCTATCCTGCCGAACGCGTCGACCCCAGGGGTTCGATCAAGTCTCGGAAAGCAAAACAAAAAGCCCACCGCGAGGGTGGGCTTTCTGTTTTGCTGGCTGAGACTAGGATTCGAACCTGATAAATATCTATTTGATACTAATCTCTTAATCTATCCAATGGGTCTCATTTACCACACTTTTTGCCACACGTTCTCCGGGGCCGAAAACGAACCTAGATATTTCCAAGTCGAGACTTGATCAAAGTCTGACACGCCGGCAGGCGTAGTTCCTTTCATTTTGATTTCTTGCGCCGCGACTGCGTGAATAGCCATCTGCTTAGCGTGCCTAACGTCTGTGTAAGTGGCCGCTGCCAGGAGGCGAGCCAAAGGAAGTATCCACCTCCGAGCGTGCTAGTGATTGCGCGCAACGGGCGCGGTGGCCCGCAACTTTCTCCAGATACGACGCCTGAGGATGCGAGTTAACGTCACCGCCTCAAGCGTACGGACTCAAATCGGCAGTCATTGTCTTCTACGGGCTCCTGCCCTGCCTATTGCCTCCGGCTCTGACGCGATATGACTCCGGCAGTCACGCACAGTATCAGCAGGCCTAATAGGCACAGCGCCCATTGCTGAAGGCTGGGAGCGGGGACGCTCGGCGCCGGTGGAGGTGGCCCGACCGCAACAACGGTGAGGCTCGCGGAGGCCGTGCCGCCCGTACCTTGATCCGAAGTTATCGCATCCGTTGTATTGTTCTTCGTTCCGAGCGTCGTGCCAGTAACGTTGACACTGTAAGTGCACGAGGTGTTTGCCGGCAGACTAATGTCATTCAAGAAGATGATGCCCGAGCCGGCGACCGCACTGGCGCCGTTGCAACCGTCGGTGAGTCCGTTTGGGGTCGAAACCACGAGGCCCACGGGCAGCGAGTCGTTGAGGAATACACCGCTCACTTGCGCGGACGCGTTGGGGTTGGTGATCGTGAAGGTGAGCGAGGTCGACCCGTTTAGCGGTATGGTCGCCGCGCCGAAGAATTTGACGACCGCAGGCGGCACGGCGTCGTCATTGACTATCGTTCCTGTGCCCTGGCTGGACGCGATCGTTGCGTTGGTGGGCGCGCTGAGGTTCACGAAGAATGTCTCGTTCGGCTCGACGGTAGTGTCCCCGTTGACGTTGACCGTAAGGGTCTGGATCAGCACCCCAGGGTTGAAAGTCAGCGTGCCACTGGTCGCGACGTAGTCACTGCCTGCCGTTGCGGTGCCGTCAGCCGTCGCAAAATTGACCGTCACCGTCGATGCACTAGCCGCTGAGAGCGCCACGCTGAAAACGAAAGGCGTCACTCCACTATTGCCTTCGTTGGCGCTAACGTTGTTGATGGTCAATGCAGGAAGTGCGACCCCGACGGAAGCCAGGCACTGCGAAAACTCGGAAGTGTTGCCGGCCGGGTCGGTCGCGGTTGCAGTGACGATCGGCTGGCCGGCGGGTAATGCTGGAAGCGAAACATTGAACGTCGCGTTGCCGCTGCCGTCGGTGGTCACGGCCTGGAAGCCGATGAAGGTTTGTCCTTCGCCGAACCCGGTGGGATCGCAGACCGCGCTGGCGAAGAACTCGATCCGGTAAGTCATGTTGGCGTTGCTATTCAAGCTGCCCTGCACATTGCCCGCGGTAGTCGCCGAGGCGATAGTAGGGAAATTCTGCAGGCCGTTCGCGCCGGTATCGGCGTCGCCCAAGTCGTTGGGCGTCACCCCGTCGCCAACAGCGGGAAAATATGAGCCGCCCAGATCGATCCCGAGCTGGCCATTGGAATAGATCGAGTTCGACGAAATCGTCGCGTTCTGTACCGGCGGGCCTCCCCCGGCACCGCTATTCGGAACGAGAATTCCGACGCCCGGATTGAACGCAACTACATTTCCCGCACCCGCCCCTGTTCCCCCGGCGGTCGCGCCGTTACCCAGGATGATGCCGACGGTCACCACGGGGGGCAGCCCTGTGGGCGAACTCGTCCCCGTCGCGCTCGGGCCGATCAGATTTCCCTGTATCAACGTACCCGCACTTCCGCTTCCGTCCGCGTCGACGTTGGCGTTGGGGAATCCTGTGCTACCAGTTGAGCCATTGCCGGAGATCACGTTGCCTGCGCCAGCAGCGGCGCCCCCGATCACATTATTCATACTGGAAAAACCGACCTGCACACCGGCCTTCCCGTTGCCGAGAGCAGCCAATCCCGTGACATCGACGCCAATATAGTTGCCTTGCACAATGTTGGCGGCTGCGACGGGAGGGCCGCCTTCCAAAACGATGCCGAAAATGCCGTTGCCGGAGATCACATTTTTCGCAGCAGCGGTTGTTCCTCCGATGGTGTTGCCAACGCCAGGAGTAACAACGTCGAGACCATAGTCAATGTTGGGGATGGCGGCTGTACCGGCCGCGTTAGTGCCGATAAGGTTTCCTTCGACCATGTTATTGGAAGCGCCGCTATTAAGATTGATCCCGACCAGATTGCCGGAGATCAAGTTGCGTGCTGCCGGGCTCGTGCCGCCAATGACGTTGTTGCTCGAAAAAACGAGGATCGCATCCGCCAGGTTGTTTGCTATTGCGGCCGCAGTTCCAGCGGGATTCGTCCCGATGAAATTGCCCTCGATCTTCGAACCGTCCGACCCCACATTCAAAAAGATGCCGACACCCCCGTCAGGAATGAGTGCGAGTCCACGGATCGTGGTCGGGCCGGCAGTGACATTCAACCCAGAACCAAATTGAGCTGACAAATCTAGATTGATCAGCAGCACCGCGTTACTACCCAGGGCGGTGCTGTTCGTATTGGCGCTCGCGACTCCTTGGGAGTACCCGTCAATCGTGACCGCCTTTGAAATAGACGGAAGCGCCGAGGCCGGCGTGATGGTCTTGACTCCCCCGCCGGCGATGTTGAAGTCGATCGTGTCGGCGGTCCCGTAGGTCCCGACTGCGATGACGTCCGCATTGACGTTGGATCCCAAGTTGATCGAAGCGATAGCCTCTCGCAACGTGACCACGCCATCGACTGCGGTCGCGTCACCCGTCCCCGTCACGGTAATCGTCGCAGCCTGGCACGGATCGGCAAGGGCAATGAACAAGACCACGATAGTCTGAATGCACGCGATCGCAAACGGCCGCGCGCGTCCCATCTTGCGTGAATTGAAAGTGACCATTCTTGTGTCTCCTAGGATCAATTCATGGGCCGCATCGGGCGCTCTATCGTAAGAATCCGAATTCTGAGTGACATTTCTGATTTGTCCCGTACCCCACGCCGCGCGAAACGGAGCAGCGCAGAACAATCTTTACGCCGGGCCAGTGAGCGGGTTGACGCTACCCGACTGTAACATCTTCCTGCGCACGCGCCCGCATGGCCGGGCGAGTCTCTGGGTAGGTGATGCGACCTAGTGCTTCACGGCAGAACTAGCATCCAAGCTATCAAAAGAGCGGTGCGAGCAGCTTTTTTCACATGATCTCCCCCGGGTTCTATTCGTCCATACGTAAAGCGGCAAGAAATACCGACATGGACATAGCATCGATTGCGCCATGAGCCATCGCAGGGTCTGCGGCATCCATCGGTCGCAGGGGCAGGCTGAATGTTTTAGGTGTCTTGAGAGTCCGCATCAGGGAAACGCAAGCGACGCTCCTGGCCGGAATGGGACTGTCGCAACCGGCCAGAAGCGGACGCTCGATCTGGCTAACCGCCTTCTGAAAAGGAGACGTTCGGCTCGTGCCAACAGGAGGC
>JBEPVT010000167.1:0-6988 GCA_041690895.1 Gammaproteobacteria bacterium
TTCCGCCTGCCGTTCGAAGTCGCTTCGAGCTATTCGTTTGCGTGCACGGCGCACCTGAGTGGCCAGATGACCATCGTCGTTGAGCCGCAGCCAAGCTCGCTGTGGGCGCGGCTGAGCTGGCACGCGGTGACTTTGTGGAACTCGATCACATGATCGCGGCCAAGCGCGTGCTGCCGTCGCTTGCCGTCATCGCGCTGATCATCGGCGTGTGGTGGGCCGTCGTCGTCGCGACGGCCAGTGTCGTGTTCCCGACGCCGTGGCAGGTGGTGACCGGCACCGGGGAGCTGGTTCGTGATGGAACCTTGTTCGAGCATATCGGCGCTTCACTATTCCGCGTCAGCGTCGGATTCGGACTAGCCGTGATCGTCGGCGTGCCGCTCGGCTTGTGGATGGGCTGGGTGAAGGGCGCCTATGTCACGCTCAATCCGTTGTTCCAGATGCTGCGGCCGATCTCGCCAATTGCCTGGATCCCCATTGCAATTCTCTGGTTCGGGGTCGGCAACGTGTCGCCGATTTTCCTGATCTTCATCTCGTCGGTGTTTCCGATGGTGGTGCAGACCACCACGGGCGTTCACACCATCGAGAAACGCTACCTGCGCGCGGCCGCGAACTTCGGCGTTTCGCGCGCCACGCTGTTCCGTCAGGTTGTCATTCCAGCGGTGCTGCCGCAAATCATCGTGGGCATGCGCATCGGCCTGGGTGTGGCGTGGCTGGTCGTGGTCGCTGCGGAGATGATCGCGCTGCGCTCCGGGCTGGGTTACCTCATCATGGATTCGCGCAACGCCGGCAATCGTTACGACCTGGTGATCGCCGGCATGATCATCATTGGACTCATCGGTTTGCTGCTGGACGGATTGATGCGCCTGCTGGAAGGCTTGAAAGTCGTCAGGTGGCGTTATGTCCACTAAGGACATGTCCGCGAAAATCAGCGTCGACGGCGTCGGCAAGAGCTTCACAACGGAGCAAGGCACTCTGCACGTGCTCGACAGGATCAGCCTGGAAGTGGGTGACGGCGAGATCGTCGCGATCGTCGGTCCTTCCGGCTGCGGCAAATCCACGCTGATGAATATCATCGCCGGGTTTGATCGCGCCGATCGCGGCTCAGTCAGCGTCGATGGCGTGGTGCAGAACAAGCCGAGCTCGCGCGGCATCCTGATATCCCAAGCCGGTTCGGTATTTCCCTGGCTCACCGTGCAGCAGAACCTGATGTTCGGATTGAACGGTCGCGAGTACGCTGAAAAGAAGCAGCTAGCAGATCATTATGCCGAGATGGTCGGATTGAAGGGTTTCGAGGCGCGTTATCCGCACGAATTGTCCGGCGGCATGCTCAAGCGCGCGGAACTCGCCCGCGCCCTCGTGGTGAAGCCCGAGATTCTCTACATGGATGAACCATTTTCTGCGCTCGACGCACTCCTGCATCTGCGCATGCGCAACGAGCTGTTGAGAATCCTCGAACAGGAACGCCACACTGTACTGCTGATCACGCACGACGTCGAAGAAGCGATTCACGTCGCCAATCGCATCATCGTGCTTTCAATCCGCCCGACAACGATCCAGGCGACGTTCGACGTTCCGTTTGCGCACCCACGCAAACTTTCCAGCGCGCCGGTGCAGGAATTGCGCTCTGCGATTCTGCGCGAGCTGGGCGTCGATAGCGGCTCTGCCTGAGTCAACCGTCGAGCACTTTGTGCCGCACAAATGGGGGCCGCTTGAACACAATCGAAGCTAGCGGGGAGCGCGATGGCGACAAGAACGTCACGGGTCACCCCCGGGGTCTTTTCTACCTCGCGTTTACCGAAGCGTGGGAGCGATTCTCCTATTACGGGATGACGGCGCTGCTCGCCCTGTTCATGGTGAATCAGCTGCTGCTGCCTGGGCATGTCGAGCACATTGCTGGATTTTCGCAATTCCGCGCGGCGATCGAATCCCTTGTCGGCCCACTGTCAACGCAGGCGCTCGCTTCGCAAATTTTCGGTCTGTACTCCGGGTTCGTCTACTTCACGCCGCTGCTCGGCGGCATCGTCGCCGACCGCTGGATAGGACAGCGCACTGCTGTCGTGATCGGCGCGCTATCGATGAGCGCCGGTCACGTCGCCATGGCATTGGATGAGTCGTTTCTGCTGGCTTTGCTGCTGCTCGTCGTCGGCTCGGGCTTCCTCAAGGGCAATATCTCGGCGCAGGTAGGCGCGCTGTATCCGCGCGAGGACGAAGCGCGTCGCACGCGCGGATTCATCATCTTCAGTACGGCAATCAATGTCGGCGCAGTTGTTGGGCCGTTGCTCTGCGGTGTGCTCGCGCAGGTCTATGGCTGGCACTACGGCTTCGGCATTGCCGCGATCTTCATGCTCCTCGGTCTTGCCACTTATCTATCGGGATACCGCCACCTGCCTGCGCGGGTTGAGCGGCAAAGGTACGAAGGCGTTCGCCTCACTGCGACGGATCGGCGCATCGTGTACGGGCTTGTCATCGTGATGGTCATCACGGTCTTTCAGTCAACGGCGTTCTATCAACTCTACAACGTGTTGCCGATCTGGATTCAACAGCATGTGGCGCCTGAAATTGGCGGATTCAGAATCCCGATTCCGTGGTACCTGTCGATCAACTCGGTTTTCAGCATCGTGGGCGTGCCGGCGCTGTTCTGGCTTTGGCGCCGCCAGGCCACGCGTCGTCGCGAACCCGGCGAACTCGCCAAGATCGGTATCGGTGCGTGGATCGCCGCTGCCAGCAATCTGATCCTGGTGGCCGCAATTCTTGCGTATGACGGCGCGCCGATTCACCCGATCTGGCCGTTTCTTTACAGCGCCGGACTGGGGATCTCGTTTCTGTACTACTGGCCAACGCTGCTCGCGCTGGTCTCGCGTACGGCACCGGCAAAGGTGAACGCGACACTGATGGGATTCGCCTTCATGAGCCTGTTCGTTTCGAACACTCTCATCGGCTGGATCGGCGGCTTCTACGGGAAGATGACTCCTGTCGAGTTTTGGGCGATGCATGCGGCAATCGCCACAGGCGGGGGGGTTATCGTCGCGTTGTTCGGTCGTCGCCTCAGTCGTGCGCTACAACCCGATGAACACGCCGGCTCGAGCATCGGTCCGCCGTGAGCAAGCTAGGTCATCAGCTCCACATCGCTTTCGATGACGTAACGCTCGAGCTTCGAAGTCTCGCCTGCCATGGGCGACGCGATGCACGAGGCGGTAGCGCCACGCTATCGGCATCCGGATCGCCCGATGCGACAGCCTCCGGATATAGGTCGCGGCGCTCGACCCAGGGGCGATTCGATTTCACAACGTGTATCGATGGCGCGGCCGATCCGACATCGACGCGCGCAAACGTTGCGACAGCGTCGATCGATGCCGCCATCGCCAGAGACTTTCCCCGAGACAATCGCTGCATGGTCACGTCACCGATGTCATAGCACGGGTTGAGCCCAAGGATGTCCCTGACTCACTGGCGTCGGTGCGCATCGGGATCGGTACCAATATCGAATCGTTACTTGGCTCGCGCGCGCATTTTTGCCAGCCGAGGCTATCTTGCTTTTTCACGAAGGGTTTTACATGTGAAAAAAGTAACTGGCCGTGCTGGCGATGCCTGTGGGCCGAATCTGCGAATGGAAAGTTGCAGCAATGCCCTCGCGTCGCGAAGGCATTGCTGAAGCCGGTCGGGCCGGCAGAATCTTCTTATTGTTTGTCGTATGCCGCTTCGCTGCTCCAGTCCTTGCCTTTGGAATCGGTTCCATTGCTCGTGACTGTGCGGCTCTTGCCATCGGCAGCGACGACGATGCGACCGGTAGAAATGATTTTTCCACCTTTCTTCACCGTCAACTCCAATGTGTGGTCATCAACCATCTTGTACGTGCGCGTATCGGCAGTCGGATCGCCAGTCACTGCGTGATCTTTTCCGTCGAACTTGCCCGTCCAAACGTTATGTGTCGGTTTGCCTGCACCGTCCACGCCGTCTATCGTCACTTTTATGCTGTCGCCTGCAGCCGAGTACACGACCGTGTTGTTCTTCGCCGTCCCGGCGACCAACTTCGACTTTGCTTCATTCAGTTTCCACGTGCCCATGTTGACGTCGGCGGCGTAGCACAGCGATACACTAAAAAGGCTCAGTACCAAGGTGAGTAAAATCGCTCTTGCGTTCATGTCCCCTCCCAGTTGAAAACCAGTCCCACCCCTGAGCAGCGGAGTCTAGCGCTTTCGTCCCTCAGTCTTTCTTCAGCTCATGCAAAATAATCGCATTGCCTTCGGTGTCGAGGATGATGGCCATCCGGCAGACGGGCGAATGGATCATGTAGGCTTTGAAGCGCACGCCTTCGTCCTTGAGTCGGGTGGTCAGTGCGTCGAGGTCTTCGACTTCGAAGGCGATGCTGCCGCCCGAATCGGAGCTCGGTTTCACCTCTTCGGTCGCGAACAGGGCCAGGCAGCCGCCGCCGGGCAGGTCATATTCGGTCCATGCGCCGTTCGGCGAATATTTACCGCGGGTCAGGCCCAGCGTGCCTTCGTAGAAATTGCGCGCGCGCTCACTGTCCACCACCGGATACATCGTGAATGCGACTTTCTGCAACATTGCGGCGCTCCTGCTATGGGTTTGGGACTAGTGTTGCAGACGCTTGCTGATAACTTATCGTGCGCTCCTCGGCGTCCTTTGCCAACACCTCGTTGTTTGCGCGGTGTCGCCTGCGGATCGCTTCGAGAAAGCGAATTCAGCGTTTGAGAAATTACCTGTAATCATTATCGCAACTCCAAGAAGATACAGCTAAATCAGGTTCATCAGGGCGAGTGCTCTGATTCCATCTAACTTCGCAGATGCTTGTTGAAGAACCCGATCGTGCGTTTCCAGGCCAGCTTGGCCGCCGCTTCGTCGTAGCGCGGCGTGGTGTCGTTGTTGAATCCGTGCTCCACGCCCGGGTAGACATAGGCCTCGTAGTGCGCGCCAGCGGCTTTCAATGCCGTCTCATAGGCCGGCCAGCCCGAGGTGATGCGCTCATCCTTCTCCGCGTAGTGCAGCATGAGCGGTGCCTTGATCTTTGCAGCGTCTTCCGCAGTGGGCTGCGCGCCGTAGAACGGAACGACAGCGGCCAGATCCGACACGCGGGTCGCCAGGAAATTGGCGATGCCGCCGCCGTAGCAGAAGCCGACCACACCGACCTTGCCATTGCCATCGGGCAGGTGTTTCAGCTTGTCGGCTGCGGCGAGAAAATCCTCGTGGGTCTTGGCCTGATCGAGATTTCCGAACAGCGCACGCGCCTTGTCCTCGTCGCCCGGATACCCGCCGAGGGGAAACAGTGCATCCGGTGCGAACGCGATGAAGTTGTCCAGCGCCAGGCGCCGGGCGATGTCTTGGATATGCGGATTGAGGCCTCGATTCTCGTGCGCCACGAGCACGGTCGGCAGCTTGCCCTTGACCTTGGCAGGCGTCGCCAGGTAGCCGCGGGCCTTCCCGTAGCCCTTTGGCGATGGATATTCCACGGAGCTGGCCTTGATGCGCGGGTCGTGAGCCGGGACCTGCTCGGCCTCGGCAAAACGCGGACTCAACGCCAGCAGCAAGCCTTCGGCGGTGACGCCGGCCGCGGCGAATTGCGCCGCGCGCTGCAGAAAACCGCGCCGCGAAAGTTGCCCGTGAACGTACTGGTCGAACAGTTTCATGGCCTGCGGATGAAAGTCCTTGGCGGTCTTGCGCGTCATCGGGGGATCCTCGTCTCGGGCGGATGAGATGCTTTTATGCGTGGCCGAGGCGGCCACTCACCAGGCGACCGGGCATCCGAAACAGGAATTTCACGCTTTGTCCAGCGGGTCCGCGCGTGATATTCCGCTTGGTCTTGGCCGCGGTCTATCGTACATTCGGCATGCTGTAACCGCCATCCACCGAATACGAGAAGAGGAAGAAGTTCATGGCCATGAAGAAAACCGCAAAGAAAGCCGCGCCGAAAGCTGCGAAGCCGATCAAGGAACCCCTTGGCAAGTCAGGCCTCGTCGAGTACATCACGAGCGCCTCCGACGTGATGGCAAAGGACGTCCGTGCCGTACTCGCCGCGCTCGAGAGTGCGGTCACCGGTTCGGTCAACAAGAACGGCGCCCGCATGTTCGTACTGCCGGGTCTGCTGAAGATCACCGTTGCCAGCATTCCGGCCAAGCCGAAGCGCAAGGGCATCAACCCGTTCACCAAGATGGAACAGTGGTTCGCCGCCAAGCCTGCCACGGTCCGCGTCAAGGTGCGTCCGCTGAAGAAGTTGAAAGACGCAGCTGCCTGATCGATAGGTAAGGATTCAATCAGGGGTCAGGTCCCGACCATCGGGGCCTGACCCCATTTTTTGCCATTTATTTCAGGAAGCCGGCACCGCAACGGCGCGCTCTTTCGTGCCCATGATCAGCAGCCACAGCACCAGTGCCACTTCTCCGAACAGGACAGGGAAGAGGGCGTTCGAGACCGCATCCTCGAATTGCGGCAGCATCAAGCCGATCAAACTGAGGGCGACATAAGCGCAGCCGTTGAGGAGCAGCCATACGCCGATGAAGCGCGGCAGCATCCGTGATTTGTATACAAGTATCCCAAGTGGAAACAGCCACAGACCCCACAGCGTCTCGGCCGCAATAATTTCCTGATAGTGCAGGCGCAGGAAAAACACCGCCAGTGCATCGCGCTGCGGCTTGTCGAAGGCCAAGAGAAAATCCGCGCCGCGTATGAGCAGCAAGGCAGCGCCGTCGTTCACTGTGTTGAAGAAATTGATGGTCGCCGGCATCACGCCGCCGAGGATGACGACCAGGGTGGCGAGGTACTTGTTCACTTCCTTGAACAGGCGGAAAAACGCGAGCGTGAGGAAAATCAGCACGACCGCACAAAACACTTCGCTGAGCATGCCGAGACGAAACAGCGTCTCGTGCGCGAGGATGTTGCTGGCCGTCGCGGCCGCGTCCCCGTGCACGAACAACTTCTCGGGAATGTACATCAGGCGCAGCGGGCCGCCGATCACGAGGAGCAGGTATAACAG
>JBEPVT010000168.1:0-6911 GCA_041690895.1 Gammaproteobacteria bacterium
GCGGGCCGCCCGCACCGCCTGCCGATCCGCTCAAGTCAACACCTTGCGCGAACACCTCATGAAACTCGGCGCCTGGGTAGAGTCTTCCGTGCGACGCATCGTGCTGCACCTGCCCACCACCTGTCTGCACCGCCACGACTGGCAGATCATCGCTCGAAACCTCGGCGCTGCTCCCGCGTAGCGCCGTCGGGTTCGAGCCGCGCTCGATCGATCGAATGCCGTCTGAGTAACTCAGGCCGAATGCCCAATGCCGTCTGAGTAACTCAGGCCGAATGCCCGTGGCCGCAATCCCCCGCCGAGCCTATACCGCGCTCGACAATCCATCGCCAACGCACACAACGCCTGCAAAATCCTGCCGCGCATCGACATCACGCCCCGACATCGCCAAACTTGTACGCATGATCATTACAATCCATTCCTTCATGCATAGTGCAGGCTAGTGGCAGCCTCGACCCGCCGCACTAGGAGCCTGTCCCGGTAACGGGGCGTGTGGGTAACAATTCGGATGAAATATTGCGATTTTGCATGAGAGAACTCTGCGGCCAGCGGTGAGAGTTCGACGCCGGGATCGAGGCGCGCCCCTTCAGGTCAGGCGCTGCGCTTTTGCCAGCTTCAGCAGGTTATGAACCGTGCAGATCAAACTCCATTCGCCTTGAACCTTCTGAACTCCGCGCATCAGGAATTGCCTAAATCCACGCGCCTGCTTGATTTGCCCAAAGACCGGCTCGACGGTTTGCTTTCGAAGTCGGTAGCGACTGCGACGCGCCGCCCGTGCCAGGGTGGTACGCATCGCGGCTACGCGCTTACCGCCGCGTGTACGGTGGCCGGTGGCAGACTTTTTGCTGTGCCGTTGCCGACCCGTCGCCACGTACGCTTTGATCCGGTGCCGGGCGAGTACCGCCAAATTGCCCTCGGAACAATAGCCCGCATCGGCGGAGAACTCTTGCGCTTGGCGCCCCGTGTTGACCTTGATCTGTTTGACGATCGGCGCGAGCTGCTGCACATCGGTGGCTCTGTTCGACAGACTCTGTGCCACGATGACCTGGGACTCGGCATCGACCGCCGCCTGACCGTTGTAGGCCTGCACGAAGTCGCTGCCCGTCTTCATGATGCGGCTCTCGGCATCGGTAAAGTTGCGCTGCGCTTTGGGCTGCGGAACCGCTTCGCCTCGCGCACGCGCTTCGCCCTCCAACGCCGCCTTCGCTTCACGGATCTTCTCGATCCGTCGCTGCTTATTGGCAACCCACTCGGGCAACTCATCCCCGCGCCGGCCCGCATACACGCGATCCTCGCTCGCATCGAGCGCCGCGGCTTGCTTGAACCACTCGCGCACCTCGCCCTTGAGCCGTCGCTCGCTCTCGAGCATCCGCCCGTAGCTCATCGCTTTGTGCTTGTTCGCACTGGCCTTGACCTTCCTCCCATCCAGCGACACGTGCCCCAGGCTCACCAGGCCCGCCTGCTGGCACAGCTTCAGGACCTGCACGAACAAGCCCTGCAGCGCTTCCAGGTGACGCCTGCGAAACTCGCTCACGGTGCGAAAGTCTGGCCGGTTCAGTCCCGTCACCGCCATGAAATCCACCCCCTCCTCGCAGGCTCGGGCGAGGCGGCGCGAGGAGTAGATGCCCTGGCAGTACCCGTACAGCAGTAGTGCCGTCATCATCACCGGGTGATACGGCCGATAACCCCGCTCCTCTTGCTCGTAGGGGGCCAGAATCCCCGACAGATCCAACTGCTCGCGAACCGTGTCGCGGATAAAATGTGCCAGGTGATCCGCCGGCACAAAGTCCATCACCGACGGCGGCAACAGCCAACTCTGCTCCACGTTCCAATCGCGAAAGGTCTTTGCCATGCTGCTTAATCCTGCGACAAATCCTATCCGTGATTGTAGCGGATCAATTACTCGGACGGGCTCCTAGGTGGTGCGAACCAAGCGGTTAGCGCGTCAGGAAGTCTCAGGAACCCGATCTGTCCA
The DNA here is from genome assembly GCA_041690895.1 of Gammaproteobacteria bacterium. Taxonomy (GTDB): domain Bacteria; phylum Pseudomonadota; class Gammaproteobacteria; order Steroidobacterales; family Steroidobacteraceae; genus Bog-1198. Next base: position 1,973 of record JBEPVT010000168.1, read on the forward strand.
CTTCACGCGGCCGCGCGATGCTCGGCCGGCGCTCCTGAATCTCTCTGGACGCAGGGTCAATTCGCTGGCGCTGCTTGATAGGCACGCGTACTGGTCGGCGACAGTTTGAGATTTGGCGTCCCCAGAATCTTAAACGTAGCTACCCCGCGCGTATCGCCATCGCGGATCGTAATGACTACGTCGCGTGCTTGAATGGGCGGCACCAACGCAGCGGCTTGGCCGCGCTGATCGTACACAGTCGTGCACGCCGATTTAACGCAGTCCTGCACTACTAAATAGTACGCATAGTCAGTCAACGTGTAACGCGCGGAATCATTGTACAGCCTCGCGCGTATCAATCTGATCGTCCCAGGGTCCGAGCCTAACTCGGGCCGTATCTGATCGAATCGAATCTCCGCAATACCAATCCTATTCTTGGCGTCTGGATCTTCCGCATCTAACTTCTCGATATGAAACTGCTCAAAATCGACGTGTTGCGACTGCTGTATTGATGGTTGAGCGGGAAGGCTTGGCAAAGATGCGGTAACGCTTTCGCCCCGTTTCTCAAGAACGACTGTCGCGATGATTGTCACAATCACCACTCCCACGGCTATTAGGCTATAGACGCGATACCTGCGTGACACAATTGCCAGCGCCAACGAAACCAAAACCAATGTCCACAACATTGCCTCGAGTTTCATCGGCGGCGCAGCCCAAGCCTGCTATGAATGTTCTGCTGTGCGTCTACCAGCCAATAGTCGGGCCATACACAAACCCGAATCCCGGGTACAACCGACCGTTCCATGGTCCTCAGGGATTCCAATCCCAAGCTGCATCGGAATAAGTTTGAGCAGCCATTTGCTTCTCATCGATGAGGTGCTGCTGTAATTGGTTCGCCTTGAACTGGCTGTAGGCTTGCTGTGTCCTGACGTACAAACACCCGCAAACGTGCAGATCCGCGTAGATGTAATGGATAACATCTCCGTTTACGCGCTCACAAATTGATGCGCTGGAAGTCGATGCAACATTTCTTGACGCGCGGGCGTGTTTGCAGGGCGGACAATAGACCCGGCGGCCGCCAAGCTATCTTCGCTCTGCGAAACCAATTGTTGCTGCGTCTGGCATGCCGTTAGCATCCCCGCGCTGAGCATAAGGGCTGCCCGGGCCGCGTGCTTAACGTTTAATCCGTATGTGTGCATCAAGACACGATTCGATTCATGGTGTTCCTAGATTCGGCACAGAAACCGGTGGCGATGAGATATTTTCGGACTACTACTGGAGCGCCATTAAACGCTCTAACGAGGGACGAGTCCATTGGCCAATACACGCAGATGAACGGTCAATCCTAATGGAGCACCGACACGTGTCCGTTGCAGACCACAATGATAGTTTGCGCCCCCTCTGTTGGAGCGCTGCCCTGAACATCGAGGCAGCTTCCGAAGCTCGACTAATCTGTCCACCGTTGACGCTCCAGAAATCACCGGCGTGGATTCGGGCGGAGCTACGTATGTAGTGCTGCGCGCCGCCATCGCTTATTTGAATACGATAAGTGCGTTAGGGCATCGCTCGGATTCAGTTCGAGCGCTCGGCGAAACTCAATCTCTGCCCAATTAGAAGGTTTTGCGCGAGCATGATCATGACGGGCTATTCTTACACGCGTGCGGCGATCCTGGACGATGTTGACGCGTCGAGCAACACTTTCTCATGGCTCAGGTGAGTCTGGCTTCGACATTGACAGAGTCAAGGAGCACGGGCCGCTGAAATTTTTGGACGAACGTCCGGATTTTCCGTTTATCGTCGCTTCGCCGCAGACGCCCTATCCGCCGCGCGGATTCGATCCGGAGGAGCCAACTGTGCTTCTTAGTCAACTGTTGCAACGGCTGCCGATCGATAAAGACCGCATTTATCTGACGGGCTTTAGCATGAGCGGCTACGCCACTTATATGGGGACCAGTATCCATCCGGAGACTTTCGCGGCCATCGCACCGGTCAGCGGCGCCTTGCATTCTGATGATGCCTGCGAGTTGTGAAGCGTCCCCATATGGGCCTTTCATGGCGCCAAGGATGAGACCGTCAAGGTGGAGAATGATGCGGTCATGGTCCATGCGATAAAAGCGTGTGGGGGTGACATCAGGTTCACCGTATACCCTGAGATCGGACACTCGGCAGATCCGGCTTATGCGGATCCGCAACTTTACCAATGGCAGTTGGATCACCGCCGGTCGGGTTGCCCGCAGAAGCGCATTCGAGATCAGACGCCTACAGGGAATGCTGAGCCCACCCTCCGCCACCAAGTGAGAGACTTTTCTGCCGGCACTCCTGACTACTCGCAGATGACGTCAACCTTAGCTGCTGCCTCGCGACAGCACGCCGAGAAGATTCAGGCGCAGCTGGTCGCGCTTGGCACACTCAATGCCTTGCGATATAGGGGTACCGAGAAAGATGGTTCGGACGTCTATGACGCAGAGTTTGCGAACGGTCAGGCTCAATTCCGCCTACTGTTTCAAGAGGACGGGAAAATTGCGGCGGCTTGCTTTGATGTTGGACTGGAAGCTGCTCGCCGCACACGGACCGGGATGATCAGCAATATCGCCGCCAACACGGGCGACGTTGCGATCAGGAATATGAACCGAGTGCGAACTCGCGCGTCCGCAACATTGACAGGAACTTGAGTCAGGCTGAGAAGGGGGCGTGTCAGGGATAAGCTGACCAGCGGAATTGCAGCGAGTGCAACGAGTGCCGCGGCTGTTTTGGACTAACGGCGGGATTTCAACCCAGGCACGTCGGCGAATCCACGTAAGGCACCGACTCTCAGGCCTGCCTAGCATGAAAGCGCCGCGCCTTCATGCGATTACCGCACACTGCCATGTCGCACCAACGACGCAAGTGATTCTTGCTGGTGTCCAAGAATAGCCACCGGCAAGCATCGTTATTACAATAGCTGACCCGCCGCCAATCGTCCGAGGATAGCAGGGCTGCGGCTGACGTAGAAAGTATCCATAGGGGCAACTCCAACTGCTGTAGATCGGCGGGGTTCCAGGTCCAAGATGTCGGTCGCCTAGCGCGTTTCTCGCTGTGACCGAAAATAAGCCGTCGATGCGAGCCCGCCTCGATAGCCCACTGGCTTAGCCGCTTAAGTGCATCCAGGGAACTACGATCGTCGGAACTGCCCCCGTAGCACAACACCGCAAATGTCTCGCGCAATTCGTGCACGCGCTCAAGTATTCGTGTCGCCGGCTTGGTTTCAGCACGACCTTCCAGAGCGGACAGATTGCGCTTGCTAAGCAGCCGCGACTGCCGCATGAAGCGCAGCACGTCTTGGTAGGACTCGAGCAATTCGAGAACCCGCGCCGCGCCGAACCGATTGTCGAGGGTATTGACGAGATCGAGCGCTGGATGCCCGCCGATGAGCTGAAAAGCCGTCCCCATTACCTAGCGTCTCCCGCCTCAATATCACGCACACATCATAGCTTACGTGCACACTAACCATCTATGTATTTGTTGACAGTTAGCTCGCAAAGACGGCCATGGAACGCGCACGTCCTGGTTGCATTCTTTGCCATCTACGTACTATGGGGTGCCACATTCCTCGCCATCCGGATCGCAGTTTTCCAAATCCCACCCTTGTTTACGGCTGGGCTGCGCTTCCTTGTCGCTGGTGTGTGTCTGTATTTATTCATGCGGCTTCGTGGCGTGGCTCGTCCGTCGCTGATTGAGTGGCGAAATCTGGCGATTGTGGCGCTCTGTATGTTCGTGCTGACTTATGGACCGCTATTCTGGGCAGAGCAGTATGTTTCATCGAGTGCTACCGCTGTGATTCAGGCCACGCTGCCCTTGACCACGATTGCATTCGAGGTCTTTGTGTTCCGCAGCCTCGCGCTGCAAGCGCATCTGGTCAGCGGCGTGTTGTTGGGGTTCGGTGGGGTCGCACTACTCCTCTTCCACAACACCGGTCAGCATCTCGCCATCGTGCCCTGCTGTGATCCTGGCCTCGGGAGTGGCGTGGTCATTTGGCGCAGTGTTGTCGGGGCAGCTGGCGTTGCCGCGCTCAAGGCCGCTGACTGCGGGATCTGAAATGATGCTGGGCGGCGCGGTGTTGTTGGTGCTTTCGGCGTTGCGGGGTGAAATGTATTCTTTCCCGCATATCACAGTTCGCGCGGCGCTGGCCTTGGGATATCTCATTGTGTTTGGTTCGCTGATCGCATATACGGCTTATGTTTGGCTGCTGGGCCGGCTGCCTGCGACGCGTGTGGCCAGCCACGCTTACGTTAATCCCGTTGTCGCCGTCGCACTCGGCTACTTTCTCGGAGGCGAGACGATCACTCCTCGAATGTTGCTGGCTGCAGCGCTGGTGATCGGCAGCGTGTTCTTGATTCTCAGACGCTCGGCGGCCGGCGCAAACGTCAATTGAGCACCAGCGCCGCCTTGAAGCGTCAAAGCCCCTAAATCCCACGCACACGCCGCATCGTTCAGGGCGGTGTCGCGTGTAGTTGCGCTCTTCGGTCACCCGATGAAGTAGTGATCTTTCAGCGACTGGCTCGCGCACCCATGAGTGCCGGTGAGCTTGCGCGGAACCTTCCGGTGACACGTACCGTGATCGTCCAGCAATTGAAACTTCTGCAGGCAACGCCGCATCTTTGATGCGTCTTCAAATGGCCGAAAGCGTATTTATCGCATCGCGCCTGCGGGCTTGTCCCCACTTATCCCCGCACTTGCAGCCCGTAACGCAGAACAGGCATGTCGGGTCTTTGCACCAGACCCCATATTTATTGGTGAGGACGGCAACGTGACGGCAGGTCCGCGGCTTTCGCGATTCTGCTATTGCTCGCCCGCCTCGGACTGCGGTTCGCTCGAGATCAGTGTCCCTCGCTGAAACGAAAACATGTCACCGTCCATTGTTTGCGTCACTATGTCTCGCGGCTGACTATGTCTATTGAGTGTCTAAAACCCTTGAGTTTGC
>JBEPVT010000169.1:0-6885 GCA_041690895.1 Gammaproteobacteria bacterium
TTTTAGCCAGGACGATCTCAATTACATTGCGGATCACTATATTCATCTCGATCATGAGCAGCGCTTCACGGCTTCGGGCGGCGCATCGTATTTATGGGGACACACGCGCTTCAGCGCTGACCTTCTAGTGGGGTCGGGCCTGCGAGCCAATGAGGTATTGCCTGACGGTTCGTCGGTTCCGAACGGCGCGCACTTGCCCGAGTACACCCAGGTCAACTTGGGCGCAAGTCACATCTTTCATATCGCTGACGCGGGAACCTTGACCGCTCGCTTCGATGTGATCAATGCATTCGATAAGTTCTATGAGATTCGAAATGGTACCGGCGTCGACGTCGGGGCTCCGCAATTTGGACCGCGGCGTGGCTTCTTTGTGGGTCTTTCGAAGTCCTTGTAGCGCATGGGAGCCTACACTTTTTCCAGCGCCGCGTTCAGATCCGCAATCAGATCGTCCGCGTTCTCGATGCCGACTGAAATCCGAATCAAGGCATCGGTTATTCCGAGGCGATCGCGAGTTTGCTTCGCTACTCCGGAATGAGTTGTGCTGGCGGGGTGTGACATCAGCGTTTCGGTTCCGCCGAGACTCACCGCCAGCTTGATCACCTGCAGGGCATCGAGCAGTCGGAATGCCTCCGGCTCACCGCCCTTCACGGCGAAGCCGAAGGTCGAACCGGCGCTCTCACACTGCTGCTTGAACACTGCCGTGCGCGGATCATCCGCGGCCAGGAAGCCCAGATAATTGACGGCGGCGATTTTGGGATGCTTACGCAAGAAATTCGCTACCAGGGCGGCATTTTCCGCCGATTTGTACATCCGCAGCGACAGCGTTTCCATGGAACGCATGATCATCCACGCGGTGTTGGGATCGAGCTGCGTACCGAGCGCGCCGCGCAATCTCTTGACAGGATCCACTGCAGCGCGCGAACCCACGACTCCGCCGGCGACCAAATCGGAATGTCCGCCGACATACTTGGTCAACGAGTACATGACGAGGTCGACGCCGTGCAGCAACGGCCGCTGAAACACCGGTCCCAGAAAAGTATTGTCGACCGCAACCGGCGGCCGCCCGCCACTCTGGCGCGAGCCGATCATCTCCGAAACCTCGCGCATCAGCTTCAGGTCCACCAGACTATTGGTGGGATTGGCTGGGGTTTCAACGATGATCAGGCAAACGCGGCCTTTGGATTCCGCCGCCTTTTTAGAGGCTTTCGCGGCAGCGTCCAGCACTGCGCTACGGTCATGCCCCAAATTGAAGCCGACCGCGCTCACGCCAAAACCAGGCAAGGTTTTTTCGATCAGGGTTTCGGTGCCACCGTACAAGGGCTGGCTCATCAGAATCACATCTGCGGGGCGCACGTGAGTCCAAATTACGGTTGAAATCGCCGACATGCCGCTGGAGAATACTGCAGCGGCTTCCCCCTCCTCCCACAAGGCTAAGCGATCTTCCAAAACTTCAAGATTGGGATTGTTAAAGCGCGAATACACCAGGCCGGATGATTGACCCGCGACCGGTTCGCGTCGACCCGAGGTATAGTCGAAGAAATCCTTGCCGTCCTGCGCTGTCTTGAAGACGAATGTCGAGGTCAGGAAAATCGGCGGCTTCAGCGAACCTTCCGATAGGCTCGGGTCATACCCATAACCCATCATCTGAGTTTCAGCCTTGAGCAGGTGCTTGCCGATTTTGCGCTTATGATACGTGTCGTAACTCACGCTGCCCCCAAGAAGTTAAAGTCGTGGCCTGCAATATAACACCGTGTTACTCCTAATCATCGCCGCTGCGGCGTTCTTATTCACGCTGCTGGGCGGCTTGCTAGCCCTGCGACTGCGCGACAAGCTGCATTTGATTTTGGGCTTCAGTGCCGGCGCGGTTGTAGGCGTTGCATTCTTCGATTTGCTGCCCGAAGCAATCAGCTTCGGCGCGCAGTTGCACACGCCGGCCACAATTCTGTCGTGGACTGCTCTCGGCTTTTTGTTCTACTTGGTGTTGGATCGAATTCTGCTGTTTCACGGCGACTCCGCGCCCCGCGGCCGCTTTGCAGCCGGCGTCCTCTGTTTGCACAGTTTACTCGATGGAATTGCCATCGGCCTTGCTTTTCAAGCCTCCCATGCGGTTGGAATTGTCGTTGCCGTCGCGGTACTCACGCACGATTTCTCAGACGGCATTAATACGATGAATATCGTGCTCAAGAACCGCGGGAATCGAAATCAGGGCCTGCGTTGGTTGCTGCTAGATGCCTCTGCGCCCGTGCTCGGCGTGGCGTCGACCTATTTCTTCACCCTGCCCGGCAGTTCATTCGGCGCGGTGCTCGCCCTGCTAGCCGGATTTTTTCTCTACATCGGTGCGAGTGATCTCATTCCCGAAAGCTACCATGCGCATCCAAAGTTTCTGACCACCGCGATGACCCTCGCGGGCGCGGCGGTTCTTTACTTGGCGATAGCGTTAATTCGTCAGTAGCTCGCGGGTGGCGGCGCTGCCTGCGGAAGCGGCCACGATGCTGACAATTGCCGCCCACTGAACCCAAGTCAGCATCTCGCCAAGCAACACCAATCCAGCGACCGCGCCTAGCGCGGGATTTAAGCTCATCAACACCCCATAAGTGCGCGGCGGTATTCGAGGCAAGGCAAACATTTCGAGCGAATAGGGTATCGCGCTCGACAACAACGCCACCCCGACGGCAAGCGGCAATATCGCGGGGGCGAAAAGCTGCAGTCCGCTGTGCGCATATCCGATCGGCACAATCATCAGAGCGCCAATCACGGTTCCCAGCGCAGTGATCTGCCCGCCGTGCGCGGCACCTGCTCTGCGTCCGTAGACAATGTACAGCGCCCAGCACGCGCCGGCGCCGAGCGCATAAGCTACTCCGAGCCCTGACAGGGATTGCCCGCTCAAGCCGAGAGGCAGTAATGCCAGCAAACCGAGCGCGGCGAGAAAGATCCACAGGAAATCAATTGGACGGCGCGATGCAAACAGTGCGACACCGAGCGGGCCGGTGAATTCAAGTGCCATGGTGATGCCGAGCGGAATGTAGCTCAAGGCGAGATAGAAGAAATAATTCATCCATCCCATGGCGACACCATAGACGATGAGCGTACGCAGCTGCTGCGGGGTGAAGCGGATACGCCAGGGACGCCACACGGCCAACAGGATCAGCGCGGCAATGGCCAGACGCAGCGCCGCGGTGCCACCCGCGCCGACGATTGGAAACAGGCTCTTGGCGAGCGTTGCGCCGAGCTGAAAGCACACCATGGCTATCATCAGCGCCGCGAGCGGCACGGCGATGACAGAACTATTCACGCGGATAGTCAACTCTCCGCAGCGTCGTCCGCCGGATTCTCGGAAAGATGCAGGTGCTTCATCACGCGCTTCAGATTGCGGCGAATTTCATTCAGGTGGCCAATGCTCACCGCAGTGCGCAATGCTTCCTTCAAGGGCTGCAACGGGTAGCCGCCGTAGGCGCCGGCATTGGGAACATCGTTGGTTACCGAGGATCGGCCCGACAGCACCACGTTGTCACCGACCGTTATGTGTGCCGTAACCACCGAGTTTCCGCCGGTGACAAAATGCCGGCCGATCTTGGTCGATCCTCCCATCATAAAGCCGGCGGTGAAGAACCCGTTCTCGCCGAGATCGCAGTTGTGCGCAATATGGCAGATGTTGTCCAGCTTGGTGCCTGAGCGAATGCGAGTTGAGGTTAGCGTGGCACGGTCAATGGCGCAGTTGCTGCCGATTTCCACGCCATCGCCGATGATGACGTTGCCCAAATGCGGGATCTTGCGCGGCTTGCCGTTCGGATCCACGGCGTAGCCGAAGCCGTCGCTGCCGATGCTGGTATGCGGGTGAATCTCGCAGTCAACTCCGAGTTCGCAGCCGGCGCCCAGAAAAACATGCGGATGCAAAATGCTGTGCGCACCTACCTTGGCAGCATTCTCCACTACCGTGTGCGCGCCTATCATGCAGCCCTCGCCGATATCTGCGCCTGCCCCAATGACGCAGTAAGGACCTAGGAACACTCCCTTGCCGATCATTGCGTCGCGGTGCACGACCGCAGTCGAGTGACGCTCGCCCCACTGCGCAAATCGACTCGCTTTACTGTCGAAGTACTTCAGCAGGGTCGCCATGCCCATGGAAATATTCTTCACCGAGAAGCAACAGCTGTCCGCATCCGTGGTGGCGCAGAGCCGGTTTGCCACCTTGGCGTGGACGATGAGAATGGCGGGCTTGTGTCGGCGCGCCTCGGAAAGTTGCGCAGCATCAGTGACATAGACCAAACTTTGCCGCAATGCATCTTCCGGCACATGGCAATGGGTGGCTGTCGTCTCCAGATTGCCATGGAGAAATGTGAAGATATCGGAGTGATGATTCTTGATGGCCTGAGCGCTTAACATGCTGCTGTCCTCTAAGAATCCTTGATTGGTCTATTCATTATCGAACGACCCGGAGACTACCATCGTCGGCAAAGGTTCGCGCAGGCTTAAAACCATCAAGAGGATCTCACGCGCCGGCATGCCGTCGGCCACCGTCGAACTTGCCCAGGCTTTGCTGGGCAAAGTCCTGGTGCGCGAATTCAGCACGGGCATCGCCGCGGGCCGGATCGTCGAGACCGAGGCGTATTTGCAGAATGATCCTGCTTGTCACGCTTTTCGGGGGATGACACCGCGCAATCGCTCTTTGTTCCTGGAACACGGCCATGCTTATGTCTACCTCTGCTATGGAACGTCTTACTTGTTAAACGTATCGAGTGAAGCCGGCGGAATCGGTTCCGGAGTGCTATTGCGCGCGCTCGAGCCATTGAGCGGTATCGAGCATATGCAGCGTAATGCGAGTCATGTCAAGTTAACCGACCTGGCGCGCGGGCCTGGGCGGTTGACTGCGGCAATGCGGGTAAACTTAAGGCATGACGGTTTGAATCTATTTACCGATAAGCAGCTTTGGATCGGCAGCGATGGCCATAAGATCGAGTCGATCGGCGCGAGCGTGCGCATTGGATTGACCAAGGCGGCTGACGAGCGGTTTCGCTACTTTGTTGCCGGCAGCCGCCACCTGAGCGGCCCGCGGCGGCTTAATGATTAAAGGAGGTAATGTGCATGCATCGTGGCCTATCAGCGCGGCGCTTGTAACCTCGCTGTGTGCGTTTGCGCACGCTGGGTGTCCTGAGCAGGTGACCGCGCAGCTGCAGCTGGACGGCTCTACGCTTTGCATCGTCATGGAGGATGCAGCGCTCATCAAGCGCCAGCCGCTGCTGCGCGCATGGATCGATCGCTCCGCGCACATCGTTGCGGATTATTATGGTCAATTCCCGGCACCCGTTGTCGTCATTCGCCTGCGAGCCACGGATGGCAGCGGCGTGAATGGCGGTCGCACCACCAATGACTCTGGGTTGATGATTCAAATGCGCATTGGCCGCGAAACAACCGCTGAAACCCTCGCTGCGGACTGGGTACTGGTGCACGAAATGGTGCATCTTGCGCTGCCAGAAGTCGGTGCTTCCCACAACTGGCTGGCGGAAGGCTTGGCTACCTACGTCGAGGGGATCGCGCGCGCTCAGTATGGCAATCGCAGTGTTGCCGACGTTTGGGCCGAAGACCGCAATTCCATGGCCAAGGGACTGCCACGCGCCGGCGAAGGCGGCATGGATCAATCCCGTTCGTGGGGACGCACCTACTGGGGCGGGGCTCTTTACTGCTTGCAAACTGATGTTGCGATACGCGAGCAAACCGCCAACCGCTTTGGGCTGCAGACCGCACTGCGCGCCATCCTGAAGGAGACGGGGGGCTATGCAAACGAAAGCAATATCGGTGAGGTACTTCGAATCGGCGACGTCGCGACCGGAACACACGTGATGTACGGTCTGTACCAGCAGATAAGAGCTACACCGCAAACCCCAAACCTTGATCTCTTGTGGACCCTACTGGGCGTGCCAAATGACCCATTGACGCAGCCCTTTGATGATCGCGCGCCGCTGGCCGCAATTCGCATCGCGATTACCGCAAAGCCGAGCGCTCAAGGTGCAGCTAGTGTTCGGAAAAATTAGGCTCGCGCTTCTCAAAAAACGCCCGCACTCCCTCGACGCAGTCCTGCGTTTCGAGCGTCATCTCCTGCGCGCTGCGTTCCGCGCGAAGCTGCTCTTGCAGCGAATTGTCAAACGTCGATGCATGCAAGGTGCGGATCTGACCCAGAACCGCGCACGGACCGGTGGCAAGCCGGTGCGCAATCGCCTGAGCACGTGCAAGCAGCTCGCCGGCCGGAACCACCGCATAGACAAGGCCCCATTCAAGCGCGGTTTTCGCGTCAATCCGTTCCGCGAGCATCAACGAGGATAAGGAGCGGCCTACGCCAATGCGACGTGCCAAGTGAAAAGTGATCCCCGCATCGGGCACCAAACCTAGGCGCGCGAACGAGGGCAAGAAGTAGGCGTTGTCTGCGGCAATGATGATATCGCTTGCGAGCGCAAGACTCATGCCGGCGCCAACCGCCGCACCGTTGACTGCAGCAACGATTGGAAATCTAAATCCGCTCAGACGCAGAATCAGCGGATCCATGAAGCGGCGCATCTCGAAATGCTCCCGCTGGCGTGCTTCAGCAGATTTCAAGTCGATGGAATGAAGATCGAGGCCGCTGCAAAAGACATCGTTGCTGCCGGTAATGACTAGGGCCTTTGCACCGCCTTCGCACTTTTGGATTTGATCGAGCGCCAAATGTATGGCGCGAATTACCGTTATATCGATCGCGTTGCTGCATGCAGAACGCTGCAGCGTTAGGGTCGCCACTGCGTCGGATACCGTAAACGACAACGAATTCATCGCTCTGCCCTCCAGTCCAGCCGCAAGCCACGCGTTCGCAAATCATTGACTTATTTAGTTAAGCAACCCCCGAGGCATCCCGTTCTC
>JBEPVT010000170.1:0-6881 GCA_041690895.1 Gammaproteobacteria bacterium
GTGGCATCGTTCGGACTGAGTGCAGCCGTGTTCCGGCGTCTCCCGGTGGTTCGGTTGATTTTGTAACCGATAGGACGAGTCGCTCCACGATCACGACGTCGTGCCGTTCGCCATCCTGCCGTGCGCGAATCCAGCCATCTCCCACTCGTGAATGAACGCAGCCATCAAGGCATCGTCAAGGCGTTCGCCGCATGAGTGCGCCGATGCCACCACTCGCGAAACTCAGTGCATTGGCCGGCCGCATTGAATGTGGCCATCAGGATCCCGTCAAGTTGCACGACTTCCTTCGATGGACGTCGGACAAACGATGCAGCCCAGTGCGCGACACCGCGTTGCTGATTGGCCGAGAGAACCTCATAACTGAAGTGAATGTCTTTCTGGTGTTTTGCAATGTCCACCCAATCGGCCCGAATTGCGTCTCGGCCATTGGTCGCGGCGCCGAACGGATCTTCGCGATATGTCGCGCCAGATGCGAAGAGTGCCGTCATCGCATCCGGATCACGCTGTGACCACGCCCTTCCGTACGCTGTCAGCCAGCGCGAAAAGGCGGTGTCAGCTGGTATGTAGTTGCGTCCGCGCGCGCGACTGTTCAGGTTCTGGTCATGCAGGGTCGCGAGAGTAGCGGCATCAGCAGTTGGCGCAACGAGCGCGACGCTGAGAAGCGAGACGCAGACCAGCGCGATGTGGAACGCGGTTACGCGATAGCGAAACAAGGGTGACATGAGGGGCGACCGCCGTGCGGGGTGGTGTGCTCGCGAAGTACAGTAACAGTGCGATGATTGGCTTCAGCTGAAGCGTATCACAACTCTTCGCGGAGTTCAACCGGTATTTGTTCCGATTGGCTATCACAAAATCGCCAATCGCGGAACACACGCCGCTGGCCTGAACGGTTGCCGCTAATCGAGACAGACCGCAAAGAGCAAACTCAACCGTTGGCGCATGACACGGTCGACCATGAAGGGAGACCTGAGGCGAGGTGGCGGCTATTCCGCCTTCAGGAAGCGCAGCACGTCGGCGTTGAACTGATCCGGGTTCTGTAGGAAGGCGAAATGACTCACATCCGGTTCAATCAGGAGTCCCGCGTTCGGTATCCAGTCTGCGAGCGTTCGCGGCTGATCGTGGTTGACAGTCTCGTCATGATCGCCATCTGCGATCCATGTGGGTGTCGTGATCTTCGCCAGGTCCGCCCTGGTCCAGCGTGGTTGCTCGTCCCACATCCCACCCATCTGTGCGAGGAGGTTCTTGAATTCATTCGGCGTGGTTGACAGTTCCCCATATTCCTTGCCGACGCGCGCGAAATAGAGATCACCAACCGCGCTGGGCGCCTTGCTCACGCCGGAGGGATCGTAATTTGCCCCAAAGGCGAACAGCTTGGTCAGGCGCTCGTGGTGATGCATGGCGATGTCGAGCCCGATGATAGCGCCATCGCTCCAGCCGATCAGTGCGACTTGTGGAATCTTCAGAAAGTCGAGCAGCGCCACGACGTCATCGGCCATGAGATCGTAGCTGTAGGGTTGCGCATTGCGCGTCGAGCGGCCCTGGCCACGACTGTCCATCACGATCACTTTGTAGTGCGCCGCCACCAGCGCGCGGACCTGGCTGCCCCAGTAGTTCGAGTTGGCGAGGCCGCCATGCACGAACAGCACAGGTTTGCCTTGTCCGAATTCAGCGTACCATATTTTCACGCTGTTCACCGGTGCGTATCCGCTCAGGTCGGCTTTCGGCAACGTAGCAGTCTGCGGCAAGGTGAGCCACGGCTCGGTTACCGGCGTTTGAGACACCGCCGGCATCGCGAAACCAAACAGGATTGGGAAGCCGAGGGCGGCCACTGTTGCGAACGTCGCAGTTCTTGTAAGCATTGGGCTTCTCGTCAAGCGTTAATCACTAATACTGCTTCGGCTTCGCCGGCATGAATTGCCGGCAGTGAATCCGTACGGCGGCCATGGCGCAGTGCTGATCTCATTGCCCGACCGGCGAAGCGGCAGGGGCCTGCGCATCATCCTGGCGCGGGCGCAGCTTGAGCTGGTGGCCAAAGTTACGACTGAAGGTTACGAACACGCCGCGAAGCCCATAGTTCCGTTCGCTCAGCTGGCTGACCTGCGCATTCTGGGTCAGAACACCGAAGCGCATGTTGAATGGATCCGCAACCCGAAGAGTTACGCTCCCCTTGTCGCTCCACAGCTTGTGCCGAAACGCGAGGTTCATGGAGGCATAGGCTCTCTGTATTCCTCCTTCCATCGTTGACGGCGCGAGATAGTTGGCGGAGACTTGCACGTCGGTGGCCGATGTGAAATTCCACGTTGCGTTTCCCCGAGCGGACCAGCCGAAGGTGTGCACGGAGAGGTTGCCGAGGATGTTTGCGGCGTCACTGGTGAACCGGTAAGCGCTCCCGCCACCAAGCAGGCTGATACTGCCGATGTGATACGTCACGTTGATGTTGGAGCCAGCATAGAGGGTGCTCGCGACATTGTCGAAGGTCCCATGGGTGACACCGCCCGAATCTACGACTTGAATGTAACGCGCAGCATGAGCGGTGCGTCGTACGAACGGGGTAACCTGTAACGTGCCCCATGAATGCGTATCTTGCAGACCGAGCTCCACCGCATCGGTATATTCCGGGCGGAGACTTGGGTTCCCCTGGAAGATCAGCCGCGGTTGCGACTGGAATGGAACGGGACTCAACTGTTGCGGGTCCGGACGCGTGATCCGCCGCGAGTAGCTGAGTTTCACCTGGCGCAGCCCGGTGAGGTGATACACGAGAATGGCGCTCGGGAACAAGCTGCCATAGTCGTCGCGATATCGCTGTTGCGGACTTGGCAATTCCAACCGTGCGTAGGCTTGCTCCAGTCGAAGGCCGGCCTGCGCATCCACCGTTCCCAGTTTCTGCGACACTACGGCATACGCGGCGGCGAGTCGTTGTTGGTAGTGGAATATGTCGGTGCGATTCGCATCGAGTAAAAATTGTCCGCTTATCGGATCGAGATATGAGGCGGTAAAGCCGTTGACAGTTGCGGCTACCGAGGCGTTCAACCCGGCTTCGAGCTTCGTGTCAGCTGCGATGTTACGCGTGTAGTCGGACTTGATACTCCAGGTTGGTACTTGCCACTTGGATGCATCGTGCTCCTCTGACGGTACCGTAGCTCCGGTCGACGCATCCGCGCTCACCGGCGTCGCGAGCAGTGCGTTGTCGTTCGTGTTGCCATAGCTCGTATAACGTAGTTCCGTGGAGAAGTCCTCAGCCTTTGGCATGCCTGTCCGCCGATAGGCTACACTGTAGTCCTGGAACCAAAAGTGTAATGCTTTGCTACTGGACTGGTCGAACTGCCCGATCACCGTACGCAGCGCATCTAAATTGGTGTAAAGCGTTCCGTTACTTCCTCCGATGCTGCCTCCGGACAGGGTCCCGTCGAACGAGAGCGCGTCGTGTGGTGTGAGCTTGTACTCGGAACGAACAGTCAATCCCTGCGTGCGGATTGTCGACGAGCCATCCGTGCGCGAGTCAATGAACGCCGGCGTCGGGACGACAAAGTTCGTGAGTGCGGAACTGCCGCTCTGCGGGCGGTCGGAATGGTAGACGCTGTAAGATGTAAAGAGTGTCCACGGGCCGCTCTGCCGGCCGATGTTACCAGACGCGTTGGTGCCAGTGGTCCCGATTCCGGCCGTGACTCCGCCGCTAAGCCCGAGATTCACATCCTGGCTGAGTACGATGTTGATGAGGCCGGCCGTTCCCTCGGGATCGTTCTTGGCCGACGGATTGGTCGCGACCTCCACGCGGGAAATCGTGCTCGCCGGAAGTTGCGCGAGGAAATGACCAAGGTCGTCGCCATGCAGCGGTGATGATCGACCGTTTATCTGCACGACGACATTGGTGTTCCCGTTCAGACTTACGCTGTTCGTGCCATCCACGCCTACGGACGGAACGTTGCGCAAGACATCTATTGCTGTGCCACCGCTAGCCGTCGTCATGTTCTTCACCGCGTAGCTGTTCCGGTCCGGAGCAAGCGTCACATCCGCACGCTCGGCCGTCACGGTTTGGCCGGCCAGTTGTGCCACAAACGGAGACAAAGCTATGACTCCAAGTTCGATCGCCGGCTGCGTGATCGATACGACTACATTCGTGCGGACGATTGGGGCGAAGCCAAGCACGCGAATGCGAACGGAGTAGCGTCCTGGCGGCAGCCCGTTGACGTTAAACGCTCCGTCCGCCGCGGGAAGCGCGCCGCCGACGAATGTAGTATCAGTGCCGCGTCGCACGGTGACCGAGCCACCCGCGACCGCGCGGCCGGTCGTTGCCTCGGTAAGCCGGCCCCTGATCTGACCGATGCCGATTGCGGCAGGGCTTGCCGTTTGTGCGCCGGCTGTGCTGGCGTCAACGACAGCGAAGATCAACTGTACTGAAAGAAGAAATATTGTCGCTCGCCCAAGGACGCGCCGCAGCATCGCGTGCGCCTCGTGTAGTTGAGCTGGCTGACTGAAATGGTGTCTCAAATCGTCTCCAAGTTGTAGTCGACGATTGGATGCTCGTGTCAGCGCGATCGTTTGGAATGATTTGAGCGAGTAGGCTAAGTGTCACTGGAAAGCGGTGAACGGCTCGTTCCGCAGCATTGACGGAGGCCGTCGTGCTGCGAATCCGGTTGGTATCCGATAGTAATAAATGTCATTCTCAGGCAGCTGGCGGTTACGCCAGCTATTTGATCCCGGTGGGCGAGTCCTCTGCCTCCGCAGCAGCGACTGCTTTGGCAAGATTGGCCCATGGCGTCGGACCGATGTGCATCATGAAGACGCGCTCGACCTGCAGATGCTCACGTGCTACGACGTCCATCAACTCGGTCACTTCCTGCGGATAGAAATACGTGCCATCGGACTGTGTCTGGAACATATCGCTACCATAGAGCAGGCGTTGCTCGGGGAAGTATACCACCATCTGGCGTTCAGCTGTTTCGCCCCGAGCCGGATAGATCTCCATGCGGTTGGCACCGGTACCGAGCACAGTCTTCTTCCCAACGAAATGAAATGCTGCTTTCCGCGGAGACCGCGCGAGCGCATCTGGTTTCGTCTTCCGCGAGTCCGCGATGATCCGTTCGAGGATGGGTCGATTCAGATCCAGCGCGTAGATCGGAATCCCGTTCTCAACATATTCCCGTATCCCAGCGAGGTGCGGCCACGAATCGGACGTGGTAACCACTGCTTTGATCCGCTCACCGGGAAAGCGGCGGTGCGCTTCCGCAATGACCTTCGTCGAGTAACCAGAGGCGATTGGTGCCTCAAGGATCACAATCCCGTCATCCTGCCGAACTATCGAGACATTCCATGCTCCGGGTATGGAGACAATCCCAGGCGCCAATTCCTGGGCCGGCTGGCCAGGAAGGCCCAACGGGATGTCCTCGAGGCTTCTGGCTGGCGCATTTGGTTGGAACTTCGCGCGTACGTCGGGGGGAATGTCGAATTGGGCTTGATCGAGTGAATCGTTGATGCGAAGCCTGCTCACGACCAGCATCTCACTCGGCGAACCGTTGCCTTCGATGTTCCACTGAAGCGGAAAGTGGATGCCATTCTTTGCAAGCCACCAGAAGCCGTAATACGTGCGCATCGTTACATCACCGATAAATCCCCAGGCGCCCTCATGGGCGAGAGGGCCGGAATAGTCAACCGCGGTGGGAAGGTGGGTGTACGCATTAAGGTAAATGCGCACGGGCGCGTGGTCCAACGTGAACGCGACGACGTTTTGCGGTACTGATTGCAGCACGGTGTCCGGCCCAGTGTGCGTGTCGGACGCGTCCAACGCGGTGAGTAGAAGCCGCTCAGGACTCAAGGCAAGACGCTCACGAATCGCCGTGGCTTGCGCAGAAGTTCCCGGCCGACTGTGACCAGCCGCGACATACATCAGGATGTTGTCCGATAGGACCGTCTGCAATGAGGACCGAACGACAGGATACAACACTGTCTCGGTAGTATTTCGATAATGGTTGCCACTGAGATCGTGAATCTCGGCGACTGTCTCGAACGACGTAAAATAGGGCCCCTCAGGCCGCACCGACTGATCGAGCGCATTTTGATAACCCGACGCTTCCCATTGAACATTGCGAAGGCCGCGCAGCTTTTCCTCGCCGCCCTGCGCCGCAAGCGCTTGATGAAGCAGTACCGACGATCTCGTGTCCGTTGTGGATGCGCGGGAAGAAGAAACGAGGAGTGAGGTCGCTGTAACAAACAGTGCGAATGTTGTAGCCATAAAAGAGGACTCCAGGCGAATCCGTTGTTGCTTCATTTTGCACTTGGGCGTGCGGGTGGACGTTCAACCGCGAACGGCGTCAAGCAATGTACGAGCGATCCGGAGTCTACCCGCGGTCGGTCTGGTGGGACTGCAGCCGGCGGCGAAGGTTAGGCCGTGAACGGTCACTCTCAGCCGCGCCGTTTGCTGCGGTCCGGCATCGCATGGCTCATTCGCCAGGTATGAAGGCCTCCCATGCGCTCGCTGGCGTAGCCCCGTACGGGGTACGGCACGAACTGATTGCGGCCGGTCCCAACTACTGTCCGACACGGGCTGTCGGCGCGCTCTGCGCTGCCGGCGAAATACTCGTGCCGCTCTCCGTCCACTCGGATGGAATGGTTCGGCCCGTCGTGCAGGATCACCGAACTCTGGAGCCGGTGTGAGAACTACTCAGGCAGAAAATAGCAGCGTGAGTTTGATGTTCACGTCAATCGCGCCCCGGGGCGGTACCTTCGGGTGCGCGCGGCGACCCGACAACATCGACCTGCCATCCGCGCTTTCGTAGCCGGTCCGCGACCATCTTGAATTGGGCTGGTTCGCCGATCGCGCTCGAATAAGCCCAGCGAAGTGACGGCGAATACACCATCAAGGCATGCTGAAGGTTTGGAACATC
>JBEPVT010000171.1:0-6820 GCA_041690895.1 Gammaproteobacteria bacterium
CTTACAAAACAGAGCCTCAAACATCAGCTATCCCCCAACCCTAATCGGAGCTACCCCTACCGCGCGAGCGGTTTAGTCCACGGGCACTTAGTACTCGTTGCCGAACTGGCAACGCATAGAGAGTAGACTTGGGATGTGGGCACCCCTGCATCCTCGCCTGTTCATTGCTGGTCGGTGATCGTCACGGCGGCAATAGCCGCGGCAGTGCTGTGTTGTCAGGGTGGCTGCGTCGCCACCAAATACAAGCTCGCCAAAAAGAACACACCTCCCGCACAACTTCTGAATGTTGCCTTCCCGCCCTCAGCACCACTGCAACCGTCGCTCGCTGCACTCATCGTTTATGGCGGTCCCGGTTCGTGGAAGCGTGAAGCGTTGTGGGATGAATACGTTGTCGCGCTCCAGAACAGCGGCGAGCGATCGGTCACTATTGATTCTACGACGCTGACAGACTCGAACGGTATGATCATCGCAGCAGGCGTCGATCCGTGGGTGCTCGAAAAGCAGAGCAAGACCTTGGAGAAGCAGTACCGTGCCAGCGGTCTTGCCTTTGTTCGCACTGCCGGGCCCGGCGTACTTATCGTCGGCGCCGGCGCGGCCGTTCTTTCGGCCACGGCGACTGCGAGTCTCGTATCGGTGGCTGCAGTGGGCGCGGCCGCGGCTGCGATAGTCGTGCTGCCCATCTACTACGTCACCGTGTTGGGTATTAATCACCACAACAAGAAAGCCGTCATGGCCGAGTTTATGCGCCGGCGGCTACCGCTACCGTTAACACTCGCCCCGGGCGAGACGCGGACCGGCAGCGTGTTTTATCCAATGGTGCGAGGCCCGCGTTCTCTCGAGCTGCATTGGTCGAGCGAATCCGGTAGCGGCGAGGCCGCATTGCCACTCGACTTTCTGCACGAGCTGCACGTGCCGGCCGTACCGGCGGGCGCTGCAACCCACAAAGACGCCAAACTCTAAAACTAGGAAGTGGTGCCGTTATCCGCGCTCCGCGGCAATCGCTACAAGTCTAGGAGGTGCGAGCGACACCACCATTCCGAGGAAAAGCGTACGTGCTCCGTCTGCAGCCGCTAAAGTGGAGGCGGCTAGCGGCTATCGGATCGCTGTGTTGAATGGCCATTATCGAGAATGACCAAAGACGGCAGTGGGCACTCATCGTGCATTGGTAAATTTCGGCGAGCTGCCGCTGGGTTTGCATCTGAACGGCGCTCGTATTACAATGTAATACATGGCTACCATCACATTGCGCCTTCCCGACGAACTCGACCAAGCGCTCGAGCGACAGAGTGCCGCAGCCGGCGTCTCGAAAAGCGATTTGACTCGCGATGCACTGCGCCGATTTTTGGCGGTCTCGGAATTCCAACGTCTGCGCTCGAAATTGGCGAAGCGTGTGCAGGCCCGGGGCATCCACACTGACGATGACGTACTCCGAGCGCTCGGGAAGTCGTGAAACTCGTTCTCGATTCCTCGGTGCTGATCGCCGCATCGATCAGCCGGGCGGGTGTCTGTGCCGAGTTGCTCGAGGACGTCCTCACACACCATGAATTGGTCCTATCGGACTTCATCGTCGAGGAGGTCTCGAGAAAGCTGCGCGAGAAATTCGAATTTCCCAAGACGGAAATTACGGAACTCTGCCGCTTCTTCAAGGTGACGGCGACTGTGGTCGAGCCCGCTGAAATCAATCCGACCGTCTGCCGCGAACCGCAGGATGTTGCGGTTCTTGGCACGGCCGTTGCCGCCAAAGCCGATCTTTTAATCACCGTCGACAAGGACCTTCTGACCCTCAACTCCTTCCAAGGCATTGGTATCGTGAAGCCCGGCGAATTTTGGAAGCGGACTACCGGTTGACCGAGCGTCAAGTGACAATGCACTAACCCGTGAACGACAACGACAGCAACAGCGCAACCACGCCGGCGTCCGAGCCCGCCCCCCACACCCCCATGATGCAGCAGTACCTGCGCATCAAGGCGCAGCACCCCGATGTGCTGTTGTTCTATCGCATGGGCGACTTCTACGAGATGTTCTACGATGATGCGCGGCGCGCAGCGGAACTTCTGGACATCGCACTGACCCAACGCGGCGCCTCTGCCGGCGCGCCTATTCCCATGGCCGGCGTGCCCGTCGTGACGCTCGATGGGTACCTCGCAAAATTGGTGCGCAAGGGCCAATCGGTCGCGATCTGCGAGCAGCGCGGCGAACCCGGAAAAACTAAGGGCCCGATGGAGCGCGAGGTCGTTCGCATCGTCACGCCCGGCACCGTCACGGACGAGGCGTTGTTGGAGGAACGGCGCGACACTCACATTGCCAGCGTCTACGGCCAGGACGGTCGCTACGGGCTCGCCTGGCTGGATCTATCGGCGGGGCGCTTCAGCGTCATGGAACTCGCCAACCTCGCCGCCCTTGAGGCAGAAGTCGAGCGCCTGCGCCCCGCGGAAATATTGGTGCCCGAAGGCGCGCGACCTCGTTTGGCGCTTTCCAGTGCCGCAGAGGAGCTTCCTTGGCGAAACCGCGCACCGTGGCATTTCGAGCTCGATTCCGCAGCGCGGGCTCTAACCGAACAGTTTCGCACGCGCGACCTTGCCGGCTACGGTTGTGCGGACAAACCGCTCGCCATCGCTGCCGCGGGCGCGCTATTGGCGTTTGTGCGCGAGACGCAAAAATCCTCCCTGCCGCATCTACTCTCGATCACGACCGAGGAGCGCGATGCAGCGCTGATCATGGACCCTGCCACTCGACGCAACCTCGAGCTCGATGAAAGCATCGCGGGCTCCTCGGCGCTGACGCTCGCGGGTGTTTTCGATCGCACGACGACTGCGATGGGCGGCCGCTTGCTGCGTCGTTGGCTGCATCGTCCCTTAAGGGATCGAGACACCTTGCGCGCACGCTATCACGCGGTCGCGACACTTATCGAACAGGGGCAGCACGCGCACTTGGCCGGAGCGCTGGCCGCAATTGGTGATTTGGAAAGAATTCTGGCAAGAATCGCCTTGCGCTCGGCACGGCCGCGCGATCTAGTGCGGTTGCGAGCGGCACTCGGCGCTCTGCCCATTCTGCGGCGCATTGTCGCCGCTGCCGAGTCGCCTCTGTTGCAGCAGCTTACCGCCGGCATCGGCGATCATAACGAAGAGCACGGCTTGCTCCAGCGCGCCATCGAGGAAGCCCCGCCCCACTACCTGCGTGAAGGCGGCGTGATTGCGCGAGGGTTCGACGCGGAATTGGACGAGCTGCGCGCGCTCGGCAGCAACACTGAGCAATTCCTGATCGATCTCGAACAGCGGGAACGCGAACGTAGCGGCCTGTCCAGCTTGAAGTTGGGCTTCAACCGCGTGCAGGGCTTCTTCATCGAGGTGAATCGCAGTCAAGCCGACAGAGTGCCGGTTGAGTACCTGCGCCGGCAGACGGTTAAATCGGCTGAGCGATTCATTACGCCAGAATTGAAATCCTTCGAAGACAAAGTCTTAGGAGCGCGCGAGCGCGCGCAAGCGCGAGAACGGATGCTTTATGAAGCGTTGCTGGACCGTTTGTGCGCGAATCTACCCGCGCTGCAGGCGAGCACGGCAGCGATCGCGCAAATCGATGTCTTGAGTTGTTTTGCCGAGCGCGCCACGGCGCTTCACTGTGCTCAGCCAGAATTGGTCGACGAGCCGATGCTACTCATTGATGGCGGGCGCCATCCGGTGGTCGAACGCGCCGGGCGCGAGCCCTTCATTCCCAACGATCTGCGCTTCGACGATTCGCGCCGCATGCTAATCATCACGGGTCCTAATATGGGCGGGAAGAGCACCTACATGCGTCAGACCGCGCTGATCGTCATTCTCGCTCACATCGGCTGCTTCGTACCGGCGCGGCGCGCGATCTTAGGACCCCTGGATCGGATCTTCACGCGCATCGGCGCCTCCGATGACCTGGCAGGCGGGCGCTCGACTTTCATGCTGGAAATGACCGAAACGGCAAATATTCTCAATAACGCCACCGACCGAAGCCTGGTGCTCATGGATGAGGTCGGCCGCGGCACCAGCACCTTTGATGGATTGTCGCTGGCTTGGGCGTGCGCGGCATTTATCGCCACGAAAATTCGCGCCTTCACCCTGTTTGCCACACATTATTTCGAACTCACCAGCCTCGCCGGCGAGACGCCCGCGGTCGTGAATGTCCATGTCGAAGCCGTCGAACACGGCGACCGACTTATATTCCTGCACAGCGTCAAGGACGGTCCCGCCAACCAGAGTTATGGTCTGCAAGTCGCGGCGCTCGCCGGCATCCCGAAATCCGTGACGACGCAAGCTCGCCGTTATTTGACCGAGTTGGAGCGCGAGCGCGACGCGCTGCGAAGTTACAGCTCGCCTCAGGGCGAGTTGCCGTTATTCGCCCCGGCTGCGCCGCTGCCCAGGGAATCGGCGGCGCTGACAGCTTTGCGGGCCGCGGACCCGAACTCCTTGAGCCCGAAGGACGCGCTCGATCTCTTATTCCAATTAAAAAATCTCGACCAGAACGATTCGTTCAATTGGTGAACCGTCCCGACTTGAGGAAGGCGCTCGTTTGGCGCGCGACCACCGCGGAGAAGAGCAGACCGGTGTGACTCACCGGCATCACCAAGTGCTGCGAAATGCCGTTGAGCCGTGTCTCATCGACAAAGATGGTCCCATCGTTGGGTGCGCCGTGTGCGCCCACGAGTTTCCCCAATCCTAAACTTAAGCTTCCGGCGATCACCCCAAGATCGCGCTGCCCTCGCCACTGGCGCTCGCGCGCATTCAGCAATTCCTCCACGACGCCCCGCCCGAGCAGGCTTTTACCAAGCGGCAAGCGTGCAAGATTCACCGCGGCGCGGCTGCCGTTGAGCGGCGATCCTAACAATACGATGCGACCCGGTGACAGGCGGGTTGCGATGCCGGCCTCGAATAGTTTCAAGATCACCAAGCCGCCCAGACTGTGACCCACCAAATGCAATGTGTCGGCGCGCAGTTCGCTCAAGAATTGACCCAGCGTTTCCGCACTGTTGTTCAAGCTCGACTTCACCGATGCGTAACTGAAGGCGTGCGTCTCAGCGTTGAGTCGCTTAGCCAACCGGCGACGCAGCAGGCCGCCTTCGATGCCAGTCAGCCACAGCCCGTGCACATACACGACCACCGTGCTCATTGCGGCATGCTAGAGCCGCAGTTCGGCAATCACGGCGCGATTGGTGGCCGAGGATACCGTTGCGAGTGCATCGAGCGCCGAAGCCCAGCGAAACTGCACATGCTCGCTGTCGCTTAACATCACCGGCACCCGTTTGGGTAATCGCAGCGAAAATGCGTGCTCGAGATTCAACGTGACTCCCGCTGCATATCGTTTGCCGAATGCAGGCAAGATTTCGTAGACCTGGGTCCATTGCAAATTAACCAGTACGCCTTGGGTGATGCCAGTCTCCTCGATCACCTCGCGCCTGGCAGCGGCATCGGCAAATTCGCCCCACTCCAGACTCCCCGTCACGGATTGCCAATATCCGGGTGGCCGGCGCCGCTCAAGCAGCAGAAATTCTCCGCCTTCGGTGTAGATCACGATTAAGACGGATTCGGGTCGGCGAAATGGCTGCAAGCGTTACTCGATCTTCGGCGGCGTGCGTACGCGAATATGCAATTCTTTGAGCTGCGCTTCGCTCACCTCGGTCGGCGCATCCATGAGCAGATCCGCAGCCGTTTGAGTCTTTGGGAAGGCGATTACGTCGCGGATGCTGTCCGCGCCCGCCATCAACATTGCCAGTCGGTCGAGGCCGAAGGCAATACCGCCGTGCGGCGGGGCGCCAAACTTGAGCGCGTCGAGCAAGAAGCCAAATTTCGAACGAGCTTCTTGCGCCGAAATGTCCAACAAGTCGAACACGGCAGATTGCAGTTCCTGATTGTGGATTCTCACCGACCCGCCGCCGATTTCCGAACCGTTCAGGACCATGTCGTAGGCCTTGGCGATCGCCTCTGCGGGACTCGCCGCCAAGACCGCGCTGTCCAGGTTGGCGGGACTGGTGAAGGGATGATGCATGGCCTGCCAACGCTTGGCATCGGCGTCCCACTCGAACATCGGGAAATCCACTACCCAGAGGGGTCGCCAGCCGGCGGCGAGCATTTTTAGATCCTGGCCGACTTTGAGCCGCAGCGCGCCCAGCGCGTCGCTCACCACTTTGCCGCTATCCGCGCCGAAGAAAATCAGATCGCCATCCTTAGCCTCGACACGCTGCATAATTCCGCCAATGGCCGCATCGCTTAAGAACTTTAAGATTGGCGACTGCAACCCCTCGCGCCCCTTCGCAAGCTCGTTTACTTTGACGTACGCCAGGCCTTTCGCGCCATAGCGCGCCACATAAGCCGTGTAGTCGTCGATCTCTTTCCGCGACAGCTTGCCGCCCCCTGGCACGCACAGCGCCGTAACTCGGCCGCGAGGATCGGCGGCGGGAGCCGCAAACACCTTGAAGTCGCAGCCCTTGACCAGATCAGCGACATCCACCAACTCCAAGGGCACCCGCAAATCCGGTTTGTCGGAGCCATAGCGGCGCATCGCCTCGGCGTAACTCATCCGCGGCATGGGGCTCGGCAGCTCCACATCCAGCACCCGCTTGAATAGTTGGTGAATGAGAGCTTCCATTAGGTGTTGAATCTGTGCCTGATCCAGGAAGGAGGTCTCGATATCCAATTGCGTGAATTCTGGCTGGCGATCGGCGCGCAAGTCCTCGTCGCGGAAACAGCGCACGATCTGGTAGTAGCGGTCGAATCCGGCAATCATCAGCAGTTGTTTGTAGATTTGCGGCGACTGCGGCAAGGCAAAGAATTTTCCCGCGTGCGTTCGACTCGGC
>JBEPVT010000172.1:0-6800 GCA_041690895.1 Gammaproteobacteria bacterium
GGGGTGGGGGATTTTGACCTGGCCGCGTGTGGTCCCTTTTGGGTGGCCACCGGGGGCAAAGGACACCGCCAGATTCCTAATCTCTGACCATCCTTTCCAATTACCGCCGCGGGCGTGAGGTGCAATGCAGCTTCTGGAGCGGTAGCGATCCATCTGCGTATACAAGCCGATCGTCCGGGAAACCAGACATCGCCGACCCCTAGCCAGCAAACATGCGTCGCCTTTGCGTTCTGAACGGCGAAGTTCGTTTTCGTATGCCACCATGTTAGGTCTTACGCTCAATAATGCGCAGCTGGATGCGATCAGAATAAGTTGACGCGATTTCTCGAGCGAGCGAAGTGAGGCTACCGTCAACTAACAAAACTTCGATACCCGAATCGGCATTGGCGACTAAGGACTGCAGCGCCGCAGCGATCCATTGCTCGCCGCAATAGGGGGGATGACGATGGAGAGCCATGGATTGGCGGCGAAGCTATGGATCATCGTAATGAGAGGCGATTCGCAAACTGACAAAACACGTCATATTGTGACAGCGGACGCTATTGTGTGGCGCCAGAAGCCGACGGTGCTATGTTAACGCCAAGGACGAAAGTACACCGTATTAGCTATACTTTCAATAAGTTACCTATTTCTGGTTTCAATTGGCACACCGCTTGCTCACTCCTAAGCACCGGCACAGGCCGTTGCTCGAAATTTGATTTCCTTGTGTATCACTTCAGGAGTTATTAATGCTTAAGCAAATTCAAAAGGGCTTCACGCTCATCGAATTGATGATCGTGGTTGCCATTATCGGCATTTTGGCCGCGATCGCGATTCCTGCCTATCAGGATTACACGATCCGAGCCCAGGTCACGGAAGGCTTGAATCTTGCGGGTGCTGTTAAGACCGCGATTGCAGAGCAGTATGCTAATACCGGCGTTTGGCCCGCTAACTTGCTCGCTCTTGGAATAACCACTGTTCCCGAGGGCAAGTACGTGTCGAATATTACCGTCACGACTGGCACGATCCAGATTTTCTACTCGTCCGCCGCGCCTTTCCAGGCGAACGCGAATGTTTCCGGCAAGGAACTCGACATGCGTCCGACGATCAGCGGCCTCGTCGCTGCGACCAGCAACGGGGATGTGGTTTGGACCTGTGGCAAGAAAGGCATCGTTGGTTCTGATCCTACGACCGGCGGTGCGCAAGCGGATAACACGACTGTCCCACCGAAGTACCTGCCGTCAAATTGTCGACTCTAAGTAGTTTCACTTTTTGTACGCGACCGGGAGCCCCTCCGTAGGGGCTCCTTTTTCTTGGATGCGCCCACACCCGGGCTGCTAGTAAGAAGGCCTAGGCAAGCTTCAACTCTAGGCGGCCCGCCGCTACGCCTTTTGGGACAGAAATCACACAGAGCGATCGATGCTATGTGCGAACATGCCCATACATTTGACAATTTCCTCCGAGATGCTTAGTTGTAGACTAAGCCTAGGTATCCTTAACATTTGGGATGTAGCTTAAGCCCATGAATGACAGCGCAATAGCGTCAGTCGGCGGCACAAATCGCGTGGCTCTTGGCGGCCTTGCCCAACGACTCGTCCAAGACGGGTTGGTGGACGAAGCTACCATGCAGGATGCAATTGCCAAGTCTAAGGAAAAGCGCCTTAGTCTCGTTACCCATCTGGTAACCGCTAACCTTGCCTCGGCGCGCGATATTGCCATTTCTGCGTCAAACGAGTTTGGAGTGCCCTTGCTCGATCTCGACGCTGTGGCCCCCGATATGGATGCGGTGCGCGTGGTGAGCGAAAAGCTCATGCAAAAGCATCGTGTGCTGCCGCTATTGAAGCGAGGAAAGCGGCTTTTCCTAGCGGTTGCCGACCCAACTAACCTGCACGCCCTGGACGAAATCCGATTCCAGACCTCGATGAGCATCGAGTTTGTCGTGGTCGAAGACAATAAGCTACAGATGGCCGTCGGCAAGGCTATCGATCAAGCAGAAGCGGTCATGCCAAGCCTGACCGACGATGATTTCGACCTCGAGAACTTGGATGTGAGCGGCGGTGACGAGGAAGCCAATGCGGATGCGTTAGGACGCGACGACGTTGAAGACGCTCCCATTGTCCGTTTCGTTAACAAAATCCTATTGGACGCTATAAAAAAGGGCGCGTCCGACGTTCACTTCGAGCCCTATGAAAAAATCTTTCGCATCCGCACTCGATTGGACGGCGTGCTTAAAGAGGTCGCTGTCCCCCCTGTGCAACTGGCGGTGAAAATTGTTGCCCGTCTCAAGGTCATGTCGCGTCTTGACATTGCCGAGCGTCGTGTGCCACAAGACGGGCGCATCAAAATGCGCCTTTCCAAGAATCGCGCCATCGATTTCCGTGTGAGCACTTGTCCAACACTCTTTGGCGAGAAAGTCGTCACTCGTATTCTTGATCCGTCCAGCGCCATGCTCGGGATCGATGCGCTCGGATACGAACCCCTGCAACGCGAGTTATATCTTAAGTACCTTGCGAAACCGCAGGGCATGATCTTGGTCACAGGTCCCACCGGCAGCGGCAAGACTGTTTCTTTGTACACGGGCTTGAACATCCTCAACAAAGAGGATTGCAACATTTCCACCGCTGAGGACCCAGCTGAAATCAACCTGCCCGGCATTAACCAGGTGAACGTGAACAACAAGGTCGGTCTGACTTTCGCTTCCGCTCTACGCGCATTCCTCCGCCAAGACCCCGACGTGATCATGGTCGGCGAAATTCGAGATCTCGAAACCGCGGAGATCGCGATTAAGGCCGCGCAGACTGGACACTTAGTGCTCTCCACTTTGCACACCAACGACGCGCCGCAAACTCTGACTCGATTGGTAGACATGGGAGTGAAACCCTACGCAATCGCGACTTCCGTCAGCCTTATTATTGCGCAGCGTCTGGCTCGTAAGCTGTGCGGCAACTGCAAACAGCCCATCGATTTACCCGCCGAGGCGGCGAAGAAAGAGGGTTTCGAAGCGGCGGATATAGAACACGGGATGAGAGTCTTCCGGGCTGTCGGATGTGGTCAATGTACGGACGGCTATAAGGGACGGATGGGCATCTATCAAGTCATGCCCGTAACCGAGACCATTGGCCGCATCATCATGGAAGGCGGCGGCGCGATAAATATCAACGATCAGGCGACTAAGGATGGCGTTTGGAACCTCAGACGTTCTGGGCTCGAGAAAGTAAGAAGCGGCTTAACCAGCTTGGAAGAAATTAACAGCGTCACTATCGATTAGGTAGTTTCTGAAAGGACTGATTTATGGCGATATCCGTAACGGCTTCGAAGAAAGACACCCAGTACATTTGGGAGGGCAAGGACAAGCGTGGCCACAAAATTCGAGGCAAAAGTCTTGCCGCGAACGAAGCCGCGCTACGGTCGGACTTAAGGCGCCAAGGTGTCGCTGCTACTCGAATAAAGACTCAAAGCTCAGCATTTAGGTCCGGTGGAAAGGTAAGCAACGAAGATATCGCGGTTTTCAGCCGTCAACTTGCGACAATGATGTCCGCCGGCATTCCAATGGTGCAAGCCTTCGAAATCATTGGCAACGGCCATGAAAAACCTGCGATGCAGAAATTGGTGCTTGACATCAAGTCGAACATTGAAGGCGGCAGCACGCTGCACGAATCTCTGGCGAAGCATCCGCTTTATTTCGATAGCTTGTTCGTAAATCTGGTCGAGGCTGGCGAACAGGCGGGCGCACTTGAGACACTGCTCGACAAGATTGCGACCTATAAAGAAAAAACTGAAGCTCTCAAGAAAAAGATTAAGAAAGCGCTGTTTTATCCGGCGGCAGTACTTGTCGTTGCCGTAGTTGTGTCGATAATTTTGCTGATATTCGTCATCCCGCAATTTGAATCTCTATTCAAGGGATTTGGCGCGGATTTGCCAGCATTTACGCAAATGGTCGTCAATTTGTCGCGCTTTGTTCAGAGCCAAGGCTGGTGGCTACTGCTGCTGGCCGGCGCCGGCGTTTATGCATTCATGTATTTCAAAAAGCGTTCCAGAAAGATGCAGCTCGTGCTGGACCGAGTCATGCTCAAATTTCCGATCATAGGACCCATCCTGCAGAAATCTGCAATTGCGCGTTTCGCGCGTACTTTGTCTACCATGTTCGCGGCCGGCGTGCCGTTGGTCGAAGCGATGGGTTCCGTTGCCGGCGCCACCGGCAACATCGTCTATGAAGAAGCGGTCTTGCGTATGAAGGACGAAGTCGCCACGGGCCAGCGCCTGCAACGCGCCATGGAAAATGTGGGCCTCTTCCCCAACATGGTCGTACAAATGATCGCCGTTGGTGAAGAATCAGGTTCCTTGGACACCATGTCAGGTAAGGTCGCTGAATTCTACGAAGCAGAAGTCGACAACGCTGTCGACAGCATGTCCAGCTTGCTCGAACCCTTGATCATGGCCGTACTAGGCATCTTGGTCGGCGGCATGGTGATCGCAATGTATCTGCCCATCTTCAAACTCGGATCAGTCGTTTAGGCGTTGGCGTCGCGGCAGGATCCGGTTTAGCCCATGCTGAACGATCTTGCCGCGTTCTACGCGAGCGAACCGATTTGGTTCGCGGGCTCGGTGTTCGTGCTGGGCCTGATCATCGGCAGCTTTCTCAACGTCATCATCTATCGGCTGCCGATCATCCTGGAACGCGATTGGCGCGCTCAGGCCACGGACGTACTTCGCCCCGCAGACGAGGCGTCGCCTGCCTCCGCTCCGCTCGAGCGTTTCACCTTAAGCACGCCCCGCTCCGCCTGCCCTAACTGCAAGGCGCCCATCACCGCCCTGCAAAACATCCCGGTCATCAGCTGGCTGGTGCTGCGCGGACGCTGCGCTTCCTGTAAGACAAAAATCTCCGCCCGCTACCCCATCGTCGAACTGACCACGGGCGTTCTCTCGGCCTGGGTGGCCTGGCATTTCGGATTTGGCGCGCCGACAGCTTGCGCTCTGCTAGTCACCTGGGCGCTCATTGCGCTCACCGTCATCGACATCGATCATCAGCTGCTGCCCGACAACATCACCCTGCCGCTGATGTGGGCAGGCCTCGTAGCCGCGGTCGCCATCGGTGCGATGCCCGGCGTTGCTCTGCCGGTGTCCGCGAAAGATGCCATCATCGGCGCGGCAGTGGGCTATTCGAGCCTGTGGCTGATCTTTCATGCATTCAAGCTCATCACCGGCAAGGAAGGCATGGGTTATGGAGACTTCAAGCTGTTTGCCGCCTTAGGCGCGTGGTTGGGCTGGAAGGTGCTGCCCATGGTTATCGTGTTGTCCGCCGCCAGCGGCGCGGTGCTGGGCATTCTGATGATTGCGTTGCAAGGCCGTGATCGCCGTGCGCCCATGCCATTTGGCCCTTATTTGGCGGCTGCTGGTTGGCTCGCCATGATGTACGGTGATTCACTGCTCAATGGCTACTTACGTATATCGGGTCTAAAACATTAAGTCATGACGCAACAGCTGCGAATCGGCCTGACTGGCGGCATCGCAAGCGGCAAGAGCACGGTCACCCAGCGCTTCACCGAGCTCGGCGTTGCGGTGATCGACGCGGACGTGGCATCCCGTCACGTGGTCGAACGCGGCAAACCCGGGCTCGCCCAGGTCGTGCAGCGATTTGGCGCCGCAGTCCTCGACGCGGAGGGCCATCTCGATCGTCGGGCGCTGCGCACCCTGATATTCAACGATTCCAAATTGCGCCACGCCTTGGACGCCATCCTGCATCCGTTGATTCGCGCCGAGATGGAGCGCGCAGCTGCCGATGCGCAGGGACCTTACGCCGTGATGGCCATACCGTTGCTGGTCGAGGGCGGAAATGCGCGCCAGCGGGTGAATCGGCTGCTGGTGGTGGACGCCGACGAAGCGCTGCAGATTCAGCGTCTGCAGGCACGCGATGGCAGTTCGGAGGAACAAGCGCGCGCGATTCTGGCCTCGCAGGCCAGTCGTGTCGCGCGTCTTGCCGAGGCGGATGACGTGCTTTTGAACAGCGGAACCGTCGCGGATCTGCGCCGGGCGGTCGATCGTTTGCATGAGCAATATTTACAGCTTGCGCAAACATTACCGTCCGCAAGACATTTAACCTAAAACCAAGGTTTACCCTGAGCCTCAGGTTGGCTCACAATAGGGCCATGAACTCTTACCCCGACATTTCCGCTCAGATCGACCCTGAGGCAGCACCGGTCGTTTATGAGCAGCCGCTCAATGAGCGCATGCGCACCTTTCTGCGGCTCGAATTTCTCTACACCCAAGCCACCTACCATACCGAGTCGCCGAGTCCCTGGAGCGCGCGTGCCGCCGTTTCCAGCCTGCTCGAGATCCTTGCCATCACCGCGCGCGGCGACTCGCGCAGCGACGTGTTGAAGGAACTCGAGCGGCAAGTCAATGTGCTCAAGGAATACCAAAGCAAGACCGGCGTTGATCCGGCGCGCCTCAAGTCGCTCATGTCCAATCTGGTCAAGCTGCGCGCCGACCTGTCGGCAATTGGCGGAAACTACATGGCGCCGCTGCGCGATTCGGAATTCTTGAGCGCCGTGAAACATCGCAGCGCCATTCCGGGCGGCACCTGCGATTTCGACCTGCCGGACTATTCCTATTGGCTGAATCGCCCCGCTGAAATTCGCGCGGCCGAGTTCAACAGTTGGCTGGCCTTGATACGGCCGCTCTGCGACAGCATCGCGGAATTGCTGTGGCTTACGCGCCAGAACGCGAAGCGGAAATCCGAAATGGCGATAGGCGGCATATTCCAGTTGCAGTTCGACCGCGAAAACCCCTGTCAGTTGGTGCGCGTAACTCTGCCGGCGGAT
>JBEPVT010000173.1:0-6554 GCA_041690895.1 Gammaproteobacteria bacterium
TCACTGAGTAGATGCTCAGCACTTCCCGGATGCCAAATTGATTCTATTAGCGGCACACAGAATTTTTCCATGTCCCGCGAGTTTGACCGTGGAGGATCTCCAGGTTGTACCAGGAGGCGTGCGGCCAAAAGCACGTGGTACCGAGCCGGCTTGAACTTTGCGTCAAGCTGGCCATTGCGAAATTGAAACTCGATTCGATACAAAGCCGACGCGGCATAGTAATAGGGATCGAGCTTATCTCCCGGAACAAATATCTTTGTGCCTAGCTGAGCAAGCAGTGCACCGTATGTACGCGTAGTGCGATGCGGTTCCTCAAGAAAGCATGAGGCATATGCTCGAATCAAACTTGCGGGCGTCACAATACGAGTCTTCTCAACGCCCTGCGAGTTGTACTGGCGCGATCGCCGCTCATAAAATAGGCGGGCCGAAGGCTCGAACGTTAAAAAATATGCCTCGATTTGTTTCTGAAAGTCCGAAAGCGCGAGAAGCTGCTCGGCCTTGACTTCAGTTTGTCGATTCGTTGCTTTCACAATTGACGCAATGACTTCTTCGTCATCGGTCGCTATCAGTCTCAAGGGAACTACGACCTTGTCATCGAGCACATTACGGTTGTCGAAGAGCACATGGCTCGTTTGACAGCCATTGACGACTTGGTAGTCCTCTATGTGAAATTTATTTCCGGTAGTTCGGAGCGTTTTGGCGATGATGGTGATCCCATTATTCATCAAGGCAAATCGCGCTCTTTGTGGCGTTGACTGCAAAGTCGCTCTAATTTCCGTATTAACAGCGTTGTACTCCTGCCAATCACGAACGTTGTCGTAGAAGATGCCTTTCAAGATCTCACCGTCACCATCATCCAGCAGGGTGAGAAACTCAGTTATGGGCAAAAGCCCGAGATACGCCTCTTTGACACCTTCAATTTCTGGCACGAGTACTCTTTCCGCGAAGGTGAAATCCCGCGCTATAGCATTTTTGGTCTGGTAAAAGAGGCGTTGAATCACATCGGCGCCAATACAAGGAAATTCTACCTCTCGAAATATATTCATGGCCTCCAAATCCTCGACCACGGCTTTGCGACGAGCCTCGAGGTTTGCATCAGATATCCACCGGCCAGTTGTGACGTAAAAGGCCCTGCACACTGGGTTGCCTCGGGTGAACTTGCTGCTTCGGTTATAGATCTCAGTCATGATCTCGGCGGCGGCAGCCACTGCCTCGCTTCTCGGAAGCGAGGGCTTTTCTTTAAAAAAATCCGCTACTCCAAATCCGAACTGTCCGATCTTGGAGGTTTCAAACCCTGCTGATCGCTCAGCCTGGATAAAAATAAATGTCGCGTCGATAAACCCATTTGTCTCAGCTAGCTCCTCAATGATTTCGGGGTCGGTCACCAACGCACCATTAACGACTATCGCTATGGCGTCGATGCCGGTGTCGCCGCCGGCGCCAAAAACAACTTCACTAGTGTCGAATGTTTCGCTCAAAAAGCGGCTGGCTGTCAGATAAGTAGCGAAATGCTCAAATCGACGGTCTTCCGGGAGCTTGGTAATTCCAACCTCTGCCGAAAATTCCTCTAGCAACGAACTGGTAATGCGATCCATCGGTCACCTTCCTCCTTGTTTCCAGTCTTGAAATCGCTCGGGCGCCAGAATTCGAGCTTGTTACCCGTGGCGTTACCCAGTCCCTTTGATATCGATCGTCATCACGGATTTGCGCGGCTAACTAATTGATTTAAATGGTGGGCCGTGTAGGGATCGAACCTACGACCAATTGATTAAGAGTCAACTGCTCTACCAGCTGAGCTAACGGCCCGTAAACCTTGTCACACAACGCACTATCTCGACTCACACCCAACATCGAAGGTGGGTTGGACGACGCTACTCCCTCGACTAAGCCACAACCTCAGCATTTCCGCGCACTTAGCGGCGCTCGCACCGAGTCTGTGTAACGCATAGTGTAGCAGGGAACCGTCCGCTGTTCCGCAGGGCGTCGGACTGCTATGACCAGAAACTCGCAAATCGACGGAGGCCTGCTGTTTTTGTCAGTCGTGTCGCGCGACAATCAAGATGACACTGTTTCGGGTGGATCGAATTCGAGGTCAATCAGCTGTAGGAATCGAAAAAAGGCGGGATCTTGTAGTAACGCATACACACTTTGGGGTCTCCTGTCTTGGTAAACCGGAGACTCCCCCGAGCGGATCTTCTAATCAAGATCTCTGAGGGAGATCCAATTCAATCCATCAGCAAACTTGATTGAAAACCGCTTTCTGCCCATCAGAAAAGATGGCGGTGCTCAGTTTCCAAGTGATGGAGCACCTGCTTCATGCCCGGTCGACACATCAACGATCACCAGGCGAGCACATCGTTCCGTGGTTTATTAAGTGCACTATCCGGAACGAGGGCTTGCCGACACGAGTGATCTTGACGTCGACTTGACGGATCTCTTGATTGCGAATGGTGAAGCAGCACGTGCTGAGCCACCCGAAATGCGGGCGTCAATTGAAGCTCCTCGTTGACGATGATTCCTTCATGGGCAGTACTCGCCGTGCCCATCAAGCCAGCGATTAGACTCTTTTCATGACCTTAAAACCCTCGCTGTGTAACAGGCCGTGTATTGGATGGGCATTAATACCCGCACCGCCAATCCCTGATTTTTAAGAAAATCAGGGATTTAAACGCGCAAAAGGCAGGGGTGGGGTGGACGACGGGACTCGAACCCGCGACGGCCGGAATCACAATCCGGGGCTCTACCAACTGAGCTACGTCCACCATCGTCGAACGCCCGACTTTCAGATGGCGCGCCCGGCAGGAATCGAACCTGCAACCGCCGGCTTAGAAGGCCGGTGCTCTATCCGGTTGAGCTACGGGCGCTTTATAAATCAACAGGTTACAGCGCCAAACGTAATCTTTCAGGCCGATGCCGGGTACCTTAACAAACCGAATCGGAGGTGCGCGCGGATTATATAGGAGTTTGCCGGCTTTTAAAGCGCCCGATCGCCTCGTCAGCTGCGTGATAGACAAGGCGAAGTCCACACAAAGAGCGGCGATCAGCCTAATGCGCACCTCCTCTCCCAACGCGGCGAACACCGGAGCATACGATTGCAGCGGCTTAGCTCTAGCGGTCCCCTTACGCTTTGTCGACATGCTTTTTGATGTTCTCCGATTGCTCGTCCCATCCCGAGCTGTTCATGCGAAATGCGTCCGCACGGCGCGCCAGCGGGATTTTATCCAATCCCGATTCGATCACCGTGAGCCGCGTGCCGCCGTCGACCTCACGAAGTTCGAAAACGACCCACGTCGTAGGTTCGTGCGAGTAATCCACCTTGGGATCAACGGCCGCTGGGTGCCAGCGCCAAGATAGCAATTGCTCCGGTACGATTCGCTCATTCAGCACATGCATGCCCAAATGCTCGTAGCTGGGATAAGTAACCTTTCCGCTCACGCCAAACGCGCGCTCGCGTGGCCTTCATCAGTACCTTTCTTTCAATGCGATCAGTCGATGTATTCAAGTGCAACCTGCTAGATGCGTATTCGGCCGCCGAATGATTTTACGCAACCATTTGGTTGTTCTTACATTCCCGCTGCCATTGCCAAATGGAGGATCGGCTTGACGGCTGCGCATGCAGCCGCGTAGGTTTGTGCGCAATGAACCAGCAACCGACGCGGGGCAACATCGTCACACTGACGCATCTGCAGCGGCTCGAATCCGAAAGCATTCACATCATGCGCGAAGTCATATCGGACAGCGAGAAGCCCGTGATGCTGTATTCCGCAGGCAAAGATAGCGCCGTCATGCTGCATCTCGCGCGTAAAGCATTCTTTCCGGGCGCCCCGCCCTTCCCGCTCTTGCACGTCGATACTGGCTGGAAGTTTCGCGCCATGTACGAAATGCGCGACCAGATCGCCAAGCACAGCGGCATGCAGCTCATCGTGCATCAGAATCCGGACGCTGCAGCGCGAGGCATCAACCCCTTCGATCATGCTGCCCTGCATACCGATCTTTGGAAGACAGAGGGTCTGAAGCAGGCACTGACGAAGTATGGCTTCGATGTCGCTTTCGGCGGCGCCCGCCGCGACGAAGAGAAATCTCGCGCCAAGGAGCGCATCTTTTCATTTCGTGCGGCCAATCACCGTTGGGACCCGAAGAATCAGCGCCCGGAGCTGTGGAATATCTATAATTCTCGAAAGAGCAAAGCAGAGAGCATTCGAGTTTTTCCGCTCTCCAATTGGACCGAGCTCGACGTCTGGCAGTACATCGAACTTGAGAGCATCCCAATCGTGCCCTTGTATTTTGCAGCGTCCCGCCCAACCGTCGAGCGCGACGGCCTTCTGCTCATGGTCGATGATGAACGTTTTCGCTTCCGTCCCGGCGAGGTTTCGGTGCATCGATCAATTCGGTTTCGCACGCTCGGTTGCTATCCCCTCACTGGAGCGGTCGAAAGCAGCGCGAAAACGCTGCCCGAGATCATTCAGGAAATGCTCCTGACGACAACGTCAGAACGGCGAGGCCGTGCGATCGACCATGATCGAAGTGCATCAATGGAACATAAGAAGCAGTCCGGGTATTTTTGATGAGCGGCGCGCCGCTACCGTCCTCGTATAAGGCGCATGACCTCATTGCGCAGGACATCGAAGCTTACTTGCTAAAGCATCAGCATAAATCGCTGTTGCGATTCATTACCTGCGGCTCGGTGGATGATGGCAAATCCACATTGATCGGGCGCCTGCTGTACGACAGCAAGCTGATCTTCGAAGATCAGCTCGCCGCCTTGAAAGCCGATAGCGAGCGGATTGGCACTCAAGGACAGCATCTCGACTTCGCTTTGTTGGTGGATGGGCTCGCCGCCGAGCGGGAACAGGGCATCACAATCGACGTCGCCTATCGTTACTTCGCAACCGAGAAGCGCAAGTTCATCGTCGCGGATACGCCCGGCCATGAGCAGTACACCCGTAACATGCTGACCGGGGCCTCGACCGCGGATCTCGCCGTTATCCTAGTTGACGCACGCAAAGGAGTTTTGACCCAGACGCGGCGGCACAGTTACCTGACGCATCTGCTCGGGATAAAGAGCATTGTGCTGGCGATCAATAAAATGGACCTGGTGAATTACGCGCGAGATACTTTTGAGGCAATCGTTGCCGACTATCGCGCCTTTGCCAACAGCATCGGTATTCATGACTTCCTCGCGATACCGATTTCCGGCGTTGCCGGAGACAACATCACTTCGACATCGAAGAACACTCCTTGGTATGCCGGTCCCCCACTGATCACGCATCTAGAATCCGTTGAAATTGACAATACCGCAGAGCAACGGCGGCCCTTCCGTATGCCGGTTCAATGGGTCAACCGACCAAATCTGGATTTCCGCGGATTTGCCGGGCTCATTTCGCAAGGATCCGTTCGAACCGGTGATCCGGTGCGGGCGCTGCCTTCAGGAAGAACCTCGACGGTCGCGCGAATCGTCACTATGGGGGCAGACCTTCAGGAGGCCGCGGCAGGACAATCGGTCACACTCACCTTGGCCGACGCTTTGGACTGCTGCCGCGGCGATGTGCTCGCCGCGGCAGAAGACTCTCCAGAAATTGCGGATCAGTTTGAAGCGACGTTGGTGTGGATGGCCGACGAGCGATTGCTGCCCGGCCGTCCGTACTGGCTGAAGCTTGCCTCGCAACTCGTCACTGCGACGGTGCACAGCCCGAAGTATCAGATCAACGTCAATACCATGGAACACCTCGCGGCGAAGACGCTGGCCCTCAATGCCATCGGCATCGCGAATTTGTCCACGGATAGGCCGGTGGTGTTCGAACCCTATGAAAAAAGCCGCGAGCTGGGCGGCTTTATACTGATCGACAAGATCAGCAACGCCACCGTAGCGGCGGGCATGCTGCACTTTGCATTGCGCCGCTCAAGCAACGTGCATTGGCAACCGCTTGACGTCGATCGCGATGCTCATGCGCGCTTGAAACACCAGCGCTCGCGGCTGCTATGGTTTACGGGCTTGAGCGGCGCGGGAAAATCCAGCATCGCCAATTTGGTGCAGAAAAAACTCTACGCCCTCGGCAAGCACAGCTTCCTGCTCGACGGCGACAACATCCGCCACGGCCTAAACAAGGATCTAGGCTTCACGGATGCGGATCGCGTCGAGAACATTCGCCGCATCGGCGAAGTCGCCAAGCTGATGACGGATGCGGGCCTGATCGTCTTGACCGCCTTTATTTCACCCTTCCGCGCAGAGCGGCGCATGGTCCGCGAGATGTCGCTGCCCGGTGAGTTCATTGAGATTTATGTTGAAACGCCGCTCGAGGTTGCCGAGCAACGCGATGTGAAAGGTCTCTACAAGAAGGCGCGAGCCGGCCAACTCAAGCACTTTACCGGGATCGATTCACCTTACGAAGTACCGGAGAATCCTGAAATTCGCGTCAACACCGTGCAGACGTCCGCCGACCAAGCCGCGGATGAAATTGTTGCCTATGTCATGCACAACATGTCGGATTGACCGCTGATGTGGTCGGGGTGACAGGATTCGAACCTGCGACATCTACGTCCCAAACGTAGCGCTC
>JBEPVT010000174.1:0-6482 GCA_041690895.1 Gammaproteobacteria bacterium
GTGCGACGCCGATGATCGAAAGCACGACGGGAGCACTCAGGCTCGCGCCTAAGTTTGCCGGGCCGCTGGCGCGCAGCCAAATATTTATCGCATACAACACGACAGCGGTGAGATTGATCGCCATGTGGGTCAGAGCAATTTTCTTCACCGGTGGAGCGCCCCCCTTATAGAAGAGAAAATCGATAAATCCTGGTACCGCGGCACAGAGGGCGCCGATAAGACCACCGATCATGCTGAAAAACGCGACGGTGGACCACGCGTCCCCTGAGGCGCCAGCCAGACGAATCAAATCGCAGGCGAGGGAGAAAATCCAAAGACCTATGGGGAACACAATCAGCATGGGATGGATGGGATGCTTGAAGATGCTCGCTGGCGTACGCATTGGAGACCTTCCCTTGATCGTTAGAGATTTTGAGAGCGACGCGTAAACACTCCCGGAGAACTCCTAGATAGGCGTGGCAAGCGTCGCGCTCCACGTCTGCGCCTCAAATTGGCATACGGTATCCATAGAACTCATGATCTTCGTTATAGCTGCCCTGGCCAGCGCCAAGGTCGGCAAAGTCGCGCACGAACTCGATCGCCGCGATCCACTTGACCATCTTGAAGCCCAGTTCGTTCTCGCAGCGCAGCCGCAGCGGCGCGCCATGAAGGACGCTGACCGGCGCTCCGTTCATTTCATAGGCGAGGATGGTCAACCGATGCCGCATGTTATGAATCTCGTGAACGTCGTAGTAACCGCCACCTGCAGAACCCTCGGAGAACGAGTAAAACACGGCATAACGCGCGTCAGGTTTCGGCTTGACGATGTCGAGAATGTCGCGCATCGAAACGCCGCCCCACTTGGCGACGCCTGACCATCCTTGGATGCAGAAATGTGTGGTAATTTGTTCTTGCTTCGGCAGGGCCTTGAGATCGGCGAAGGAAAATTCGCGCGGCTCCTCCACCAGTCCACTGACGCGCAGGCGGTAATGCGCGAACTGTTCGGCTACCAGCGCCTCGAACTCCGCGGAGTTCGGCATCGTGCCGTTGGGCCAGAAATGCGGCGAGATGTCCTGTTCGGTGAGTTGGGCATTCGGCTCCCACCACTCGGACAGCCCCTTGATCCAGCCGATCATGAACCGTCCGGTCCGCTGCACCAGACGGGCATGCCGAATCGTGAACGGCGAAGCGATCCACCAAGCCAGCCCCACGAACACCATGGCCAAGACGAAAAGCGGAAAGCCAGTCCACGCGTGGCTCTCCACCCCCGCGAACATGTGGTTCGTGTTCTGCCGCAAACCAGTGACGAACACCATGATCCCGTGCGCCAGGATGAACAGCACAAACCAGCAGAACGAGATGAAGTGGATCGATCGTGCCGCCTGCCGGTTCAGTACGGTCCCGAGCAAGCCCAGTCTGTTCGAGATCGCTGGGCTCTGCATGAGGCCGGTCAGAATCGAAACCGGCGCGGCGACGAACACCGTGATGAAATAGGTGATCTGTTGCAATCCGTTGTAGCGTGTCCAGCTTTCGTCGACCGGAAAGTTCAGCGACGCATATTGGAGGGCAGTCGAGAGCGCAGCGGGGAACACGCCCCACGTCACTGGGACCAAACGGAGCCACTGACCGGTCGTGAAAATCAGCAGGTAAAACGCGATGCCGTTGATCGTCCACAGCATCACGACCGAAAAATGCCACCAGCGGGCAAGCCCGATGGAGTGACGAACGCCGGGAATGCCCAGCCAACCAGGCACCGTTACCGAATCATCCTTCGAAGTCCAAATCCGGCCCTCAGGGACCGGATGCTGGAAACGGAACCACTCCGTTCCGGGCGTGCAGTCCCGGGTCCAATAAAGCCGCGGATGATCCGCCAGAATCTGGATCCCGGCGCGGATGATGAACATCATGAAGAGCATGTTCAGGAAGTGCTGCAGCTGCAACCACCACGGAAAGCCGGAATCGACCGAGGGCGCAGCCTGCGCAATACCGGGATAGTCTTTGATGAACATCTGGATGCTCGGAAGGTCCCGCAAGCTCTGCGCAACGGCGATCAGAAGAACGAGCGCCGCGGCTCCGATCGGTAGCGCCCACAAAATATTGATCCAGCGCTGTCCGATGCGGATACGGGGAACGATCCCCTCTTGCGGCGGTAGCCATTCGCTCATGACGATACGGTCGTCCGCCGCGCTCAAAGTTGACGCGCTCGGATCGTGGGGCGCCCGTTGGATCTTCACCGAGTCCGTCATAAGCTTAGTTCTCCTCGAGACGCTTATCGATGAGTCGTCTCGGCCTTTCGCTTCGTCTCTCGTCTCAAAACAAAACTGTGTAGCGCAACCGCGTCGTTATGGGTCTCGTCGTGAGCGGCCAGGAGCGGACGTTCAACGCGTGGGCCAAGCGACGCGCGGCTTTTCGCGCACCTTTAGCCTGGGCGACAGAAACCGCTCGCTGTGAGCGCACGGGGGCAACTCATACGCGACTGAGCGCCTTGCCTGAGTGGTGCACGATGGCTGGTTCGCCCGGGTGGTGGTCAGTCTCGCGCACGCTGTACATTGTGTTATCTGCGTTGGTGCCCATCTCGTGCACACCAGTGACCGAGCCATGGCCGATGGCACTGCGGTAATGCCATGTCACTTTGGTACCAACGGGGATTGTCTTGAACGTGTGTTTTTTAGTGGTCATATCATCTCTCCTTTGAGGCAGCCGTACCATCATTGTCCTAGTGCCAAACCATTCAGGATCGCTCCATGTCGTGTTAGCGTCCACCGAAATAGAGACGGAGGCCGACGTAGCTCCAGACACCTTCCACCGCGC
Organism: Gammaproteobacteria bacterium; assembly: GCA_041690895.1. Classification (GTDB taxonomy): domain Bacteria; phylum Pseudomonadota; class Gammaproteobacteria; order Steroidobacterales; family Steroidobacteraceae; genus Bog-1198. The sequence continues at coordinate 2,791 of JBEPVT010000174.1, forward strand.
TTTGTTTGTCGCGTACAATCACGCCGGTGTGCTCGAATCCTTCCAGCCCTGAAAGGGCGGTAAAGGTCAATGGGTACAAATCCGCTGAACCTCCAATCAGTGCCGGCAATCGAGGCGCAACAACATTCATGACCTTCCCCGCGGCAACGCGAGTGCCGACGCCCCTCGTCGTCGGCGGAAAAGCCTAAATATCCTATCCCATTCATCCGGCAGTTCGTCTTGAGTGGCCTGTTTCCGTCAGATCCGCGCGGCCATAAGCGGTTAATCAATATCCGGGTCCCGTCATTGGCGGTCGCGGGTTCGTCGGCGCGTTTGAGCTTGACGTGGTCGGCCGTTATTCGCTTGGTCATCGGACACCCTCCAGAGATCTTTCAGGTGCTCGTTTTCGTCAGCGCCTGACCTTTATGCATCGCGATGTGCTCGGTCTTGCTACTCTTGATTTCATACTGAGGCTCATCTTCGCTCGCGTGATGAGTATGTCCCTTGTAGTCAGCGTCTTTAATATGCACTTTGATGATCGTCCCGCTGACGTGGCCGGCTTCCGAATTCCAAGACACGTGATCGCCGACTTTGAACTGTTTCGTCATTATGAACCTCCGATTGCGGTTTGAGCTCGCTGTGCCGGTGACGCCGCGCTTTTGACCGTCCGTCCGCCCGCGCTGTTCCTCGCTATGACTCGCTCGAACTCGACCTCCGCGCGGAGGCCTTCGAGATCTCGATGGACTACGGCCATCGCGAGCTTCTGGCCTCCGCGCCGATAGGTTATGGTGCAGTCTCTGTTCTCGAGCGATCCCGTGATCTCGGCTTTGTCCCAATGTTCGGCGTGGCCGACATAGCCGAGGCCGAAGTCGTACTGTTCAGTCCAGAAGAATGGGACGTAATCGAAGCGTTCGCGTCGGCCGAGAATGTTGTGCGCCGCAGTCTGGCCCTGACGCTCGGCGACGACCCAATGTTCGACACGGATTCGTTCGCCTGTCAGCCGATCCGGCCAGCGCGCGATGTCGCCGGCAGCGAAGATGCCTTGGACGCTGGTCTCGAGGTACTCATTGACGACGACGCCGCGATCAATCGCGAGCCCCGCCTGTTCCGCCAGCGAGACTGCTGGCCGCACGCCGATCCCGACGACAACGAGGTCGGCCTGAAGGCGTTCTCCGCTTTTCAGCGTCACGCTTTGCGTGTCGATCGTCGTCGCTGTCGTGCCGAGGTGAAATGTCACGCCATGATCCTCATGGAGCTTGCGCAGGAAATTGCCGATCTCCGGCCCCAGCACTTTCTCCATCAAGACCGTCTCGGTCCCGACTACATCGACCTCGATGTCCCGGGCACGAAGTGACGCCGCAACTTCCAGGCCAATGAAACTGGCGCCGATAACAACCGCACGCTTTGCCACCAGCGCGCGGGCGACCAGAGCGCGGCCGTCAGCCAGCGTCCGTAAATAATGCACGTGCGGGAGAGCTGCGCCGGGGACGTCGAGACGTATGGGCTCGGCCCCGGTAGCAATCAGGAGTGCGTCATAGCAGTGACGGCTGCCATCCGTGAGCTGAATATGCCGCTCCGCTGTGTCGATCGTCGTCACGCGTGCATCCAAGTGCAGCTCGATTTCGTGGTCTTTGTAAAACTTTTCTGATCGGAGCGGGTTCGACTCGTCGGTTGCGGTCCCTGAGAGAAAGCCCTTCGACAGATTGGGCCGGTCGCACGGCACCGATTCATCCGCGCTCAGCATCGTGATGCGGCCGGAGTAGCCTTCGCGGCGGAGCATCTCGGCGGCTGCATTGCCCGCCGCACCGCCGCCGACGACAACGACTGCCGCCGGTATGCCGGCCGCCAGCGGTTGTGAAGGCCGGCTTACGAACGCCAGCTTCTCCCGAACATATACGGTGCCCCCAAACTTCTCTTGAACGTAAACGGAGCCGACCGGCGTTTCGACAGGCGTGAACTGACGCGCCACGTCGCGCACCTCTTCGCGATGCCAATGTTCAACGCGCCAGTGCGAAACCGGGTTTAACGCTGGCGCACGGAGAGCCTCGCCGGTGCGCAGGCTGAAACAGGCATGATGCCATTGACATCGAACCGTATCGCCATCGAGAAGCCCTTGTTCGAGCGGCGCGCCATAGTGCGTGCAGATGGCCCCGATTGCGAACACTTCATCGCCGCGCCGGGCAAGAAGCACCGGTTCGCCTTGCGCATGTCCGAGCAACATGGTTCCGTCGGGGATCGTTGAGAGCTCGACGCCCTGAGTGAGATCGGGTCCACTGAGTTTTGTCTTTTCTTCGCTCATTTCGAATCTCCTTGATGTCATGGACCGATCGTATGGCGAGCCGCTTTGATCTCTTGCCGGTTGACGTCGCGTCGAACATGCCTCGATCGATCTCTCTCATCGGGCGCGACGAGCTCAACACCGTGATGGCACTCTCCCACGCTTAGCCTGGCACATGGACAATGCGGCATCGCTACCCCCTTCTGCCGCCTGTTCAAGTTTAAGCGATCAGATCGTTTTTCGAGCGCGTCTTGCTTAATTTTAACGCGCGAGGACACCCGCGGTAGACTCGGAAACTACGCAGATCGGCTGTGACGAGGTCAGCGTTTACCGTTGCTAAAACGTGCCCGACAACGGGACAAGGCCGACTGCGCGCGCAAATACGGACCAGTAGCGCGAGCTACGGCCCGTTCGGGGATGGTCGATCATGCTGAGCCGCGCACGTCGCGTTGTTCCTGCTTGACGTACCCGCGACAGTCTATCGGCGATAGGACATTGGGACACTTGAAACGGCACAGGCCAATCGTCATAAACTCAATGTGGGCGATATACGATCAATGCTAGCCAAAACCTAGTCAGCCTATCGCTTTGACAGCCTCTTCCGCGGCTGGATATACGATCGTCCCATCGGGCAGCGATTGCACCCCGGCGTGAGCTTTGCCGGGTCAATCTTATTGTGTCGCATGATGTGCATCAACGGAACTCCTTGCGCCAAGAGGTAGTCGGCAATGATCCGACGGTGGCAGCGCCACCACACAGCTTCAGCACACATAATCGCGCAGCAATTGTCATGGGCGATCGCCCGCAATTCATCCAATCCCGTTCGGAACGCATCAGTTGCCGCGTAATCGGCATAGTTCCGGAAGGTAGTGACGCGCCAGAATGTGTTGAGCGATGGCATCGCTCCTTTTTTGCGGTGCCGCAGCCCGCCAAGAGCCGGCAGCTGTCGATAGGATATTCCAGTGCCAACGAGCGCTGTCGGGAGAGCATCAGCGTTGAACTGCGGATTTGTTCGTGAGCGCGGGATCGATCGCACGTCGACGACATGTCCACCGCGACTTGCTGAAGCAAACCCACAAATTCGACGAGCGGACGCGTTGAATGGCCTATCGTGAAGATCGTCGGTATCGTTTGGGACTGTCGCACCGGTTTCGTGATCATTTATTCAAGGTACGTTGGCATTGGCGAAGGTTTGCTGCGTTTTGCGGTACGGTACGGTCACCGCGGTCCAACTCGCCGGGGGTGAAAGTACGTGGGTTACGGCCAAGATGGTCAGCCATCACTCGCAATCGTGAGAAGCGTCTAGGGCTTTCGTACTGACGTATGCGAGTATTTATAATGCTGCCTTCGAACTTCCCAAGTCCATCAAGCACCCGGCGGTGGGAGTGTCAGCAATTCTGTGTTTGAGGCGGGTGAACCATCATGCGTTGACGAA
>JBEPVT010000175.1:0-6480 GCA_041690895.1 Gammaproteobacteria bacterium
GCCAGAGACGGGACACGGTACGTCGCTCGTTGACGCGTTTCAATGCCGGTTTGTAGTGGCTGGGCCTGTGGAAGCAGATGTTACAGATGCGCAGATACTCGATCTACTCGGACGGATTTCGTCAACGTATCGCTGGTGTCATATCGAAAAACTTCAGCGCTTTGACGGCAAGGATGGTTTTAGTAAGGCGCAGGGCGAGTCGTAGGTGCGCGAGGGTAGTCGAGGCTGCCGACACTTAGCTGTGTATCTACCTGTAGGTTGAAACCTCTCATTTAGCTTTAACCGCCAATGGACATACGGATCGCTCGTCGCATCGTTAGTGTTGCGCGTAGTGCACGCGCTTGGCGCCCTGCGGCTTTCTCCGTTTTGGCACCTGGCGCATCAGGCCGCCGGCGAAACGAAGTCGCGGGTTACAAGGACGCGGATCATCTGCACACGGCAGTGCAATGGCTACTGTGTGCGCAGGATGCGTCGTCCGATGGCGGCATCGCCGGGCGCTACACGCTATCGGATGGTTGGACTTCCTCGTATCCGGAGACGACAGGATACATAATTCCGACGCTGCTGGCGTTAGAGACCGCCGGTTTCGCGGGATGTCGAGCACGCGCGGGACGGTGCATCGATTTCTTGATTGACGTCCAATTAGGGAGTGGCGCATTCCCGGGTATGGAGATCGCCGAGAATCGCGACGAGCCATCCGTGTTCAACACCGCGCAGATCTTAAATGGATTGACCGCTTGGCATCGCTTCACGCAAGATGAGAGGGTTCTGTCAGCCGCGCGCCGCGCCGCCGATTGGCTCGTTGCTATGCAGGATGCGGACGGGGCCTGGCGCAAGCATTTGTACGGGAATCGAACATACACCTACATGGCACACGCCGGCTGTTGGCTCGCGGAGTTCGGCGCACATGTCGGTGACCAGCGCTACATCGACGCTGCCCGCTCGCATCTCCGGTGGGTTCTTACACACGTTGATGCTGAGACGGGTTGGATCAACGATTGCGGGTTTGGCGATGATCCGACCGACCGCTCGGCGGTGACGCATACCATTGCCTATACGATATGGGGTATTCTCCTTATGTCGCAATTGGTGGGCGATGATCAAGGCATTTCCGTAGCTCGGCGCGCGGCCCACGCAGTCGCGCGGCGGTTGGAAGTCTCGCGGCGCCTGCCGGGTAAGCTCGACTGGCGTTGGAGACCTGCGGCGTCGTACGCTTGCCTGACCGGCAATGCGCAGATGGCGCTCATCTGGATCGAATTCCATCGCATCGATGGCGATCCTGCGCTCCTCAGCGCAGCATGCAAGGCACTCGACCTGGTAAAGGCGGCGCAACAAATGACATCTGCCGACTCTGGGATTCGTGGTGGCATCTCCGGATCGGAGCCTGTCTGGGGCGACTACATCCATCTTGCATATCCGAACTGGGCGGCGAAATTCTTTATCGACGCGATGCTGGCAAAGCGCAATGCTCTCGCGGCACTGACCGGACCTGTCGAGGCGCGCGGAGTACCGCGCGAGATCCCTCCTGATGTTCATTGCGTACTTCCCGAAGCCTCGCCAAACCAAACGCCGGCGATGCGAACTGTCCTGCTCGCATCGGAGCGGAGCCCAAAAATCGAGCAGTTTGTGGAGGCCTGGTCTGAGTGGGGCTTCCGGCCCACGGCCGTCGTGTGTGTGCGCGAGACCGAGCTAGACGCAAGGGCGAGGGCTTCGCAGCACCTCCGCGAGTTCGGCTTGGTTAGTCTCCTTCGGCGTGCGATCGGTAGTCGTCCCTCGGTACCCGTGCCAGTCGCACGACACGGAACAATCCCAACATCAGGTTTGACTGTCGCGGAGTATTGCAACGCGAAGGGAATCGCGACGGTGGACGTGGCCGGCCTAGAATCCGCTGATGATCTTGAGCAGATCCGCGCCCTCGACGCAGACCTGTTCATCTACGCAGGCTGTGGTATCATGCGGCGCTCCACGCTCGCACTGCCTCGGCTGGGTACGCTCAACGCGCATATGGGAATGCTCCCAGCCATGCGCGGGATGAATGTGACCGAGTGGAGCGTGTTGTGCGGTGCACCCGTCGGATGCACTGTCCACCTTATCGATCCCGGTATCGATACTGGCGACATTATTGTTTTTCGACCGGTTAGCGCAGCAGGTGCGACGAATATTGATAACCTGCGCCAACGTGTAGACCGTTCACAAATCGCGCTACTCGGCGAAGTGGTCCGTTGGACTATCTCAGCCGGCGCCATGCCGCCGCAGAGACGCCAGCGAGCCGATGAAGGCCGCCAATACTTTGTAATGCACGACGACGTTCGTGAAGCGCTTCAACGGCTTCTCGGTAGGTCTGCGGTTTAGCCATTGGCAGGTCATTTAGTAAGCGAGGGACCGTGGATGGGATGTGCGCCACGGTCCCTCGCTTATCATCACTATGGTAACGGAGAAATTGCAGCCCCAGCCCTACTTCTCACCGCTCATTCCAATCACGCCCGAGATCCCGTAAATGAACCCGTTCGAAGCAATGATGCCCGGCTGTACGATCGGCTGATCGTTGACTTCCGGCCTTCCGTTCTCGTACCCAAAGCGGATGCGCGTACCGCGCATTGTAGTCGCAGTCTTGAGCTTCAAGATTTCACGCGTGTCAATCTTGCCGCTAACCATCATGTTGAGCAAAAGGTCGCGCAAGCGCGTTGTATCCGCTCTGAGAGCGGCCATGTCGCTTGCCGAGAGCTTGGCGAACGCGTCGTCTGTAGGCGCGAACAGTGTCATCGGCGCCGCGCCGCGCAGCGACGACATAAGATGTGCCTGGTTGAGGAGCGCTGTCAGCGTGGTGTAATTCGGCATCCGGCCAAGCGTTGCCCCGATCGAGACATCGCCTGGGCGGGCATGGCTGTCGGTAGTCACCGTGGTGGTTACGACCGATGTATCCTGCTTGGTGTGAACCACGGTGTCTTTGTGGACCGTGACGACGGTGTCATGGCGAACCACGGTGGATTGGGCGACGGTAACGTTTGAGACGCAAACGGCAGTCGCGGCCATAATGCCTGCAAGGGCAAGTTTTTTTGTAGGGTGCATCATTGCACGTATCTCCGTAGGGTGAACTCGCGGCAGTCATAATTTCGCGGCCGCCTTGGAGACAAATGCATACTTGGGGCCGAGGTCGGTGAGAGCTATCGAACGTACGCACGATCGGTTCCGGCCAGTTCCGAAACTTCTTTGCCTTGGGGTGCGCCGGGACATTAGTCAACGGTCGGACGGCAACGGCACCACGCATACCGGCCACTTTTGCCACATGGTAACCTTCTATTCCGGATAAGCTTGAGCCGCCTGGCCATTCAATCGGCGAGTTACCGGACCGCAAGACGGGCGTTCGGGCGACCAGTCCCAACTCCGATCTCGCCGTCTAGGTCGGAAATCCGATCTGGCTTTCGCTTTTGGCCACCCGTGGCGATACTTGACACTCAGCATGAGCTGTGGCGGCGGAGCTTTTCGCCGCCTGCTCGCCGTGGCGCGCGGTGCCGGTGCTGTCCCCGTCGGCGGGCATGCTTTATTATCCCAATCCCAGATCGTTGACCACTCCGCCGTCACTTGCACCACTCATCGTCACGCCCTGGTATGGAGGCACCTGCGGTGGGGTTGCAGTGGCGACCGAGAGCCTTGCTCACTCCCTGCTATACACCGGTGGCGACTGCGCCGTAATTCGGCTCGCGCCCGACGGCGTCACACCGAACGTATCCTTCGGTACGGCGGGCGAGGAAATTGTCGACCTCTGCGTCAGAAGCGACCGTCTCTCTCGCGGGTCGATCAAGCTTCGGACGGGCTATCATGTACGCCGTCGCGTCGCAGAACGAACACTGCGGCGTTTGGTCGATGACCATGGTCTGCGGATTGCCCATTTCCATTTTGCGGCCGCCGAATTTGACATCCTGATTCAACTTGCGCGCGAGGCAGGCCTCGGTATCGTGACCACATTCCATGGAGCCGACGTCAACGACTTCCTGGTCAACAGCAAGATGCGACCGGTTGTCGAGGAGATAGCTCGGTGTTCCGACCGGATTACTGTGGTCTCGCGCAGTTTGCGAGACCGTCTGCTCAATGCCGTACCAGAATTGGCACCTCGGCTAACGTTAGTCTCCAATCTGGTGCCGACGTCGTTCGCGAGCCGAAACGAGACGCCGCCGTCCGCGCCCACCACTCCGCGTTGGCACATTCTCCTGGTGGGCCACCTAATTCCTCGCAAAGGTGGCGACGTGTTACTCGATGCCATCGCGCGCGTGATCTGCACAGTCCCCGACGTGCGTGTCGCTTTCGCTGGCGCCGGGGAGTTCGAATCGACACTGCGCGGGCAGGCAGCTCGACTCGGTATAACAGGTCACGTGGCTTTCCTCGGCGAGATTTCGCGTGACGCAATCGAGGATGCCTACTCTCAGACACTGCTCCTCGCCATCCCAAGCCGATCCGAGGGACTCCCGTTGGTGCTCCTCGAATCACAATGGATGGGAGTTCCCGTGGTCGCGTCAGCAGTGGACGGGCTCCCTGACGCGATCACCGACGGAGAGAACGGCCTGCTGGTCCCGCCAGAAGATCCTGAGGCTCTCGCTTTGGCAATCATTCGTATCCTCACGGACGATGCGCTGCGTGCCAAACTCGGAACGTGCGCAAGCCGGCGCGCCCGTGAGCGATTCTCCCCCGCAATTACGGCGAGTGCGTTCCAGGATATATATGCCGGTGCCTATCGCGACCGCGCTTCGATGAATGCGAGGTGACTGCGTCAGACGAGAGCTCCGGACTTGCATCCGAATTCGTACGACAGCCGGTTGCCGATGAACGGCTAGCGCCGCCCAATTCCGATACACAACGCGCGGATGGCCCCGCCGCGGTGAACGGGTCAGATCGCGTATTTATCCGCGGCATCGCGTGGAGCGCCGCGTCCAAATGGCTGACGCAGATCGTAAGCTGGGGTTCGACAATCGTTGTCGCGCGCATCCTCACCCCAAACGACTACGGTTTAGTCGGGATGGCTGCCCTCTATCTCGGGCTCGTAGCGCTGGTGTCTGAGTTCGGGATCGGTTCCGCGATCGTCACGCTCCGCGATCTCACCGACGACGCGATTGCGCAGCTGAATACCGTCTCATTGCTCGTCGGCGTGACGATATTCGCCCTCTCATTCACCGCAGCGCACCCGCTGGCCGCATTCTTTCGTACACCCGCGCTTGTTCCGGTTGTGCTCACGCTCAGTATCTCGTTCATCGTCGGTGCGTTCAAATCCGTGCCGAACGCCATCCTGCAGCGAGGGTTCCAGTTTCGCACGCTCGCGACGATTGACGCGACGCGTGCCATCTTCAGCGCGGCCCTAGCAGTTACACTTGCCATTCTCGGGTTCCATTACTGGTCGCTCGTGTTGAGTGAGGTGTGTGGGGTAGCGGTATCGACGATCTTCACAATCGTCCGATCACCGCGCCGCTTCGCGATGCCACGCATGGCGACGATTGAGACGGCAGTCACATTCAGCCGCCGGGTGCTAATCGGACGGATATCATGGTTTGTGTACTCCAACGCCGACTTCCTCGTCGCCGGACGTGTGCTCGGCCAAGCGGCGCTAGGCGCTTATGACTTCGCGTGGACACTCACCAACATTCCCGTTGAGAAGCTTACGAGCCTCGTGTCAAACGTTACTCCGACGGTTTTCGCATCGGTGCAGGCCGATGATGGCGCGCTCGAACGGTACGTGCTATCAGTTACCGAAGGAATCGCTGTCGTAGCGTTCCCGATGGCGATCGGAATCGCGCTGGTGAGCCGTGATCTCATCCACGGCGTGTTCGGTGAGCAATGGGCTGGCGCCATCGTTCCCCTTCAGCTCCTCGCGATCTACACTGCGCTGCGATCCGTTATGCCAGTCGTCCCAGCGGCGCTACTGGTCCGAGGCAATACGCGCTTTCTGATGTACCACGGAATTGCATCTGCGATCATTTTCCCAGTTGCATTCTTCATCGGATCTCGACACGGAGGTACCGTCGGTATCGCTGGCGTCTGGGTCGCATTGTACCCGGTGTCGTGCGTTCCGCTGCTGTACGTCCTGTGTCGGCAAATAACGACATGGAGTGCGTATTGGGGTGCATTGCGCGTCGCGACCACAGCCACAATCGTGATGGCTGCGACTGTCTTCGCCACTGATCTGATGATCGCACAGGTCCACTCTGGGCTGCTCCGATTGTCTGTCGAGGCCGCCGCCGGTGCCGTCGCATACGCGGCGACCGTGCTTGTAGTGTTTCCAGAGCGCGTCTCTGTTTTCTATCAGACGCTACGCGGAGCCTTCTAAAGGGTGGCCACAAGACTAGCTGCGGCTGAACATCCCGAGTGGCTTCGACCCCGGATACCATACCAATGCCGAACTTTGCTAGACTAATCAGCCTGTGCCACCCGATTCGGAGCGGCGGCTGGCAATGACTGGCCGAGGTCGGATATCTTTTTCACGTCGACCGCCTG
>JBEPVT010000176.1:0-6413 GCA_041690895.1 Gammaproteobacteria bacterium
CGATGCTGCTGACCATTTGGCTGCTGATGCATGGCTATCAAGGTCTCATTGCAGACGCGCAGATTTACGCATTCCAAGCGATTGCGCGAATTCGTCCGCAACTTGCAAACGATCTTTACTTGCAAAACACGTCGCAGGATGCATTCACTCTTTTTTCTCCTTTCTACGCTTTCTTCATCGCTCATCTGGGACTGGAAACCGCGGCTCGGTCACTCACGGTGATATTCACAGTTTGGTTTTACACGGCATGCTGGATTCTGGCGCGTGTGTTCACTGACCGCTTGACGGCTTTCTTGATCGTAGCCTTCCTCATGATTGTCGCCGGCGGCTATGGCGCCTCCGGCGTGTTCAGTTTTTCCGAGCAATATTTGACGGCACGCCTGCCAGCCGAAGCCATGGTCATTACGGCTCTGGCGTGTCATCTCAAGGGCGCGCGGACCTTCGGACTATTGCTCGCGGCTTTGGCGCTTTTGGTTCATCCTTTAATCGCGCTGCCCGGTTGTCTTTTGTTGATTTGTCTAGTCGTGCCCGCTCGTGTCGGCGTTTGCGCTGCTATGGCGGGTGTACTTGGAACCCTGGGTGTCGCCTTCGCAGCGTGTAGAGTTCCGGCAGTGGCACGGGTCATCACGGTGATGGATGCAGGCTGGCTCTATGTGGTGCGCGAGCGCTCGCAGTTTCTCTTCTTGCAGCTATGGACGCTTCACGACTGGAGCATCAACACCCAGCCGTTCATATCCCTCGGGCTAACCAGTATGGTCATTCAGGATGCGAAAATACGAAAGTTGTGCGCGGCAGCCGTACTTATTGGCATTGCGGGACTGGCCGTCGCTCTGATCGGCGGCCTCATCGGTCCGATTGCGCTGTTGCTGCAAGGTCAGGCATGGCGTTGGGTTTGGATCACCGTCTTCATTGGGGCGCTGCTGGTGCCAATGACCGTACTCAGGCTGTGGCGAGTGGATCCTTGTGGACCGCTCTGCGCGATCTTGTTGGTTTGCGGATGGACGGTATCCGCAGTTGATGGCACGGTGTGTGTATCGCTGGCTCTGGTAGTTTGGTTGATGCGTCGTTATATCAATACTCATGCCAGTCGCTACATTCGATCGTCGGTCTTTTTTCTAGGCGCGGTAGTGTTGGCCTATGTGGCAGCCAATTCATGGAAGGTTGCAGCTTCTCCGTCAGCGCGCAGTCTGCTCGCGGATTTACAAGGCATTCTGGGCCTCAGAATTTCGACTGTATTGATTGTCTGCTTAATCTGGTGGGTCATTCGAACGAATCGAACTCTATGGCGGCCCGCGTGCCTGTCGGTCGGACTCCTGTCGGCGGCAGTACTCGTCCTGCCGTCGGCATTCCATCAACGCCGCTCGCTGGCGTCTGCTGCTGAGATCGACGAATTTTCAGACTGGTCAGGGGCCATTCCGCCGCGCAGTACCGTGCTCGTTGCGCCCGCGCAGGATGTCGGGACGTTCGTCTGGTTCACGCTGCAGCGACCCAATTTCTTATCCTTGGACCAATCCGCCGGCGTAGTATTTTCGCGCGCGACCTCGCTCGAAGTTAAGCGGCGTTCGCAAGTGTTGCTGCCTCTCAACGATCCGGATTGGAAGATATTGACCAAGATCCAGGCGCTGCATGCAGGCAAGCAGCAGGTCGATGCTAAGCGGCCGCTCACTGCGGAAGTCCTCACGCAAGTCTGTTCGGATCAGCAACTTGGATTCGTGATTTCGCCCCAGAACGTCGGCTTCAATCCTATCGGTCACGCTCACGATGGCGCGTGGAAAGACTGGAATCTCTATGACTGCAACACAGTGCGTCAGCGCTCCGCGACGTGAACTCCGTGATCTGCAACGGGGCGCATCGAAAAATTGCCGTCATTGCGGGTGCTGGGCCTGCCGGATTGACCGCGGCGCTGGAACTCTTGCGTCGATCCGACATTATGCCGATTGTGATCGAATCAGACGTTCAGGTCGGAGGGATTTCGAAGACTGTCAACTATCGCGGCAACCGCATGGATCTTGGCGGGCATCGATTTTTTTCGAAGTCAGACTGGGTGATGCGATGGTGGCAGCAGATTCTGCCGGTAGCTGCCGGACAAGCGGCTCACCAAAGTCCATTGCGAATCAATTATCAACAACGATCCTCTGTTTTCAAGCCTGAGACCGTTGACCCTCAGCACAAGGACGCCGTTATGCTCGTGCGGCGGCGTCTATCCCGTATATTTTATCGACGCCGGTTTTACGACTACCCGTTGGCGCTAAACGCCACCACGCTAAGGAATCTCGGTCTGGCGGAAGCGATACAGATTGGACTGAGCTATGGCATGGCGCAATTTAACCGCACGGCGTCTGAGAACACGCTGGAAGACTTTCTGGTAAATCGTTTCGGATACCGGCTTTATCGAACGTTTTTCAAGGAATACACCGAGAAGGTCTGGGGTGTTCCTTGCAAAGATATCTCCGCGGAATGGGGCGCCCAGCGAATTAAGGGTTTATCGGTCGCAAAGGCCGTCGCCCACGCCATAGCGGCTCCATTCCGCTCCTCGGATCTTGCTCAAAAACACACGGAAATCAGTCTGATTGAACAATTTTTGTATCCGAAGTTTGGACCCGGCCAAATGTGGGAGGAAGTGGCGCGGCGAGTCTCTGAAAGCGGCGGTCAAGTTTGTTTGCAGCAGCGAATCACCGGTATCCATCGAGAAGGCCAAAAAATAACGGGGGTACAAGTATCGGATGCGGCAACGGGTTCGGTGCGGCACCTTCCGTGTGACTACTTCTTCTCCTCGATGCCGGTTCGAGATCTCATAGCGTGTCTTCAGCCCGACGACATGCAGATCGAGCGAATCGCCGACCGACTTCCATACCGCGATTTTGTGACCGCGGGGTTGCTGCTACGGCGCATGAACGCCACGAACAACGGAAAGAGCGATAATCATGATAACGGCATGCCGCCGGACAATTGGATCTATGTCCAGGAGCCCGAGGTTCGAATGGGACGAATTCAGGTATTCAACAATTGGAGTCCGGCAATGGTCGCCGACCCTTCTACAATCTGGTTGGGTCTGGAGTACTTTTGCGGCGAAGGCGACGATTTATGGTCCATGGACCGAGGGCAGTTCACCGACTTGGCGGCCACCGAGCTTGAAAAAATGGGTTTGATCAATTGTAGAGATGTGATTGATGGCACGCTGGTGCGTGTTCCCAAGGCATACCCCGCGTACTTTGGCGTCTATGCGGAGTTTGGCAAGATTCGGTCATATTTGGACAGCTTTCCGAATTTGTACCCTGTGGGAAGAAACGGTATGCACCGATATAACAATCAGGATCACTCAATGCTCGCGGCAAACGCCGCGGTTACTTCGATAATTAGCGGCGGCGGCAAGGCCGACATTTGGAATATCAATCTCGAGAATGAGTACCATGAGCAAATTGGATCTCATTCCGCTAACCCCGTGTCGCATTGACGCCGGTACAATAATCTCATGCCAAAACCCGCTGTCTTAATAGTCGACGATGAACCGGATTTGTGTGAGTTGCTCTCGATCACGTTGCAACGTATGGATCTGAGCCCTCGAACCGCGGGCAATGTAGCGGCCGCGCAGCGCCTGCTAAAAACCGAACAATTCGACTTGTGTCTGACCGACATGCAGCTCCCCGACGGCGATGGTTTGGAATTGGTCAAATGGATCCAGCAGTACTCGCCGAGCGTACCGGTCGCGGTCATTACGGCGCACGGCAGCATGGAAACGGCGGTGCGCGCGCTCAAGCTCGGGGCCTTTGATTTTGTTTCCAAGCCACTCGATCTTGCCGGCCTGCGCAAGTTAGTGGCCACTGCGATCAAGCTCTCCGGAACCGACAGTGCCGACACCAGTGTCTTCGGTCCGCGCTTGCTGGGCTCGTCCGCGGCAATGCAGAACTTGCGTGAAATGATTGCCCGAGTCGCGCGTAGCCAGGCCCCTGTTCATATATCCGGCGAATCGGGCACCGGCAAAGAGTTGGTCGCGAAACTGATTCATGAATCTGGTCCGCGCCGTGACGGACCATTTGTCCCCGTCAATTGCGGCGCGATTCCCTCCGAACTCATGGAAAGCGAGCTATTCGGTCATAAGCGCGGGAGTTTTACCGGGGCGGTTAGCGACAAAAAAGGACTCATTCAATCTGCGGAAGGCGGCACCCTGTTTCTTGATGAAATCGCAGATTTGCCGCTGCACATGCAGGTTAAATTGTTGCGTGTCATCCAGGAAAAGGCGGTTCGCGCGGTCGGTGAGCAACTCGAAGTGGGCATCGATGTACGCGTCTTATCCGCCACGCATAAGGACCTGTCGAACTTGGTTGCAGAGGCGAAATTTCGCGAAGATTTGTTCTATCGAGTAAATGTAATTGAATTACGAGTTCCTTCTTTGCGGGAACGTCCTGAAGACGTACCAGAGCTCGCTGAATCAGTACTGCGTCGATTGGGGCGACGCATGAAAATTACCCCGCCGATGCTCGCCAAGGATGCGCTGGCGGCACTACAGGTTTATTCCTTCCCTGGCAATGTGCGTGAGCTCGAGAACATCCTGGAACGAGCCATAACTCTGAGCACGAGCGGCGAGGTAACGGCCGCCGACATACAGCTGCGGCCGGTGACGGCGGGTGCAGCGGCCACCGCAATGATCCACGCCGACGGTCCGCTAGGCGATCACCTCGAAGATATTGAACGCGATGCAATCTTGAAAGCTTTGGAACAGACCCGCTACAACAAGACTGCGGCCGCCAAGGTGCTCGGGATGTCATTCCGTGCGTTGCGCTATCGGATCAAAAAGCTCGGAATCGAATAGCCCGCGATGGAATTGACGATACTAATGCCCTGTCTGAATGAGGCATTAACTGTCGAAGCCTGCGTGCGCAAAGCACGCGCTTTCATGGAAATGCGCAGCCTAGAAGGCGAAGTTCTGGTGGTCGATAATGGTTCGACGGATGGCTCGTTGGCGTTGGCTCACGCCGCGGGTGCCAGGGTCATCCAGTACAGAACAAGGGATACGGTGCCGCGCTTATCGGTGGAATCGAAGCGGCCAAGAGCCGCTTCGTCATTATGGGAGACGCAGATGATTCCTACGACTTCGCTGACTTGGATGGATTTTTGGAGCGGTTGCGCCAGGGCAATGATCTCGTGGTCGGGAACCGCTTTGCAGGTGCCATCAAGCCCGGTGCGATGCCGATTTTGAACCGCTATTTTGGCAATCCTCTCCTGTCTTACATTGGACGAAAGTTGTTCGCCTCGCGGTGGGTGACTTTCACTGCTGAATTTGAGGATTCGAGAAGCGGTCGATTCTTAGATTGCAGTTGAGCGCTAGCGGCATGGAATTTGCGAGTGAAATGATCGTCAAGGCGTCTCTGGCTCGGCTCAAAATCGCTGAAGTACCCATAACCTTGAGTAGCGATGGAAGACACCGAGCGCCGCACTTGAGGCGCTGGCGAGACGGCTGGCGACACTTGCGCTTTACGGTCGTCGGCGCGCAAATCGCTTTTTTTGGCCTGTTTGCGTTGGCGCTTGCGCGAAAAATGCCATTGCGAGTTGCTCAGGGCTTCCCAGAAATGTTGTTGCGGATGGTTTCGCACAACCGAGCTGTCATTTTCGGAGTTTGTCTCGTTATTGCAGGATTTGCGGGCGCCCTGTATGCGATTCTGCAATGGCGACACGTATCATTCGGCGCGTTGATTCCCAGTGAAATGGTGCGTATTACCATACCGTCGGTCACTACTTTAGCAATTGGCGCCCAAATCCTATTCGTTAGCTTCTTGCCGGGTTTCTTTGAGATTGAATAACTGAAGGTCCGATTTCCGATTTTCATCTAAAGAGCACCGCGCAATTTTGCGCGCACTCTCGGCACTGAACGGTCCCAGACTCGTGAGGTGCGTGCAAAGCGGCAAATACCGGTCGGCACGCGTCGCAACACCTTGGTCGCCGCGTTAAAGAGTCCTCGGAAGTCGCCGGTCGAGGCTGACGCCAATGCGGTATTTATGGCGATCTAGACCCAAGCGGCGGGCTCAAGATCTTGCGAACCGTCGCCGAGCGTCTCGAGATGGCGGTTCAAAACCAGTTGAAGTTGCTCTGCGAAGTCGCGAGCATTGTAGCGCCCTGCCATGGTTAGAGAGTCCGCGTGAATGCGAAAACCGACAGTGACGTCATGAAGTAGTACACGGGCGCTAGCGGCGCGAGCTTCAGCCACGTATCCCAACCCGCGGTGTACCACAAGCTCTCGTCCAATCCGCCGCAAGCGAGCCAAGCGTCCCTGCGGAAAACCAGCGCCCGCGCAGCGATGAAGTTTTGAACCAAGGGTTTTCTAGTCCATGCGAGGCAACAGTGCCTGATTCGAGGGCAAAGGCCCCGCCGGCCACCTCAAAAGGGACCACCGGTGGCCGGGTCAAAATCCCCCACCT
>JBEPVT010000177.1:0-6248 GCA_041690895.1 Gammaproteobacteria bacterium
CCCACCATGGCCGCTGCTCAGGCAACCACAGCCTGGCAGTATTGATGTGCTGCAGTAGGCGCCGGCGCGGCGAGCGCGTCTGACCGACGTAACGCACGACCGAGATATCGCGCGGATCTGACAGCGCATAAATCGCGGCTTCGCTAGCGTCCATGCCGGACAGATCCAGCAGCTGTGATTCGCAGCAGGCACGCGCACGCCGGGCCAATTGGATTTTCAGATCCGCCGCATCCATACTGTATATAATGCCAGTATGCAGCACCGCACCGGCAAAGCGGATCTACCCTTGCATGGTGGACGCGTGCCTGCCTGGCTTTCGAATCGCATGGCGGCGCTTGGGCGTGTGATTGTGAAAGCGATCGTGCATCACTACGGACGCGACGAATTGCTGCGCCGGTTGGCGCATCCATTTTGGTTTCAGTCGTTTGGCGCAGTCATGGGGATGGACTGGCATTCCTCCGGAATCACCACCAGCGTGGTCGGTGCGCTGAAGCGAGGCCTGGAGCCTTTGCAAGATGAACTGGGCGTTTACGTGTGCGGCGGGCGTGGCCGCCATTCCCGGCAAACGCCAGCGGAACTGCTTCGCGTCGGGCTGCAGACCGGATTGGATGGCGATGCATTGGCCTACTCGAGCCGGTTGGTGGCGAAAGTCGACAGTGCAGCGGTGCAAGATGGCTATGAACTGTATCTGCATGCGTTCTTCGTGACAGTCACTGGCGCCTGGTGTGTCGTTCAACAAGGAATGAATACCGCGCGGGCCACGGCGCGCCGCTACCACTGGATTTCCGAGCAAGCCGGCAGCTATCTCGATTCCCCGCACGCGGCCATCGACGGCATACATTGCGGCAACATCATCAATCTGGCGCACGCGCGGGCTCGCAGAAATCGTGAGGCCGGCCTTGAGCTGGTGCTCGGCGGACCCGATCGCACCATCTCGGTTCTGAGGCGTTTGCGGACAGGAAGCAATCATGCGCTATGCCTGTTCCCCGAAATCGAGGACGCGTCCGACACGGCAATGCCGCATCTCGTGCTCCCCGCGCACCATGACATTCGCGCGTCGGACGTTGAGCTGAAACGAATGCACGGCGTCCTTGCCGCTGCGGCTGATAGGGGGCCAAAGGATTTCACGGAATTACTCATGACACCGGGCGTGGGCCAGCGCACGTTGACTGCGCTCGCGCTGGTGGCCGAAGTCATTCACGGCGCACCCGCTCGATTCTCGGATCCAGCGCGTTATTCGATGGCGCTGGGTGGCAAGGATGGACATCCATTTCCGGTGCCGTTGAAAGTCTATGACGAAACGCTCCGCGTACTGAGTTCTGCCTTGGGTCAAGCGAAACTAGGCAACGCCGACAGACTCGCAGCGATAAAGCAACTCGATAGTCAGGCCCGGCTACTGGAGAGAGTGGCTTCGGGTCCCACTTTCGAAGTGCACATGGCGCTCGAGCGAGCGGCCTCCCCTCACTTTGGCGGGCGCACGGTTTCCAGTTCCAGCCAGGCGGTGAATTCGGCGCCCAAGAGAAAGATCTGCGCCGTGTAGTTGCTAGTGTGATCACAAGAGGCCCGCTACGACTGGTGCCAAGACCTTCGCATCACTGCGGTTGTCGGCGCTCGTGTTTAGCCTATCTCACATGAGCAATCCAGAAATTAGGCGCCAACTTCTGCCATTCGCCTGGCTGGCGCTTTGCTATCCCTCGGCGCACACAAGCGATCGAGCGTGCGATTGGTCATGATCGATTTACCTCTACTCCTGGCATCTCTTGCTCAGGCAGCGAAGATCGCTTCGACCGCAGTCCTTCCCCAAGCTCAACGCTCGGCAGCAGTGCATGGCTGACGTCCACACTGCCGATCGCCCTACAGAACTTCTTGGTGCGTTGCCATGTAATTCGTGCGCCTATTAACTTAACGAGAGGACATCACCATGGGCCGCGGAATACTCCTCTGGATGCTGGGCGTTCCTTTACCGCTTATTCTTTTACTCGCTATGTGTTCACATAGTTAGGAGCAAGTCATGCTCGACCCAATGACCACACCGACCTCAGTGGAAGGTGGCAGCCCGTCCGGACACTTCCACTCGCAGTCCGCGGCATCCTGGCCCGCGATCATTGCTGGCGCCTTCGTCGCGACGGCGTTGAGTCTTTTTCTGCTGGCGCTGGGTTCTGGGCTGGGCTTTGCGTCCGTTTCACCTTGGCCGAACGCGGGTATGTCGGGCATGTCGTTGGTAGTAACAGCAGCTATCTGGCTCATCGTCACGCAATGGCTGTCTGCCGCGGTGGGTGGATATCTGGCAGGGCGCTTGCGCCGCCGATGGATAGGCACGCACACTCATGAGGTTTTTTTTCGTGACACAGCTCATGGGTTGATCACGTGGGCAGTCGCAACAGTTCTGGTGGCGGGCACGCTGGCAAGCACAACATTTTCGACGTTGGGCACGATGAGTCGCGGAGCGGGAGCAGTTGTTGGGCAAGCGGCCAAGGGAGCGACAGCTCTAGGCGCGTCCCCCGGTACATCTTATGGGATAGACAAGTTATTCAGACCAGGGAAAGCCTCAAGCGTCCCTGTCGCCAACTCACCTCGAGGCGATGACCCCAAAGCCGAGGTAGCAAACATTATCGCGAACTCGCTGGGGGGCGGTTCGGTCTCTGACGTTGATCGGACATACCTTGCCCAGCTCATTGCTTCTCGTACCGGAGTTTCGCCGGAGGAAGCGAAGGCGCGTGTCGACGATCTGATGTCCAGCGTCGGTGATGCGGAGGCTAAAGCCAAAGCTCTGAGCGACAAGGCGCGTAAGGATGCAGCGCTTGGTTCAATTTATCTGGCATTATCGATGCTGGTCGGCGCTTTCATAGCCTGCGCGTCCGCCGCGCTCGGCGGCCGACTGCGTGACGCGCACCCCTGAACACAACTTTCTTCATGATTGGAGTTGAAGGCTCCCGATCGGTTCGTGTTTCATCCTCCGTAGGAATGACTGCAGGAACGAACTGGGCGTGGTGGCAAACCTGTTGGTGCCACTCGTGTACAACTTGGGCTGCACTGATAAGGCGTGAAACGCCTTGGACCAACCGCCTCTTCCAGACTTAATGTTCGGAATGCGCTGATACGCCCTGTGGTCTTCCCCCGTTTTCACGGACGGCTTAGTTAAGGTTTTTCGATAGTCTTTCAGCATACGTGGCTGGCGGTAGACCCTCCGCGTAGGAGTGGTTTCTCTGCCGATTGTAGAACCGCTCGATGTAGTCGAACACGTCCACCCTGGCCTCCGCGCGGGTGCGGTACTGGCGACGATTGACGCGCTCTCTTTTCAGTAGTCCGAAGAAGCTCTCGGCCACGGCATTGTCGTAGCAGCTGCCGACACCGCTCATGCTGCTGACGATGCCATGATCCTTTAGGAACGCTTGATATTCCTCACTGGTGTACTGCGTGCCACGATCCGAGTGCAGGATCACAGAGCTGGCTTGAGGGCGCTGCCACAACGCCATCAGCACCGCCTGCAGCACGAGCTCCCGGTCCAGGCTCTGGCGCATCGACCAGCCAATGACACGGCGGGTCGCCAGATCGAGCACCACGGCCAGATACAACCAGCCCTCGCCCGTGCGGATGTAGGTGATGTCGCTGACCCATTTGGTGTTGGGTTCCGTGACAGCAAAGTCCCGCGCCAGATGATTGCTCAGACCCGCGGGTCGTCGACCAGACTTGCGACCGCGCCAGCGCCGAGCAGCGGGAATGCCCTGCAGGCGTGCGGCCCGCATGATTCTCGCCACACGGTTCTCGCTGCAGCGATCGCCGCGCCTGACCAGTTCCTCCCAGATCTTGGGGCTGCCATAGACGCTGTCGCTCTGGGCATGGATCGAGCGGATCTGTCCGAGCAGGCGCGCATTGTCCTGCTCCCGGCGGCTTGCCGGTCGATCCGGCCAGTCGTAATAACCACTCGGGGAGACCTTGAGCAGCCGACACATCATGCGCACGGAGTAGGCTTGCTCACAGCGAGACATCATCTGATATCTCACCGCGACGTCTTCGCGAAGTACGCCGCCGCTTCTTTTAAAAAATCCCGCTCCCGGGTAACGCGCCCCAGATCACGCTTCACCTGCGCCAGCTCCTGGTCTCGGACCACGCCCTGGCCACGAAACGCCTTCGAGCCCGTCATCGCATTTTCTCGGCGCCAGCGGGTCAGCATGTTGGGCTGGATGCCCAGATCCCGAGCCACCTGCGTGACGCTCACGCCTGCCTGGCCCGCCAACTGCACCGCTTCCAGTTTGAACTCATGGCTATACTTCCTGCGACTTCCCATGACACACCTCTGATTGCATTATTAGGCTTTTCAGATGTGTCCGTAAAATCAGGGGAAGACCAGCTTCGCGTTCTCCGCTTCAAGCTCGCGAAGTCGCCTCGCCTCCGACACCGTCATCCCCGCGTACTTCGCCTTCCAGTTGTAGAAGGTCGCATCAGAGATCCCGTACCGACGGCAAAGCTCCTTCGTCTTCGCACCGGTCTCCGCTTCCTTCAGCACCGCAATGAGCTGTTCCTCGCCAAACTTCTTCTTCTTCATCGTCTGCTCCTGATAGGGCAGACTCTACTCCCGAGCCGGACTAAACGAGGGTGTCAGGTCGGTCGGCCTCAAGGTCTACCTCGCCGTCACGGCCTATGTACAGCGAGGTGACCTTGACCCGCCTTGACGGTGCTGGCGCCCTTGGGCAGCACCTTGACCATGACTTCCGGCGCGCACCCAAGTGTGGGCGAGGTGACTTATGCAGACGATCGTTATTTTTTATGGTGCTGTGCCTGGCCGGTGTCGGTGCCTGGCTGGTAGTCGCATTCACGCGGTATCGCCGATACTTTCGACGGGTCGAATCCGTGCATTCGACTAAGAAAGTTGGGAGCTTGTACGCCCTGCCTAATGAACAAGTCCAGCGGCTCGACGACGAGGCGCTACTTGGTACGCAGGTGATACGGTCTCGCTTAGTCCGCTATTTTCTATAGCGTGTCGCACCCATCCATCATCGGTGCAATACAAATAGTATATGCTGCACTATTCACAAATTCTTATTATCCATAACAATAGTCAAATGGTTGGAGCGCTCAACCAGCCCCCAGAAAAACCGGCGCGCTTCAGCCCGTCTACGATCCAACGACAGCCGCGCATCAACTCCCACAACATGCCGGTGCGGTAATTCTCGACCATCAACACGATCGGTCCTTGATTCAACCCGAAATAATACGGTGAGATCCAGCCGGTGAAAGAACTACTCTCGGAGCGTTCTACCCAAGTCTGATTGAAGCTCGCCTTGAAACCGTAATGGTGCTGCTCGTGCAGTTGCATCGCGAACATAAAATGATGCAGGGTCGGCAGTACGAGTTCCGGCGCAAACGGCATTGACGCGGCCACCGCCCAAGGCGCAAGCGTGCCATCGTCGATACCATACGGCGCGCCGCGTCCTTCATATGCGTAGAAGCGGCGTTCGACGCCATCGTTGGTCTGTGTAGCCGGACCCGGTCCGTCGCTGGCGGTGATGCCCCAACACTGTGCGCCGTACCCTTTGAAGCCGAGCGGATTGTCGATCGCGTAGCGCTGCTGGATCTGCGTCGCGCGCCTGCTGTTCTCGAAATAATCGATGCCCATTCCGCGCATGAAAGCATCCTGGATAGCGCGAAAATCGATCCACACATGCGAAAGCTGGTGCGTAAAAAGCGGGCTGGCATAGAGGTAGTCGATGTCGTAGTAACGCTTCCATTCATAGGTGCGGGCCCACGCCGAATAGGCGCTCGGAGGTAATGGATGGGTCGGTGAGCCGAGCGCCAATACGTATAAGAGCAGACCCTCATCGTAGCCGTGCCATTGATGCGGGATGAATCCACTATCCGGATGCCAGCCATGACTTAGAGTGCCGTTTTCCGTCTGCGCCCACTGCCAGTCCGCACGCTGATATAGTGCACTGGCAATGTCGCGGATCTCGCGTTGCGCGGGTGTGTCTGCACTGAAGTACGCCGCCGCCGCGAGCATACCTGCAAACAGGAACGCACTGTCTACCGTGGACAACTCGCATTGCCACGAGCGGCGACCGCTCTGCATGTCGAGGAAGTGATAGTAGAAGCCGCGATAACCGCTTACGTCCGGCTCGGTGCCTTGCGGACTGTCGCGAAAAAATCGCAGTGTCGTCAGGGCGCGATCGATCGCGGCATCTTTGCTCATCCATCCGCGTTCGACCGCGACCGGATAGCTGGCAAGGGCCAGACCGATGGCGGCGATGCTT
>JBEPVT010000178.1:0-5898 GCA_041690895.1 Gammaproteobacteria bacterium
GAGCACGATGGCGCGCTGCCTGGCAGCGCCGCCGCGCTCGCGGAGTTGCCGGGCATCGGCCGGTCGACTGCCGCAGCGATCCGGAGCTTAAGCGCGGGTGATCGCGCCGCCATTCTCGATGGAAATGTGCGGCGCGTGCTGGCGCGATTCTTTGCCGTGGCGGGTGCGCCGAACGAGCGCTCAGTGATGCAGCGGCTGTGGCAACTCGCGGAAGAATGCACTCCGGCACACGACAATGCGCGCTACACGCAGGCAATCATGGACCTTGGCGCCACCGTCTGCGTGCGTCGCCGACCGCTTTGCGACGTTTGTCCGCTGCGGGAAGATTGCAGCGCACGCCGCAACGGACACCAACATGAGTTACCCACGCCACGCGTTCGTCCGCCCCGGCGAACTGAAAATGTAGTGATGCTGTTCGCCCGGCAGGCCGATGGCAGCGTGCTGCTTGAACGCCGCGCCGAACGCGGCGTGTGGGGCGGTCTCTGGTGCCCGCCTCAATTTGCGAACGTTGCAGACGCAAGACATTTCGCGCAAAGCCGCCTCGCCGCCGCGCAAGTCGAACCCCAATTGCGCGATACACTGCACCACGCGTTTACGCACTTCGAGCTGGAAATTTCACCGCTCCTCGCGCGCTGCGGCGGCTTCGCTGGGGTGATGGATGATGCGCCAATGCTCTGGTACAACCCCGCGAGTCCCGAACGCCTCGGACTTCCGGCTCCCGTGAGTACATTGATTCAGAGCCTCACATGACGCGCACCGTGCAATGCGTCGTGCTCAAGACCGAAGCGCCCGGGCTCGATCGCGTGCCGTATCCCGGCCCGATCGGCCAACGTATCTTTGAGTCGGTTTCGCGCGAGGGCTGGGCGCGGTGGGTCAAGCACCAGGTCATGCTGATGAATGAGTACCGCCTCTCGCCGATAGAACCCAAGGCTCGCAAGTTCCTCGAGGCGGAGATGGAGAAGTTTTTTTTCGGAGCCGGGTCCGACAAGCCGGCGGAGTTTAAACCGCCGGAGGCGTAATTCCCGGTTAATTGTTGCTGCCGGCGGCTGCCGCCGAACTACGCCACCCGGACTCGTCGCGAGCAGGTATTTCCGGCTCTCGAACCCGAGGACTGCAAAGCGGGCGAGCGGATCGTGACGGGTGGGCGGGCCTGGCGCGGCCCCATTCCTCGCTATGTTTGAACTGGCACCGCTATCGGGGAATCATGGCGCGCCGATGCAATGGGCGCGTTACGTCTGTTGGCCGAATTTGAATCCCGTTGCCGCTTCCATTTCCTTAAACGATACGTCGCGCACTTTCTGCGCAAATGCCCAATAGTGACCCTCCGGGTCTGTCGCGACATAGGTGCGGTCCCCGTAGAATTGATCTTCGAGAGCCCTGATGATTTTGGCGCCGGCGCGCTGCGCTCTCTCGAAATGTCCGTCGATGCCGTTCTCGATGCGCACGTGCACACGCTGCGTATTCATGCCACCGACTGAAGCGGGGCTACGCGTCCAGTCGGCCCACTCACTGCCGACCATAATCACGCCATCGCTGTGCGTCATCTCGGCATGCACGATGTTGCCCTGTTTGTCGGTAAGCACTTCACTGGTCTTGAAACCAAAGGCGGATTCCAGCCATTTCAGCGCGGCGCGATTGTCCTTGTAGCAAATCGACGGAATGAAGGCCGGGCGGCGCGGAGTAGTCGCAGTCATGGCGTGCTCCTGATGGTGGTCGAAACGAAATATAGCTGACGCAGGCTGGCCGGCGGGCCCCGGTCCGTGGTTGTTCTTGACGCTCCGCCCTTGGGGCCGGTCTAATACGCGCCCTCAAATCCCAAATGGCCAGGTAGCTCAGTTGGTAGAGCAGCGGATTGAAAATCCGCGTGTCGGTGGTTCAATTCCACCCCTGGCCACCATTTAAATCAGATGTATTCCGGTCACATAGCTGGCTGTAAGGTCTCAGGACTTCGGTAACACTCTGGCCGAGGCTTTCCTGGCCAATCGTGGCGCTGAGTGGAGCTGCATTAGCCGTTGTCACGAGAGACATTGCGAGAAGAGGCCAGACGAGCGCGGACACCCAATTCGCTGTAGTTTTCATTGCTGCGTCCTCTTCAAGGTAACTATTGTCTGCGCCATCGAGCGTGAAGGAAGCCCCCAAAACATTATCTGGGATCTTCCCTCGTCGGGCCAGTCCCAGCGCCAGTGGCAAGACAAGCGAGGCGGTTCTGCCTGGCACTCGTATCCGGGCCCTCGCCATCCAAGCCAGATATATCCTTTAATAAGGAAGAGGCTACTTCGGGGTCAAGAGATGAAAGCTGCAGTCTACGAACAGTTTCGTGAACCGACCTGCGTTCGGCGTGTGGATGATCCAGTCCCGCCGGACGACGGGGTGGTCATTGAGGTGAAAGCCACCGGACTCTGCCTAAGTGATTGGCACGGTTGGATGGGGCACGATCGTGACATTCAATTACCGCACGTGCCTGGCCACGAGCTGGCGGGTATTGTTGCCGCGAAGGGCAGACGCGTCACCCGTTGGAATGTGGGGGAGCGAGTCACGGTACCGTTTGTTTGCGCGTGTGGAGTTTGCGTGACTTGTCGCAACGGAAACCAACAAATTTGCGATTACCAGTTTCAGCCAGGTTTTACGCACTGGGGTTCATTCGCAGAGTATGTCGCGATTCATCGCGCTGATACAAACCTGGTTCGCCTACCGGATGAGATGAGGTTCGAGACCGCGGCGAGCTTGGGATGTCGTTTTGCAACCTCCTTTCGTGCGGTAGTCGATCAGGCCCAGGCCACTCCAGGACAATGGCTCGCGGTGCACGGGTGTGGTGGGGTCGGCCTATCAGCGATAATGATCGCGCACGCCGTGGGTGCTCGTGTCATTGCAATAGATGTTGCTGACGACAAGCTGGCTCTCGCACGTGCGATTGGAGCGGAGACAACACTCAACGCCGCCGAGCACACCGACATTGGAGCGGCTATCCGCGACATTACGCACGGAGGGGCAGCGGCATCCATTGACGCTCTCGGCAGTCCGCAGACTTGTTTCAATTCCATCGCGGGCTTGGCGAAACGGGGCAAGCACATCCAGGTTGGACTGCTCGTGGCTGAACACAGCCGACCGCCCATACCCATGGACCAGGTACTCTCCAGGGAACTCGCAATTTTGGGTAGCCACGGAATGCAGGCGCACCGCTATCCAGCGATGCTGGAGATGATCAGGATCGGTCAGCTGCAACCGGAGAAACTGTTGGGGCCAATGATCAGTCTCGACGAGTCCGTCAATCTGCTGCCTCATTTGAACCAAAACCGCTCACCGGGGATCACTGTCATTTCCTTTGCTAATTAGCGGCGGTTCCGGGCGGGATCCCTGAACCTGCCGAGAGCAGGCTCCAGGCTGGTTTTTCATTTTTCCGTGCATTTGGCAAAAACTGCCAGGCGCTCCAATAGAGGGTGTATCGTATCGCTGCTTGCTGGAGAACACGAAATGGATAGAAGAACCTTTCTATCGTTGGCGGCTGCGCTCGGCGCAACGCTCGGGTGGGCGCGCAAGCTGCCAGCGGCCGCGCGATTGGAGTGGCGCGAACGCCGAGATCTTTACCCCCAGGGCGTGGCATCGGGGGATCCGGACGAGCACAGCGTCCTGCTGTGGACGCGCCGTCCATACGAAGCAAGCGCCACGCGTCGGCCACTGCACGTCGAGGTAGCGCTCGATCCGGAATTCCAATCCGTCGTGTCGACAGTTCGTACAACGGTGTGCGCGGAGGCAGACTGGACGTGCCGGGTGCTGATTGCCGGATTGAAGCCGCGCACCGTTTATTGGTATCGCTTTTCCGATCGCGACGGCAATGGCAGTCGCGTGGGTCGCACGATGACCGCGCCTGCGCAATCCGATCAGGGCGCGGTGCGTTTTGCATTTGTCTCATGCCAGAGCGTCAATGAAGGCGCGCAGAACGCGTATCGCCGCATGATCTGGGAGGACGAGCGCGCGTCGCAGGACATGAAGCTGGGCTTTGTCCTGCACCTGGGCGACTTCATCTATGAAGTCGTCGAGTATCCCGAAGAAATTGCCCATCGCTACGACCGCACCGTCTATGACATCGGCCGCATTCCCGACGCACGCAAGGTATCCAAGTATCACGTGCCAACAACGCTGGACGGCTACCGCTCGGTCTATCGCGGACACATCAATGATCCTGACGTCCAGGACGCGCGCGCGCATTTTCCCTTCGTGTGCATCGGTGATAACCACGAGTTCTCGTGGAAGGGTTGGCAGAGCTTCATCAAGTACGACGGGGCGCCGGAGCCCGCCCAGCAACTCCGCGTAGTGGCCAACCAGGCGTGGTGGGAATACATTCCGGCGCGTGTGAAGAAAGCGAGCGGCGCCGGTCTCGAGAAGTTCGACGCGCCGAAGGTGACCAACGCGCCGATTGCGAGCCTCGACAGTGACGGCTTCGGCGATGAAATTAATAACCGCATTGCAGTCGGCAGCATGACCGGTTACCGCTCGCTGCACTTCGGCCCCCACGTCGACCTGATGCTGACTGACTTTCACAGCTATGCGATGGAGGACCCCACGTCTCGTTCAGGCGCCGATCCTTTCTTTGACGACGCCTTCGCAGGCCTCATTCCGCAAGAGGCGCACGAGATTCTTGATGCGGGAAGCGCCGGCAACGATGGCAAGCCGCCCGCCGATATCTCCTACGGCACGCAGAAGGTTCCCAACTTCCGGAAGGATGAACCGCCGTTCACCATTCTCGGTCGCGTCCAGAAGGCCTGGCTGAAACAGCAGATCACATCGTCCAAGGCCACCTGGAAAATCTGGGGAGCGACGAATGGCACGCTCGATGCGCGCACAGACCCACAGAATCTGCCAGCCGGTGTGACCACGCCGTGGCCCGGCGCGGGGTTTGCGACATATGGCGGAGGCGACTTCAGCGGCGCCTTTCGCGAACGCGCCGAGATCTATGACACGGTGCGCGATGCAGGCGTCGACGGATTCGTCGTGGTGTCGGGCGATCGCCACAGCTTCTGGGCGGGTTATGCCGCCAAAGCTCTGCCACCCGCGAAATTCGAACCAGTCGGCATCAGTTTCATCACCGGATCGCTATCCGCAATCGGCAATGCCGAGGCCTTGGAGCATGGGATGAAAGACCACCCGCTCCGGCCGCTTTTCGTCGTCAACCGTGAAGGCGCCGCACCCGAAGCGACGGCCAACCTGCTCTTCAAGCACGGCGTCAAGACAGCGTGGGAATATGCACAGTCCGGCGATCTGGCACGCGCACGCGCACTCAGCAATCCCGACGTCGCGCCCCATCTCGACTTTGTCGACTGGGGTGGCCATGGCTATTCCGTCGTGACTGCAGCCCCCGACTACATCGACACGGAGTTTGTCTGCATACCCCGCCCGATTACTCGAGCCGCGACGCCAGACGGTGGACCCTTGCGCTACCGCGTGTCGCACCGGGCTGAGCGATGGAGCAAGAGCCAGCGCCCCACTTTGAAACAAACAGTGCTGGAGGGCGATCCTCAACTGTCGATCTAGTCCTACACGGCAGTAGCGCCTACACACGTTCGAGCGAGATCGCTGCTATACGCTGCCCATGAAGCCGGATATCTTTTGTCTTTAAGTGTGGGGTGTTCGATGCCGAACCTATTGAATCAACTGCGGCAGATGACGACCATCGTTGCAGACACGGGCGACATTGATTCGATCGCGACCTACAAACCCCAGGACGCGACAACCAATCCATCGCTACTCGCCGATGCAGCCAAGCAGCCGCACTATCAATCGATCATAGATGACGTCCTGCGCACAGCGCAGGAGAAACTGGGCGAGAGGGCATCGCATCAGGAAATTGCGAAAGAAGCTTGCAAGATCCTGGCAGTCGCCTTCGGCCGCAAGATTCTCGAC
>JBEPVT010000179.1:0-5872 GCA_041690895.1 Gammaproteobacteria bacterium
TGAATGGCGCGGGTTCCTCTGGCAGCGAGCAGGCCGGCATTGCGGCGGGGAATTTCAGCGAAGCGTTCGAGTCCTTGCTTTCCCGGCTGGAAGAGAACGGCGAGCTCGGAAAAGTTGTCCAGCGTTTCGGATGAAAACTTTCGGTGGTGGCACCAAACTCCACTTGGCGAAAATTGGGTGGTCGACTGTGAACCGGGTCATGCGTCTGGGTGCGGCCCAGGTCAGGATTAGTGTCCGTTCCACTATTCATGCGATCACAAACTACGCAAGAGGAATGCCAGTTCATGAAGATCATCGACCTACAACCGGCACTGCGATGCGTGATGCTGACGATGTTGTGCTCCGGCACGGCTGTTGCGGATGAACCCGGTTCGGCTGCCGTGTCAAACGATGGCCTTCTGGCCAAGGTCAATTATTGCCAAGGCTGCCACGGGTCGTCGGGACAAGGTTATCTTGGGGCCATTCCAATGCCGCGAATCGCCGGACAAACTATCAAGTACATCGAGACCCAGTTGAGCGCGTTTGTGGAGTCTACGCGGGACAAGAATCTTACATGGATGAGCATTGCAGACGTGCACAGGACTAGTCCGGAGATGCGAAGTTCTTTGGCGAAGCACTTTTACGAATTAAGCCCGAAATCATTTGCGGATGGTCCCAATGATATCGCGGGCGCGGGAAAGAAAATCTACGACGAGGGAGATCCCACCGGCAACGTTCCGGCATGCTCTGGCTGTCACGGTCCAGCGGCGAAAGGTACCGGAGCTATTCCTCGCTTGGCCGGCCAACTGTTTGCCTACGACGTCAAGGAATTGTCGGAATGGGACAAAGAGCGAGGAAGTGCCTCAGGGAAAACCGAATCGTCATCCGTTATGGCACCGATTGCGCACCAGATGACACAGCTGGAAATAACTGGCGTCGCGTCCTACCTCAGTCATTTGGAGTGATTCCTGCGGCAAAGGCATTAGAGCCTCGCAGGGCATGCAACGGGGTGCATAATTAACTTCACACCGCAGTGTCGCAACAGCGTCGGGGCCGAAGTGAACGCCAGACCTGCAGCCGACGGTTCCAATATGGGAGACACCCAGACTCAACCGTCCAGACCGCCGTGTTGTGGCGATCACAAGTTGCGTCCCACGTCGGATGGCAAGACAGTTGATGTGGTGTGCGGCATAACGCTCGACAAAACGGTCGCCCATTTTCGGTGCCCTGGCGCACAGACGCTCTCCCCTTAAGCGCTCACAGTGACTTCTAGGCCGCCAACTAGGAGCAAGTGACATGTTACTCAAAGTCAAGGATTTGGAGAACTTCTCCATCGGTGCAACCGATGGCGTCATCGGCGGCGTCAAGGATTTCTACTTCGATGACGAGGCTTGGGGGATCCGCTATCTCGACGTCGAAACCGGCGAATGGCTGTCGAGTCGCCGAGTACTGATTTCCCCGTACTCGATCCGCGCCCTCGACGCGCACAGCACGACATTTTCGGTGGCGATCACCAAGGAGCAGGTCAGAAATAGTCCCCCGATCGACACCCATAGACCGGTCTCGCGTCAGTACGAAACGGACTATCTCGGCTACTATGGTTACCCGGCCTACTGGGGTGGCGCCGGACTCTGGGGTGGTTACGCCTACCCCTTCTTGCCCGCGATGGGCACCGCGGGAGTAGGTTACGACGGCGCCCGTTACGACTATCTCGGCGGCCGATTCGTCGGCATGCGCCCGGAGTTGGACCGGGCCGAGCCGCCGCGGAAGGATGACGACCCGCATCTGCGCAGCTGCAATGCGGTGACTGGCTACCACGTGCACGCGAACGACGGCGATATCGGCCACGTCGAAGGCTTTATCGTCGACACCGGGACGTGGGCGATTCGTTACGTGATCGTGAACACTTCGAACTGGTGGCTCGGTCACTTGGCGCTTGTCGCTCCGGAGTGGATTGACAGCGTGACCTGGGCGGAGCGACGTCTGCTCGTGGATCTGACGCGGCAGCAGGTTAAGGACGCGCCACCCTACGACGCCAGCGTTGCCATCGATCGCGCCGCCGAAGAGCGCATCTACTCCTACTACGGCCGAGACAGCTATTGGAAGGGCGCGGCGAAGCGCCAGGTCGCCTGATCGCGAAGTCAGAAGCGGCAGGGTTGGAGGATGGCGGTCATTGCCGCGTCGCCTAAGGGGCGCGACCCCGATGCCGGCCGGCGTGGTCCCGACCCCGACGCGGCGGAGGCTGCGGAGTGTTCGTGTCCTGTACATACGCTACCGCACAGATGGAGCTCGCGCTCCAGCTGCAGTGTGGACCGCAATCCAGACCTGTGGGTTTCGCGCCGCGCTCACGATGGCTCAGTCAATTATCAGGAGCTTCCATACCACGAAGGACCGATCTGCCTGGAGTCCCCTCATTCCTCGTGCATAGAAATACGGTAGGAAGTTTCCGAGTATCGCGCGTCAATGCCTTGCAAGATCCTGAATGCGATGGCCCTTGCGATTGTGCTCTTGATCGGCCGTGTGTCGCTCAACAGCAGACCTTCTTGCATCATCCGGCAGCGCTGCGCTAATTGCTGTCGGCCACCGTATCGTGCACGGCGGTCCGACATACTGGGAACCCCGGCGAATCACGCCACAGCTTATCGACGAGCTGCATAGGCTGAGCCTGCTCGATGCGCCAATGTACGCTGGCTCGCGGTGCACTTGTCCCGTTTGACGTTATGCTTTGAACGGCTTCGTTGTCCCATGAGCTGTCTCCTGTTTGATTTGACTCGATCCCGCGTCCAACTGTGGCGGGTTTACCGATCGCGGAGCCGCGTCGGTAACGCGCTTGAGAACTTCCTCAATCGCCGTTCTCAATAGGGCAACCTCAACCGAGAGTTGATGAATGGAGGTCTGGTTAGGAATCTCTGATTTGGGATCCTCAGCATCTTTCCCGATAAAAAACGCCGCAAAGACCGCGGTCAGATAGCCGAATATTGCAACAGCAAAGATGGAAATGCCGAGACAGAGGATCTGCCCACCAACGCTCACCGGTCGATACCCCGAACCAATATTGGTTATCTGCATGGCGGCCCACCAAAGAGCCTTCGGATAGCTGTGAATACCTTGAGGATCCGCCGAACCGTTCTCGAAATGCAGCATGCCCGCCGCACCCGCTAGGATTACGACGGCTGTGAAGGTGAGCGCGTAGCCTGTGCCCCTGCGTCCCATCGTCCGACGGAGCGAGCGCAGTCCCTGATCGGCGGAGGCAAACATCCAGATTACCTGGATGCCAAAAGTCGCCGTCAGCGCACGAGCCAAAGGCAGCGTTTGAAGGAAAGGGAAGAGCCGAAGCACCGGTACGAGAATCGCCAAGACAACGAGCCAATTCCGCTTCAAAAAGACCGCTCTATTGGGAGCGATGGCCAATCTCAGACCGAAATAGACCACAAACAACGCCCAGAGTACCGTGCCAATAGTCAGGAGTAACGGAGTCGTGCCAGCGACTAATTCTGTGATGATGACTAGAAACCAGACGAAGCTGAGAAACAGCATCGGCCGATCGAGCTTTGCAGGGAGGGCCCTAATAAAACTCGATCTGGTTACAACTTGGCGTATATGATCAGTCACAGGGGGACCTCGCAAAGAGCATGCACTAATGGCCGTGAATTGCCGGCCGTATCGGTTACGTCACGGCTTCGTCGACTTGGTGGTGGCCAGCCTGCAAGCATTCGTCCCCCTGTTTCTGGAGAATCCAGCGCCAACCAGCATTCAGGCAGATGGTTTTGCCCGAGCAGTTAGCTTTCGAGGTCCGTCAGGACCATGCGAATTTCCCTCAGCATCAGTCTTTCTGGCTCCTGCTGACAGACATATGGAATATTCCATTCGGAAAGTTTTCGGTACTCTTCGACCAGGTGCTTTACGTCCGATACGATGGCAAGCCGATGACGGTGCAACTCATCTCTGCCATCGTCGGCACGTCGTTAATCCCTCGATAGCCTGTCCACCCGTTGCGCCTCACTTGCCAGACCGGAGGTGTTAACTGAACCGTCCGTCCCCGTTCTGCACTGTGACGTATACAGTTGCTGGTCAGTTGCGGACGAAACGTCAGGCCGTGAATAGGCGCCGCATGCTGTTCAGATCCCGGCGCGCACTCTCGGGTCAACTGTGGTCGCCGGGAATTTCGCCAATTCGCTGGAGTCTTCAAACGTTCCCGATCAGCGGCAGGGCTACCCGCTAGCGATGTGGTGCCGCACGTCAGCGCGCACTCGACGTTGCAGCCGCTGGTGTGGATGCGGCCGTCGGGCTCGGAGCGGGTACAGGTGTCGGTGCGAGGATTACGTTGGTCGCGGCGGGCGGCGATGCGGGCGCAGCCGCTTGCTGCAGCCAGTGTGAGGCGAGAATGAACAGCATGAAAATGAGGTACATAACAATATAGCGCTTGATTGAATGTGTCGAGATGCCTACGGCTGCAGCAACGCCAGTCGCGGGCGGGCTGATGCCGCTCGTGACACGACGCGGCAACAAGGCAATCAAGCGGGTGGCGATCGCCGCGGACTCGCGGCGTGCCGATGGGCTGTTGGGCAGCGCAGCGATCATCGACGTCAACGTCTGCGTTGCCTTTTCGCGAGGTAAACTTGTCAGTCTCGCCGCTTCTTCCCATGGATCTACGTCCAGTCGAGCCAGCGCCGAGAGCACGGTCAAGAGCATCCCATTCTCTTCCTCGGCAATCGAGGAGTACAGGAAGGCGTCGAATTCGGAGCCAGCGACCGCGGCGCGACTTGGCGATGGCATTGCAATGCCTGCCTCTTAGGAAGAAGTAGGCAAATGGCCCGCGACAGGCCCCAGACCGGAGACTGGGATACTCCGCCTTTGCGCCGCCGCCTTCGGATTAAGATGCAGGATCGGTCTATGGTCGGCGGGTGGCGCGTGTGGAATGCCGAACAGTTGGCTCCGCTGGTTGCTCGTGGTCATGAGTGAACAGTGGGGCTGGCGTGGTGCATTCATAGTGACCTTATGAGACGGGTAATTAGCGACGTGCTTGCGCTCTTAAGGGACCCGCTGCTCAAAGCTTATGCGTGCACGTGGCAATCGTCGGTGCGTTGGGGCGCTTACAGGGGTCGTTAAGCGTGGCAAAACGTGCCTGGGCGAAGCACCGACTGCGCCAAGGGGCGGCCCGCCGCGTTGGTGCTCTTTGGCGTGAGCGGGGCTCTGGCCTACAAGATGATTTTCCCGACGCTCTATGCGATGGTCAAATGAGGCGAATGGCCTGCTCCCCTTATCGGCGTCGTCTCCTCGAAGTAGACTCTGACCTAGTTGCGCAAGCATGTCATGGACAGCCTCAGGCGATCGGGCGCCCGAACTCACCGGGACACGCAGTCTCGATCTTCGTTGCCACTCGGTTGTCGTCCGGACATTACGCGGTAACGCTAGCGGAGATACGGAAATGACAATCGGACATCCCTCTTGACTGGTCGAGGGCCTATATACAAAAACCTATTAGTTCTACGTATGTCCGGGCACGGGCAAGGAGAGGCATTCGGCGGCGGGTGATCAATTTCGACGTCGTGGACGTTTAAACCTCTGGATATGCATCGCATTTGGTTGCGGATGCTTGGCGTGCGTAAAGCCCCGCTCCTTAAAGCTCCTGAGAATATCGACTGCTTCGTCCTCGCGGCGCCGGCCTCGCCGAATTACCGGCCTGGGGTTGGCCCCTTCGGAATGCTTACGGTGTAGCGAAATCGAGGCGCCGTTTCTAGCGTTACGGTCGCCGGCCGGCACGCCACGCCCGCCAGCGGAAATCGCACCGTCTTTGTGAACGGCGTGCGGGCGGCGTCCTTCCACTGATCGTCTAGCACCACGGCCGTGGTGGTCTGTTACGGACTGTGGGCATTCGAACGGGACCGGGCCA
>JBEPVT010000180.1:0-5611 GCA_041690895.1 Gammaproteobacteria bacterium
ACGCATCCATGGCCTTCGGGATGCGCGCCTTGGACCCCTGCGATCGATCCCAGTACAGACGGAAGTATTCCTGCAGGTTGATGTCGGCTCCCCACGCGCGCACATATTTCTTGTAGTCGGCTTTGACTTGGGCGGAATAGCACATGGTTAAGCTTGGCTTAGTCGGTACACCGACCGATCGTCTGTCATCTTGCGCCTTACTGCAACAGGATCGCAGCGACTGTCGTCTACCGTACGAAATCAACACTGAATTGAGTCGCTTCTCGCCCTCTTGACCACGCGAAGATTTAGAGGAAAATCCGCATCGGGAAAACTGCCCGACTAGCCCAAGGAGACTCGCATGAGTGCCGTGCAAGATTCCGACGATCATAAGCGCGTCAACGCGCTGGCCCATGAACTCGGCTGTACGCCTGCCCAAGTGAAGTTTGCGCGAGAGAACATGGGCGACGATGAAGAAAGCATCGTCAGGTTCCTCAAAGCGCGGGGAATGTTTAAGCCGCCTAGCCCCGGCGACGCCCGTCGTAACGAAAGTTTCCCATGAGGGCCGCGCCCAACACCATGCCTACAAGGGCCACAACGAGCGAGAACACCGCAAGGTAAAAGATCGAGCGATAGCTGTTGGGGTGAATTGTGTCCGGAAGACCGGACATGTGTTTCAAGAGGTGCGCTAGCGGCAGCCAGATCCAAGCGGTGATAGTACACACGAGCCGACCACGCTTTGCCAGCGCTCCTAAAGCCGCAGCTAAGGAAAACAATAGCGCAACCACCACAATAGGGCTGACTTCTCCTCCAGAAGCGCAACTATCAACTGTGGCAATTCCAATACCGCAAATGCTGGCAACTAGTACGGCGCATGCGACTGGACGGAAAGCGAACACATGCCTCCTTGAGGTTCGAATTGCCTAACGTCTGGGGTAAGTGGCCTCTGCCACGATGCGTATAAGGTACTACGGCTGCTTGCACCGGTCGACGTCATCCAGCACTACCGTGGGGCTACCGTAACGTCGCCGGCACGCTCGGCTTGCCAGGGTGGTCTCGGTCGAGGTCGGCAAAGAGGACGACTGTATAGCAACAAAAAACGAGTCCAAACGCGACCACGAGGGTTTTGTGTACCCAGTCCTTTGTTGTGAGCAACGCGATGACCGCGGCGAAAGCGAAGAAAAGGTGAAATGAAAGGTTGGTCGCGTTGGTAAAGTGGCCGTCCAAGACAAAGTCCTTGAGCAGACTCACAGCCACGGTGATTATTGCGATAGAGAACCACAGCACGCGGTGCGCGTAGTAATGACTGTGTAGATCTATCGGTTCGGTACCAAAAAAATCCGGAAGGATCAAAGCGGCCATCATATACAACAGAATGCAATGAATTAGTACGATCGCGAATCCCAAGAAATGCCAATTGGGCTCGTTGCGCAGCCCGAACATCGCCCACCATGTCTGTGTGAAAATCAATAGCAGCAACGCCGCCCACACTACGCTTGGCCAGTAGAGCAAGGTGCGGTCACGCGCGAGGAATATGCCGCGAAAACCCTTCAGAACTTGGGTAATGGCTAGGCCCAAGATAATGGAGAGAAGGACCGAGAGGTAGCTAAACTGATCCATGGAGATTCCGAGCAGACAGAGTGCTTTTCCAACATACACTGATGGGTAGACGTCAGAGTCGCAATGTGTCACGGTGCGAAGCGATCGTGTCGCAGGTGCGCAGCGTGCACAGTCAGCCTAGCGGGAGGATTGGCCCTTTGCCGAGAACTACAGCGGAGCTTTCGGCGTATCCTTGAGTTCAACAAATCCAAAGGAGCTCGAAATGCGCCACAAATTACTCGGCATCAGCATCGCGCTTGCGGCGACTAGTCTGGGATACGCAGCCAAAGCGCCAGCGCAGGAGCACTCCGGCCGCGAGCACTCGGTCGAATGCACCAGCAGGGGATATGCGCGTCAGCGCTGCGACGTCTCCTGGCGCGATGCACGACTCGAACGTCAACTCTCCAACACGGCCTGTGTGCGCGATGAAACCTGGGGTATCGACCGCGACGGCCTGTGGGTCGACGGTGGCTGCTCGGGGCGGTTCGTGGCGATCCGCGGCGACGAGCACGATCGCGCTGACTACGGTTCGCGCGGCGACGACGAGCGGCGCGACAATGAGCGTCGAGGCGATGATCGCCGAGACGGAGATCGCGATGACGATCATCGACGCGGCGAGTGGCAACCCGACGAAAACTGGAATCAACGCTTTTCAGTGACCTGCGAAAGCCAAGGCGGTCGCTATCGTTTCTGTCAGGTCGATCTCGGTGGTGGCGGTCGCGCGGAGCTACAGCGTCAGCTATCCAGTGACAGCTGCGTCGAAGGCGACAGCTGGGGATCGAATCGCGCGGGAGTCTGGGTGTCGCAAGGTTGCCGCGGCGAATTTTTGGTGGAGCGCCGCTGGCGTTGAGGTGCGTTCTGGGAGACGGAAGTGCGTACGTTGAGCCAATGCTATTTTCGGCTAAAGAGCGCTGCTGCCAGCGCCGCCTCTAGCTCAGCGGCGGTGAAAGGCTTGCCAAGCATATGCGGTGTGCCGATTGCCTCGGCCGACAGCTTCACGATATCTGCAGGCTGTCCAGACAAGACAATGATGGCGGCAAGCGCACCGCAATTTGCCTGATTTTTTCGATTAGCCGGAGTGCCTCGCGGGGGTCATCGAGCCCCTTAGACAGCGCCATATAACCCGCAGCGACGAGCAAAGCGCCAAGAGTGAACCGGCGAATGATGCGAGAAAGACTTTCATACTAGATGTCCGCACCCCACGCGCGCACGTATCTCTTGTAACCGGCTTCGATCTGCGCTGAGTAACACATGTCAATGCCACGTGGTGGCAACGATCCCGTCGTTTGTCTGTGACTGAACCAGAGTTGCGAGCTGATGCTTAATTTCAGCGAGGTCAGCTCTCAGCGATGCGATCTCCTTGTCCTTCTCGTCGACCTTCGCATTCAAGCCCTGAATAGCCGCAAGTGCTATTCCGTCGGCGTCAACGGTATCGATGCTGGTTTCGCTTTCACCGACACCGAAAGCCAAATGAAAGTCCTGTGCCATCGGGCCGATATGCCGATACCTTGCATCCTGAGTTTTGTAGTGCCAGGTATTCATTGGCAACGCGACGACTGCATCCAGAATCGCGCGAGAGTCGATCGGCTTCACAGCGTCCTTGGCATTTCGATCTGAGAGGCTCGCCCATGATCCACCGCCGGCGGGAAGGGAAACGCCGGTCGTAGTATCGGGTGCAGTAGCTGTGTAGAAAACGAATCCGCCCGACGCCCGAACCATGAACTGACGGTCAGCAGTGTTCGTTGTGGGAAAAGGTATTTGCGCTGAGGATCCGTCTCCATATACAAAGGAGTTAAGGTGGTTGCCGTTCCTCGCATCTTGTCCCATCGTGGTCGAGCTAAATCCATCCGCCGTTGTGCCAACGCCTAACGCTAGCGCCTGATCTGCACTCGCCGTGTTGTAAGCGCCTATCGCAGTGGAATTTACTCCGCTCGCGAGCGTCATTGAGCCCAATGACAACGCGTCGACGGCGAGAGCATTGCTGTAGTTGCCCACAGCAACTGCCCCTTGTCCGGTTGCTGTTGCCATTGCACCTATCGCCGTCGAAACTTGGCCGCTGGCGTTAGCCGTATCGCCGACCACGATGGAGCCCGACCCTCCCGACCCAACTTGCGCCAGCGAAGGAAGGAAGTAGCCATAGACGTCAACGATTACGTTGGCGGGGTTCTGCGACTTGATCGCAAAGGTTCCATTCGATTGATTGATTGTCGCCACACCGGCATTGGCCAATACCTGCCCGCCGAAGAAGTTCATCCAGCTGCTGCCAGCGCTGGGGGTCGGCGTCAGACTCAGAAAGCCGTAATGCGTCGGATCACCAAGCGAAGTCGAGTCGACCGTGATGTTGAGGCTGAGCGCCGTGGGAGTAGTGCCTGAGTAGACTGTGCAAGATCCGCCTCCTTGCGTCGCTGCACCGTTCGTAGCGTACGTTCGAATCTCCGACGCTGCGAACGATCCGCCCGTCACGCGCGTGTCCACAATGCGGCAGGGAGTGATCGGTATATAGATTAGGCCAGAGTTGTCGCCTGCAGCGAGCAGATCGACTGAGAAGCCGGCAAGTAGCACGGCATGAAGGGCAACGAAAAGCAGGCGCGGCGAGTTCATGGTATCCCCTGATCGATTTGATTGTGTCGATAGCGTATCAGCCCACGAGACGCACTTGCGTACCCTAGGCGCATGGGCCGTACCGTCAGCAAGTTTGTTCTGGGACCGGCCGGCGTTTGCGACGCGTGCGGGCGTTTCTGCCAAGGGCTGCGCCATGTCGACGCGCGCTGCTACCACGGCGGCACCGAGACGTTCGTGCATCGCGGCCAGTGGACGTTCTCGCGCTGCTCAGTGTGCAACGACGCGAACGAGGGCTGGGGTTGCGCGGACTGCCATGGTACGGGCATCGAGGCGAGACGCAAGAGACATTTGGCTCGACCTCTGCCTATTCCTCACTCGGAGAAATGATACTGCTAAGTTTCACATCATATCGGCAATTCAGAAGTCCCATTAGATGCAGCGCAGTGTTCTTAATATGCGCCAATTCAATCTCGCCAAAGATAACGTCCTTTGGCCCCCTGCCGTGAACAACATCTATTCGCAACGCATCAAATGTCTCTAACCGGGCGCGATCGTACTTGAAGTTACGGACAAACTCGAAAGATTCTGGCGGTTGGCATAGCGCAAAGAGTCTCGAACATTTCGAAGGCAAGGACTCACGCTCAAACGCCCTCACACATTCGTCCACCTTCGATTGTAGGGTCTCTACATACGGCGTATTTCGAAGTTCAGAAAGCGCTACCTTCCGATTCGATAGCATCGACTCAAAATCAGTCGGAGCTAGCAGCGCGATGGTCCTGAGCAAATCTTGAGCGGCTCCGTCGAGTATCGAGTGGGCGAACACCACGGCAGCGCCAGCCAGTGAATTTCTATAGACGCGCATTTTCGAGGCAGCCGCTAGTGACGCCAGACCATCTTCGCCGCCAAACGTATCCAGGGCCTTAGCTCTTCCTTCGTCTTTTTCGGTGAATATCTCAACGAAATCCTTACCGGTAGCTAAACTGTTTGCTAATTCCTTTGCTTCTACCAAAACACTCGCCATGGAAGGTACGAAGCCGTAGTCAACGATTTTTAGAAACACTTGAATATTGTGGAAACCGGAATTGATATTCCAAAAGGTCTGCGTATACAGTTTCGTGGCATCAGGATTCATTGAACGATGTATTGGTTTGTTGACGATTCGGCTAACGGAACGTAGCAGCAAATCACTGTAAGTAATTCGAGGCTGCATTGAGGACACCGAGTGCTACCGAATGCACCGGGCTTCAGCATGAGAACTCTCGCACCGTTCAAGTCATCAGGAATATTCGGCAGGGGCTGGCTGCGCTGCTGCGCCGTCTCGCGTATGCGTTTCAGGGCGGGAGCGGACTGGGAGGGACCATCGAGCTTTGTACTGCTGGCTCAGTGCTGGCTCAGCAAAGCACCTTCAGACGGTCAGAGGTACAAGTGATTGATTTTATTGGTGGGCGCGACAGGGATCGAACCTGTGACC
>JBEPVT010000181.1:0-5458 GCA_041690895.1 Gammaproteobacteria bacterium
GTACCTGGCTACGAACCAGGGGGTCGTGGGTTCGAATCCTGCCGGGCGCGCCAATAAATCAGGGGGTTAAGTCACTATGACTGACACCTTTTTCGTTGGGTGTGACCAAAACGTGCCCAACTTTTTCGGCTCCCCGACTTAAGAGCGCCAATCTTTCAGCGAATGGCGCTAGGTGTTCCGCCGAAAAGTGCGCGTAACGCCTGACCATCTCCGGACTCTCCCAACCACCCAGCTCTTGCAGTGCATACAGCGGCGTGCCGCATTGCACGTGCCAGCTCGCCCAGGTGTGCCGCAAGTCGTGCCAGCGGAAGTCGTGAATGCCCGCGCGTTCCAATGCGTGGTACCACGCCTTCGTACTGACCTGTCGGATCGGACACCCTCGAAAGCTGAACACATGCGTCGCATGCTTCCCGACCTGCTTGCCGAGGATTGCGATCGCCACCGCATTCAGCGGCACGGGAATCGCTTTCCTCGCCTTGGCCTGATCAGGATGAATCCATGCCAGGCGTCGCATCACATCCACTTGCGACCACTGCAGTCCGGTGACATTGCCGCGCCGAAGTCCCGTTGCCAGCGCAAACGCCGCCATGTCCGCGAGGTGCTCGGGCAACGCTGCAAGCAGCCGTCGCGCCTCTTCAGGACACAAAAAGCGAATGCGCCGCGTCGGTTCCTTCAACATCCGAACCTTCGGTGCCCGGTCGAGCCATTCCCAATCATTGACGCATCGGCGAAGAATGGCGCGCAGGACCTCGAGGATCCGGTTTACCGTTGCATTGCTCACCCCCTCGCGAAGCTTCGCGTCGCTGATGCGATCAATGACGCCGCGGCTGATGGTGCTGAGCTCGTTGCCGCCGAGGTACCGGTCGAGCCAGCGCAAGTGAGCCTTGTCCTGGTCGATGGTGGCCTTGTGTCCTTGCTCCTTCAGCCAGCGCACCACAGCATCATTCCAGGTGTGGCGTGGCTTCTCGCCCAGATGGCCGAGGCGCCACAGTTCCACCTTGAGACGGTCGTGAAGCTCCTGCGCTACGGCTTTGTTGGCAGTTTCAGTAGTGCGGCGTACTCGTTCCCCGTGGGGGGCACGAACGTCGATCCACCAGATACCGCCGCGTTTGCGAAGTGACATTTCATCTCCTTTCTCAGAGTCACTTGCAACGCTTGCCGAGGAACAGGATAGCGAGAGCGGAGATACGTGACAAGGTCGTCTTGAAGGAACACCCAGGCGCGTCCCACCTTGGCACCTGGGATGTCGCCAGCCTTAGCGCGGCGACGTAGTTCTTCAGGGTGGCAGTGAAGCCATAGGGCGGCCTTCTGAAGATCGAGCGTCTCCATGACAACGCGAAGTCTGGGCGTGTAGTGCCTTAACGAAAACCCGCTGTGGCGTAGTCAAGCGTCGCTAAGCGTACGAAATGCGGGCTTTGCGGTTTCGCGGCAGGTTCCAGTCACGATAGGTCGTCTGCGAGCGTGCAGACGTGGTCACAGCTTGAGAGATCGCGCTAGCCAAAAGAGGCCGGCAGGGATCGACGCCGATCGAGAATGTGGAGTTCTTATCGGCCCCGACCAGTGCGCCCTGCGCCAATTCCTGACCGAATGCCTAGATAGCATCGGCGGAAGGTTGGAAGCAGACTTCATGGCGAGGATGCTAAGAGGCACGAGAATTGCGTCCATTGGTCCGGTCCCGGCTTTTGCCTGCAAGTTTTAGGGAGGACATCATGGGCGTGTTCGCGCGTGTCACTGGAACGTCAAAAGATGCCGACGGACCGCCTGTCGCCCGGGGATTCCGCCGGGCGGCGGTCCTGGACCGCGAGGTCGACGAACTCATAGGCATTTGCAAAGGTGTGCTGGCCGACGGAGACGTCAGCTTCGCCGAAGGTAAATGGGTTTTGGAATGGCTCAACATCCATCGGGAGTTGCTCGGGACCTGGCCAGCGAGCGCGATATATCCGCGACTCGAATCCGCTTTGCGTGACGGGGCGCTTTCGGTGGATGAGGAGCGAGATCTGCTAGAACCCCTGCAGCACGCAATCGGCATTAACTCGAACGCCATCGATGAAGGCAGCGGCGCAACCAAACTCC
This sequence comes from Gammaproteobacteria bacterium, assembly GCA_041690895.1. Taxonomy (GTDB): domain Bacteria; phylum Pseudomonadota; class Gammaproteobacteria; order Steroidobacterales; family Steroidobacteraceae; genus Bog-1198. The sequence continues at coordinate 2,074 of JBEPVT010000181.1, forward strand.
CATATACCGATCCATTGCCTGCAATCGAGTTCGCGGGCAGAGCTTTTTGCTTCACTGGAAAGTGTTGCTCCGGAACGCGCGATTTGTGCGAGCTACAAGTGATTCAACGCGGTGGCCAAATCGGGCCGGTCTCCAAGAATCTGAATTATCTGGTGATTGGAGAGATCGGATCGCGCGATTGGCTGCATTCGACATTCGGCCTGAAGATCCAAAAGGCCGTTCACTATTCACAAAGCGGTGTTCCCTTGGCAATCGTCGGTGAAGAGCATTGGCACCTCCAGCTAGGTTGATATCAGATCGCAAACAACCAGCTAACGATGAGTTAGGCAATCGAAGACATCTATGAAAAACGCTTTAGCAAAATAAGCGATATTGTTTTGTGCATCTGGGCGCTTTGCGATCAATTGCCGAAGCCCTTCAAGAAATAATTTCTTAGCGATTGCACCTCAGTGGATACGAACCCGCAGGAAGTGGTTCATGTCAAGGTGCGAACGCCACTATCGAACAGTGCATCGTATTTATTGCGTATTTAGGACCGTGAATCGTCCAACTCTCTGCGAGGAGTACGAAAGCTGATTCCGTCAGTCGCCATTAACTTCCGATGAAAATCCATTCCGTCTGCAATTAGAATTTCCGCGCTTCGAAAGCGTGTCAATCCAATTCATCCCGTCTTGAATCAAATGGACCCCGAAACTGACGGAAATGCAAGTACTCAAAGTTTTAAGGGCCTGCGGAACGTATAAAAATGACGACTGTGCCAACAATGTTGTCGATGGAGCGAATGCGGCGAAAGCGTACGCCTGACGAATATCGTCTCTACAAGGCCGCCCTCGAATGGGATTTGTTGGATCCCATCGTCATTGACAAGCGCGACGACCTCAAATCAGAGGCCGTGTGGAAAGGCCGCGTTGAACCTTTCAATCATCAGGTTTCGAATCTCATCACGTTCTGCCGACGTCTACCAGTAACGTTGCTCGCCGACGACGTTGGCTTAGGCAAGACCATCAGTGCGGGTTTGGTCATCAGCGAACTTGTAGCTCGCTCCCGAGTGAACAAAGTTTTGGTCGTGTGTCCGAAACTACTCGGACCGCAGTGGCAGGAAGAACTTCGTTCCAAGTTCAACCTAAAATCCGATGTAGTGTCCGGCCGGGACTTGGTCGACGCGGACTTCGAGGGTCCAGGCGCAATCATCACGACTTAAAACTCTGCGCGGATATACCTCGACGACATTCCGAAAGACCGCTTCGAGATGCTGATTCTGGACGAGGCGCACAAGCTTCGGAATCTCTACGGGACACCTGAGCCGCCGCAAGTGGCCCTGCGGTTCCGGGCTGCGTTGGAGGAGCGTCGTTTCCGGTATGTCCTCATGCTCACGGCCACGCCGATTCACAACCGGCTTTGGGACCTGTACTCGCTGGTCGACTTGCTAACGGTTGCCAGGGGCCATCGGAATCCATTCGGAAGCGAGGGCGAGTTTGCACGAAGATTCATTTCGGACTCTCGTACATCCGCCCGGGTACTCAAGGACGAAACTCGGGACGAGTTCCGATCAATAGTCTACGGCTACATGTCGCGCGTCCGGCGAGCTGACGCCAAACTGCATTTCCCGGAACGGGTCGTGCAGATGCACAAAGTCCAGTCCCTCATATACCCGGCCACCGTGGCCCCGGATGTGGCGGCGCTGTAACCACGGTACATGCAAATGTGCGTGCGCGCGCAGGTTGGTACCGCCGCCCCGCAGACGCGTGTGAGAGCTGGTGATGGAGACACGGTCGCTATGTGCGGCAGCAGACGGACACAATCGCTCTATCCGCGCACTGTGCTTTACCGACGCTCGCTAGAGGCATTGGATTGCGTTCGCCGGTAAGAACCAATTCATCCCCATGTACCCTAAAGGAAATCGTCATGCTTAACACCGATACGACAGCAAGCACCGCCCACAAGCAGGCTGCCAGCGAACACCAAGCATGTGCTGAACACCATACCAAGGCAGCGGCATGTCACGACAACAGCAAGCCGGATGAAGCGAAGGCGAGCTCCGAGCACGCAATGAAGTGTTGCGACGGCAACCAAGAAGTCAGCGACCGCCTGCGGGTGTTCAGCCAAGTAATGCCTTTGCAGGGGGCCGCCTCGGTGCCGAGAGATTGTGCTGGCGATGACCGATGCAACGCCACTAGCGGACCGTGACGAGGCGTGGTCATGAACGAAACGCACATTCACGAGGCGGAGCCATCATCTACGCCAGTCTCGGTGACTCCGCCGCCCAAGACCGAAACTGATCCGGTGTGCGGCATGAAGGTCGCGGCGAACCCTGCCAAGGCGGTCGAGTACCAAGGCCAGCAATACTACTTCTGCAGCCAGCGCTGCATCGACAAGTTTCGCGCGAATCCAATGCAGTACCTGAAGGCGGCGCCGACTGCCTCGGTCTCCGCAGGGTCCGCGGACGTGATCTATACCTGTCCGATGCACCCGCAGATTCGGCAAGCCGGTTTAGGCAATTGTCCGATCTGCGGCATGACACTCGAGCCGCTCGATGCAACGGCCAGCGCGGACGATACGGAGTTGCGCGACATGACGCGCCGCTTCTGGGTGTGCGTCGCACTCACCGCGCCGCTCTTGGTGGTCACGATGAGCGAACTCGTGCCGGGAGTCGAACTGCAGCATCGCGTCGGCGGCGAGATCTTCAGCTGGACACAGGCGATTCTCGCCACGCCGGTGGTGCTGTGGGGTGGTTGGCCGTTCTTCGAGCGCGCCTGGGCCTCGTTCAAGACGTGGCACCTCAACATGTTCAGCCTGATCGGGCTGGGCACCGGCGCTGCGTTCGTATTCAGCGTAATTGCACTGCTATTCCCCGGCATCCTCCCCGATGCCTTCAAAATGGACGGCATGGCGCCGCTCTATTTCGAGCCGGCCGCCGTGATCATCACGCTCGTGCTCATGGGACAAGTACTGGAGCTGCGTGCTCGCTCGCGCACCAACAGCGCGATCAAGGCTTTGCTCGAACTCGCACCGGCCACGGCTACGCGGGTTCGTTCCGACGGCAGCGACGAGGAAGTCGGGTTGGAGCAGATCCAGGTCGGCGACCAGCTCCGGGTGAAGCCCGGCGCCAAGGTGCCAGTGGATGGCCAGGTGGTCGAGGGACGGTCCAATATCGACGAGTCCATGATCTCCGGCGAGCCGGTACCCGCCGCCAAAGAGACCGGCAGTCGCGTGTCTGCGGGGACGGTCAACCAAACCGGCTCGTTCATCATGCGCGCCGACAAGGTCGGTGCCGATACCTTGCTTGCGCGCATCGTCCAGATGGTCAACGAAGCCGGCCGCTCCCGTGCCCCGATCCAGAAGCTTGCCGATCAGGTCTCGGCGTGGTTCGTGCCGGCGGTGATCG
>JBEPVT010000182.1:0-5418 GCA_041690895.1 Gammaproteobacteria bacterium
GAGCAGTCTGGCAGCTCGTCGGGCTCATAACCCGAAGGTCGTAGGTTCAAATCCTACCCCCGCTACCAATTTTTTCACTTCTATATCAACGAGCTAGCATCGACTTGCCCACGGCACACCTAGCGGGTTGCTGGAAAATAGCCAGGAGGTTGGGGCAGTTTTGTGTAACTTCTTTAGCAGCATGCTTTCTCCGCTGCCGCGATGAGATTTGAAAGCTCGGCGTGCGAGTAATGCGTCGTGATGCATTCACCTGTGTAAGGCGGTTCATGGCTTTTCTGATCGCCCCTTCCATTTAACCGAAACGCGCTTCCACCACGGCGAATACACCAGCACAATTCGATACAAAGCCCGTTCTGCCGCATCGATCAAGGGCTCATCGCTAAATCTATTGGATTCTTCGTGCAGAACTTCATTCGCTTTCGCCTGATTTCGTGAGAATTCGTCGCTCAAATGACTACTACCACCTGGCTGTGCTGCATGAGCGTCACCCGCCCGATCGAGACCTCGATTTATTTCGGCTATTTTGTTTGCGTATTCAAGAAGGATATCAATTTCGAGTTCCGTCAATCGGCCGTCGCCGATGAGTCGGGAAAGTCCATGGGAAAATGATCGATCGGGGATGCGATATAGCGGTGCTTGAATATTCTGTCGAATGAGTGTTTCCATCCGTCTCTTCCCTTGATAGACGTCCGAACACATCGCGACGATATCGCCCCGGCGTTCGATGCGACGTGATTTGGTGTCCCGTCGTGCCAGCCCTAGGCAACTATTACGGCTGCGATCGTTCCGACGGCGGCCACCCAAGTACCAACCGCCTCGATCGCATGCCATTCAGGCGGATTCCAGATATTCATCTTTGTTGCACTCTTTTGATTGTGTTGAACGCGGCCAATTCGCGCCCTCCGTCGGCGGCTTATGGCCGAAAGTGCCTGTTTCCTCACCACACACTCGCGTCATGATTCGTTCGACCGGGCGAATGCAAGGAGTGGCGCAAGATCGCGATGGTCCGCGGCCACGAGGGCGTCGATATACGCTTTGCGCTTTGCGTCTGGATCACGCAATGCACTTCCGCCCCAGGGCAGCGGCTCCAATCCAAAATGCCGAACCATGGCGATGTGCGCGAGCATGCGCCCATGCCGGCCATTGCCATTCGGAAAGGAATGTATCGTCACGACTCGATACTTAAGGCGGATCGCGATTTCATCCGGCGGATATGCGCGGTACTCCAGCCAACCGCGCGCTTCCGCGTAGAGCTCGCGAAGACTGGTGCGAATCAGATGCGATGGCGCGCCGATGTTGGTGTCGCGCTCACGAAACTTTCCAGCCCATTTCCAGACGTCTCCAAACATTTCCTTATGAAGCCGCAGCAAGTACTCATCGGTCAACATGCCGGAGAGTGCTCTCGTGCGCGATCGGAGCGCCCACTCCTGGCCACGAAGAATGTTGTGCGCCTCGGCTTCGTTGAGCTCTCCCTGCGTGGTAATGCTAGCGAGCTTAAGGCCGCGGATGTCCTCCTCGGTGAGCGGCGTGGCGCCGGGTGCATGCGCGCCGGTTAGCGCCATAACTCTCGGGGATTGCGCTCTAACTCAAGAGCGAGTTCGGTGATTCGCTCCTGCAGCTCGTTGTCAGCAAGGCCCTGAGCTTCGAGTTGCATGGAATGGGCAACTGGCGCGACGCGCTTTCGCGCAACCTCTGTGGCGCGTTCAGCGATAGTCTGGCGCAAGGGTTTCCGCGGGATGATCGCGTAAAATAGCTCCGCGTCGAGGGCTTCCGCGGCGCGGCGGAGTGATGCCAGGGTGATCGCACCCGCTCGTTCGTTTTTTTCTAACTGATCGACACTTTGTTGCGCGAGGTGCATCCGGCTGCCGAGCGCGGCGGCAGACAGCCCGAGCCCTTGACGTAAAGCCCGAATCCAACCGCCGGCGCTGGACGGACGGAGCGACGCCGCAATGGAGCGGAGCGGAGCGAGCTTCCGATCAATCTGAATTGCCGCAAGAAGATGGGTTTGTTTGGGTGACATGCCCAGATTATACCGTTCATAGACGGTAAAATATGAGATATTCACTGTCAAAAAGCGGTATAAAGTCACAGATATACCGTTTATAAGCGGTTAATTCCGTCGATGGCGCGGTTTTATATGCCGGCTTGCCGGGGCCGCCGCGATCGAGGATGCGGGAGTTTTGTGGGAGTCAGTCCTGCTCTGCTGTGCCTTCTCGTGCTCTTGGGTCGATTTGCAACGGACATCCCGCGAGCGAAGTTATTAAAAATCAAGTATATACAAACGATGAAAATCCATTTTCAGCGAAACGGTGAACTCATAACCCGAAGGTCGTAGGTTCAAATCCTATCCCCGCTACCAATAGAATCAATAAGTTACGTGGTCAAAAATCCACTCCGGGCGACCATCGGGTTCGGGGCCCGAAGGTTGTAGTTCAAATCCTGCCCCGCTACTAATAACATCAAGAACTTATAGCTCGTCCAGTAGCTTCGTTTTCGGGCTGTGCGCAAAAACGTGCCCGAGATTCAGTGGCCGGCACGCTCAAGGCACTTAGCCGTTCCGCAGAGCGCGCCAAGTGTTCTGCCTCTAGATGCTGTCGGCGCAATACCCCGCGTATAGGCTGTGGGAGGCGAATTAGCAATCAAGCCGCGACTGGCGTCTCGAATAGACCTCGACAATGCGGCTTCCAAGCATACGCAGCGAATTGGGCGGGCGAGAGCAACGGCATGCCGGCGCGAACTGCAGGCGTAGAACCATTTAGGGCGCGGTGAACGCGATAGCCGTTGTAGTAGATCTGGAAGTCTTTCAGCTTCCGATCAAGATCGATTGAATTCCAGAAAAATGTGCGATCGAAGTATTCGCGCCGAATTGTTCCGATCAATCGCTCCGCGAAGGGATGTGACATCGGGACATGCGGGACGGACTTGATTTCCTCGACCTCGAGGACTCGCAGGTTGGCGAGCCACCGGTGAAAGCGAAACAGAGGATCGTGGTCGGTGCTTATCCGCGTCGGCTGCGTCTGATCGGCAATCGTCTTGTTAAACATGCGGCATAGGGAAGGGCCGTCGATGTATTCACTTCCGATGCCGAATCCGATGATGCGGCGGGTGAACACATCCATGACCACAAGGACCCAGTGGCTACGAAGGAGGATCGATTCGCAGCGAAAGAGATCCACGCCCCAGAGGCTATCTCTGGTCTGAGGGATGGTATATCCCCACGGTGCTCGCCAAATTCCAATCCCGTACCGGCTCTGGATGCATTTATCGCGGTAGCCGGAGATTGGAGAAATCCGCTCTTTTATCGGTACAGGATGGTGCCCATGGAATTGGTGACCGTGACCGCGGAACCCACTTCGGAAGCTTGAGTTCCAGAGCTAGTATGTTGCTGCCGCGAACCGCAAGCCTGCCAGTTTGACGGTGCCATGGTGCACCTCGATGCCGATGCCGTTGGCAGCAGTGTGCAGTTCGCGATCAAGCTCGGCGACAACGTCCAATTGAAGCAGCAGATCATTTTTCATGTTCACTCATCCCTTACGAAAAAATTGCGCGCCTACCAATGACGCCATTTCAAACGGATCGAAACTCATTTGCTCGCCAGCGTGAGGGCTCACATCAAATTCCGCGAACACCTCCGTCGATGGCGTCTCGAGTGCTTGTTTTGCGGCTGGCTTCTCGGCCGCGCGCAGTGACGCCACCTTTTTTAAGGGAAGGGCCGCCACCGGGCCGCGTACGGGGCGCTCCGACATGATGATCATCACGCTGACACTCAAGGCAGTTGCAACTAAAGTCACTGCACCTGGCGCGGTGGATCGCGCCGAAGCGTAGTGCGCGAAGCTGCCCGTGCGTTGCTGGGCATCGACCAGCTGTTCCTTGCGCAGTGCGCAAAACTGTCCTTACTTGCCATCAAAGAATGGAGCGCCTGATACGGGGCAACGTCGATTCGCTGGTAAAAGTGGTGCAAGCTCTTGAAGACATGGGCGTCGAACTCATTCGGGATGGAGGCGAAAGTGCTGTCGGCGGCTGTGGTGTTCGGCTGCGCGAGCGAGAAAAACACACGGCTGTTCAAGAACAGCGCCTAACCATTCGCCAGCAGAAAATCGGTACAATAGTGCCGTCATTGAGATGAAGTGATGCGAGTGCGTCACAGTCAATTTGAGCGCGATTCGCAGGTCACATTCACGAGAGTGACGCGCAATTCCCACTTTCAAATTTAAGTCGATTCAGTCAGTTCGCTTGCAGTAAAGAATATTTCGGAAATCCAACCACACGTTTCGGCTTGAGCAGCCACTGTAAGCGACTCAATCAAGCAACGTGGTCTCGACCTGATGCTGGCACACGAATCCTTTTTATTTCCCGAGCGCTGCCGTGATAACCGCGGCACTCAAGCCGTGGATTGCCAGGAGCTTTTTGCGACTGGCGCTCCCGGATACGACGCGCACAAAGCGCTTTACAATGGCAAGCCGCTGCGCCAGAAAATCGATTAGGGCGAGATTGGCCGCATTCTCAATGGCGGCCGCCGCAATGCGAATCTTGATGAGTCCGTCATGCATTCCGGCAAGCTCGGTTTTTGACGCCCGCGGTTGTATGTAGACTTGAAGGCGAACGGGCGGCATCTGCTTGTGATTCGGTCGGGATTTTCCTTACGAACCCTAAGAAAATCCTATTGACTCAAATCACGGCAGGGCCGCCTGCGAATTCTCGTCAGCGCTTTGGTGCGCATTTCGAACCGACGCACGCTCAGGCTCGACGAACCGGAACGCGACGACGCCCGGTGCTTGGGCGCTCCGCGTCGGGCGCCCACGGTTTCCCAGTGCGAGCCTCGATGTAATCTCGTATTAATCGCCGCACGACCTGCGAAGGTGTCAGGTCTTCTTGTGCACACAGGCGCTCAAACAATTCCTTCTTGCGTGGGTCGACCAAGATGGTAAGGCGAGCGGTGCGATCTTCGATGGCCAATGCGACTCACATTAAGTGACATGTCAATGCGCATAAGAATATAATAAAACACACATGACGGCAAATGGCAGCTCCGATTTATCCATGCAGGCAATGACCGTTTTCCCGTCATGAGAAGCATTTGCTCATGAGCTTTGATTCGAGTTCGCCGCTGATGCTCTGTGTACTTCTGCTAACGGCGTGGTGCACGGTCGGGCTCGCGGGGATGGTGCGGCCCTCAAGTCTCGCCTTCGTGGGGCGGACCCTCTTTCCGCTAGGCGCCATTGTCGGTGTCGCGCTGGCCGTTGTTGCAGCGACAAGTCTTACGCACACCACCGAGCAACTCGTATTGCCTATCGGGCTGCCGGATTTACCTGTTCACCTACATCTGGATGCGCTCTCGGGTGTATTTCTAGTGTTGCTCGGCGCAACATCTGCTGGCATTTCGATTTTTGCCGCAGGCTACTTCCGGCAGGGTGAAGG
>JBEPVT010000183.1:0-5397 GCA_041690895.1 Gammaproteobacteria bacterium
CGATATTTCAGCGCACATCGATCCGGAGTCCGGCGCGCGTGAAAAGCGATGAAGCTTGAAAGATTGATCAATTCGTCCTCGTCGGCGGAAATAGTAATTATGAATTGTGACTCGTAATTCATAATTTTCTTGACGTCACCCCGTTTTTTCTGGAACTCTCGTTGTTACGGAGACGCGACGATCTCCGGCACTGGAAACGCTAATCCGACAAGGAGGGGACAATGACGAGAACCCGCAAACCGGGCCTTAGCCGCCGATCGACATTGGCGCTGATGGGTGTCGGCGCTGCGACATTCGCGGCTCCATGGGTGGCAAGGGCCGATTCCAAGAAGCTGCTGATCGGAATGCAAAGCATCCTGTCGGGCCCGATCGCACTGCTCGGCACGTCGTCGCGCAATGCGCTGCTGATGGAGCAGGATCGCATCAACGCTGCAGGCGGTTTTCTGGGACGGCAAATCGAATTTATCTTCCGCGATTCAAAAGGACAACCGCAGGAGGCCGCTCGTCTCGCACGCGAGATGGTCAACACCAACGGCTGTGAGCTTCTGGTCGATGCCGAGGCTTCTTCAGGCTCCTTCGCGGTCCAGGAAGTCGTTCGTGGCCTCGGCGTCCCCTGCATCCATTCGAACAGCGAGACCTCGTCACTGACTGCGGACCCCAAGATTCGCGCGCCGACAGCGTTTCGCGTCGCGCGTCAGGGCGTGCATGACGCCGTGGCCGGCAGCATCTATCTCTCCGCGTACGCAAACACCAACAAGATCAACAAGTGGGCCACCTGCTCCCCGGATTATGCCTACGGTCGCGACACCACCGCGCAGTACCTGGAGTTCTTTAAGAAATTCAAGCCGGATATCGAGGTTGTCACCCAAGCGTGGCCCAAGCTCGGTCAGCCGGACTTTACCGAGGTCATCACCAAGCTGATTCAGGCCAAGCCTCAAGCCCTGTTCACGCTACTCTATGCCGGTGACCTCTCGGCCTTCGTGAATCAGGGCAATATCTACGCTCTTTTCGCGCAGATGAAGGTGGCGACGCCCAACGTCGACTACCCAGTGCTTGCCGCCATCAAGAACCTGCCTGCCGGTATTCAATCGGCGACCCGCTATCTTGAGACCTTCCCCGATACGCCGGCTAACAAGGAATTCGGAGAGGCTTATTTCAAGAGATGGAAAGAGCGCCCGACGAACTGGTCGTGGCAAAACACGGTGGCGATGCAGTTCTACGAGGCGGCCATCAAGAAAGCCAATTCGCTCGATGGCAAGGCTCTGGCTGCGGCACTCACAGGCATGAAGATCAACACACCGTTCGGCGTCGACGGCACGATCACCATGCGTGAGGACCATACTACCATCAACTATGCGATCGGCTGGGGCCAGACCACGCCAAAGCCGCCGTTCATCGTCGATGTGAAGGCCGCGGATTGGGGCAAGATCATCGAGTATGAGACGGAGTGGAAGAAGCAGCAGAAATATATCTGACCTTCCATGGACCTTGATGCGCTGGGCGCCTGCCTGACGACGCCCGCTTGTGTTGTCACCCAGACCACGAGCGGGTTGATCGTCGGCATGTTGCTGTTCCTGGTTGCCGCGGGCCTGACACTGATCTTCGGCGTGCTGAAGATCGTGAACTTCGCCCACGGCACTTTCTACATGCTCGGCGGCTATGTCGCCTACACCGTGCTCGGCGCCACCGACAGCTTTACCCTGGCGGTGCTGGCAGGCGCGCTGGCGATGGCAGTGTTCGGCGTTCTCTTTGAGCGTGCCCTGATCAGCCGCGTCTATGGGTCGGACGTGCTAATGCAACTTCTGGTCTGCTACGCCGTGGTACTGATCTTCGACGATGTCGTGAAGATCGTCTGGGGCCCTGAATTCCATGCCATGGGAATGCCGGCGGCGTTTCAAGTGCCGCCGTTCTTCATCGCGGGCGGGGTGGTGCCACCGTTCTATGCCGTGCTGATCGGCATCGCGGCGCTGATTGCGGTGATGCTCGGCCTGGGCCTGTCCCTGACGCGGTTCGGTAAAACGGTGCGAGCGGCTGCCATCAATCCACAGATGGTTTCGGCGCTGGGAATCAACACCACGCTTTTATTTGCAAGCGTGTTCGCCATCGGTGGAGGGCTTGCGGGTCTGGCCGGCGCGCTTGCGGCGCCGGTGCGGTCGTTGTCGCCCGGCATGGGATTCTCGATCTTGATCGAGAGCTTTATCGTGACGGTGATTGGCGGCATGGGCTCGATTCTTGGCGCGCTGGTCGCGGCGCTTCTGATCGGCATGGTCCGCGGCTTCGGTACGATCGGATTTCCGCAATTCACCGATGGGCTGATCTACATTATGATGATTGCCATCCTGCTTCTGCGTCCGCAGGGACTGTTCGGGCGTGCATCATGAAGAGTCATCCCGCCTGGCGCGACGCCGTTATCGCCCTGATCACCCTGATCATCGTATTGGTGATACCGTTGCTCCACCGCAGTCCGGCCTTCGAGGATTTCATCATCCGTCTGAGCGCCATGGCGTTGCTCGCAACATCGTTGAATCTTCTGGTGGGCAACACCGGCATGGTGTCGTTCGGGCACGGCATGTTCTACGGATTTGGCGCCTATGCTTTCGCGCTCACGATGCAGATGACGGAGCTTCCGCTACCCGTCGCGGCCGTCATTGCCGTGGTTGCGACCGCCTTCGCCGCGCTCTGCGTCGGCGCCATCTGCGTGCGCCTCGGCACGGAGTATTTCGCCTTCATCACGTTAGCGGTGCAGATGCTGTTCTACAGCGTCATCATTTCATGGCAGAGCCTGACCGGTGGCGACCAGGGTTTGCGCGGCGGCATCCCGCGCCGTGAGTTTTTTGGGTTTGAGCTGGAATCGCAGCTTCACCTTTATCAGTTTTGTGCGATCGTAGCGGTCGTCGGTCTGCTGGCGTTACGCCACATTTCGGCTAGTGCGTTCGGCCAGACGCTGCGCATGATCCGCGACAATGAAAATCGCGCAAGCTTTCTCGGCATCGTGCTATGGCGCGCGCGGCTATCGGCCTTCACGATCGCCGGCGCCTTTGCAGGGCTAGGCGGCGTGCTTGCGGCGCTTTTCGTGTCCGGCGCCTACCCGGAATTCGCCGATTGGCCTAACTCGGGGCAGGCGATCTTCGCCGTGATGCTTGGGGGCATCCATAGCTTTCTGGGTCCGGTGGTCGGCGGCATGATATTGCTGGCGCTCAATGATCTCGTGACGCGCTACACCGAATATCATGGGCTGGTTCTTGGGATTGTGATCCTCATATTCGCGGTCGGGCTGCGCCGCGGCGTGCTGGACTTCATCAGACTGACCAGGATTGGGCGCGCGCGATGAGGCTTGAGATCCGGAATCTTACCAAGGCGTTCGGCGGGGTGCGGGCGATCGACGACGTCTCGCTGGCCTTTCCTTCGCAGTCGCTGTCGGCCGTCATCGGTCCGAACGGCGCTGGCAAGAGCACGTTTTTCAATCTGATCAGCGGAGCGTTCTCGGCCGACTCCGGTCAGATTCTGCTCGACGGTCAGGATCTGCTGGGTCTGTCCAAGGCCCAGCGGATGCATCAGGGGATCGGGCGTGCCTTCCAGGTTGCGAGTTGTTTTTCGACCATGACGGTCGCGGAGAATCTGACGGCGGCCGTGATGGTGCATATCGGGCAGTGGAGCAATCCATCTCGTCGCTTTCCGCCACCAGGTACGCGAGAGCGCGCCGAAGAGATAATGGAACTCGTGGGCCTCACGAAGGTCGCGAACGTCGAGGCTGCAATTCTCTCCCATGGAGATCAGAAGCTGCTCGATATCGCGATCGCACTTGCACTCGAACCGAAGGTGCTCCTGCTCGACGAGCCAACGGCCGGCATGGGGCCGGAAGAACGCTGGCGGATGATCGAACGCGTGCGCGACCTGTGGGAACGGCGCGGCCTGACGCTCATCTTCATCGAGCACGATATGGATATCGTCTTTCAGGTCGCCAGTACCATTCGCGTGCTGTGCTACGGCCGCGTTCTGGCCGAGGGCACGCCGGACGAGATCCGAAACAACCAGGCAGTGATCGATGCCTATCTCGGCACGGAGGGGTACGCGGAATGACGGACCTTTTGCGCGCCGAGGGAGTCAGCGCCTTTTATGGCGCGAGCCAGATTTTGTTTGATGTCGACCTCGCGCTTCAGGAAAGCCGCACGCTGGCGCTTCTCGGGCGGAACGGAGCGGGCAAGAGCACAACCATGAAGATGCTTGCGGGAATCGTGCCAGCTCGCAGCGGTCGCATCTCTTTCGCGGGGCGCGATATTACCCGCGCGCCGGCGCATGCCCGCGCGAAACTCGGTCTCGCCTATGTTCCGGAGGATCGGCAGGTTTTCCCGGAGCACAGCGTGGAGGACAATCTCCTGATCGCGGCAAAGCGCGGCCCCGACGGGCGGCAAGGCTGGACCCTGCCGCGCATCTGGGACACGTTCCCCCTGCTGACAAAACTCCGTACCCGTGCAGCCGGGCGCCTTTCGGGAGGCGAGCAGCAACTGCTGGTGATCGCGCGCGCCCTGATGGGCAATCCGCTGGTACTGCTGCTCGACGAGCCGAGCGAGGGACTGGCGCCGATCGTGGTTGCGACGATTGGCAAGGTGCTGCGCGAACTGGGTGCGAGTGGCGCGACGATCCTGCTCGCCGAGCAGAACATGCATTTCTGCTTACGGGTTGCCGAGGAAGCGGTCGTCATCGATAAAGGAAAGATGGTGCATCGCCAGGGTATCGTTGGTCTTGCTGAAAATGAAGATATCCGACGCCGCTACCTTGCGATGTAGCACTTTTCCGAGTCATTGGATGGTTGCAGGCGATTTGGACGTCGAGGAATCGCGACCTTCTGCTTTGCAAGCATCTTCAGCCTTAAGCTGCGCCTCCAGTAAAGCAGCTTGGTGGCTGCGGCAGTCCTAAAAATCGCACGCCAGTTCTCAAATGCCTTGCGCGGAATACCCTCCGCCTCGCAATACTCCCGCTGATCAAGTCGCTACGCTTCCACGCCTCATGGTGCGGCCGCCGGAAATCTTCGTGTTTGATGCCTCCACACCCGCTTCTCGTTCGCCATTTCGCTCTCGTCATCTACAAATCGAGAGCGAGAACAGATTGCGGCCCGCGAGATCCTAAACGAGGGTGTGAGAATTCAACGCTTACTGAAATACCCTGTTAGCGCCGGACTTTTCCCTGTTCATAGCAAAATCTTCCCTGTTAATTTGCTTAGGGAATTCGAGCTAAAGTCACTGTGCCGCAGCAGTTTCTTGTATTTGAACTCGCGGTTGATGTCCGAATACCGCAATTTTCCCTGTAAAATTCCCTGTTAGCAGGGAATGTGCGTGGAGACCGGCGCGATCAGCACTGCGTCGCCAGCCACCCATTCCTGCGTTCGGCTAGGCTCTC
>JBEPVT010000184.1:0-5387 GCA_041690895.1 Gammaproteobacteria bacterium
AACAGACCGAGAAGAATTGTAAGAACCACCCGTCCACCGAAGCGGGTCAAGTCAAATTTGCGCTTTTTATCGCGCTGATCATTGTTCTGAATCCAGAGATCCGGGCACTCCTGTTTTTTGTCGATACAGTAGGTTGGGAAGTTGTATTGATAATCGTCGCAACGCAATTGCGCGTTCTTCTTCCAATTGTCCAGATTGTCAACGACCATGTACTTGCCTTGGTATGCGCGTTTGCGTCGTCCATTGCATGGCTCACGCTGCGAAGACTACCTGTGATTTTTGCATCCCGGCTGCTTTCATTTTTGCTGCTTCCCGCGCTGATGATCTTGCCGTATGGTGTGCAATGTCCTTCGAATAGGGCACGCCGCATTGGGACCAGCTTGACTAGGGAAACATTCCCTTAATAAAGAGCGGCCCTTATTGAAAGAGTCTTGGCATACAATCAAATTCAAGGTCGTTGATCGGCTGGGTGGTTCCCTGAGTGGCCGCGGCCAGCACGAAAATAGGTGTGCTCACGGCGGGCTCGCGCAAATTGTCTTGTCGTCGAATTGCCACGTAGTCCGGTCTCCAACCACGCGCCGCCAGAGCGGCACTTGCTTCTCGCTGTAAATCGATCCAGCCGCAGATACGCCGTGCCGAGACAACCTCACGGCGTGGTCGACGAGCCGAAGAACGGTAGGCGCAGTCAGGTGCGCCTGCACTCGTCACCAATCTCGTCATCATATGGAATACACATGCCTTGCAGGCCACACTCAACCGATAGCATGCCAAACTCGGAAAAAAGATCGACCGCGCGACGCTTCGGTACATCAGCCCAATGGGATTTGAGCACATCAATTTTAACGGCGTGCCGATTTTCCCGCTCGATCGCTTCCGAAATCGATTGTGCCTTCAAATACACCATCTGTGCGGCCCATTCGGCACCCGGATGATTGCATCGCAACACCGCAAACGAGACATTTGACATCAATTGCACGGGGAGACCGTTACGGCGTACAAACAGGTGATCGCGCCCAACCACAAACACAGCTATGGATTGGGACTCAGCCTCTAATTCCTATCTGGCCAAAATGCTCAAAAGCTTCTGTCGAGCGCTTGACGGAAATCGGTTTGAAAGAGAGTTGGACTGTCAATCCACGAGTAGTGGCTGGCTTCTGGGATCACAAAGGTCTTGAGCTGCCGGTTTCCTCTGAGGTAGTCCCATGCGTGTGCTGACGGATCGATGTAGTCCGTGTCGCCTTGGATCACGGTGATCGGAACCGGAGCTTTGGTGAGAGTCGGCGACAAATCGAACGTGGTCGGCAAGGAATCGGCGATGACCGAGTCAATCTGTTCGCTGTAATAGACGCCGGCTCCTTGGAATTGCTCCCACCGCTCGATATGGTAAAGGTTGGGAGCTGCCAAAGCCTCAATCTTCAGACGGATCCAGCGTTGCTTAGGAGTGAGCAGATCGGGGGCGCGATCTACTCCGGCTGCTTTTTCAGCCAGAGTGACTGCCGGGCGCTGCCTGAGAGCGCGCTGCCGTTCGTGAACAGGCTGCATGGTCTGATCGAAGGTAGCGCCCGGCATGGTGCGGGGTGGCAAAGACGCGACAAGGATCAGAGCAGACACATGTTCCGGGTGTGCCTGATAGTAAAGCATGGCTAGATACGTTCCCCAGGAGTGGGCCAGGAGCACCACCTTGTCTTCGCCAAGCGTGCGGCGCAACTGATCGAGATCCTCAACCAGCGTTGCCGCAGTGAGTGTTTTCTTATCCGCGTCTGCTACCGGAGACAGCAGACTTCCACGCTGATCATAAAAGATAAAGGTGTGGTGCTGCGTCTGGGGGCGAATCGCATCCACGAGGTAATTGAAGTCATTGCCGGGACCGCCATGAAGCACGATCACGGCAGGCCCTTTGCCGAGAGAGGTGACGTACAATCGAGCCTTCTGATCGGCAGTCGGCAGATACCAGACGTTCGTCTGGAGAGTGTCGAACGTACCCTGCGCGCGCATAGCTGGAAGAGCAAGAGCATCGACCGCCAAGAGAGGGCAGACAAGCGCCAGAGCAATCGGACGAAATGGTAAACGGCGTCTTGCAAGCATTGTCATAGGGAATGGTACCTCATTCATGCGGCCACGATATGGAGGACTGGCTTGCGGCGGAAGCCGAAGTAGACCGGGCGAGCCTGCCCGGAATTTTGTGTGTTGGATCCGGTGGCTTAAAGGTTAACCTTCGAAATCGATCGCCGAGCAAGGCCAAGCACAGATCGATCGTGGTGGAATCCAATGCGTAGACCGTCGCATCGACGACGATATCCAAGACATCGTTAGCATACGCGCTTGGTCGCCACAACTTCGCAGTCCAGGCCTTGCGGGACCTACTGCGGGAGAATTGATTAGATCTACGGAAGGATCGGAACTTCCATTGACAGAGGATGATTGAAGAATCGGATTCATAAAACAGTGTACCTGTATGCCCTTTAAATAGAGGGTTCCAGGTGTCTCACGTCACGTTGGCACAGGGGGACTTCCGGCGCGCCTTAAAGTAACCGGCAACGAGTAGGAAACAGACCCGGTTGGCGGGGGGTGCGCAGCGCCGCAGCCGAATCACTTAAACTGACTGGCAGCGAGAGGAAGCGCTTGCGCTAGGCGCTGTTGAACACCGGGGGAGACTCGAAGGCCTCCTCTTCGGAGGCGTTGAAAATCTTCATGCGGGCCATGGCTTAGGTCTCGTTGGCAAAATTGACAACGATAGCCCGTGTAGGCACTTCCGCTTAGCGATGTCGAGCGTTGGAGGGCAAGATGAAGAAGGTGACTATTCGGATTTCCCGCGGCGTCGACGCCGCTCTCAAGGGCATGGGCGAGCGGTTCGTGAAGGCCTGGAAGTCGGGCAAATCCGCGGGGGATACCCTGCAATTTGAGTCCCCCGCGGCGCTCTTTCGCGTGCTCACCCCGAAGCGCTGGGAGCTGGTGGAGCGGCTGCAGACGTTAGGACCCAGCAGCGTTCGTGGTCACGCGCACGAGCTCAAGCGGGACGTCAAGCGCGTGCATCAGGACGTGCGAACGTTGATGCAGGTCGGTCTCATTGCCCGCACCGAGGAGGGCGCCTTTCATGTGCCCTACGAGGTAATTCACGCGGACTTTGATCTGCGGGCGTGATATCGGTGCGATTCATAAGCTCTAGTTCGAGCTCCGTTTGTCGTCGGATCAGTGCAACAGTTGTCTCCATCGTATTCACAAAGCACCTCGTTGAACGCCTCATGCGTGCTGGGATTGGAGGGAACGGACTGACTTCTTGGTTCGTTTTGAGACGGATTTCTTCGGCTTTCGGGCCACTCGTGGCGGCGACTGGGCCGCCTTCGCGGACCGCAAGCGCATTTCTAGCTGCTCGCGGACGGCCGTTGCAGTTTTCAATTCCGAGCGCACGCCCTGAAGTTCTTGGCGCAAGGTATCGCGCTCTGACTGCAGATGGGTCACCCGGCGCTCGAGATTCTTGAGGTGCCGCTCTTGCTCCTTGGCACTCTGACGCACGCGATCCACCTCGGTGAGCCAGCGACTCTCGGCAGCTTGTTTGCGCTCCTCGAACTTCGAGCGCTCAGTCTGGTGGGCGGCGTTCGCGGCATCGAGCTTGGCGCGAAGCGCATCGCCATGCGCTTCGGCGGTCTCGATGCGCGTGCGTAGCCGAGCATATTCCATTTCCCGGTCGGCGAGCGCCGCCTCCAATCGCTCGGCGCGAAGGTTCGCGGCCAATAATTGGTCCCTGGCCAGCGCAATGCTCTCCTCGAGACCGGCAGCGCGCGCGGCGAGGGCGGTTTCGCGTTCAGTAAGCTCCGTAGCGACCGTGCCGAGCGCCTGTTCCCGAGCCGCCAACTCGCTCTCTCGGGCGGCGATCGAGCCCCGGAGCGTGTCCTGCGCGCCTTCGAGCGCCTCGTTCCACAAGGTCAGCAGAGCTTGCGCCGTGCGTTCAGGCAATTGCGGGAACTCCCGGCCCGGGATGTCCCGCAGGCGTGCCCCCAATTTCAGCCACCAGGCATCGAGATGCTCGTTGATGGTGTTGGGAGAGCCGCGGCCCAAGCGCATGCGCACCCGATCGATGGTGGGCCGGTTGCCTTCCAAGAGCAGTTCATCGGCGGCGCGAAAAACATCCGCTCGGCCGATGCGCGGTGAGCGCCGCAGAGGCGCGGCTACCGGGTCGAGGCCGTCGTCCTCATCGCTCGTCACAAGCTGCTTCAAGTCACTGATCACTGCGCGCCCTGCCCTTCGTGTACGCTACTCGTGATAAAGTATGATTATCAAGAATAGAGTTGACTGTTCGTTTTATATGGATCATATTCTATCGTAAATATGCCTAAATCACGACATCAAGCAACCGTTCTACGCCAGCCGAGTGCCCTGGTGCTGCATTCGACCGTCTTCGCGCTCGATCCGCATCGGCTCCACGATGAGACCGAAGAGGCGGTCCGCGCCCTCTTCGATGAAGGAGAAGCGGCGAATACCTCGCGCTCCTACGCGAGTGCGCTCAAATATTGGGCGGCGTGGTTCCGCTTGCGCTATCGATTAACGCTGCAATTGCCGGTCTCCGTGCCGGCGGTGGTGCAATTTATCGTCGATCACGTCGAACGCACCACGAAACAAGGAACGCTAACGCATGCGTTGCCGGCGGCGCTCGATCGGCTGCTGGTCGAGGGCGGTTTTAAAGGCGCCTCGGGTGCGTTGGCCCTCAACACCGTGGTCCACCGAATCTCGGTCCTCTCCAAAGCCCATCAGCTGCGCGACTTCGCTAACCCAGCGCGCGATCCCGCCGTCCAAGAGCTGCTGCGCCGTGTGCGCCGCGCGTACGCCGCGCGTGGCGTGCGCCCCACCCGCAAAACCGCGCTCACCAAAGATCCTCTCGAGGCGATGCTCGCCACCTGCACCGATGGCCTGATTGGCGTGCGCGATCGTGCCCTGCTCCTTTTCTGCTGGGCCAGCGGCGGCCGCCGACGCTCCGAAGTCAGTGCCGCGGTGATGGAAAATCTCGTCAAAGTCGATGACCGAACATACCTCTATCACCTCGGGCATTCGAAGACCGATCAGCTGGGCGCTGAGCAGAATAACAACGCCGAGAAACCCGTGGCGGGCAAGGCGGCCGATGCGCTCATGGCGTGGCTTGAGGCCTCGCAGATCCTCACGGGACCTATTTTTAGGAGAATTCGTGGTGCCGCCACCGTCTCCGAACCACTCTCAGGAGAGGCGGTGGCGTTGATTGTGAAACGCCGCGCCCAGCTCGCGGGCCTTCAGGGCGACTTTGGGGCGCATTCGTTGCGCTCCGGGTTTGTGACCGAAGCCGGCCGGCAAAATGTGCCGCTCGGCGACACGATGGCCATGACCGGCCATCGATCGATTCAGACGGTGATGCGGTATTT
>JBEPVT010000185.1:0-5332 GCA_041690895.1 Gammaproteobacteria bacterium
CAATATGACAAACCAGATGCGGGCGCATTGTCGACCGCGACGATGCGATCGCTAGCGGATATGCCTGCCGCGGCAGCGGGACTGCCGGGCAGTACCGTCGCCACGGTGAACGCATCCGCCGATACCTTGTAGACGGTCAATCCGGCGCGCGCAAAGACCAGTTGCGTCGACCGCGCCGCAGACAGCGGATCGAACCAAACCACGCCGCGCCGATAGTCGAAGGACAGCGTGAAGTTTTCGTAGATCTCGTTGCCGACATTGCCGGCCTCGGTGCGCGATGAAAAGGCGCCCTTCCGATCTTCTGCGTAACGCGCGATGGTACGCGGGAAAGTGACACCCGCAACTTCGAGGTCGACGCGGCTCGCCCAATTCTTCGACAAACCACCGGCACCAAATCCTGCTGTCAGCAGGCCGTGGCGCATTCGGTCGGCCAATCCGTGCGCTTGCGCCCAATGGCCCTGCACGACCAACGAGCCCGAGTTGCCCGTGTCGAGTCCATTGTCGCCGTCAATGCCGTTGATGCGGGCCCGGAACAGCGGTTGATCGTCGGTGAATGTGATCGGCACCGCAACGCCGCGCCCAGCGGGCGCATTCGCTAGCGGCCGCAGCGTCAACGTCTGCGCAGCATAGTTGAGCTCCACCGCGAATCGCTCGAACAGCTCGAGGCCGAGGATGCCAGCGAGCGGCGCCCTCGCACCGCGTTCCACCGTGTCGAACTGCAGAGGAATGACAAGAAAACTCTGGTCACGGAGCGTTGCCGCGCCAACCTGCATGCGATCCACGCGCGTATATTGCTCGAACAGCGTTCCCTCCCCCGCCCCACCGGACACGCCCGCACCTGTGGTGGCAAGCCCGAGGGCCTTCGCGGCTTCGGGCGTGAGGATGTCATGACCGCCCGTATCGAGGATGAAGGCGAATGGACCGCGCGCATTCAACCTCGCCTCGACAATCACGTCGCCGTCGTACGTGATCGGCACCGTGGTCGATTCGCCTGCGACCGCCGAATCTTCGGGCGTGCGCAACGCCGCAAATTCTCCCGCGATCGCTTGCTGCACGAATTCAGCAGAATCGACCGTCACGATGTCTGCGTCGCCATCGGTGTCGCTGGTGACTTTGAACGGTACCCATGCGGTTTGGACACGCCGGTAGTCTCCATATCGCATGGTCGTGATATCGATGGGGTTGATCCAGATGCTGCGTGCCAGCAGGTGGCTGCGCGCATCGAACCATAACTCCACGACCTGCCCGTTGTGCGGCGTGAAACGCAATCGCTCGAACCCGTGCGCTGCATCAGACGCGGCCGCAAGCCTCTCGACGCGTGCACCATCCAGACCAGAAACCAGGAACTGGCGTCGCGCGAGCCAACGCTCCGTGGTGGCATGTGCCCGTGCGAACGCGGAATTGAGCTCGTGCACGCCACCCGAATTGTCCTGGCGCCAATCGCGCAATTCGTCGATAGTCTCCGCGAGCTGATAGACGCCGAAATCGACGGCGTAGTGCATCGCCCCACTTAGGGTAGCGGTGGCCAGCCGCCACCGACCGTCGAGACCGGACGCATATTCATGGCCTGTCTGCACGAGCACGCCGCTGCGCGCCCAATCACTATCGCCGTAGGCGCCGCGAATTTCGGCGAGCCGCTGTTCGGCCGTTTCGACCGGCCGTCGTGTGGACGCAGACGCGGTTTGTACCAGCGCCCATGCCGAAAGCGCCAGCCAGAAGACCCTTGACCACATTGCCCGGTACCCCGCGTGGCCGGCGACGACCACGAATTTGCAGCGTTGAACGGTTCGCCTGGGGTTTTGACGGGCGTCCAGGTAGTCGGGGATTAAATCGCTATCGATTCTTTTCAGGCCGCATCGAAAAGAACGAACTCGTCACTCATCACTTCGAGTAAGGCATCGTCGAGAGAGTCGTCCAGTTCCATCTCTTCCATCTGCGCCATCCGTTCCCTTGCGTCGGGGTGATCGCGAAGCGCCTCGTCGATCAAAGCGTCGTCGCTTATCGGCGCACGCAGCCCTGGGTAGACGATGTCATCGCCCAGCAGCGCAAGCGTGGTCGTCGCATCCAGGGTATCACTGGTCGCTGCGCGTGCGAACTCGAAAAGCCTGAAACTCGCCATGGCCCGTATCTCCCGAAAGTCGAAGCACCGCGACAAAATGTAGCGCGGCCATCAGGAAGAGCCATGTCGAAACCGCTCAATGCGGCGTAGGAAAGAACTCGCAGATTTCTGTTAACCAAACGTGAATGAAAATGCTACTGCGCCTGCGTCGAGGAATTCGATTTCAAAGGTCTGGTCGGTCACCGCGCCTGTCTGCCGGATCAACTGGTAAAGTCGCCGTTCCGCGACAGTACCCGAACCATCTGCGCCAATATCGACGCCATGATTGGCACCCGGATCTGCACCACTCAGTCTGACTTTGAAACGCACCGGAATTCCCGCATCACCGGGACCCATGACGAGGTGAAGGTCGCGTGCGTGAAAGCGAAACACGATCTTGCCCGGCGCTGATTGCAGTACTGCGCTTTCGGCTCCGATGCGCCACCGACCACTCAAACCCCACTGATTGAGCGCCGGCACTTTGGCGACCGAGTATTGTTGTACTCGATCGGGCACCGCGCGCGGCCGTGAAGCAAATCCATCGGCACGTTCATAGCCGACGTAGGTTTCGGGTGAACGTATCGAGGCGATGTCGGCCGCGGCCTGTTCACCTGTACCGGCTGGCAATGCGCTCTTGCTCGTGGGCTTGAGTCCGGCTTCAGCCAACAGTGCGCGAATCGTGTTTTCGGATGCTTCGTATTCACCTTCGCCAAAATGCTCTGCGCGAATCTGACCCTTGGCGTCGACGAAATAGTGCGCAGGCCAGAACTGGTTGTGGAAGGCGTTCCAGATCTTTCGGTTCTTGTCGACGACGACCGGATAGCGGATGCCGTACTTGCGCACCGCCATCTCGACATTGGCCTTGTCGCCCTCGAAGTCGAACTCCGGTGTGTGCACGCCGATGACGACGAGGCCGGCGTCGCGGTACTTCGCGTCCCAGGCCTTTACATACGGAAGCGCGCGCAGGCAATTAATGCAGGTATAGGTCCAGAAATCGATCAACACGACCTTGCCCCTGAGCGCGGCGCGATCCAGCGGCTGTGAATTGAGCCACGCCGTGCCGCCGCTTAACTGCGGCATCGGCCGTTGTTCTGCAGTCGTTGCAGTCAGGCTGAACGAGGCGAGCAACACCAGCGAGAGAAAGCGCGTAGCCGACTTCATCTGCCGATGATACGCGCGGCTACACCGATCCCTGTAGGAATAGTCTGTCGATACGAGCGAAAACTGCCCGACAGCGATTTTCCCAGGATCATTACATGATGGGGCAAACTTGGAGGTAGCCATGAACCGATCCCTTGAGCACCAACGTACGGCACAACGCGCCTACGAAATCTGGGAGAGCGAGGGTTGTCCGGAGGGCCGCTGCGAAGCTCATTGGCGGGAAGCGGAACGCGAGTTGCTGATAGAGCGTGACGCCGCAATGAATTCCGCCACTGCCGAGCAGGACATGGGCAGCAATGATGTCGCCGGCGCCCGAGACAGTGCCCCGATGCGCGACACACGAGCCATTCTCGCAGCGCGTCCCGCGAATGGCGCGCAAACGCGCTGAACAGGCGCGCATTAAAGACAACTTAAGCGGAATCCCGGGGCCCTGCCGCCCCGGGATTACACTCGCACTCAGCGATTCTGCCGGTCTCGGCGACTCGCCTCGCACTAATTGCTGGCAACCGGATTGGAGACCGTGGTCTGCAGTTGCCGCGCCATGTCCAGATGTTGATTCACGACCTGCAGTGTCTGCGTTGCAAAGTCCTTCACGGCCTGGTCCTGGCCATTGGTGATTTCATCCTGCAACAGCTGCACGGTCTTCTCGTGGGCGCGCACTTGGCTATTGGCATACTGGCGGTCAAAGTTCGCTCCGCTGAGGCTCTCGAGCCTGGTTCGTGCATCCGTGTGTTCCGGACTAACGCTGGTCGGCAACATCAGCCCACGCGACGCGGCAATGGCCTTTAAATCATTGCCATTCCTGGAATGATCCTTGTCCATCTCCTGACCGAACTCCCTGACCGCGGGCGTGGTCGATTTCTGAGTCGCCAGCTTGCCGGCCTCCGCTTCCGCGAGATCGCCTTCCGCCAGCTTGGTCATGAATGCCGCATCAGACGACGCCGCCGAACTCATGCTGCCCTGGCTGCTTGTGGTTGCGGTGTGGGTTGTCGTTGTGTTGGTCGTGGTGGTCGTGTTGTTCGGCGCGGTGCTCATGTTGGGCGAGCTGGTGGTGCCGTTCGGATTGCTATCGGTCTGCGCCATCACAAACGGACTTGCCAACAACAAAGCCGAGCATGCGAGTAGTTGAGTCTTCATAAGAGCAGCCTCCGTGAATTTGGAGGTTAAGTCTCTCGAATCGGGACCGGCAGCGATGTCGGTAGCCAGCGTGATGGAGGGCACGATTTGACTGACAGTGCGGGCGCACGCGCGTAACGGCCGGGCGAGCGGCTTGGGCCAGGGCCTTCCTGGCCCAAAGTTGCGCCGTGACAGTTACAAGCCTGGTTACGCCACGCCTGAATTCATGCGGCGGTCGGCCGGTGCGCCGCTGTGATTCAGTGCCCACTTGAGCTGCTGCCTGCGCTCCGCCATTTGCTCGCCGAGTCCAGCGGTGTCTACCTTCGCTTTCCTGGCCTTCGGAAACATGTCGCCTTCTTCTTCAGACGCATGATGATCGATCTCCTCGCCGAGCACCGTCACCCTGGCGTCGTAGAGTTCATCGTCAGCCGCCATGCCTTCCAACTCCTCGATCAGCTCTTTCGCGCCCGCGTGCTCGACGAGCGCCTCGTCCATCAAGTCGTCGTCATGGATTTGCGCGCGCACGGCGGGATAGAAGATCTCTTCCTCGATTTCGGTGTGTATCTTCAGCTCGGTGCAGATCTTCCTGACCAATGCGGCCTTGGTGGCGCCGTCTTGGCCGCCCTTGTTCTTCTTCTTCAAAGCCGAGAATTCCTTGAACAGCGTCATCACGCGCCTGTGGTCTGCCGTCAACGCGACGATCGCATCGGTACCGTTCGAGCACACGGGTTCCAGTCTGCGGATTGCCATTGTCCTGTCCTCTTGTGATGCCATGCCGTGATAACAATGTAGCGCTGTGGTACGGAAGGACAATGCCGCAAACCCCTGATGACACGTAGGAAAGGGACCGCGAGGCAGGGAGAGATCACAGCCCACGACGGCTTGCGATCAAGTCGGACAACTTCCCTTGCCACGTAGGACGGCGCTTCAGCGCCGTGCTACGCCTGTCTCTTATAC
>JBEPVT010000186.1:0-5330 GCA_041690895.1 Gammaproteobacteria bacterium
CCATGTATCCGATTATGCTTAGACTTGAGTCAGCCGGCTGGTTTGTCAGTCGATGGGAGGCCATCAATCCCTCAAGTGCGGGCCGTCCGCGTCGTCGTCTCTATCGGCTGACGCCCACTGGGCTAAGGCGCGCCAGCGAGGTTTTCGCCGGCTTTAACCGGAGTGTTCTTGCATGAACCGGTGCGGCCACCGGTGCCAGGAGGAGCCATGACTTCCGCGCGAGAGTTTGATTGGGTGGACGGGTGTGCGCATCGATTGATTCACTGCGCGGCGCGGCGAGCGCCAGAGTCTTTATCCGAGCGACTAGAGGAAGAGTGGCTGGCAGATTTGGCAGAGCGGCACGGGGGATTTTCCCGTCTCGGCTTGGCGATCGGATGCTACTGGGCAACCTACACGATCGCGCGTGAAGACAGCGTAGCGTCGCGTGAACATAGTGTATCGGCTGTTGCCGCGACCAACTCTTCGGTAGCACGCGCAAATTTTGGCGGCTACTCGCATGATGAGTCCTCGCTCTTCTCGCGGCGCTCTGCAACGTTTCTGTTGGTTGCGTCTCTGCATGCGGCCGTGCTGTGCGGGCTTGCAGTCGGACTGAGCTCCAATTTCGTCAAATTGTCTCCACATCGCCTGGAAGCGACGGTTATCGAGAAAACTCTGCCTCCCAGAAATCTGCCCGCGCCGTCCAAGCCCGTAATGACGGCGCCAACGATTGACCAACCGCCTGTGAACGCTTTGCCGCCGATCGAGCGTGATCCTGCGCAAACGGAACCTGTGAGGGAAACGTCTGGTGAATTGCCAGGTAGCGTGATGCCGCCTGCGGTCCCGGTCGCGGTCAACCGCGTGCAAGGAGGGCCGGGGATTGGTTTTCCAAGCGCCGATGATTTCTATCCTTCCAGTGCAATTCGTCGGGAAGAGCAGGGCATCGCGACGGTCAAAGCCTGCGTCGACCGTGACGGGCGCCTCACTTCCGATCCAACGATAATTCGACCAACCGGAAGTCCTAGGCTCGACCAGGGTGCACTTCGACTGGCCATGGCAGGCTCAGGGTACTACCGCGCAAGTACCGAAGATGGTCGGCCCGTGAATTCCTGTTATCCTTTCAACATTCGGTTCAACCTTAGAAAATAATAGATGACACGAAAAACCGCAGGCGAAGTCGAGATAGAGATCGACGGCAAGCTGTATGCCGGCAACTGGAAACGCGTGGGAGATTCAATCGAAGTTCAGTATCTCGGTACGCGTCCCGAGACTACAGCGCTGGGAAAGTGGGCGCCCGAAGAAGCCGCAAAAATATTACTAAACGAAATGGTGCAGAAATCTTTGGCCAAACGTAAACGCTGACGTGAAACTTTACTACTCCGCCAACCGCACCCTTTGTGCGCAAATGTTTGGTGAGCGCACACGAGCTGGGATTGCGTGAACGAATTGAGGTCCTGCCGGCCGCTTAAGAATTTCTGCTCCAGTTGGATTCAAGACCGCCTATTTAAGCTCGCGCACCCAAATATTTCGGCAGCTGATCGGTGCCGAGGGGTCGCCATGGGCTTGCAGCTTGATGGCTGCGCGTTGTTGCGAGCGATACGCAGGCTGTCCAATGTAGCGAGTTTCACCGGTAAGTTGAAAGTGGTTTTGGAGAAGAACGCAACCTTCCATCCTGCCGGCGAATGATCTTTGGTGTTCACCCCATTGATCCAAATTTCGTCCATCAAACAAAACGATGGCATCGGAAGGCGGTGCCGCATCATGCACCCCTGGAGAGACTACGGGCGGAATAGGCTTTCATTGCTCCGTCGCTTTCGGATCCCCTTGGGGAGCCTCCTCGGCGGCTGATAGAAAACAGCAGAGACTAAGAGCCAAGGCCGCCAGTGCCCAGGGTGCAACCTCAAGACGTCGATTTTTCAGATCGGTTCTCATAAGTTCGAAATTAAAGGCTTCTGGGCGATGCCGCCGCAACTCATACGGTGCAAATTCGCAGCGCTTCGGCGAGCGACACGAATGGATCGCTGCGCGTCGGCACAAACTCGTGGGCGACATAGCCCTGATAGTTCAAATCCGCGATCGCCGCGACGATGGCGTGATAGTTAAGTTCCTGGCTGTCATTGATTTCATGCCGGCCAGGAACTCCGCCGGTATGAAAATGTCCGATCCAGCTAATGTTGTCGCGGACAGTGCGGATCACGTCGCCCTCCATGATCTGCATATGATAGATGTCGTACAGCAGCTTGACTCGCGGCGAGTTGACCGCTCGCATGACCGCCACGCCAAAAGCGGTGTGATCGCCTTGATATCCCGGGTGATCCACTTTGCTGTTGAGCAGTTCCACGCAAATTGTGACACCGTGCTTTTCGGCGAGCGGAGCGATCTTGGCAAGGCCGGCCACGCAGTTGGCGACTGCGGCTGGCTCGTCGATGCCCGCTGCGCGATTGCCGAACATGGCGATGACATTGGTTACGTGCGCCTGTGCTGCGAGCGGCAACACCACTTCCAGCTCTCCTAGCAGCAGCGGGTGATTGGCGGGATCGTTGAAGCCTGTTGCGATGAATTTCTCGCGCCGACTGGCATAGCCCATGGAAACGATCAGTCCGGCATCCGCCGCCGCTGACCACTCGTCCGGAAACAGCAGATCAATCGCTGCAAACCCCAGCTGCTTGGTGCGGCTGCAGAAGTCCGGCAGCGACATGCGCGCATAGGGCCAACGGCACACCGATTGCTTGAGCCGACCGGGCACCGAGCGGTCGCTTGAGTCAAGCGGCGCGGAGGCCGTGCGAGTTGAGTCGGCAGGAGCACTGGCGGCGGCCGACAGCATCCCTAAGCCAGCCGACCGCACGAGCAACTTTCGGCGGGACAATAATTTCATGAATGGCGTTAGAATAAGCCCAAATGCAGTATGACGCGATCGTAGTCGGCTCGGGCATCTCCGGCGGATGGGCGGCAAAGGAGCTCACGGAGAAGGGTCTTCGCGTCCTGCTTCTGGAGCGTGGCCGTAACGTCGAGCACGTCAAGGACTACGTCAACGCCACCAAGGCGCCCTGGGAATATTTGCATCGCGGCGGCCGCACCTACGCGATGGAGCAGGCGTATCCCGTGCTGAAGCGCGATTATCCGCTCAATGAGAAAAATCTTGCTTTCTGGGTCAACGAAAAAGACTCACCTTACACGGAAGTGAAACGGTTTGACTGGTACCGGGGCTATCAGGTCGGAGGCCGCTCGCTGACATGGGGACGCCAGAGCTATCGCTGGAGCGATTACGACTTTGAAGGTAACGCGAAGGAGGGCGTCGCGATCGACTGGCCGATTCGCTATGCCGAACTGGCGCCGTGGTACGACCATGTGGAAACGCACGCAGGCATCTCCGGCTCGCGCGACGGACTGCCGCAGCTGCCCGATGGACAGTTCCTGCCGCCCATGCCGCTCAACTGCGGCGAAGAGATCATTGCCGGCAAGCTTAAGAATGCATTCGGCGGTAAGCGTCACATGATTATTGGACGCGTCGCGAATGCGACCAAACCGCTGGAAGGCCGCGCACCTTGTCAATATCGAAATGCATGTTGGTTAGGCTGTCCTTATGGCGCCTACTTCAGCACACAGTCCTCGACCCTGCCCGCCGCAGTGAAGACTGGGAAACTCACCTTAAAGCCGTGGTCGATTGTGACCGAGGTTCTGTACGACAAGGAGCGCAAGCGTGCCAGCGGCGTGCGAGTGCTTGATGCGGTTTCGGAACAGACGAGTGACTATACGGCTAAGGTGATTTTCATCTGTGCCTCCACGCTCAATTCGACCTGGCTGCTCATGCGATCCGCAACCGACGTCTGGCCCGACGGGCTGGGTAGCAGTTCAGGAGAACTTGGCCACAATCTCATGGATCATCATTTTCGCTGTGGTGCCGAAGGAAACTTGCCGGGCCTGGACGACAAGTATTACTACGGCCGGCGCCCCAATGGCATCTATATTCCGCGATATCGCAACTTGTTCGGCGACAAACGCGAATATCTGCGCGGTTTCGGCTACCAGGGAGCGGCGAGCCGCGAGGGTTGGACGCGCGCGGTCAAGGAGTTGGGCGTGGGCGCGGAATTCAAAGACGAAATGAGCTTGCCGGGCCCTTGGAAATTCGGCGCTACCGGCTTCGGTGAAATGCTCCCCAACCACGCCAACCGCGTAGGCCTCGACACCAACAAGAAGGATAAGTGGGGATTGCCGGTTCTGAAGATCGATTGCGCCACGGGCGAGAACGAGCGCCTGATGCGCAAGGACATGATCGCCGACATGGCGGAGATGCTCGAGCAGACGGGCGCGAAAATGGTGAAGACATTCGACAGCGGGTCATATCCTGGGATGGCCATCCACGAAATGGGTACGGCACGCATGGGACGCGACCCAAAGACCTCCGTACTCAATTCACACAATCAGGTCTGGGATGCGCAAAACGTTTTCGTCACGGACGGCGCGTGCATGGTCTCGAGTGCCTGCCAAAATCCCTCGCTCACTTACATGGCGCTCACCGCTCGTGCGGTGGACTTTGCGGTGAACGAGCTCAATCGCCGCAACCTTTGAGCCGAATATGAATACATCCGAATCCGAGCAATTGCAGCTCATCAATCGCCGCGAAGCAATTCGCCGCCTCAGCGCCCTGCTGGGAGGCATCGCATTCGTCGGCGGCAGCAACCTGTTGGCCGCGCTCGAGAAACAGAATAGTTCGGTTGAACACGTTGCGGGAAAGTTCAGCGCCCAAGAGGTTGCATTCCTGGACGAGATAGCCGAAACCATCCTTCCCGAAACTAAGACGCCGGGCGCGAAGGCGGCAAAGACCGGCGCGTTCATGGCCTTGATGGTGACCGATTGCTACAGCCCGGCGGAGCAGAAAGTATTCCTCGGCGGCATGCGCAGCGTTGAGGAGGCGGCAAGGAAAGTCCACAATGTTGCGTTCACGGCCGCGACGCCGCAACAGCGGTTGGCGATACTCGCCGCGCTCGACCATGAGCAGAAGCGTGTGATGGACGCGCGCGAAGCGGCAGATCGCAAACGAAAAGGCCTGTCGCCTGTCGTGACTGGCGATGAGACCGAAGCCAAGGCAGAGAACGTGCCGGGGACTATCGTCGGCGAGGCGGAGACGGCCGCCCGGGAGCCGGCCCACTACTTCCGGATGATGAAGGAACTCGCGCTACTGGGTTACTTTACCTCCAAGATCGGCTGCACTCGGGCGATGCGTTACGTCGAGACGCCCGGCCGCTTCGACCCCTGTATTCCATACACGGCAGGCGAGCCCACTTGGGCGTCGCACGCCTGAGTGAACCACCGGCCGCCTAAAGGCGGCGGCTTCGGTCATCGGCTAAAGCCGA
>JBEPVT010000187.1:0-5153 GCA_041690895.1 Gammaproteobacteria bacterium
TGCGTGGCCCAAGCCGTAGACTAACTCTTTATCGATTTGCTCCGCTGGCTTGCCCAAAAGTTGTTGAGCCCGAGAAGGGCAAAAGTGCGTTTACGTGTCCCCGCTGCGGCGCGTTCGCGAAATTCGATTGGGTTCAGCTCGGGGCATTTGGCGGAGTTGCGCCAATACATCACGAAGCGGCGAGATGTCACCACTGCGACGTGTTGACGCTATGGGCAGCTGAACCGGTTCCTTCTGTTAAGCTCGGCAACCAGACGGTGCGTGGCTACAGTTATCGACTGGTCTACCCTGCGAAGATGACGGCGCCGTACCCGCATCCCGATTTACCGGAAGCATGCGCTGGCGACTATGCCGAAGCAATGAAGGTTCTTGACTTGTCGCCACGCGCGTCGGCCGCGCTGTTGCGACTCGTGACTGAGAAGCTGTGCCAACAGATATGTGAGGACTCGTGGCCTGGTTCAACTAAGGGCAAAGACCTCAACACCCTTATCGGGGAGATGGTTTCTAAGGGCCTGCCGGCCACACTTCAACAGGCCCTCGATTCGCTGCGCATTATTGGTAACGAGGCGGTCCACCCAGGCACCATGGACATCAAGGACGACAAAGCTATAGCGCTGCGGCTGTTTTCCTTGGTTGAAATCGTCGTAGAGCAACAGATTACGCAGCCAAAAAAGATTGCGGAGGTCTATGGCAAGCTGCCACCCATAAAAGTCGAGGGGATCACAAATCGAGATAAATAGACCTTGTGCCGCCGCCGGCGACCGCCTGCATAGCTGCGGGCGCATTTAACGGGCCCCTAGTCAACAGTATGAGAACGCCAAAGAGCAGCAGCACCCCCCATAGAATGGTGACTAGGCTGCCGCTCGTGCGCTGCCCGGGTGGCGGAGGAGGTGACGCCTCAAGAGATGTCTCTGAGGAGCCAATCGCTTGTGAGGGAAGCGCGGCTTCTCGTTGATCGGGTTGGGTGGTGGACATAGCGCAGTTATGTCGTTTCCGGTAAGCATCATCTTGATAGTCGCGAAGGCTGTAAATCATTCAGCGTTAAACTTCATTATTAGCTTACCGTAACCGACGAACGACTGCTTCGCGGCAGGGGAATTAGGTGCGATCAGCGACGGCTCCGGCCTAGCCGTCAGTGCATTCAATGCGTTGCGTTGCCTCCGGACGTGTTCGGCTGAAAAAAGGCCGAAACTCAATCCGCCAATGCTTGGAAATTCGTGCAATGTCTTAGGTCCGCATTTGTGGATCGGATAGAGCAAAGACTTTGGATCGAGGAGCATTGTCGGGTCGTTTTTGGAGTGATGGCAGGATAGCGAAGTGTCCGCGTTCTGCTGCAACTCAGATTTGCGCGCGATGAACGTCGGCGCCTCGAAATCGATCGCGCCAACGATCACGACGCGTCCGACGCCGGAGGAGAAGCACCTATTCGCCACGGTCGCCGCGCGGCGGCAAGTCTCGGAGTCGACGCTCGCACTGATCGCAATTCGTGCATTGCTTGATTCGCACTCGCCCGACTTGCCGCCCGACCCATCGAGCAGCGGTCCGGCCCTGGACCGGATCACGATCCGCCTGCGGCCGGGAGATCGACTTGCCATTCGGCACCGGGCGGCAGAGCGGGGCATCAAGGACTCGGGCTATATCGCCACCCTGATCCGAAGTCATGTGGCCGCCAACCCTCCGCTGCCAACGCACGAGCTTGCGGCGTTCAAAGCGGCCGTGTCGGTCCTGGCTGGCTTCGGTCGACTCTTGGCTCATACGGCTCGTGAAGCCGCACGGATGGGGGGTCCTGACGAGGGATCTACAGCAAGAGCTCGGCGGTTCCCGAGTTCTCGTATCGGAAGTTGAGCGGCGCATGCATGAATTCGCGCGAGCGGCGCTGATCAGCTGGGAGAGCCGCGTTGACTAGACGAGTTTTTCGCGTACCGCGGGACGGTCCCGGAGCCTTCGAGGCCGTGAGTCACGGGCGCGGAGATCCCGCGATGTCTGGTCAATTCAGCCACACGCAAATTGCCCAGATCGCGCGCACCGTGAGTCGTACCCCGGAGGTCATGGTGAAAGTGACCGGCGGTGGAATAAGGAGGGGCGCGGTTGCCGCTCACTTTGCGTACATCAGCCGCCGAGGTGCCTTGGAGATCGAGACCGATGAGGGTGAGTTCATCGGATACCCGCAACAGCAAAGGCAGCTGCTCGATGAGTGGCATTTGGAACTCACCGCCGGGCAATACCGCCGACACAAAGAAAGCGGTCGGGTAGGGCGACCGACGAAACTCGTGCACAACATCGTGCTGGCCATGCCGGCGCCGACGCCTGCAGACAAAGTTTTGGCCGCCGCGCGGAAATTCGCCCGCGAAAAATTCGCGCAACATCGCTACGTTATGGTGTTGCATACCGACCAGAAGCACCCGCACGTGCATCTGGTCGTGAAGGCCGAGAACGAGCTTGGACAGCGACTCCACATCGATAAGCAACGCCTGCGAGAATGGCGCGAGGACTTCGCGCGGTTAATGCGCGAGCAGGGTATTGCGGCCAACGCCACGATGCGGGCCGTTCGAGGCGAAAACAAGAAATACCCTCGGGAGAAGATTTTCAAAGCGCAGCGCTACGGGAATTCCACGGCATTGCATGATCGCGTGATTGGGATCGCAAACGAGCTGTCGCGTTCCCGAACCATCGCGGATCCGGTGCGCGACAGATTGCTGGAGACTCGCAAATCGTTGGTATCAGCGTGGATGAGGGCCGCAGAAGTATTGGATGCGCAGGGGGAGATCATCCTCGCCGGCGACGTGCGCTACTTCGTGAAGCATATGCCGCCCGTCCTTACTGACCGGCAAAGATTGGCGGCGCAATTCATTGGATTTATCCAAAAGGAGCGCGGGGTCGAACCAGAAGGGTCCGGACGCCGCGGTCCCGCCGACCCGGAGCTCACGCGGTAGGGCCAGTCGCGCATTGCCAAGATGGAAGCCAGCGATCCGACGGTATCACTCAACCTACTGGTCAAATCGCTGTTGGCACTCGGCACGTCCAACCGTGAGTTGGCGACCATCATTGCCCGATCGTGATCGTCGCGCGCCGTTAGAGGCTGTCGGCTGCCTACAGCCGGCTCTTCCACCGGCGCGGATGGCGGCTACCATGCAGGACGCCGATCACGACTGCTCCGTCGCCGTCAACGAGGAAAAAGACCCCAAAGGGAAATCGGTGCAATAGCGCGCGACGCAATGACCCGTAGACCACAGCGCTGGCGAGAGGTCTTTCGGCGATAGCCGAAAAAGTCGCCAAGGCCTCATCGAGGAATTCTAGGCCTAAGCCAGGCCGCTGCTCTTCATACCACCGGGCCGCCTCAGCTAGGTCCTGTTCGGCTTCCGGACGGAGCCGGACCTCGACGGTCACAACTGGCGGCGAATGTCGCGAACGGCGTCCGTCGCCGGTCGTCCACGATTCTTGTCAACCGCGTATGCGTTCAGGCGGCGGTCGAGTTCGGATTTTTGATCGGCGGTAATTGAAAGTGCGCCTTGATCTGCCGCAATGCTGTCCCAGAGGTCTTCGACCAGCTTAATGCGCTCGTCCACGGTCAATTGCTGCAACTTCGTTTCCATAATCAGAGCCCCGCTTTTCGGCAGACGAATAGGATACGCCGCAGCCGACCGAATGCCACAGCGCATTTTTGCCCAGATTCTGGAATTTGGAATGGGTTGCTCAGACTTCAACCAGCCTTGAGAATCGGAATTACGTCGGCGCCGTACTTGAGCTTGTCCAAATAATCCGCCCAGGCCTGCATCATTTTCCGACGTTCCGCCAAATGCGCCGTTCGATTGTAGGCGCGTCCGTTCGGATCACGCACGGCATGCGCGAGCTGGTGCTCGATGAAATCCGGTCTGAAGTTTAAGACTTCGTCCAGAATCGTCCGCGCCATGGCGCGAAATCCGTGGCCGCTCATTTCATCCTTGGCAATGCCCATGCGACGCATCGCAGCGAGGATGGCGTTATCGCTCATCGGCCGCTGGCTGCTGCGGGCGCTGGAGAATACGTACCGGCCCCTGCCGGTGACAGGCTGCAGGTCGCGCAAGATGGCAACGGCTTGTGCTGAGAGCGGCACGACGTGCGGCGTGTTGGTCTTGGTGACCGTGTAGCGCCATTCGCCGCCATCTAAATCCATGGCCGACCACTCGGCATGGCGCAGCTCGCCGGGACGTACGAAGACCAGCGGCGCCAGACGTAGGGCACAGCGCACCGTCAAGGATCCCTCGTAACCGTCGATGGCGCGCATCAGCGCGCCCACCCGCTTAGGTTCCGTTATGGCGGCAAAGTGCTCGCTCTTCACCGCCGGGAGGGCACCGCGTAGATCGGCGCTGGGATCGCCTTTGGCGCGGCCGGTGGCGATGGCGTAGCGCAACACCTGGCCGCAGTTGCCGAGCGCGCGATGCGCAGTTTCCAAGGCGCCGCGTTTTTCGATGCGCCTCACGGTAGCCAGCAGTTCCGGTGCGGTTAAATCTGCGATCGGACGGGCGCCGATCCATGGGAATATGTCGCGCTCGAACCGGGTCAGGATTCGCTCGCCATGACCCCTGACCCAGGATTTCATCTGCTGCTCGATCCACTCGCGCGCAACCACCTCGAAGCTGTTGGCCGCTCCTTCCATCTGAGCGGCTTTGGTGGCGCGCCGGTTCTCGCTGGGATCGACACCGGCATCGAGCAGTTGGCGCGCGTCGATCGTGCGCGCGCGAGCCTTCTTCAAATTGACTTCGGGGTAGACGCCCACAGACACGCGCTTTTCCTTTCCCGCGTAGCGGTATTTAAGGCGCCACCACTTGCCGCCGCGGAGCGAAATCTCGAGATACAGGCCGTCGCGGTCGAACATCCGGACGGTTTTGGCGGCGGCCTTGGCGTTTCGCGCCATGCTGTCGGTGAGCGGCATCTGGGGGCAACTCCTCCACAGGTTTGACCAGTTGCCCCCAAGCTTGCTCCCAGTTGCCCCCAGTTGCCCCCGGAAGTCAATGGTAGGTTACGCCGCTCTCGGGACCCCCGAAGGCATAAAAAAACCCGCGTTTTTGCGGGTTTGATGGACGTCTTCGGATGCTGTCGGATGTTATCGGATCTGATCAATTGGTGGAGCCGGGGGGAATCGAACCCCCGTCCATAAGTCCTACGCTACAAGA
>JBEPVT010000188.1:0-5070 GCA_041690895.1 Gammaproteobacteria bacterium
TGATCCGGGTCCGCCGTTATATACGAATGCGATTGGACGATGCGCGACGTCCGGGACACCGTTCTTCGTGTAGGCGACGAAGAAGAAGGTGGCCTTTGCCGCGCCGGAGTCGTCGCGAACGACGTAGGTGCCGGTGGTCGCCGTGTAGTGGATCTGCTGACCGCCGATTGTCGCAGTGTGTTGGGTGACGACGGTAGTATCCACCGGCGGCATCGGCTTGTATGGCATGGCGGTTGTGGTCCGCGTGATCGTCTGCGCGGATTCAACCTCTCCCCGCGGCGTGGTTTGGGAAATGGTAGTGTCCGACGACGTCGTCGTCTTCGAGCTGTCGGGACGCCCCCGTCCCCGCTGCTGTGCGCCCGCTGGTACCGTAGCGAGCAGAGCCGCCAGGGCGCCGATCGCCATTCGTGTTGCACTCATGCCTTGCTTCCTCGTTGATGATGAACGAGGTCAATTATGGACGGGATCGGGGGACGGGGCAATATGGTGGGCCTGGTGCGTTACGCGATCTCCTCCGAACGCCTACCGCGCAACAACTTCAAGCCGCTCCTTCGGGGTCCAACCACCTTCACCGTTCCAAACGGAAACGGAGCTGAGCTTCTTCGGCGCAGGCTTATCATTCAGTTCACGCAAGAGATCATCGACAGCGTAGTTCTCTGTCGGTTCGTGCGCGAGCATCAGCAATCGCAAAAGGCGATCAGCTACCGCCCCCATGCGCTGAGCCCCCGTTTCCCACCTGGATACAGTCTCGCGCGCCACACCCATCCTCTGCGCGAAGTCTGCGGTGGACAGGCCGCAATGCTTGCGCAAAAAACGGATCTCAACGGGTGCGAGCATACGCGGCTGCGTCACAAACCCCTCAGCCAGAACGCGGTGCAGTTGCTCGATTCTAGGTATGGCAATTCCCTCCTTGCCACATGCATTGCACCTCGTTACTTCGACACCGTGCAGCTCTACATGTGGCAGGCCGCCGATCGTGTACCGACGGACTGCGTTTTCTTCCGTCACTAGCTGACCGCCGCAATCATCGCAAATCATTGCTTGAATCTCCACGCAGTTACGACCCGCATCCGCGTTTTGGACGTGAATGCAAATACAACGCAGATGCGTTGTGTCTCTACTCGGTATCGCCATTCTCCGTTAATTGGCTCGGGCGGGTGATAGATCCCGGCGCGGAGAAGATTTAGACAATCCGTCGTCTCGAGTTCGTCGTTCGCCATCTCCGCTAAAGCATGGCCCGAAAATTCGACGATCCCATTTTCCACAATGCTCCGAACGAGTTGCTTCGCCTCGGGCGGTTTTAGGGGTTCGAGGGCCGGATCCGGCATAGGTGATATAATATCACAAGTTGCGTAAATGTCAATAGATTGCGTGTAGGCATGGGTCGAC
The DNA here is from genome assembly GCA_041690895.1 of Gammaproteobacteria bacterium. GTDB lineage: Bacteria > Pseudomonadota > Gammaproteobacteria > Steroidobacterales > Steroidobacteraceae > Bog-1198. Next base: position 1,390 of record JBEPVT010000188.1, read on the forward strand.
TCGGTGCTCCGAGCAAGGATGCGAAGGTAAACCGCGGATTCGCACTGCGTTCTTGAGTAAGCCGGGATCGGTTCCACGCACCGCGCCGGCGTACACTCGTGCATACTGGCTTGCGTCCACCGGGGCCACGCTCGTCGCGTGTTCCATCTTCGTCTGTCCCTCGTCAGGACGATCCAACGGGTTGATAATCGCTTCGAGAGAGCGCCGACTGTGAATGCACTTTTCGAAGTCGCTTCTGACTACGCTTTCGCGTCAGTTGAGGAAGCCAACTTCGAGGTTGTTGCAGCGTGACCCTTCCCAACGTCGATCGCGCGGTGGTCGAGCCTGCAAAAGTGCGAGACTATTTGCTCTCGGCGGAGCACCCGATCGGACGTGCAAAGGCTCGGTTCTTCAAGATGCTTGGCTTCGCGCGTGCCCGATGGCCCGAGCTACAACAGGCGCTGCTCGCGCACGCTGCCGCAGGCCAGGCTGAGGTGGCAGGCCCCATGCGTTATGGGCAGAAATACGCTGTGCGGGGTATCTTAACGGGACCGACCGGGCGCTCGGCGAACGTTGTTTCGGTCTGGATCGTCCTCAAGGACGAGGATGTTCCGCGCTTCGTGACGGCTTATGCGGAGGATGCACTCTGATGGCTCCAATTCGTGAACTCGATACGGTGGTGCTCGTCCGTGACGTAGCGGAGCTTGGGCTTCGTGCTGGCGATCTCGGTGCCGTCCTTCAGGTATATGCGCCGGATGCGATCGAAGTGGAGTTTGTAACCGCCGCCGGACACACCGCGGCGCTCCAGACTCTCTCCTCGGCGGACGTGCGTTCCGTCCGCGATGACGACCTACTCGCTGTCCGCCCGATCGCTAAGCTCCGCGGCGCCGCCTGAGGCGGGGGAAACGGGTGGGATCGGTGTCAGGTCTTGCGCCGTGCGGCCCGACCCCAAATTCCACAGTTTCCAGGAAATGCCCCGCATTGTTTTACTCAGTATATTGAGTAATTTCACTCAGTATGGCGAGTAAAAAGAGAACGCCCTTCCGGCGCACCCAGACCGCGCAGCTCGCAGCCAGACTCCAGGAGCCACGCCGCTTCATTCAGGTGGTCGCGGGTCCCAGGCAAGTCGGAAAGTCCACCATGGTGCAGCAGGCAACACAGTCTTTGAAGGTGCCCGTGCGCTACGCCAGTGCTGACGAACCCACCCTCCGCGGACCAGACTGGATTGCTCAGCAATGGGACGCGGCGCGACTCGCTATCACCGGTAATGCCGGCGCTGTACTCGTTCTGGATGAAATCCAGAAGATCCCCGCCTGGTCGGAAACGGTGAAGAGACTCTGGGACGAAGACACTCGCGCCAGACGCCGCCTCAAGCTCGTAATACTCGGCTCCGCACCGCTGCTCATCATGCAAGGCTCCACCGAGAGCCTGGCTGGCCGATTCGAGACAATCTCGCTGTCGCACTGGTCCCTCGCCGAGATGCGCGCTGCGTTCGGCTGGTCACTCGACGAGTTCGTATTCTACGGTGGCTATCCCGGCGCCGCGCCACTGATCGGCGAACCCGAGCGTTGGGCTCGCTATATCCTGGACAGTCTCATCGAGACATCGATCTCGCGCGACGTGCTGCTGCTCACACGCGTGGATAAGCCCGCGCTGCTACGACGGCTCTTCGAGCTGGCGTGTCGCTATTCCGGACAGATGCTGTCGTACACCAAGATGCTGGGACAGCTGCAGGATGCGGGAAACACCACGACCCTGGCGCACTACCTCGATCTGCTCGCTGGCGCCGGAATGGTACGCGGCCTCCCCAAATACGCAGGGGATATCGCACGTAGTCGCGGTTCCAGCCCCAAGTTGCAGGTGCTGAACACTGCGCTGATGACGGCGACGAGTGGTCTAACACTCCGTGAAGCGCGAGCTGATCACGAGTTCTGGGGGCGGCTGGTGGAGTCGGCGGTAGGCGCGCACCTGGGCAACGCGGCGATGCGCGGGGAATGCACACTGTATTACTGGCGTGATGGCAACCACGAGGTGGACTTCGTGGTGCAAACGGGACGCCGGCTCACAGCCATCGAGGTGAAGAGCGGCCGCGCACCGCAAGCGCACGCGGGGACGTCGGCGTTCGTACAGGCATTCCACGCCAAGCGAACGCTGCTCATTGGTGGTGATGGTATTGGGCTGGATGATTTTCTGATGCAGCCGGTGTTGCATTGGGTGAAGGATGCATTGTGACGCAGGTCCCGCCGCATCCCGGCGAGATTCTCCGCGAGCTCTGTCTGGCGCCATTAGAGTTGAGCGTTACCGCGGCGGCGGAATCGCTTGGCGTGAGTCGAAACACTCTGTCCTCAATCTTGAATGGTCGAGCTGGGATTAGCCCGGAAATGGCGATTCGGCTCTCCATCGCCTTTGATACAACTGCGGAAGGTTGGCTGACACAGCAAATGCAGCATGACCCGTGGTTCGCGGAGCGCTCTCGCAAGCGCTTGCGCGTCCGAAAGCTTGCCGCCGCCTGATAAGCGTCGCGCGTCCACGCGACGAGTGACAGCTGGTGACACAGGTTCCCTCATTGCGTTGCAGCCGCATCGCCATCCCCGTCACTGTCCGCACCGCCAAGATTCCTCTCCAACGCCGCCAATGCTTCGAGAATTTCTGCGCGGCGCCTTTCGTCCCACGCCCCCACCGTTCGCGCCTCGAGCTCCCTCCACGCATCTTCCACCGCGTTGCGTAGCGACAGGCTCTCATCCGTCGCCTCGACAATAATCGCTCTCCTATCCTCCGAACTTCTCGTCGTCCTGACCAACCCAGCCTTCTCCAGTCGCTGTATCGTGCGCGTCATCGTCGGCGCTTCCGATTCCAGCATCCGCACCAGATCGACGTGCCGCTGCGGTCCCGCGGTCCAGAGTCGCATCATCACCAATTCCTGCGCCGGATAGAGACCGATCCCGCGCAGTAGCTGGCCGGCCATCATCTTGTGAAGCCGAGCGACGCGGAAGACTGCGTGGCTCATCGGAGCGAGTTCGGCGAGCGCGTCAGTTGTTGGCATCGGCGAGCGCGAGATCAGGTTCGTCTTCTTGTTCGGTCATGGTCGGATAATCCGTGTAGCCGTGTGCATCGCCGCCGTACGCCTTGGTCATGTCCGGCAGCGCGAGCGGCGCGCCGATCCTGAGTCGCTCCACGAGATCGGGATTCGCGATGAAGAGCTGTGCGAATGAAATCAGATCAGCTGCTCCGTTCTCGATCAGTGCTAGATGTTCCGGGCCAGTGCGTCCACCGGGAGTGGCGGGGTTGAGCATGAACACACCCTTCCACATCTCTCTCAAGACTGGCGTGAACGACGGATCCTTCGTCTCCGCGACGTGGAGATAGGCGATACCGAGTGGATTGAGCGCGTTGAGAACGATCGGATACGACTCGCGGTAGTCGCCCTCGTCGATGTCGTTGAGTGTGTTGGCGGGCGACAGTCTGATCGCTGTGCGGTCCGCACCAATCGCCTCCGCGACCGCGCGCATCGTCTCGATGATGAAGCGAGCGCGGTTCTCGGCGCGTCCGCCCCACTTGTCGGTGCGCAGGTTTGCGTTGACGGAGAGGAACTGTTGCAGCAGATAACCGTTGGCGCCGTGCAGCTCCACACCATCGAATCCAGCGCGGATCGCGTTGCGAGCGGCGGACGCGAAATCCTGGATGGTCTGCTCGATCTCCGCC
>JBEPVT010000189.1:0-4747 GCA_041690895.1 Gammaproteobacteria bacterium
CTCGCCAACGATGTCGCCTCTTTCGTTAATCTTTTGCGGCAACGTTAAGTTTCCGGTCCCGGGATAATCAAAAGTCGTGATGACTTCGATAGAACCCGAGCTTGCTGCCTGCTGAGCGAACGTCCCCATCAATGGGAACACGAATAGAACTGCCACAATACTGATAATTATTTGTTTTGATTTCATGATGCTGATTTCCTCCTTAGTTGAATTTCCCTTTCTAAAACGCCGATATGGCAAGGGCACAATGCCCAGTTGGCAAATTTCGATGTGACCAGTTTGCGTGTTATCTGGGTCCACTATCCAACGGCAGCAGCTCATCTTGAGAAAGCGATCAAGCTACCCTGGCGCGTTTCATCACCGAAGGATTCTTCCTCAGCCATGTGAAACGGATGCGCGAACGTCCGACCCGACGGCCAGGCGATCATCAGCGAGTAAATGCCGAAAATAAAAATGATCCCGACGAGGACGAGGCGATGCGTAGATACCGGTTCGGATTTCGGCGGGTGGGTACGCCGGGTCATCCTCGATGATGTGGATGGCGGTAACTATGTGTCCCTGACGTTGGAGGTGAGCAGGGAGCCCGGCATGGACGAGGTGCTCGGGCCCGGCCCCACAGCGCCGACCGCGCTGGCCGGAATCGTAAGGGACTAGCAGGAGTTGGATATCCATGCGGGAGATCAGGACAATGGAAGGCGTCTAACAAGAATTCGACCCAATTTTTGGGCATTTCAAGAGAAACACCTACTCACATCCCTACCACGGCCGGATCCACCTTTAAATATACGAAGAACGGCGGTAGCATCATCACCTATCGCCCGGGCCAGCCCTCAATCAATAGCCGGTTGGCGAGGCTTTGGTGAGAGATTCCCGTTGCAGTTCTTCCGCACTGACCCGTACGACGTGAATAGCAGGAGCTGCCGCCGCCCAGCCGCCACCGTCTTCAACTTCCACCCAGCGACCGGGCAGACGACTTCCGGTAAATGGCGGTATCCAAACCCTATGTTTACCTTTCGTTACGGTTACGGTCGCGCGCGTTTGTTTGAGCGCAAAATTCAGGTGTGTCGATTCACCTGGTTCGAGCGTCGCATTATTGATAGAAGCCTTAACGGCACCATTCACAACCAGTGTCACCCGGTAATTGCCTGCCGCGAGACCCTCTAAACTGTAACGGCCGTTTACATTCGTTTTAACCGTCGTGAGCAATCTGCCAGTGTTTGTCGCTTCAATCCGGATATCCGCGCCTTGAATCGGATGCCCCTTAGCATCCTTGGCGATTCCCTGCAGTACGGAACTCGCGGCCGATGCACTTGCGACAAAAAGCATGACCCCAATAAAACCAATCCACATAGATTTGATAAACATAACGGGAAAGAGAGTGGCAACGTGGCAAACGCACAATATCCAGTTGGCCAATTTCGATGTGGCCAGTTTGCGTGTTATCTGGGTCTCGTTCGGGCGCGTTTTTGGGTTGCCTATTACGGCAGCATATCGTGTTGAGAAAGCATTCTCCGGGTGCGAAATTCGTTTCGTGAAAATGAACGGCACGATCTACGGGCGCACAGGCTCATCGGTCCCAAAGCAGCGCCGGCGTCGTTTAGTCATGTCGTTCGAAATGGTGCGGCTGGATCGCGCGTCATCCGAGCCACTTCATCAACAGCTGTATCGTCAAATACGCGAAGAACTTGAAAGCGGCAGTTTTGATTCAAGCGCTTCCCGTGTGCCTTCTTCACGAGTTCTCGCTGCAACTCTCGGGATTTCGAGACCGACCGTAAACCAGGCGTTCTCAAAGCTGCTTGCAGAGGGCTATCTTCAAGTCCGGAAACGGTCTGGTATCTTTGTCGCCGATCATCTACCGGCGACTTTTCTGAAGGCTGCCAGGGCGGAGACGACAGCGCGCATCGAGCATTCCCCGCGTGTCGCCCGACGGGTGACCAGAATGACCGATTGTCGCAGCGGCCGACAACTCGATGTCGGCATTGGCGGCCCGCCATCTGTCACGCTCATCGCGGGGTTGCCGGCCGTGGATGAATTCCCGATTGCTGTTTGGGAGCGCTTGCGCCAGCAGGTTTTGGCGAAAAAGGGAGCGCACCTGTTGCGTTATGCCTCGAGCCGTGGCGAGATCGAACTCCGGAAGGCAATAGCTGCTTACTTGTGCGACTTCCGCGGCGCCAATTGTCATCCCGACCAAGTCGTAGTCGTAAGCGGCATGCAGCAGGCGATGCTGGCGTGCGCATTCGCGTTAATCAATCAGGGTGAAGTGGCATGGATCGAAGATCCGGTCTTCCTTCAGGCACGTAATGTCCTGGCTTTTGTCGGGGCCAAAACTGTCCCGCGCCCGATCGATCGTGAGGGGCTGGTGATCGGGAAGTGTTCACGGCAAAATTCTCCCAGACTCATTCTCGTCACACCGTCGCACCAGTTCCCCTTGGGTGTGACGATGAGCCTGAAGCGGCGGAAAGCTCTGATCGAGTTCGCGGAGTCGCGCGACGGCTACATCCTGGAGGATGATTATGATTCCGAGTTTCGCTTCGATGGGCCGCCGCTGCCATGTCTCCAAGGTTTGGACCATGCCGGCCGAGTGATTTATGCCGGGACGATGAGCAAGATCCTCTATCCATCGCTGCGCCTCGGTTTTCTGGTCGCACCGCCACAACTTGTCGACACCCTCGTCAAGGTGCGCGCTGTCATGGACCAACACTCCCCGGCGATTGATCAAGCTACCCTGGCGCGTTTCATCACCGAAGGATTTTTCCTCAGCCATGTGCAACGGATCCGCGAACTCTATGCCCAGCGACGCGTCTTCTTTATCGAACAATTCCAAAAATGGCTGGGCGATTATTTCGATCTTGAAGCAACGCCAGCCGGTTTGCATTTCGTCGCCTGGCTGCGACGCAAGGAAGATTTACCGTTATTCATGCGTGCTCGTGAGCAAACCGGCGTTTGGCCCCGCCCTCTTTCTTTCTTCTGCATCAAGGTTCAGTTGGATCCGGCATTCGTCTTTGGATTTTCGGCCTGGTCGCAAGCGCAAATTGAACAAGGTTTGGCAAAGCTAGCATCGGCGGTTAAACAACTGAAGCAGCGCGGCGCTGGAAACAGTTCATCGTTTCAAACCCACCACTCCTCAATTGTTACGAGTCCTTACTGGCCGTCGACAGCTGTACGAGCAAATTAACTGGCTAACGAAGATTGGATTGAGCAAAATAGCCGGGCACTTTCTAACCCACGCGAAAATCAGAAAGACTTGCGGACGCAACCGCTCTCTTGCGGCTTATTCGCGAAGCGCGCCGTCGTCCACTCGATGAGCAGTTCCTCGAGCGGCGTACCGGGCTGGATAATCGTGAAGTGGTCGCGTCCCGTGAATGTCCAATATTCGAGTCGTTGACCAGCAGAGCAGCGCTCTTCGACATACGCATCGGTGGCGGACGGCGGCACGACGATATCCGAGAGGCCTTGCGCGATTACAACAGGAGCCGTTATCAGACCGTCCGGTGTGTTTTGCTCAAGCCGGGCTTGAAGCGCTTTGTTCGAGCTCGTCGCCAACGCTGGACCATCGAACGTCGCCGCCAAGGCCTGAATGCGTTCCGCATCCTCGGGCGGAAGGAAACAGCATAAGCTTACGATCTGACGAGCAGCATCGAGCGCTGCTGGGCGAATCGCTTGCTCGAATGTGATGTCAGGGTAGAACCGGCTGTACGACAGCGCGAGATACGGCCCAAACCGCTTGTCCGCCTCGACGTTCATCGCGAGAATGTTCTTAATGTTCGCGGGCGGTGCAATTGCCGCGACGCCGAGGATTTCTAGATCCGGCGCGTAGCGCGGCCCGACGATACCAGTCCAAAGCGCTGCGTGGCCGCCTTGCGAGTAACCCCACACCACGATGCGTTTGTCGAGCGTAAGCTCTGACATCTGCTGCGCGGCACGAACCGAATCGAGCGTCACGCGCGCTTCGCCTTCGCCGATCAGGTACGGATGCGGGCCACCCTTCTCTGCGAAGGAGTAATCTGTAGCAATCACAACCCAGCCAGCCATTACGATCCGGTCGCGCCAGGGGATCCCCTTGCTCGGCATCGACAAAAGCGACGGCATGCATTTCTGCAGCAGGCCCGTCGTAGCGTGCTCCCATGCGATGACAGGACGTGGGCCTGCGGGAGGATCGGTCGCCGCGAACACTGTCGCGACCGCCGTCGCTGGCGTCCTGTCGTCCACAGTTGTTGCATAAAGGATGCGCCAGCCTTGGATGCCGGCTGGCAGTATCACGTCTTTGAGCGGCTCGCTCCGCAGTAACGCACCAGGCTGGCGCGACATGTCCGATGGCGAATCGTAGAATGCATCTGGCGCGTGCGCGGTAATGCGCGTGGGGATTTCGTGGGGTGTCGGCGCGGGTCTCGACTCTGACGACGCTCGTTTAGGCCGATTGCAGCCAGCTCCGGCGAGCAAAACAAGCATCACCGCGGAGCCAATCGAACGAAGTCCAGCAATGTTCATATGGCCCTTCTCCTAGCAAGCTGTGATCCGCTGTCCATCGAGCGGGTGAGACGACCTAACGAGAAAGAGATAAGCCACCGTTGGCGGGATCGGTGGCAAAGTTGCTCACGCCAATTAGATCAGGGGCGGTTGGCTGAGTCGTCATTAATTGGGGTTTGATTTCTGGTGGCGAAGCTTAGCAGGGCGAGCTGCTACAAATCAACTCATGAAAAAGCCGATTTACGCAGCGTTGGATCTGCATAGCCGCAATAGCGTGCTG
>JBEPVT010000190.1:0-4669 GCA_041690895.1 Gammaproteobacteria bacterium
GACTCCTTCTCGAGTTGACTGACGCGGGCTATCGCGGCCTTGGTGGCTTCCCGTGGATGGTCGGACCTCCTGGACCCAAACGTGTCTCGTGAGCTGCGGTGCGGGCCTCGATTTCTTGCCGAGCGGCTTCAAACGCTGTGCGTTCGGCGCCGCGTTGCCGGCGAAGTCCTCCTCGTGCAATTGATGTCAAAAGTCGCGTTTTCAATGTTGCGATGCAATCATCCTCGCGCTGAGGACGAGCAACGGTGTATTTGAAGGCATCAATCGATTTCGGAAGCGATCGAGCGGGAAAATCAGCACGTCGTTGAAATTGATGTGTCCAAATCCCATTGGCGTAATGTGCCGCAGCGTCTCGCGGTCGATCTTCTTCCCGAGTTCGGCATGCCAGCGGTTGAGTGTGGTCTGCAAGGCATGAGCATTCCACGCGATGACGCGCGCTCATGCATGGACCCACTTACTGTATATGGTATATGGTCAACGCTTTGGCATGCGCTGCGCCAAACGCATCGTTGGATCTGTTTGATGGCGAGGATCGATTATCTCAGGTGGCTCAAGATTGAGCGCAGGCTCATTTCAGGTCTAAGCGAGTGCTGCGCCATCGCGCAGGTCAGGGATGTCCGAATACGCGGGGCAATCGGGATCGTCGAGCTTGCGAGCTTAGAGGATATTGACGAGTGGTAACGGCGGTTTATACAGGCAGGTATTTGGGTCCGCCCGTTTCGCAACATCATCTATCTTACGCCGGCGCGCAATATCAACGCTGAGGACCTCGATACGTTAACGTTAACCGCGACCATCGTCTCTGTGCTTAAGGCGCGATACTGAATCACGCCGGGTGTAAGCTGAGCGCGGATGCGCCGTTGTCGTCGTGAGTAGGTCCAAATTGAGGCAGCGCGCTGCCTGCTCGATGCTGGGGCTTGACTGATGACCAATAGTCCCCAGCAAAGGTGCGGGCAGCAGTCGCGACAACGTCGCGATATTTTCCTGCCAGTGCGCGAACTGTAAATCCATGCGATTCGCAACCCAGCCGCAAATCGGGAGCGCGCTTATTTCGATGGCGCGCGAGGTCAATAGGGCGTGATTTAGGCATCCGAGCCGAAGTGCCACGACCAAGAGTACTGGAAGTCCGAGGGCAAGCGCGACATCCTCCATTGTTGAGCTTTCGGAGATCGGCGCGTACCAGCCGCCCGCGCCCTCGACGACGACAATCTGTCCGCCGGCGTGCAATTCAGCAAAGGCTTGAACGATTCTGTCGAGATTGATGCAAATTCCTGCTTGCGCGGCAGCAAGGTGGGGAGCGATCGGCGGCATGAATGCGTAAGGATTGACAGTTGTGTAGGGGAATGGGACAGACTGCTCCTCGATTAATGAAACTGCGTCCTCATTGCGAAGTCCCTCTGGCGTCGACAATGAACCGGAAGCCACCGGTTTCATCCCGGCAACCCGAAGTCCGCGGTCTCGGATCGAGCGCATTAGGGCTCTGCTGACGAGCGTCTTGCCGACGCCAGTATCGGTGCCCGTCACGAAGACACCACGCTCTAAGAGTCCACTCATGTGAAGGAGTTCATCCAGAGGTAACAACAGTTTGTAGTTTATGCACAGAATCACTTCGATCGTGGAATAGACCAGCGGCTCGCCAACTGCTTCATGCCGATTCTTGGGTAGTAGGCCTCGGCCGCTGGTGCTGCAACTAAAATTAAAGTTGTAGACTCACCTGCCGCGTTGCGTGTTTCTGCTATCAGCCGCTTGCCTATTCCCTGACGTTGATAAGCAATTTCCACGGCTAGATCGGAAAGATAGCAGCAATAGGCAAAATCCGTTATGGCTCGAGAAACGCCAACCAGACGGTTCCTATCACGAGCCGTTATTACAAGATCGGCGTGGCGCAGCATGTGATTCAATCGTTTAATATCATTTGCCGGGCGACGCTCCGACAGCGTAGATGAGACGAGGACGTCTCGAAACTCCTGCGCTGACAAGTCCGGCTCGGAAGAGTAGACAATCGACATCAATGTACCCGTCGATGCAATGACGTTCTCAACAGTTTCTGCACTGCTCAATACTCAGAATTCGAAAATCCAGATCGAGAACACCGTGCGCGAATAGCGCGTCGCTGCCAACCGGCCGTAAGCTTCCGCATCAGCCGCAGCTTCAGCCGCCCCGATCCTCACATTGTGCAATGCTACCGTCGTGCCTGCAATGTCAAGATTGATCGATGGCACCTCGCGGGTTGTGCGGATCGCGGTGCCACCGGCGCCGGCATTTCGCACGGATCGGTCTTGCGCGTTGCAAAAGCGTTCGGAAACTTCGCATTGAATTGCTGCGTCAAAGTCGTGCTTTTCGCACCTTTATCGAGCACGAAGAGGACGTCGCTGCCTTGATAGGTGATGCGGAGCAAGGGAGTCAGTTCGTCGAACGACTGCGGATCTTGAGATTATCTTGAGATCATCGTCCCTCATGACGAGAAAAACGACATGATCGACTGCCATATTTCGCCGCTACTGGGATGAAGTCGCATTGAGCCAGCGCAACGTGTCGGTCAGTTACCAACTCCTGAGCGCGCACGCCGGCACGGCGCTCGTGCGACGGCGAGCGGCGTTTGTACGGCTGACGTTGGGGCGAAAAGTCGAGCTGGAGGGCATTGCCCAGTACACCCTCAATAGCGAAGGAAACTGTACGCGGTTTCTCGAATGATGGAACCGCAAGGCCTCTTAGCAAACACAAGCAGCGTTGACGGAACACGATACGCCATTCAACAGCCGCAACTGGGATCTAGAAATGGCTATGCGACGATTCCGATCGTCGCATCAACTCGGCGGCACTTAGGGGGCCGTCTTTCTTAGAGCAGAGAGCCTCCCATGAGCCTTAGAGATCCGAACATGGTCGACGGACTAAACGATATTGACATCCCATTTTTCGCGGCGATGCTCCACAATAAGGCGCCTGCTTTGGTAATCGTCAAAATCGCGTTTACGCAAACAATCCTCGGCAATAGCCTCGTTATCATTCAACAGCGATCACAAGGGGGGGGCTTAAGCGATGACTCTCGAAACCACCGAGGAACTGGAGGATCGAGTGCGTGCCGTCCCTCAGTTGGCTGCGTTTTTCGGCCTGACGTTTGCGATCACTTGGGGACTCGGCGCGCTGTTGATCTTCGCAAAACCGCAGCTCGAAGCGGCGATTGGCCCAATGGGTCCGATCAATCATCACTGGCTCTACTATGTGGCAGTCTGGGCGCCGACGATCTCGGCAGTGATGCTAAGTCTCGCGTTCGGCGGATGGGGCGACGTCAAGGCCTTGGCGCTTCGATTCGTGCGACCGATGCGACCCGATTTGGATTCTGATCGCCGTGCTTACATGACCGGCAGCCTTTGCGGTCAGCGAATTTGCAATGCGGGCGCTCGGAGTGGGCGGCGGTCTCGACCTGCACGCCCTGGGCGTCGGGGCGCCGGTGCTGGCATTGACCACGCTGGCGCTGGTCTCTGATCCGGGTGGCCTCGGCGAGGAGACCGGTTGGCGAGGCTTCGCCTTGCCGCGCATGATGATGCTCTGTCGATCTTTGACCGCGGCGATCCTCCTCGGTCTGATTTGGGGCATTTGGCATCTGCCTGCCTTTTTTGTCTCCGACCTGTCGCAATCGCAGTTCGCTTTCGGTTGGTTCCTGCTGGGGACCGCGGCTCAGACGGTAGTAATGACCTGGATCTTCGTCAACGCGAACGGCAATGTCCTCGTCGCCGGCGTCATCCCGCACTTGATGATCAACTTGCTTTTCGACGCGGGTGTATTCCGCGGCGACGTCATTCGGCTGGAGTCTATCGTGATGACGCTCGTGGCCGCAGCCTTGGTGGCGATCTTCAGTCCGAGCCTCAGGGGTTGGCGGCGCGAAGCCAGTCCACCGATTGTGGCGACAACCTAGTTAGAATTCGAGATTCAATAACACGCATTAACACGCATCGTCACGTTGAGAATGGGGTCTGGGGCGCAGTGCACCGCGACTTTCTGGTGGCCCGGTAGCTTGTCTCACAGGCTGTCGGTGTAAAAGGGGACAAATGCAAATGGGAAAACGCGAGCCAGTACATTCCTGGAGGCTTACACGACTTATCGTACTGCCAGCAGCGGTGATCTCGATGTTCGTGTTGGCGAGCATTTCGCGGTCCGTCGACTGTGGGTCTATGGAAAACGGTCGATGACCGCACGGGTACCGCGCGTGCGGTCGTACGAGTGTACGAACAGGGTGGTCGAATCTTCGGGAAGTTGGAGAAAATCTTCACGCGAGGCGCGGATTCGCTACTTTGCGCCGCCTGCACTGACGAACGCAAAAACCAGCCGATGATCGGCCTAATTGTAATCAGAAACATCGAAACATCACCGAATCCGCAAACGGCAATTCAATTTTGGACGCCCAGGGCGGCACTTCGGTCGCAATCGGAAGATTGACTGGGAATTCGCTCTCGCGTAGTGAAAAGCTCTTCAGCAGGGCCTTGTCGTCAGAAATATCCTCGGATGCACAAGAGCCAATTCGCCTTGGGTAAGAAGTCCGTCAGCCGCTATGTAGGGTGCTCCCCGGCGACCGGGGGCGCGAATTCGGCGGCAGCAATGGTCAAGAGGGCAGGGCCCCGGTGGCCACCCAAACTCCTCCACCTCTGGCCACTTGAAACTCCTCCACTTG
>JBEPVT010000191.1:0-4657 GCA_041690895.1 Gammaproteobacteria bacterium
AGACCAAGCCCGCGATCACGACGTAGATGACTGCCAATTTGATTGGGTCGCGGGCGCGTTTCATAGGTGCCAGCCGCGGCTACTCGCCAGGTAATACGGTTTGATCGCGCGAGCGCACCACTTTTTGCATGGGTAGATCGATACATGCCAATGGCCCAAAATGCGGCCGACAGCAGAGAAGCAGGTTCTTCGACGTCATTACAGCCCAACATGCAGCGAATGGCAATAGGTGCGGCGCCGCACATTGACTTCGGCTACCGGCACGGTCGCATTGAACTTCCTAATGTCCGCCGGACCTCGGCGTCCTTGTGCCATCGCCCGCACGACCGCTGCCACGTCATTTATATAGGCAGCTAAAGCCGACGACGCCTTTGCCGTCAGCTGCGATGAACGCGGCGCGCTCAGCAGCAAGACCGTCACCTGGCTCGGTGGAAACAACCCGACGAAGGTGTGCGGCGCAGTCGCGTAGCGCCTTGCCGTAGAAATAGCGAAGGCCCTCATCGAGAGACTTCGCGCAAGTAGACGACGAATCGTCTATTGCCCATGCCATGCCGCGACTACTGTTGAATCTACTTGGCGCCCTGCAGAGTCTAGATCCTTGACTCCACGTCGGCGTAGAAGTCGGCGACGCCTTCCGCAAACGCTGTCACCTGGTTGTGGTCAGGTTCGGCAATCCCTATCGCAGCGGTCCAATACGCGCTAGGTTCGAGCGACTTCCCCTGCCTGACTATCTGGGAAATCCACTGTTCTCCTGCACTTCCAAAAGCGGGCCGATAATGGCTACTTTTCACCCATGCTGCCGCGCGTTGGAGCTGCTCGAAGTCGGCGTGGCGCATAGCCCAGTCGCGGCCCAGTTGATGGCAGCCATGGCGCACCGCTTCGTGCTCCGCGGCCCGGGCACGCTCAAGTGACTCCCTCTCGGCACGGGCTCGATCGCGCGATTCGCGAAGACGAGCGATGACAGAATCGTCAATGGTTTGTGGCGTGGATTGAACAACGACCGATATGTCGTGCTGAATCGATGCGGACATGGATAGCTCTCCGAAAAAAAGGTTGGATGAGCGATCGGCTGGGGTGATACCGAGCCACCCCAGTGATTCCGATCTATGAGCCGTAGGCTCCCATGCCGCGTCTTGACGCCCGTCCTGGGCGCTGCGTCGGTATTTCCTGCATGTTGCCATGGTCAGTGTTCAGCGTCCACCCTGATCACGCACACGCTGAGCTGCATCCGGCGCCGCCGGACTTCATGGCGCTTGACAAACTAATTTATGGCGCGCTAGTATTGCAGCGTGGGTGCCGCAACCATCACTGCAGAAGAAGCCGCGAAGCGCCTCGGAGTCGTGCCGTCGAGAGTTCGTGTTCTATGTCGCGAGCGGCGCATTCCCGGCGCACGGCTGGTCGGCCGCACATGGTTCATTCCCGCGAAGTTCACGGTGACACCAGGAACAAGGGGCCCGAAGATGGGCCGATGAAACGGGCAACGCGAGTGCGTAAACACTCGCGCGCCCTAACCACAACGTGAAAGGATCACGCGATGGCTGGGAACAGAATACCAAAAGCAGGAGGCGAGTCGGAGAAGCAATCATCCGAGGCGCCGACGTTCGAGGATCGGCTGATCCGCGACGGTTGGGAGCGATTCGGCGCCCTATTCTCGCGCGCACTCGAGCATGGCGGCACGCAATATCGCGGGCAGCCTGCGGACTTGGTAGCGGCGGGCCTGCTCGATGCAGTGCACATCCCTGGCAATGGAGTCTGCTCGCGGAAGTGCTCGATGATTTGGTGGCGTGGCGAGACGCGTTTCGAGGTACAGCGATCGTCAACCGATTTGCTGTTACGCGTTCAGGAGGAATTCAAGAAGCGGCGGGCGGCGCGCGGCGCCGAAATTGATGCACGTTATCGCGCGGAGTGCGCCGGACGTCAGCAACGCCAAACCGAGAACTTCGCCGCGAGGGTGCGAGAGGGCGTGGCGGCCTTCGACGCCAACTTGTTCAACACCGTCCGTGGCTTTGCCGAGGACGCCATAGCAGCGGAACGCGCGGGCGGCCCTGGCGCCGGCACGGCTTGGATCGAAGCATACTTTACCGTGCGCAAGGCCAGGCTATCCGCGCGCGAGATGTGATCCCAAAGAATCATTGATGGCGGGCCCACTTCGGCGGGCCTTTTCACGTCCAGGCGCGCGCGGCCTTTGCTGGTGGTACCAGCTACCTATCGGGGGCCGGGAAGTCGCGCAGCGGCCGTCCTGCGCGGTCCGGATCAGTTTCTCCGCCGCCGTGAGGATGCCTTGCGCGGCGGTGCGATCAACACCAGGACTGCCTACTGGCACGAATGCTGTGATTTAGCGATACCAATGTGTTGAGCACCGCGCCGTGCTCTTCGGCATCCTCGCCCGACGCCTTCCGTCTGGAGATTTCCTCCCTGAGCTCATCCTCTGAATAGTCTTGCGCATCAATCAGCGTCTTACGCTCGCAGTCCAAGTACCAAAAGTATGCTCGGTGCGGCGACACTTCCATATCGCCTTGCCCTTCACATCCGATCGAAGTTGTTAGCGTGTTCATGGTCTCATCCTCACTGGATATGCGCTGGTCGAGGTAGACGGCGCGAATAGATAGTCTGGCTGCCAACGTAGCCGGCGCACAGCCTTTCCGGATGAAAAATTGTCCTTGCCTTGCCGACAGCGGCCCTATGGCCTGTGGCGTCAGACCGCTACGACATGTCCCCACAGCAACGGTCGCGAGCTCGTAGTGGCGATACAATTCCCCGATGCCAAGCGTCAACATTCGCCCCTGCGCCCACTGCGCGCACGACCGCTGCCACGTTATTGAGGTGGACGACCAGACTGGCGACGCCTTTGCGGTTGCCTGCGACGAATGCGGCGCCCGCGGTCCGCTCGACGCGTCCGAGGATATGGCTGTTCACAAGTGGAATCTGCGCTATGCGCACGAGACGCCACAGCGGCGTCTTGATGAATGGCAACATTAAGAAAAATGACGATCCCCGAAATCGTGAGCGTTGTGAAAGACATGCTGATCGCCGGAGCCGCGACAACAACAGCCGTTGTCGCAATCGTCGGCCTTTCCAACTGGAATCGTGAACTCAGAGGCAGGGTTACGTTTGACACTGCACGATCGCTCGCGAAGTCGACATACCAGCTTCGCGATGAGATAAAGGAATGCCGGAGCCCGTTCTTGGCGGCGGCGGAGTTTCCTGATGGCTATGAAGGATCACTTGGACGGACGTCCGCCCGTGAGGAAGCGCTGGCCCTCGCACACGTATACGGTGAGCGATGGAAATTTGTGTGGGCCGCCCTAAAAGAGTTCGATACAAACACTCTAGAAGCTGAGGTCCTTTGGGGGGAACGGATACGGACGAAGACGGATGCACTAAGGACTTGCGTTCGAGATTTGCGTACAGGAATTGATGCGCTAATCCAGAACGCTGCGGTAGCCGGCGAGAATTTCATAAGCGACCGCAATTTTGAGAAAGAAATGCGCGAGCTCGTGTCAAGCTCATCTGGTGATAACAATCCCCTCACGGTTTCTATGGCCAAAGCAATCAAAGAAATCGAATTGGAAGTTCGCCAGCATTTGGCGCGCTCAAAGCCGCGCGCTCAATGACACCAGTTCCTCCCGGCCCTTGGTCCTTTCAACGGTTCCGATTTGGATCGAACAATGTCGTTTCCGATGCGAATGGCCAATATCTCGCGGGCAACGTCCCGTCGACCGCCGGACCGCTGATGGCGGCCGGTCCGGAATTACTCGAGCGAATGGCACGGATCGAAAGGCTTACTTCGAGAGGGTCGCCGGCGAACGAGATCGCACTCGCGACGCTGCGGGAATTCGGGTATCGGCGAGCAGCGCTGCGCATTGCGGGAGACGCGGTGTAAGCCGCGCAACCGCTTCACTCTATGACACCGACTCAAGCCGTGGTGTTGAGCGTCGCCGGGTTCGCCGGGTTCGTCGGATTTGTCGTCCTCCGCGGCCCTTCACAACCACCGGCAGAACCGTACGACGCTCTTTCACGAGAAAGCGCCGAGGTCGCCAAGTCCCGCGCTGAAGCCGTCAAGCTGATCGACAAGCCGATCGGCCAGATCGTCGATGAGGCCCGTCAGCGCGATGACGTGAAGGCGAAGTCGGATCTGGTTTGGCAGGAAGAAAAGCGCCGGAACGCCTCGAGAATCGCCGCCATAGACTCCTGTCACAACCTGCTGCGCGAGAAGATGGAGTACTTGGACCCGACCAATCAGGACGACTACACCCGCGGCGCTGACGGCCGGGGGGTCGTCGTGAGCATGGTCAAACTGCACGACACGTTCAGTGCGGCGCCGGTCGGCATCGTCAAATGCGACATCGACGTGAACGGCGAGGCGAAGTACATCCAGAAGGTGGAACGCTGACCGCATGATCGCCTGTACGGCACACCCCATCCGGAGCGTACGATGTGGGGGCTGTTCCCCGCCCGTGGCGCTGAGCGGCGGCAAGGGCGCTCTCAGGCGGGACAAATTTGGGACAGTGCCCCCAAGAAATCACCGCTACTGGCAGCAATTGCCAACACCTAAGCCATTGACTACGCATGGCCACAACGACTAGCAGCAACCACTAGGGCCGACTCAAAATCCGCCGGTAGCGATACCGTGGGGGTTCGAGTCCCCCTCCCGGCA
>JBEPVT010000192.1:0-4535 GCA_041690895.1 Gammaproteobacteria bacterium
CCGGAATCGGCCATCTCCTAAGCCATCAATGGACCGAAGAAAGCAGGCAGGTCAGAGGGTCGGGCCGGAGTTCGCTCTAAGCTCCCGTCGCCTAGTGATCGCCCGGAGGAGCCGATACAATTCCGACATTCGAATGCCGCCCGTGAGCGCATCATTGGCCAGTTCAGTTGGCGCCTTCCGCGGGCCAACGGAGCTACTGCCAAATCTACTGCCAAATCGGGGGATTTGAGGGGATTGCAGGGGACAAAAACTGCTGAGCTCTTAGTAACTTATTGAGTCGGCAACTGCCGCCGCTGAGTTCAAATCCCTCTCTTACTTCAGAGTTTTGAAGGCTTCCAAGTCGAATTTCAGCGGCCTTATCGGGAACAATAGGCTTTGCGCGCGTTCGGCAACGTTGAACTCGCGACAATTGAGATGCCCAAGGGTTTGTTCAATATGAAGCGGCAACCTCAGACACGTGCCAGCCATTGTTGGCGGGTAATTTCGCGGGGTTTGCCGACTTGAGTTCATCCAAATAGTCTGCCCAGGCTTGCATCAGCTCGCGACGCTCATTCATTCTTGCCGCCCGGTTGTATGCCGCTCGAACCTTGTTTCGTTCGGCGTGCGCCAGCTGTAGTTCGATCACATCCGGCGGCCAACCCATTTCATTGAGCCGGGTAGAGGCCATGGCCCGGAACCCATGCCCAGTCATTTCGTCATTGGCATATCCAAGGCGTCGAAGCGCAGCATTGACCGTGTTATCGGACATGCAGCGCTCAGAGCTGCGGGACGAGGGGAACAAGAACCGCTCATCTCCCGTGTATGAGCGAAGATTTTCCAGGATGGATAGGGCCTGCCGGGACAGCGGGACGACGTGCGCCTCCTTCATCTTCATGCGGCCGGCCGTGATCCGCCATTCCTCGCGCTCAAAATCAATCTCAGACCATTCAGCGGCGCGAAGCTCGGTGGGCCGCACAAACACCAGGGGCGCAAGTTTCAGCGCGCACGCGGTCGTATACATGCCGCTGTAGCCATCGATGGCGCGAAGCAGCGCGCCGATTTCCGCCGGCTCGGTGATCGCCGCCCGGTTCCTGGTGATTGTCGGCGCGAGGGATCCTCGCAGTGCCGTGGTTGCATCGTGTTGCGCGCGGCCAGTCGCGATGGCATAGCGCAATATCTGGCCGATCCGCTGCTTGGTCCGATGCGTGGTTTCGTGATGCCCTGTACGCTCGATGCGTTTGAGCACATCGAGGATCTCGGCACTTGTGATGTGCGTGACGGGACGTTTACCCAGGTAGGGCAGGGCAAACGTTTCGAGCATCCAGCGCGCTTTGTATAGGGTCTGCTTTGAGAGCGTCTTCTTCTGCAGCTCGAACCACTCACGTGCGACGATTTCGAACGTGATGGCGGTGGCGTTCTTCTCGGACTGACGTTCGTAACTGGGATCGCGCCCGCTTTGCAGTACGATGCGCGCCGCCGCAGCCTTGTCTCGCGCGTCCTTCAGCGACACCGCGGGGTACACGCCGAGGGCCAGCATCTTTTCCCGGCCACCAAAGGAGTAGCGCAAGCGCCACCAGCGCGATCCCGTCGGATTGATCAAAAGAGCGAGTCCCTGGCCGTCACTCAACTTGTAGGGCCGGTCGCGAGGCGGCGCGTTGCGTACGGCGATATCGGTCAGCGGCATAAGGCATCCCCACGATGCGGGTAACAGGTCCGAGGTATGAGTCCCGGTGCAGCCGACCCTGCAACCCGTACGGGTAACAGGGACTCCGAACTCGGGAGTTACCCGTATAGTTACCCGTCCGACCCCTGGGCTGTCAAGGCACGCCCTGAAACGGCCTGAAACAGCGTGTCCCTATAAAAACAATGACTTATGTGTTATCTGGAGGCGCGATGGGACGGGCTGAAACGCGCTGAAACGGTGTTTTGGTGCCCAGGAGAGGACTCGAACCTCCACGGTGTTACCCGCTAGTACCTGAAACTAGTGCGTCTACCAATTCCGCCACCTGGGCATTCGATGGGCGGCGCAATGTACGAAAGGGGTGCGTGGCTGTCAATCGGCGCTAGGTGCCGCCATATTGCATCGTGAGGTAGTCCACGACGCGCGCAAAGTCGGCTTCGTCAAGTGGCGCTCCCATGACCTTCACCATCTTGCGCACTTCGGCTTCCCACGCTGCGCGCTTCATGAACGGCGCATTCATCTGGATGTAGTCGGCGCTGTGGCAGATTGAACACTTGCTCACCACGAATGCGGCGTCGGGTGCATCCTTGAGCCTTACTGCCGATTCGTCGGCGTGCGCGACGCGTGACGAGACCACCATGCACAACGCGACGCCGCAGGCAACCATCCTGTATGCCAGCGCAGCGCTCATACAATTTCCACGTTGATCGACTGGACCACGTTGTTGTGATAACCCGGCGGGTTGAAGATCAGCTGTTCCGTCTGTGTCGTGCCCTGGATATTCGTGGCGCGCGCGGCAATGGATACGCGCGAGCGTGACTGCGGTGCAAATGCAAATTGCCAGGGTCGCACAGAAAATCGGCCGTGGTCCTCGCCCAAATCCGCACTCAACCAAGTGTGGCCCTGGTCGATCGAGACGTCGACACGACGGATACCGGCGCCGCCGTCCCACGCGAGTCCCTTCACGACAATCTGAGAACCTGCGCGGAAGCGCTGGCCCTCGCTGAGATTGGTAATCAGCGAGTTCACCAATATCTCGGTGATCGGCGTCGTCGTCTCCGATTCCTGCGACATGAAACGATCGACAATTGGAAATTTGCCTTTCGGGATGCGATAGGCCGTATTCATCCAGAAACTGCTTAAGGATTGCGGCAAGGCGCGAATGCTGACGACCTGTTTCATCCAATATGTCGCGGTCCATCCGGGCACGACAATTCGAGCAGGGAAACCGTTCCAGTGCGGCAGCGCTTCGCCGTTCATTTCATAGGCGATGAGCGTGTTCTCATCAAGCGCCTTCCAGACCGGGAGACTCTTGACGAAGTCGGGCGTGCCATCGACCAGCGGGCCATCGGCCCCGCTAAAGGCGATCTCGACGCTTTCCTTTGCCAGCCCGGCACGAGAGAGCAGGTCCTTGAGGCGCGCGCCTTTCCAGCGCGCGTTCCCCATGGCACCATTTCCCCACTGGACGCCCGGCACGTGCGGGTCGGAAAAACCACGGCGATTGCCCGCGCATTGACACAGCGCGACGATTTCGACGGGTTCGAAGTCGTGTTGCAGTTGCGCCAGCGTCAGTTCAAGCGGGTGCGCGGCGCTGTCGCCGCCCACGCTCAGTCGCCAGGCGTCCGGGTCGATCACCGGAATGTTCGCGAGATGCCAGCGCACAAAGAAGCGATCGTTTGGTGTGATCGCATCATTCAGGTACGAGACGGGTGATTCGTAGTTCGGCGGACGGTAGCTTCGTTTCAGGAGCGGTTGCTTTCCGGCGAGTCGGTCGAGCACCTCTGACTCGAGCGTGCCGCTGGGCAGCGCCGCCGGCGCAGCTGAGCTGCCCAGGCCCGTGGCCATCATGCCAAGGCCCCCGAGGGCAGTCTGTAGAATCGAGCGCCGAGTCGTCATAAGATGTGCTCCCTACCAGGGCAGCGAATACGTCTTCACATTGGTGAACGATTTCATTGCTTCCTGCACGCCTTCCTTTACGCCTATGCCGGAATCCTTGATGCCGCCGAAGGGCGTCAGCTCAAGCCGGTAGCCCGGCACCTCGCGGACGTTGACGCTACCGACGTTCAGCTCGGTAACGAAGCGCGTGATGTAGTCGAGGCGATTCGTGCAGATGCCCGATGAAAGGCCAAAGTCGGTCGAGTTGGAAATGCGGATGGCTTCGTCGATTGAATTGAAACGGATCACCGGCGATACCGGGCCGAACGTCTCGGTCTTCACGACGTTCATGTCGGGCGTGACGCCATCGATCACCGTCGGCGAATACAGCGCGCCCTTGCGGATGTTGCCGTACAGCAGCCTGGCACCGTGCGCGACGGCATCGTTGACGCGCTCCTCGAAATTCTGCGCGGCGGCCTCATCGATCACAGTACCGATGTCGGTTTTCGCATCCATCGGGTCGCCATAGACGATCGCGCGGCTCTTCTCGAGCAGCAATTCGATGAACCGATCGGCCACGGCGCTGTGCACCAGCATGCGCTTGACCGCCGTGCAGCGCTGTCCGGAATTCTTGTATGAGCCGGCAGCGGCAAGCGTGGCGGCCTCTTCGATGTCGGCGTCTTCCATGACAATCAGCGGATCGTTCCCGCCGAGCTCAAGCACCTGGCGCTTGTACACCGCCTTCGCGGCAATGTATTTGCCGACCGGTACGCCGCCGGTGAAGGTCACCAGATCGACCTCGCGATGCGTCAGTAATTCATCGGCGAATTCGCGCGGGTCGCCGGTGACGACGCAGAACATTTCGGGTGGCAGGCCCGCCTCGTGCAGCAGGTCGGCGAGCAGCAGCGCGGTCAGCGGCGTTTTCTCCGACGGTTTGAGCACCATGCGGTTGTTGGTCGCGATCGACGGGGCCACTTTATGCGCGACCTGGTTGAGCGGG
>JBEPVT010000193.1:0-4406 GCA_041690895.1 Gammaproteobacteria bacterium
CGCGCAATCGGCTGCCAGCCCGCGTGTGCTTCGATCCAGGCGTACTTCACCGTGATTCCCTGGCAAAGTACGCCTTCGCTTTTTTTAAGATTTCGTTATCCACCTTGGCTGAGGCCAATTCGCGTCGTAACCGGTCGACTTCGGCCTCCAGCTCCTTCGCCGATCTCGGCGTCGGGGACACGCTCGTCGATGAACCAAGCTTGCCCGCACGCTCAAGCCTCACCCAGTTGAATAAACTCGAATCCGGAATTCCAAGCCGGCGGCTCGCCTCCGACATCCCAACGCTATGTCCCAGCCTCACCGCTTCGATCTTGAATTCATTCGTGTACCGACGGCTCGGTACCCCTACCTTTTTGTGACCCATACTCGCCTCCAGGCATCATCAGATTATAAACTCCTGAGGTATGTGGATGTGAGGCAGGGTCACTCGAAGCCCGTGCGCTAACTAGGGTCGATAGTCTTTCCCATAAAGGCCAGAAAGAGGATAGTTCCCATAGGAACCTATCGGAGGCGATGGTGCGTTATATCTATTTGATGTTCCTCGTCAGTACATTGTTGTTTTACAGCACTATAACCTGTGCGGCATGCATCGATTCTGCTGACCCTTGGACAATTGTTGATGCCCAAGATGCAGCTTACAACGCTCATGATCCCGAGGCGTTTGCCGACTGCTATTCGGACGACGCCGTGATCGAGGGCCTACCACCCACTGGCCGCTCCCTGATCGGCAACATTGCCATTAGAGAGAGGTACCAGTTCTTAAAGACGGCTCCCAAAAATTTCCATACAAAATTCATAAACAAGATCATTGTCGGGGCATTTGTCATCGTTCACGAGGTCGCGTTAGGTGGACCCGAAGACTGGCCCAAGCCGGACTGGCCGAAAGAGAGTATTGCTATATTCGAGGTGCGCAACAAAAAGGTGGTCCATGTGTGGTATCCGGCGAGCAAATGACATTGCAGTCGTTTTTCTTCCTTTTACCGTTAATGAAATCACGCAGCTAAAAACTTTCCCATTTTGGGCCTTTTATGGGAAAGATTGATTCAGCTCGGAGAAGTCTTAGTGGCTATAGTCCTCGGATCCAAAAGGAGCCTTCGCACAGGACGCCGGCGATGAGCAAGCTTGCACCCAACGCCGTACCGGCGGAGCTGCTCGTTAAACCCGCGGCGTAAAGGACAACTGCAGTTAGAACCAGGAGCATGCTGACTATTGTGTATTTCATGGGACTCGTACCGCGCGTTTCTAAGCGAAAATCATTAAACAACTCTTCTGGGTGATGAGGCAAATCTTGCCTGCCAGAGGCCCGTTTCGAGAAACATCGTAATAGATGCGGCCCGCTCCATGATTGCGACGTGTCAGCATTTATCCCTATGCGGGCTCAGCGATGGTGGCCGTGGGTCTCGGCTGGATGCGGGCGATAGCCGTGCCCGCCACATCCTCGGCGCATTGCACGTCATAGTTCGCCTGCAGGTTCAGCCAGAACTGGTGCGAGTTGCCGAAGTAACGCGCCAACCGCAGCGCCGTGTCCGCGCTGATGCCGCGCCGCTCGCGCACGATCTCGTTGATACGGGCAGCTGTCACGCCGAGCGCGCGGGAGAGCGCGTTGCTCGACAGGCCGAGCGGGATCATAAATTCCTCTCGCAGTTGCTCGCCCGGATGAATGGGCTTCAATTTTTTGCTCATTTGTGTTGGGCTCGTGAATATAGTTTCGAGTAGTTTCTGGGTTCGTGACCTAGTGATAATCGACGATCTCCACTTTCGTGGGTCCTTGCGTTGTCCAAACAAAGCACAAGCGCCATTGATCGTTAATCCGCACGCTGTGCTGCCCCTTGCGCTTACCGCTCAACGCCTCAAGCCGATTACCTGGGGGAATCTTCATGTCCATCAAGGTATGCGCGGCGGTCAATTGGTCGAGCTTGCGGCGCGCTACGGATTCGATGTTTACAAAGCGCGCCACCCGCCGCCGCTGATGCAGGGCTTCCGTATCACTGCATTTGAATAGCAGGATTGCCATGTGATTATATTGTATATCGATATTCGATATAGCGCAATACTTGTTTTTGGCGGCCTAAGCTGTAAGTCTTTGCGGCTACTTACCCGTGGAGTTGCAGGATCGCGAGTTGCGCATACGGACATTATTGGGAAGGTTTGTCATTCCGTATCAGTCTGATGACGTTACCTTTGCCGCTGGCCGTTGCTCCCCGTGACTCGGCCTTCTGCAAAAGCTGTGGCGCCACGTTCCAGCCGTGACCATCGTCAGTGACGATGCTGACCGTCTTCTTGTTGTAACGCGTGATCATCCCCGTCACCGGCGCCCGGCCGTCGGGATGGAACATGACCCGTTCACCGATGCGAAACTCGAGCATGCTCGAGTGCGCCTCCAGTTGCCGCAACAAGCGCAGCCGCACCACTACTCGATGGTTGAGGTCCACCAGCTCAGACTCACTGAGGCGATCAATATCAATCGACATGCCCGGACCTCCTCAGCGCCGCTGCGAGGCGACGTACTTCTTGAGCGCTTGGTCCATTCGAGTTTGCCACCCCTGGCCAGACGCGCGAAAGAAGCTCAGAACCTCATTCGAGATCCTTACCGTCGTCTGCGTCTTCTTCGCTGTCCCCGCCGGACGACCGCGGCGCAGCAGTTTCTTGCCGTGATAGAGATCGGCGCCAGCGATCCACCGGTCGGTAATCTCTGGTGCATCGTCCGAGCTACGCGAGCTGCGGCGCGAGCTTTTTGATTTCCCTGGCATTGGCTTTCCTCATCGATATGACGCGTCGCGCCTTACCGCGCGGCGTCCACCTTCGCCTGTTTAAAATCGAGCCCACGCTTACGTAGCGTGGTCTCGCGTTTGACCGGGTCGAAGGTGATCAACACACCAATTATTGTAGTTATGATTAATCAGAGATGCAACTCTCGGTCAACACATTCCCATTAAAGACCCTTAATGGGAATGTTTTGGAGTATGCGGTTATAGTTGGCTGTGGCGAAATCAGCAAAAAAGACGGCGGCTGAGAATAATGCGAAATCTGGAAAGCGCCCTGCCCTAACTACCCTTAATGGGAAAGTTCGTGTTTCCCGGCTTAATAGGAAGGCACCAGAGCCGAGATCTCGAGCGGCCCCCTACTCCGCCATCCCCCCACGGCGAACCTCTAACGCCTCCAAGCGCCAACGCGAATATCTCACCACCGGCGAAATAGAAAAAGTCCTCGAGGCCTGCGCCAGTGTCGGCCGCCACGGGCACCGCGATCGCACGCTGGTGCTCCTGGCCTACCGCCATGGCCTCCGCGTCTCCGAGCTCGTCGCCTTGCGCTGGGAGCAGATTGACTTGAAGGCGAGATCGATGCACGTGGCCCGCATCAAGAACGGCGTCGATTCGACGCACCCGATTCGCGGGCCGGAGATACGGGCGCTGCGCGGGCTCCGCCGACAATATCCGGACGGCCCCTACGTGTTCGTGACCGAGCGCGGCGGACCGCTGACGCCGGCGACGTTTAGAAAACTCTTTGCGCGCGCCGGCGAGCTCGCCAAACTCCCCTTCCCTATCCACCCGCACATGCTCAGGCACGCGACCGGCTACAAGCTCGCGAACGACGGGCAAGACACGCGCGCCCTGCAGCAGTACCTCGGGCATAAGAATATCCGGCACACCGTGCGATACACGGAGCTTAGCCTGGAGCGGTTCAAAAAGTTTTGGAAGGATTGACATGACGGCTAGTGGTCCGTGGTTGGAAATCCCCTTGGCCGACTATGAAGGACATATGGCGCTGCCGGAAATCGGACAGGCGCAGATGCTGGCGGGCGAACTAGAGTCCACGGTACGACAGTATTCGCCGAAAGCGGTTGCCGTCATCGGGTGCGCGGGCGGCAACGGGTTTGATCGCCTGGTCGGAACGAGGGCCAGGCGCATCGTCGGTAACGACATCAACCCGGCATATGTGGAAGCGACTCGCCGCCACTACGCGCAGGAAATTCCCGGGCTCGAACTCTACACTGCCGACATTCAGTGTTCAGTCTCGGGGTGCGCGGCCGTAGATTTACTTTATGCGGCGTTAATGTCTCACTCGGGGATGGGTGAAATCCCTCGCCTTTAGGCGAAGGCTTTAGCGGGCTTGCGGTACGATGGTGAGATGAACCGGTACCGCAAAGGAGCGCACACGGCCTATGAGTTGCATTATCACTTTGTGTTTATCACAAAGTACCGCAAGCCGGTCTTGCGTGGAGAGATAGCGCTGAGGCTGAGGGAGCTGATACGGGAGATTTGCGCGAGCCACGACGTTCAGATTGTGAAGGGTCATGTTAGACCGGACCATGTGCATTTGATGCTGAGTATGCCTCCGCAGGTGTCGCCGATATGGCGCGACATTCAAGATGACCGGTGCGCGTCAATCAAGATGACAAGGGATCA
>JBEPVT010000194.1:0-3841 GCA_041690895.1 Gammaproteobacteria bacterium
GTAGATTGAGAGGCATGCCGCGTCACGTCTTGGGCGGTTACGCGGCCGTTGCGGCCAGTGCCGTTGATGTCGCCGGCCGAGATGGCATGTGCGTGTAGCAGCCGCCTTACCGATGGACTCAATAATCCTGAATCCGGGCGAGTAATTGCGGCTGCGTGCGCGCTTTGGTTTTTCGGTGCAGACATGGGCGCCCCGGATTCTGGCGACAAGGCTGTTTCGCCTGGCAATCTCAATCGCGCCAACACTTCGTCCGGGCTTACCTCGGCGCTTTCCGCTTTCAGAATTTCGATCAACGTGCCGCCGGCGGGTGCGGGAATTTCGACCGTGACCTTGTCAGTTTCCAGTTCCACCAGCGGCTCGTCCTTGATCACAGTGTCGCCGACGGCTTTGCACCACTTGAGGATGGTCGCGCGGGTTCCTTCCTCATTCGGCGGGACCAGCACGTCCTGGATGCTGCTCATGGTCAGACTTCGGAGAGGTTGACGATCGAGCGCGCGATGCTCTCAACGCTGGGAAGCACAGCATCCAGCAACAGCGGATTGTGCGGACTCGGGACGTCCGGCATGGCGAGACGTTCGATGGGCGCGTCGAGATCAAAAAAAGTCTCTTTGGCCAGCACCGCAGCAATTTCAGCACCGAATCCGGCGGTCATCGTGTCCTCGTGAACGATTAGGCAGCGGCGTGTCTTGCGTACCGATGCCAGCGTGGCCTCTCGATCCCAGGGGGACAGCGTGCGCAAGTCGAGCAGATCGGCGGACTTGCCGCTGGCGCCGATCGCCTGCTCGCAACGTTCAACCATTGCTCCCCACGTGACGACGGTAAGCTCTGTGCCCTCACGCAAAAGACTGGCCTTGCCGAGCGGTACGACAAAGTCGTCGCCCGGGTAGGGACGGCGCGCCCAGTTGCCATCCAGAAGCGAGCGGTGTTCGAAAAATATTGTCGGGTCGTTGCCGCGAAAGGCGCTTCTGAGCAACCCCACCGCGTCCTGCGCGTTCGAGGGCATGACTAAACGCCAGCCGAGGCCGTGCAGCCATTGCACTTCGTTCGATTGGCTGTGCCAAGGATCGCCGCATTTAAAAAATCCGCCCGGAATCCGCACCACCATCGGAGCCGCAAATCGATTCACGGTTCTCCAACGCATGGTGCCGCAGTCATTTAGCTGCTCCGCGGCAGGATCGGCGTACTTACGGAATTGAATCTCAGGGACTGGCATGAGCCCGGCCGCAGCCATGCCAACCGCTCGGCCGATGATGCCTTCCTCGGAAAGGCTGGTGTCGAACACCCGGTCCACTCCGAATCGTTCCTGTAATCCCAAGGTCGCTGCGTGCACTCCGCCCTTGCGGCCCACATCTTCGCCGAACACCAGCATGCGAGGATTGATCGCCAGCTCATGTTCGAGCGTGCGGCGAACAGCGGTCACTAAATTGATGCGCGCACCTTGGGGTGAGGGTAACTCGGTGCCCGCCGCAGGCGTGATGCCGGCGCAGCGCAGGCCGCCTTGCTGTTGCAGATCGATCGAACCGTCAGTGCGAGTTTCGGAAAACACATAGCGGCGGATGCGCTTAGGGTCGGGAGCGGCGCGCCGCTCGACATCGACCAGTGTCTGCGCCACCAGAGCTTGCGCCTCAGAAACTTCTCGATCCCAATCAGCCTGGGACAGGGTGTGCGGTACGAGCTGCTCGCGCAGTTTGGTCAGCGGATCGCGGGCTGTTTCCGCGGCGATTTCTTCGGCGGATTTATAGGTCTGCGTATCCTGTCCTGAGTGTCCGGAAAGGCGCGGGACAACGAGCCTGATCAGCGCAGGACCATCGCCGGATCTGACGCCGGCCACGGCGTTTTCGATCAAGGCGGCGGCAGTTAAAGGATCGGATCCGTCGCCATCGAGAACCCGCAGTCCTCGAAAGCTCCCTAGATTTCGCGCGATGTTGCCGCCCGGGGTCTGCTGCTGCGAACTGACTGAGATTCCGTAGCCATTGTCTTCAATGAAGAACAAGAAGGGTAATCGCTCGGTGGTCACGATATTGAGCGCCGCCCAAAACCCATTGGTGGCGGTCGATGCCTCTCCGCCATGCGCGACGGCAATGCTGCCCTTGCATGCCTGTTCGCCGAGCTGCGTCAGGCGATAGCGAAGTGCCTGAGCCCATCCGACCGCCGGCGTGTATTGAGCGCCGACGCCGCCGCAGACCGGCAGCACGCAGGGGCCGACTTTGCGCGGCATGTTGAAAACGACACCGATGTCGCGTCCGTCGCTCATGCCGCCGGCTCGCATCATGGTCGAGGCCAGCGCTTCCTCAACTGGCAGTCCGAGGCCAAGCAACAGGGGCCGAGACCGGTAATAAGCGCCGATGCCGTCTTGAGATCCGGTGAGCTGCGTGCTCAGCAGCACTTGGGTGAGATCGTGGCCGCGCGCCGAGAATTGGTAGAGGACCCTGCGGTCCTTGAGCAGCGTGAATTCTTCCAGGTCATCCAGCGCGCGTGAAACGGCCACGTGATGCAGGACCTTATGCCAGTCGATAACGCCTACCTCAGGCGCCCGCTGCACGTGCTTAGGGTTTGCAACCATAACCGAAGACTAATGCAGTCAAAGCGACAAGAATCGCCAAAAAGACCACATGAATGACAGCATATTGGTGATAATCACCAATAATTGTATTGATACTGAGTGAAACATGAAGCTAGACCGTTTCGACGCGAAAATACTCGACGCACTGCAACGCGACGGGCGCCTCTCCGTGGTAGATCTCGCCGAACTCATCGGCCTCTCGCCCACACCCTGCGCGCGCCGCATCAAGGCGCTGGAATCGAATGGCGCCATTGAAGGATACGCGGCCGTGCTCAACCCGGCGCGAGTGGGACTCGCCGTACTGGCAATTGTCCAGGTCAAATTGACCGAGCACACCGACGAGACCGTGGCGAGGTTCGAGCGCGAAATCCAACTCATGGATGAAGTCACCAAGTGCTTGGCAATGACCGGCAGTTACGACTTCATTCTGGAAGTGTACGGCAAGGATCTGCAGGCGCTGAGCAATGTCGTGCTCAAAAAACTCATCCGCGTGCCGAATGTTCGCGACATGCAATCGAGCGTGGTGCTGGCGACGATCAAACGCACGGCGCGAATTCCGCTGGCGCACCTGCAGGCGCAGCCTTCTTAGGCGATCCTAAGCCGGCAGCAGAAGCGATCGCCGGTGCTATCATCGCTCGATCAATTCGTACCAGGGGAGGCAAAAAAATGCCGCGGATTTTATTTTCATTGACGTTGCTGGTCGGCGCGCTGGCCGGCAAGGCGATGGCGCAAGCGCCGGATGCAGCGTGTCCGCTTCCGGCAGAGCCAGGGGCAATCCCCGCCGCCATTGATGCGGCCATCACGGGACCCGCAGACAAGGACCGTGCCTGCATGAAGGCCCTGTTGATTCCCGAGGCGCGCCTGATCGTCGTTTCAGTCGGCGCGGACGGCACGCCGGCCTACACAATTTTGACTTTGGACGACTGGATAGCGCGCGTCAAAGCCCGCGGCCACGCGACGCTCGAAGAGAAGCAACTGAAGTTTCACACTCAGCAGTACGGGAACATCGTCCACTTGTGGAGCACGTACGCGCTGCGCAGCGAGGGCAAGCAAGTCGCTCGCGGCATCAACAGCATTCAGGCGATTAAAGAAGCCGGCGGCTGGCGAGTGATGGGCATCATGTGGCAGGCCGAATCGGCCTCAGCGCCGCTGCCGAAGGAATATCTGCCGTAATGGATAGGAGCAGCGGGCCCGGGGTAGGCCGGGGGGGGGGGGTGTGTTTTGGGGGTTTTTCTTTTATGGGGCCCCGGCGGGGGTTTGATTTTGGGTTGGGGGGCC
>JBEPVT010000195.1:0-3821 GCA_041690895.1 Gammaproteobacteria bacterium
TCGATTGTCCTGCCCACAGAACTCATCCTTCGCGAATCGTGCGGCTGCGCCTGATTCCTTCGCGGCGACTCGCCGGCTCTCACTCCGGTTTGCCTACAGTGTGGTCTTCATACGCCTTTTGCAGTACGAAGAAGGCTTGCTTCTTCTGGCCCAACTCAGAGAAGAGTCCCTTGCGGTTGTAGCCGTCCTGTAGCTTGGGGATGTTGCGCGTGGTCGAGCGGAAGTCGAACAGCACCCACGGTGTAATGCCGCGCAGTTGGGGAATCTTGGCAAACATAATCAACTGTTGCTTGTAGAGATCGGCCTGCATCTCCTCGGTCCAGCGCTGCGTGATGGAGCCGTGGTTGCCGTACTTGGCCTCCGCGCCAAACTCGCTCATGATGATCGGCTTGTTCGGAAGTGTCCATGTCATGGTGTCCGCATCCGAAGGTTTTCCGTTGTACCAGCCGATGTAATTGTTGACTCCGACAACGTCGAGGGCATCGGCGAGAGGGTCGTTCGCAATGGAAGCCGCGCTGCCATCCCGCGCCGAATTCAGGGCAGAGGTGACTAAACGCGTGGGGTCGAGCGACCGAGACTCTGTGGCCATATCGCTAAGGAACTTGGTGCGGATTGCGCTCTTCCCGTCTGTCTCATTGGAGAGCGACCACATAATGATGGATGCCTTGTCGCGGTCGCGGCGGATCATCTCCTTCAGCATGTTGATGTCTTTGGCATAGACCTCAGGGTTATTCCAGGAGATGCCCTGCCAGTTGGGAATCTCCGACCAGAGCATGATGCCGTCGCGATCGGCCGTGCGCTCCATCCGTTCATCCTGCGGATAATGACACAGCCGAATGAAGTTTGCGTGCAGGTCCTTGACGTAGCTGAAGATGGTATTCACTTCCGCCTGGTTAATGACGCGCCCACCCACCACCGGAGCCTCCTCATGCGCATTAATGCCCTGAAGAAATACCGCGTTGCCATTGATCAAAATCCGCGTTCCATCCACGCGGACATCGCGAAATCCGATGTCGTCGGTGACCTTATCCTGCTGCTCGCCAGCCCCTGATGCCAGCGCTACTTTATAGAGCTTGGGCGTCTCCTGCGACCACAGGTCTAGCTTCTTCGCCTTCACATCGAAGGTGGCCTGGCCATCCGCACCGGTTGTCAACGCAGCGTAGATACCGGCTTCCGGAATGTCGAGCGTCACCGGCGTACCGGCGGGCGCGTCGAGCACATGCACGTAGCCAGTCAGCTCTGTATTGCCGGGCACCCACGCGGTGCCGTGCGCCAGATGAACGTCGTAGTCGTCAATAAACGCCGCAGGCACCGTAAGCAGCGAAACGTCACGCGTAAGCCCACCGTAGTTGTACCAGTCATAGCCGACCGACGGGATGCCATCGACCAGCCGCGTCGCATCGACGCCAATGACGACAAAGTTCGACCCCGAATGCAGCACTGCGGTCACTTCGCAATCGAACGGCGTAAATCCACCTTCGTGATCGCAGACGCGCTTCTGGTTGACCCACACATGCGAGCGATAATTCGCCGCGCCGATGTGCAGGAAGGTCCGCATGCCGGGCTTCGGCTGCGCGTTGAAGTCGCGCTCATAAAACACCACGCCCTCATAGCTGAAGAGCGTCGGAACCTGCGTATTCCAGTCGCCGGGAACTTTGAGCGTCGGCGCAGTGGCGAAGTCGTACTCGTCGTTGTGCGCTCCGCTGTCGATATTAGGATGTGTGTTCAGCGCATAACCGTGATCGTTGATCATGCCGCTGCCCGTATACAGCGCGCGGAATGGCGCCTGATCCACCAGATAGTGCCAGTCTCCATCGAGGCTGGTGGTGTTGCGGTGGTCGATACCGACGATGAGAGTTTGGAACTTCGGGACCGCTGGCTCTTCCGGCTTATGCGGCCGTGCGGTGGGTTGGGGGGCAGATTGCGCAACACGGGAGTAGGCGGTGATCTGCTGCCCCGAAGCTACGGGACTAGGCTGCGGCGCATCGACTGCAAGCGGATGGGCAGAGACTGCAAGCTGCTGCGCGGAAAGTGGGGACATTGTTGCGAGGCAGAAGATTGCAGCCGCAAAGCTGCCGGAGAGCAGGCCTGGAGCGATCCTGCGGCTCGATACCCCGCGAACTATTGTGTTGAGTACCATTTTCAATTCCACCTTCGTTGCCTCGGATGAGAAACGTGATTTGACATAGCGATACTACTCCAGACGAGACGGGAATAGACCCGCAAAAGACGCGGTGCTCGATGAAATGCATATCCCGGAATGCCATTTCTGAACGAGATGAGTAGAATCATTCGGGACACAAAATGCGGAGGCAGAATGGATCGTCGTGAGTTTCTAAAAGCGGGAGCATTGGCAGCGGGTAGTGCAGTGATCGGCACAGGATTTGCGCAGACGACGCGCAACGGGCGAGAGGTGATGCCCATCAACCGCGGCTGGCGCTACAGCCGCACCTTCTCCGAAGCGGCCACCGCACGCACCTTCAACGACGCGCACTTCGAGTCGGTCATTCTGCCGCACAGCAACGTCCCACTGCCCTGGCATGCCTTCAATGAGCAGGATTACTGCTTCACCTCGCTCTATCGCCGCGACCTCAAGCTCCCCGCCAGCACCGCCGGCAAGCGCGTCTTCGTCGACTTCGACGGCGCCATGATCGCCAGCACCGTCTACCTCAACGGCAAGCGGCTGGGCGAATACCGCGGCGGCTACACGCCGTTCTCCTTCGAGATCACCGACCACATCGATCACGGCCGCCGGAACGTCCTCGCCGTCGCGCTCGACAGCTCGGAGCGCAAGGACATTCCCCCTTTCGGCGGCGACGTGGACTACCTTACCTTCGGCGGCATGTATCGCGAGGTCTTCGTGCGCGTAGTGCCGCAACTCGCGCTCGACAACGTCTACGCGCAGACCATCAACGTCCTCTCCGCGCCGCAGGTAGACACCCACATCTATCTCAACCGCTCCGCCGCCGCCAAGCCCGGCAAGCTCAGCGCCCGCGTGGAACTGCGCGATGGCAACCGAGTCGTAGCCCACGCAACCGAAGACATCGCCACACCCGACGTAACGGCAACAATGCTCGCCTCCGACGCAGGCCAGGCCAAGGGCGCAGAGCCCTTCAACGATGCCGACAAGCCCGCGCACACCATCAGCCTTACCAACCTCGGCGGCATCGACCTGTGGGAGTTGCGCAGCCCCAAGCTCTACACCGTTCACGTCACGCTGCTCGACGACGGCCGCGAGATCGACAGCATGACACGACGCATCGGCTTCCGCGAGGCGAACTTCACCGACCACGGCTTCTCGCTCAACGGCAAGGTCATCAAGCTGCACGGGCTTGATCGCCACCAGATGTTTCCCTGGGTCGGTCAGGCCATGGCCGGGCGCGGACAGCGCAGCGATGCCTACGTTCTGCGCCACGACATGCATTGCAACATCGTGCGCACCAGCCACTATCCGCAGTCGCCGCACTTCCTCGACGCCTGCGACGAGCTTGGCCTGCTTGTGCTCGAAGAGATTCCCGGCTGGCAACACATCGGCGATGCAGCCTGGAAGAACATCGCCGTCGACAACGTTCGCCGCATGGTCACCCGCGACTGGAACCATCCCTCCGTTATTCTGTGGGGCGTCCGTATCAACGAGTCGAGCGACGATCACGACTTCTACATCCGTACCAACGCCCTCGCCCACGCACTCGATCCAGGCCGACAGACCGGCGGCATCCGCAACAACGTCCGCTCCGAGCTGCTCGAAGACGTCTTCACCATCAACGATTTCGGCTTTCCGCTGCGCGAACCCAACCATCCGCGTTATCTCAACACCGAGT
>JBEPVT010000196.1:0-3673 GCA_041690895.1 Gammaproteobacteria bacterium
GCCTCGCCGCTTGATCGAGAGCCCATTTTTACCCACACTTAAACCGGAAGAGCCTCTTTTTGTAACGATCGCGCGGCAGCTGCGCACTATTCTTGACGCGCACGGATTCGGCTCAGCCAGAAACGTTTTGGACGAGTGGAATGTGGATCCGGCTGATCAGGACTCATCGAAGGCGGACCTTGCAGCATTTGCCGCGTGCTCGCTCATCTACATGTTGGGAGGCCCCATCGACGCGCAAACTTATCATCGCGCCGATGCAGCCATGCCTGCCGTCGGCGCTCAAGCGAATCCGGTGGACTCTGCACTCAGCGCTTTCGGGGCGCTGAAGAGCACTCCGGTTTTGGTTCGAACCAGCGGCGGCGATGATTCGGGCTTCGCAATGGTCGCCGGCCGCTCGCACGACCTGCGCCTCATTCAAGTGCTGATCGGCAATTATCAAATTCCAGCGAAATACCTGACTCCGCGCGACAACTGGGACACGACCCTTCCTGAGCGGCGCGCAATCCAATATCACGACAATGCCGGATACGACGCGACGATCAGCTTGCCGACGGCGGGAAAGTACCAAGTTAAGCGCTATCGAATCAGCGCTTCAAATAACTTTGTGCTGTTGGATCAAAGCATTCAGACGGGTCCGAGCATACGCTTGCAGTCGGCGCTGGCGCCGCCGGCGGTGGAATTCATCGTTATCAGCGCGAAATAAGCTAGAGAGGATTTAAGCCCAGCCGCAAAAGGTCCGCGATCTCTGCAGCGATTTGTGCTTTGCGCTGATCATCGCCGCGAACCAGCCCTTTGGCGAGCCAACTGCCGGCGCCGCGCATGAACAGCAACAGGCAATCCCGGCTCACATCGCGCATGGAGCGCTCGGTGTGCGCGTCTCGACACAGCGCGCGATAGGCCTGCACAAGCACCCTGCCGCGCTCGGTCGCAAGTATCTTTTCTGCTTCGCTCAAAGAATCGTAGCCCGTCGATGCGCGCAGCGGCTCGATATCGTCGCGCTGATGCGAGATTGAATTGGCGCGCAGTACCGCGATCAGCGTATCGATGGCCGAGCCTCCCTGCGCCGCGGCCTGCTCGCGAATGAACGAAAAAATCCGGTCAGTTCGAGCGTAACAAGCCGAGAGTATGGTCTGCTTGTCGCCGACATAGTGATAAAGCGTTCGTTTGGTCGCGCCCACGGCAGCAGCGATGTCGTCCAGTGATGTTGTGTCGACGCCCCTGCGATTGAACAGCTGCGAAGCCGCCGCGAGAATCTTCTCGCGTTTCGCGTCGAATTGCGCTCCGCGGTCGAATAGGCCGCCGCTTTGAGTCAGCAGCGGCGCGAAATCGATCGGCGCCGGATTCACCTCGCGCTTGCGATCGGCGGCCCAGCCAGCCGCGAGGATATCCTTGGCAGCGGCAATGATCTCATGGCGGCTCACGCGCAGGGCTTCAGCCAGAGGCGAGTTCAGCGGTATCGAATGAATAATGCTGATGATGATGCGCGCTACAATTTCGAAATCGCAACAGCGAATGCGGTCGGCCTTGGCTCCCGCTTCGAGCAAGCTTGCAAGACGCGCGACGACCGCGGCGAATATGCCAAGCACCGTTTCGCGAGCTGCCGGTTCAAGCAGACCGATTTCGCTCAAGGCGGCGAGCTCCGGCTCCGTCGGATCTAAGGTCCTGGAAATGAAGTTGCCGAGTACTTGCAGCGTACCGCCGCCGGATTGAGTGGCTTCCTCAAGGCGGCGCGCCATGATTTCGGATGAACGCAAATAGACCTGAAACATCAGGTCCTGCCGATCCTCGACATAGTAGTACAGTGAGGCACGCGAGAAGCCCAGCTTGTCTGCGACGTCCGTCAAGGAGGTCATCGAGATGCCCTTGGAATTAAGTTCACGTGCCGCTTGGTCAAGCAATTGCTCGCGGCGTGATTTTCCCGCCGTGTCGACCCGGCGCGCGGACGCTGCGCTTTTGCCGACCAGTCGCATCGTTCTAATATTCTATTGCGCAGCCCTGAGGCTGAGTTTGCGTTTTTTGGAGCTGGCGGCCGGCAACCAGATCATCCAGCGCTGCCTTGACGTACAGGCGTCCCTCACCCTGATCTGCGAAGACTTGATCATCCATAGCGCCTTCGTAAGCGAGCTGGCCGTCGCGATTGATCACAAAGAAGCTCGGTGTCGTCTTGGCGCCGTAACTGCGGGCGATCTTGCCATCGATATCGAATAGGAAGGCCGTGATCACTGCTTGGGTTTGCGCAACGCGCGCGCGGGCTGCCGCTGGGGTCAGATATCCCGCCTTGTCGGGCGAGGCAGTATCAATTGAAAGCCACACTATTTGCCCCGAAGCTGCGTAACGCTGCAGGGATTGCATTGCTCCGCTCTTGTATTTCACAGCAGTGAAGGGGCAGACGGGGTTGGTCCATTCCAAGACAACCAGCTTGCCGGCGTAATCGCGCAGACTGTGTTGTTTTCCATCGGCACCCTTGGCGGTGAACGATGGTGCCGGCGCGCCGACTTCGACGCGGCTGAAGCCTGTGGCATGCGCAACTGCAGATGTGCCCGTGCCGGCCACGCCGATGCCGGCAACCGCGATCGAAATGAATGAGGCGGCCCGTGCGATTCCCTTCAACGCATCAAAGGAAAACAACACGGGCGTCACGAGGGTGCTACTGGCCGCCTCCGGTCTTCTCAGGCACCGCTTGCGCAGGAGCCTGGCCCTGCTGCTGCGACGCCTGCTGGCGACGCTTCTGCGCGGTTGCCTGGGCAGCCGCCAACTCATTGGGCTCAATGAAGCCGTCATGGTTGGTGTCGATCTTGGCGAAGGCATCCGCGAACTGCTTGCCGATCGGGCCGGTCAATTCCGACATGTCCAGCTTGCCGTTCATCTTGGTGTCCAACATGCCGAACAGGCGATTGTCATTCAGCGCTTTATCGTAGGACGCGAACTGATCCATCTTGTCCGAGGTTTCACCGCTCCACTCGTAATGGAATGCGGTGTAAAGCATTTCATCGAACGACTGATCGCCCCACGGCACAACGCGATTGTGATCCGGATTGGCCGGATTTCTCACAGAGTTGTCGTAGGTATACACCGCCAGCAGTTTCGATCCTGCGGGAACCTTGACCGGCTGCACGAAGTTGTATTCGCGCTGCCAGTTGAAGTCGTAGTGCGGCAGCGACACGAGCAAGGTCTTCTTGCCGTCCTCTTCCACGAGGAAGAACTGCGAGGACGCGCCGCGGTAGTGGGCATGCGGGAACGCCCCGTACAGCATCATGTCCTTGGGCACATCAATATACGCCTGCAGCTCGGTGCTCTCCTTGTTCGCGGGAATCACGATGTTGGCGTTCAGGACGACTGAGTTGCGCATCACGTACTTCGGCTTGTTCTTGTAGAAATACAATGCGATTTTCGAGTGCTCGGTGACCTGCTGGCCGTACGGAGTGTAGTGCACCTGAAAGCCCACGGCCCCGCCCGCAGGCAGGTAGGCGCCGGTGTTCGCCGGCTCGACGAAAGACTCGGCGCCAACCGCGTAGCCTCCCAAGGATGTGCCCCATTTGCTTTCATTGGCCACTTGCCCCGGTCCCGGCACTTCGGCCAGGTAGCCGGTCAGAATGTGATGCACGGTCTGGCGATTCACGACTTTGATGGTCGAAGCGCGCAGCCACTTACCCTCTTTCAGAGGGTTGAGGAC
>JBEPVT010000197.1:0-3486 GCA_041690895.1 Gammaproteobacteria bacterium
TCGAGCTTATGTGCCCATCCCCGTTATGTGGCTAACAGAGCCTATTGTCTTGATTTCCAGAGATTTCGTAGTCGCTGACGACACATAACGGAAGACGATGGCATGGTGATCTCCCATTTTCTAATCGGAGATTGTCCATGCTTGAGAAGTACTACATTCGTCCCGAGACCATCGACCGCATTCGCCGCTGCTGGATTGCCAATGCTATCGAGCAATACGCTACATGGCTGTCGTCGCAGAGGTATTCGCAACGCACGGTGCTGCGCCAAGTGCCTGTCACGGTAGCTTTCGCCGAGTTTGCCAAGAGCCACGGTGCCACCGACGTGCCGC
This sequence comes from Gammaproteobacteria bacterium, assembly GCA_041690895.1. Taxonomy (GTDB): domain Bacteria; phylum Pseudomonadota; class Gammaproteobacteria; order Steroidobacterales; family Steroidobacteraceae; genus Bog-1198. Next base: position 331 of record JBEPVT010000197.1, read on the forward strand.
ATCTGCCCGATCACGTTGAGGCATTTGCACAGGCGTGGGCGGCTGGTCGCGGAGATCCCAAGGCTAAGGCTGCGGCTCGCAAGAAGATTGTCGACTTCGCTCGCAACACCGTCCGTGGGTTGCTACGTCAGGCGATCCCGGGTTACCTGAGCCGCGGCCGTCCGCATCTACCAGACAACCCCTTCGAGCTTCAGGCTCCTCGATTTTTCCAGTACCTCAAGGATGAGAAGGGGCTTCGACCAGCCTCGATCCGCCAATATCAGTTCCATCTGCGGCGGTTCGCTGCTCATATCGAACGGATCGGTGTGCGCGATGTTTCGCGCGTGACACCATTGATCTTGAGCAGTTTCACCGCCGAGTATGGCCCGCGAGTTGCGTGGTCCAGCCTGCGCAACGCGTGCGGCACGTTGCGAGTGTTTCTGCGCTACCTGCACCGCGAGGGGGTGATCACCAAAGACCTGAGTCCACTGGTCGAGTTTCCTCAACACTTTCGGCATTCTGGGATTCCGCGCTCCATCAGCTGGGATCAAGTTGAGCACGTCCTCGCCGGTATTGATCGGCGCTCGATTTCCGGCAAGCGCGATTTTGCAATGCTGGCGATGCTGGCAACCTATGGACTGCGCGCCTGCGAGGTCGCCGCCCTTAAACTCGATGATATCGATTGGCGTAATGATCGCGTCAAAGTTCGCGAGCGCAAGGCCGGCAATACGACGACCTATCCGTTGGCGCCAGCCGTGGGCGCAGCGATCATCGATTACCTGAAGAACGCTCGCCCAGCGACGACCGATCGACACGTATTTTTTCGCACTCTGGCGCCATATGCTCCGATTAGCTCGGCGGCCATCACAGTTCGCGCGACGTTCTATATTCGCAAGGCTGGTATCAAGGTGCCGCGCCCCGGATCTCATACACTCAGACACAGCTGCGTGCAGCGCCTCGTCGATGCCAACTTCTCTCTCAAGCACATTGGCGATTACATCGGCCATCGCAACGCGTCCTCAACGCAGATCTACGCCAAGGTCGCCATCGAACGATTGCGCACGGTGGCGCTTGGCGACGGGGAGGAAGTGCTATGAGAGCGCGTCACGGCTTCACCAGTTTTCTCGGTTCCGACATCGAACACTTCCTTGCGCATAAGCGATCCACGGGTCGCCGTTTCGATGTCGAGGAGAAGTCGCTCCGACTCCTTGACGACTTCCTACTCGAACGTCAAGTGCTCGCACTTGAGCAGGTGACTCCGGCCTTAATCGATGAGTTTCTGGCGTCCCGGCCGCGATCACGACCCCGAAGCTATAACCACCTGCGCTGCACGGTGGACCGGCTGTTCGCATACTTGGTCAGCCACGGCAAGGTGTCTCAAACCCCGCTCCAGTCCCCACCGCGCCGATCACGCTACCAGCGATCACCGTTCATTTTCGATCAAGCCGCCGCGCGGCGGTTGTTGGCGACCGCCAGATCCCTTGCCGACCGGGGCGGCACGATCGAACGCGGCAACACCTATCATGTCATGTTCGCCGTTCTCTACGGCTTGGGGCTGCGTGTCGGGGAAGTCTGTCGATTGTGCATCAAGGACGTGGACCTCGAGCGCCGCGTACTCGTCGTCCGCGAGACCAAGTTCTATAAGAGTCGATTGGTACCCTTCGGTCCGAAGCTCGAAGCGCTTCTCCTTCGGCATCTCGCTCGCTGCAAAACCGGACTGTACGGCAGCACCGATTCAGAGACCGCGTTATTTCGGTTGCGCGGCGGTCGGGCAATAAATCCAGGCACCGTCAGTCTTGCCTTCCATCATCTGGTACCGAGTCTTGGTCTCACGATCCCTCCAGGCATCTCTCCACCACGACTTCATGATTTACGGCATTCCTGCGCTGTGGGGACGCTCGCCCGCTGGTATCGAGACGGCGGTGATCCGCAGGCGCGTCTGCACATTCTCTCCACCTTCTTGGGACACGTCGATATCAACTCGACGGCCGTCTACCTGACAACGACGCCGGAACTCTTGGACTTGGCAAATCAGCGCTTCGAGGCCTTTGCCGCCACCACACTGCGGGAGGGACTCGCATGATGCCTCCACTTGGTCAACTCGTTCAGTCGTTTTTCACCGATTACCTGCCCGTGCAGAAGGGCTTGCGCCTGGGCTCGATCCGCAGCTATCGCGACACCATGAGCCTATTGCTGCGCTTCCTCGCCAATCACAGGCACCGACCGATCGCCAGGCTAGCGTTCGAAGACCTCACGCTCGATTCGGTGCTCGCCTTCCTTAAGCATCTCGAGCACGAACGCGGCAATTCGCCGCGTACCCGCAACCAACGGCGCGCGGCGTTGAACACATTCTTCTCATATCTCGCTGTTCGCGTGCCCGATATGCTCGCAGTGTGCCAGCAGATCGCAGCGATTCCAGTGAAGCGAACACCGCTTCCCGATACCCATTATCTTGAGCGCGAGGAGATGACCGCGCTGCTGCGCTCTATGCCCAGGCATGGGCATTTCGCCCTACGTGACCGGACCTTGGTTCTCTTCCTCTACAATACCGGCGCCCGCGCTCAAGAAGTCGTCGATCTTCGAGTCGAACATCTGGATTTCTTGGCGCCCTGTAAAGTGCGCCTGCACGGCAAGGGCGACAAGTGGCGCATCTGTCCGCTCTGGGACGAGACCGTCAAGCATCTCCAACAGCTACTCGCAGAACGCAAGCCTCCCGCAACAGGCCCCGTATTTTGCGCGCGGCGCGGTCAACCGTTAACGCGGTTCGGGATTTACAAAATCATCCGCCGTCATGCCGCCGCATGGGATACCGAAGGTCCGCCGCCAAGACGCGTGAGTCCGCATCTGTTTCGCCACACCGCCGCCACCCACTTGCTGGAGTCCGGCGTTGAGGTCAACGTCATACGCGGATGGCTCGGACATGTCAGCTTAGATACCACCAATCGATACGCCGAGCTGATGCTACGAGCCAAAACCGAAGCGCTGCGCCATTGTGAACTGGGCTCTGACACTTCGGTGGGAAGCCGCCATCGGGCAGTCTGGAAGGACGATAAATCCCTGCTCCATTGGCTCAACTCTCTGTAACTAATTATGTGTCCACAAGCCCGCGCACCGCCCGAGCAAAGTCTTCGTCCAATCCCCCTCAGCCACATAACGGGGATGGGCACATAAGCTCGA